>NZ_JBIBAK010000004.1:0-684401 GCF_042899865.1 Streptomyces sp. NPDC013157 | reverse complement strand
ACCGCCGGAGCTTTACAACCCGGGAGATGCCTCCCAGGCTCATATCCGGTATTAGACCCCGTTTCCAGGGCTTGTCCCAGAGTGAAGGGCAGATTGCCCACGTGTTACTCACCCGTTCGCCACTAATCCCCACCGAAGTGGTTCATCGTTCGACTTGCATGTGTTAAGCACGCCGCCAGCGTTCGTCCTGAGCCAGGATCAAACTCTCCGTGAATGTTTACCGGTAATCCGGTGCAACACCACGAGAGCGGTGCGAGAGGAGGAATGATCCTCTCGCACACAGCGTCCTCGCTGTGTTTTCTTCAAAGGAACCTCGTCTCAGAGAGACGGGGTATCAACATATCTGGCGTTGACTTTTGGCACGCTGTTGAGTTCTCAAGGAACGGTCGCTTCCTTTGTACTCACCCTCTCGGGCTTTCCTCCGGGCTTCCCTTCGGTGTTTCCGACTCTATCAGATCCTTTCGGCGTCCGATTCCCGGTCGGCGGGATTGTCTTGAGGCTTTCCGGCTTTCGCCCGTCAGCCTTTCGACATTCACTACGTTAGCCGATTCCCGCCGGGACTCATAATCGAGTTCCGCGAGCTCGAATTCGGGCATGCAGGCACGCCGAAATCGACCCCGTCAGGGGAAGTCGTAGGTAGTGGGTGGCCGCTTCCGGCTGCTGGCGATTGCCGTACCCGGTTCAAGCGGCTCGGGCTACATTACGCACCTTCCAGGGACGCGTCAACTTGAGCGGCGCCTCGGCGCATGGGCCCGATAGGGGCTCACGGTGGGGTCGTTGGCGATCCAGTAGCGCCAGGGATGGACGTCGCCGTTGCCGCCCTCGCCGGCCACTCCGGTGCGCGGACCGTTGCGTACCTGGTCGGAGGGGACGGGGACGCCGGTCAGTATCCGCAGCGGGGTCTCGCCGACGGCACACGCGTCCGTGCCGTCCAGGGCCCGGTCCACGCCCAGAGCGGTGGCCAGGCGGGCCGGCCCTTTGGCCAGTTCTCTGTCATATCGGGCCGAAAGCCGACGTTTACGGGCGAGCTCGGCGCCCTCGACGATCTCGCCGGCGCGGAGCAGGACCGCGCACGCGGTGCCCTCGGGACCGCAGACGAGGTTCATGCAGAACCACATGCCGTAGGTGAAGTAGACGTACACGTGTCCGGGTGGACCGAACATCACCTCGTTGCGGGGGGTGCGGCCGCGATAGGCGTGCGAACCGGGGTCGTTCGGGCCGTCGTACGCCTCCACCTCTGTGAGGCGCACCGCGATCGGACCGTCCGGGGTGGTGCGGACGAGGACGCGGCCGAGGAGGTCGGGAGCGACCTCCAGTACAGGGCGGTCGAAGAAGCTTCTGGGGAGTGGCGTACGGTCCGGGGGCGCGATCATGGCGTCCGAGCCTAGTCCAGACCGAGGACGCCAAGGGCTGGTCAAGGATTCGTCAGCTTGCCAGGGTGTGAGCCGGAACCGGTCGGGACCGGAACGCGTTTGTAGGGATCAAGGATCCGTCCGTACGTAGTAGGTAGTAGAGGAGAGTCATGGGGTTCAAGAAGCTGCTCGCGAGCCTGGGGGCCGGCGGGGCGTCCGTCGAGACGGTGCTCACCGAGGTGAACGTCGTACCGGGCGGCGTCGTCCAGGGCGAGGTGCGGATCCAGGGCGGCTCGGTGAACCAGGAGATCCAGGGACTCTCCGTGGGGCTCCAGGCGCGGGTCGAGGTGGAGAGCGGCGACGAGGAGTACAAGCAGAACATCGGCTTCGGCAAGGCGCGGCTCGGCGGTGCCTTCGAGCTGCAGGCCGGGGCCGTGCACGCGGTGCCGTTCGGGCTGGAGATTCCGTGGGAGACGCCCGTCACGATGATCGACGGGCAGGCGCTGCGCGGGATGCACATCGGGGTGACCACCGAGCTGGAGATCGCGCGTGCCGTCGACTCCGGTGACCTGGACCCGATCAACGTGCATCCGCTGCCGGCGCAGAAGGCGATCCTGGACGCCTTCATCCAGCTGGGCTTCCGGTTCAAGAACGCGGACCTGGAGAAGGGGCACATCCGAGGGACGCGGCAGACCCTGCCGTTCTACCAGGAGGTCGAGTTCCACCCGCCGTCCCAGTACCGGGGGCTGAACCAGGTCGAGCTGAGCTTCGTGGCGGACGCGCACGCCATGGACGTCATCCTCGAAATGGACAAGAAGCCGGGGCTGTTCAGCGAGGGCAGTGACACCTTCCGCTCGTTCCAGGTGGGTCTGCACGACTTCCACGGGACCGACTGGGCGGCTTATCTCAACCAGTGGCTGTCCGAGGTCGGCAGCAAGCGCAACTGGTTCTAGGCTCGGGAACCGCGGATTCCGTGACGGGGTCCGTAATCGATCAGTATCGATCAGGAGGTACCGAGGTGACCGAGCTCAAGCGGCGGCCTCTCCCCCATGACTTCCACCCGCCCGTCCCGTCGTTCACGGTGACGAGCGAGGACATCGAGGAAGGGGCGACGCTCAAGGACGCTCAGGTCTACGCCAAGGGCAACACCTCGCCGCAGCTGCGGTGGGAGGGCTTCCCGGCCGGGACCAAGAGCTTCGCTGTGACCTGTTACGACCCGGACGCCCCGACGGGCAGCGGGTTCTGGCACTGGGTCGTGTTCGACATCCCGGTCTCGGTGACCGAGCTGCCGGCGGGCGCGGGCAGCGGCAAGTTCGAGGGGCTGCCCGAGGGCGCGGTGCAGGTGCGCAACGACTACGGGTCGAAGGACTTCGGCGGTGCCGCGCCGCCGCCCGGGGACGGGCCGCACCGGTACGTCTTCACGGTGTACGCGGTGGACCAGGAGAAGCTCGGTCCGGACGCCGATGTGTCGCCTGCCGTCGTCGGGTTCAACCTGCGGTTCCACGCGATCGCGCGTGCGCAGCTCATCGGGGAGTACGAGAACCCCGAGCAGGGCTGACGCAGCGCGCGAAATCAGCTGAGCGTTCATTGAACGTTTGCCCGCCCCTGGTCATGGAAGTGATCAGGGGCGGGCAGTTTTTATTGCGTTGTCCATCTCGGCGCGCCCGTCCAGAGTTGATCCAAGCCCGCCGGCGGTGGGCACGGTGCACATGGGAGGTGGGCTGGATGCGTGACACGCTGGTGCTGAACGCGAGCTTCGAGCCGCTGTCTACGGTGACGTTGAACCGCGCCGTCGTTCTGGTGCTCCAGGACAAGGCCGTCGTCGAGCAGGCCCACCCCGAGCTGCGCATGCGCGGTGCCGAGGTGGACATACCTGCGCCTCGGGTCATAAGGCTGTGCAGGTATGTGCGGGTGCCCTTTCGGAGACAGGCGCCGTGGTCGCGGCGGGGGGTGCTGGTCAGGGACCGGCACCGGTGCGCGTACTGCGGGAAGCGGGCGACGACCGTGGACCACGTGGTACCGCGGGCTCAGGGGGGCGCGGACTCCTGGCTGAACACGGTGGCGTCCTGCGCGGAGGACAATCACCGGAAGGCGGACCGGACGCCGGAGCAGGCGCAGATGCCGTTGCTTCGGAAGCCGTTCGAGCCTTCGCCGCAGGATGCGATGCTGTTGGCCATGGGGGCCGAGGATCTGGCGGCGTTGCCTGAGTGGCTTTCGGGGGATGTGGCCGCCGCCTAGTCGTGTGCCTGGCCGGGCCCGTCGTGCGGCTGGGCCGCGCTGTGGCTTGTCGCGCAGTTCCCCGCGCCCCTTACCGGGGTGCGGGGAACCTTTGTTTTCCAGAACCGTCAGTCGATGTTCGGCTTCTCGCGGCGCTCCTGGGCCGGGACGTTGCCGCCGCCGTTGGAACCGCCGCCCAGGGGGCCGAAGTTGCCCATCGCGCCGGAGAGACCCTTGAGAGCGTCGCCGATTTCGCTGGGGACGATCCAGAGTTTGTTGGCGTCGCCCTCGGCGATCTTCGGGAGCATCTGGAGGTACTGGTAGGAGAGGAGCTTCTGGTCCGGGTCGCCGGCGTGGATGGCCTCGAAGACCGTGCGGACCGCCTGGGCCTCGCCCTCCGCGCGGAGCGCCGCCGCCTTGGCCTCACCCTCGGCGCGCAGGATCTGGGACTGCTTCTCGCCCTCGGCGGTGAGGATCGCGGCCTGGCGGGTGCCTTCCGCGGTGAGGATCGCGGCGCGCTTGTCACGGTCGGCGCGCATCTGCTTCTCCATCGAGTCCTGGATGGAGGTCGGCGGCTCGATCGCCTTGAGTTCGACGCGGTTGACGCGGATGCCCCACTTGCCGGTGGCCTCGTCGAGGACGCCGCGCAGGGCCGCGTTGATCTCCTCGCGGGAGGTCAGGGTGCGCTCCAGGTCCATGCCGCCGATGATGTTGCGGAGCGTGGTGACCGTGAGCTGCTCGATGGCCTGGATGTAGCTGGCGACCTCGTAGGTGGCCGCGCGGGCGTCCGTGACCTGGTAGTAGATGACCGTGTCGATGTTCACGACCAGGTTGTCCTGGGTGATCACCGGCTGCGGCGGGAACGGTACGACCTGTTCACGCAGGTCGATGCGGTTGCGGATGGTGTCGATGAACGGGACCACGATGTTGAGGCCCGCGTTCAGGGTCCGTGTGTAGCGGCCGAAGCGCTCGACGATGGCGGCGCTCGCCTGTGGGATGACTTGGATCGTCTTGATCAGGGCGATGAAGACCAACACCACCAGAATGACCAGGACGATGATGACCGGTTCCATCGTCGCTCCCCGTACCCTTCTCCGCCTCGGCGCTTCGGCAGATCTTATGGTTGTTGAAGATCTTGCTGGATGAGTCTGACAGACGCACGCGCAACTCGGGGACTCTTCTGTTCAGTTGAGTCTTACGAGGTCAGATGACGATCGCGGTGGCCCCCTCGATCTCCACGACGTCGACTTCCTGCCCCACTTCGTAGGCACGGTCCGGGTCGAGGGCGCGCGCCGACCAGATCTCCCCTGCGAGCTTGATCCGTCCGTCCGCGCCGCCGTCGACGCGTTCGAGTACGACGGCCTGTCTGCCCTTCAACGCATCCACGCCGGTGGCGAGTTGCGGGCGCTGGGCGGCGTGCCGGTTCGCGATGGGCCGTACGACGGCGATCAGCGCGACCGAGACGACGACGAAGACGAGTACCTGGAACACGGTGCCCGCGCCCAGTCCGGCGGTACCGGCGGCGGCCACGGCGCCGACCGCGAACATGCCGAACTCCGGCATCGCGGTCACCACGAGCGGAATTCCGAGCGCCGCCGCGACGACGAGCCACCACACCCATGCGTCGATGCTGTTCACACAGTCATGGTAGGGCCGGGGGTGCCGACCACGACAGTGCGCTGTGCCGGGTCAGGGCCCGTCAGATCCGGTCAGGACAGGGGCAGTCCGTGGGCGGTCCAGCGGTCGCCGAGCTGCTCGACGACGAGCGGGAGGCCGAAGCAGAGGGAGAGGTTGCGGGAGGTGAGTTCGAGCTCCAGCGGGCCGGCGGTGAGGACCTTGCCCTGGCGGATCATCAGGACGTGGGTGAAGCCGGGGGCGATCTCCTCGACATGGTGGGTGACCATGATCATGGAGGGGGCGATCGGGTCGCGGGCGAGCCGGCCGAGGCGGCGGACCAGGTCCTCGCGGCCGCCGAGGTCGAGGCCGGCGGCGGGTTCGTCGAGGAGGAGCAGTTCGGGGTCGGTCATCAGGGCGCGGGCGATCAGGGTGCGCTTGCGCTCGCCCTCGGAGAGGGTGCCGAACTTCCGGTCCACGTAGTCGGTCATGCCGAGGCGGTCGAGGAAGGCACGGGCGCGCTGCTCGTCGACCTCGTCGTACTCCTCCTGCCAGTGGGCGGTCATGCCGTAGGCGGCGGTGAGCACGGTCTCCAGGACGGTCTGGCGCTTGGGGAGCTTCTCGGCCATCGCGATGCCGGCCATGCCGATGCGCGGGCGCAGGTCGAAGACGTCGACCTTGCCGAGTGTGTCGCCGAGGACGGTGGCGGTGCCCTTGCTGGGGAAGAGGTAGCTGGACGCGACGTTGAGGAGGGTGGTCTTGCCGGCGCCGTTGGGGCCGAGGATGACCCAGCGCTCGCCCTCCTTCACCGACCAGGAGACCTGGTCCACCAGAGCCCGGCCCTCCCGGACCACGGATACGTCCTGAAGCTCCAGAACATCGCTCATGAGCGCGTTGTCTCCCCTTGCAGTGTCGCCGTTCTCGGCTGTCGCGTACGCCTGTGGCCCGGGCGGCGGCGCCGGTGGGCGCGGCCCTTATGAAATCTACGCCACGAGTGCGCCACTCCATTCCATCGGTCCTGTCCTTAGGGTGGGGGCATGCTCTCGGAACCGCGTTCAGGACGCCTCGCCGCGTGGGGAAATGCCCTTTTGGCCGGACTTGTCTCTCCGGATGACGCCGTGCTCGCCATCGTCGGCGAGGACGCGGTGCACCGGGTGGAGGGGCTGCCCGGTGAGTCCGCTCCGGTCGGGCTCACGCTGGCGCTGGGGCGGCTGCGGACGCTGGGGACGACAGGGCTGCGGGTCGCGCTGCCGGCGTCGGGGCATCCGCTGGGGCTGAGCGGGCCGCCGGAGTTCAATGCGCGGGCGCTGGAGGCGGAGGAGGCGGTGATCTGCCACGGCGCCGCGTTCGGGCTGGTGCCGGAGGTGTACGAGGCCGGGCCGGCCGGCGATGTACATGTCGAGGCGGTCTGGCATGTGCTGCCGGTGCGGGAGGCGCCGCCGGCCGACGTGCCGTCGCTCGGCGAGGCGGAGCGGGAGCTGGCCGAGGCGCTGCGGGACGCGACTGAGGTGCTGTCGAAGCTGGACGTCGCCGGGTCCGGACCGGTGGCGGAAGCGGCGATCGACGCGTACCGGGCGCGCGCGGAGCGGGGCCGGGAGGTGCTGGCCCCTGGGTATCCGCCGCGGGCGGTGCGGGTGCTGGAGCTGGCGCAGCGGGTGGGGCTGCTGATCTCGCTGGCCCACGACAACGGGCACGGCGGGGCGGTGAGCGCGGCGGAGATGGCGGCGCGGTCGCTGGCGCTGCGGCCGGTGGAGCGGACGGCGCGGCGGGCGCAGGTCGCGGCGTACAACTCCGTTGTGGAGGAGCGTGAGCGGGGGCGCTGAGCGCTCTGCTGTAAGTGCCGCTGGATGTCGTCAGACGTCTGCGGCGCCGTCGTGGTTGGTCGCGCAGTTCCTCCCCCGGCCTTCGGCCGGGGTACCCCCAGCACCCCTTCGGGGCGCTGCCCGACCGCGGCAAGCCGACCGGCCTTCCGGGGCGTCCGGAAGGCCGGAGGTCGCGGTCTCAGTGGTTGAGGCCGAGGTTGCCGAAGGCGGGGTTCAGCACGCCGATGACGTTGATGCTGTTCCCGACGACGTTGACCGGGACGTGCACCGGGGCCTGGATGACGTTGCCCGAGACGACGCCCGGAGAACCATGGGCCTCGCCGGCCGCGGTGGCGCCGCCGGTGTGGGCGGAGGCCAGTCCGGCACCAGCGGCCACGATCCCGCCGGCCACCATCGTCACGGCCGCTGCCTTCTTCAGGTTCTTCACTTCTTGAGCCCTCCTTGGCGATCGCCACGGCGGTCGCCGCGGCACGCACTGAAGAACGGCGGCGGCCGACGGAGGATGCGCCGTCCGGGTGACATTCCCACGACGGTATGAATCTCAGCCCGTAGGACGACCCTCCAGGTTGCCGTCGGTGAAGCGTTGCGGAGGACGTTTCAGCCGGTCACGCCGTGGCGAACGGCCCACAGGGCGGCCTGGGTGCGGTCGGCGAGGTCGAGTTTCATCAGGATGTTCGAGACGTGTGTCTTGACGGTCTTCTCGGACAGCACCAGGGCACGCGCTATCTCCCGGTTGGAGCGGCCGTCGGCGATCAGCCCCAGTACCTCCCGCTCCCGCTCGGTGAGCGAACCACCCCTGCCCTGGCCGGAGTTGGCCTCCTCCTGGGAGAGCAGGACGCCGGCCACCTCGGGCTGGAGCAGGACGTGCCCGGCGTGCACCGAGCGGATGGCGGCGGCGAGCGCGTCGGGATCGACGTCCTTGTAGACGTATCCGGCGGCGCCCGCGCGCAGGGCCGGGACCACCGTGCGCTGCTCGGTGAAGCTGGTGACGATCAGCACGCGCGCGGGGTTGTCGAGTTCGCGGAGCCTGCGCAGCGCCGCCACACCGTCCAGGCCGGGCATCTTGACGTCCATGAGGACGACGTCGGGGGTCAGCTCCTGGGCGCGCTCGACCCCCTCCGCGCCGTCGGCGGCCTCGCCGACGACCTCGATGTCGTCCTGGACCTCCAGGAAGGTGCGCAGGCCCCGGCGGACGACCTGGTGGTCGTCGACCAGCAGCACCCGGATCGCGTCAGCCACCGGGGACCTCCATCTCGATCGTGGTGCCCTTGCCGGGCGCCGATTCCACGGTCAGCGTGCCGCCGACGCCGCTCGCCCGGTCCCGCATGGAGACCAGGCCGAGGTGGCGTCCGGCGCGCCGGGTGAGGAGCGGGTCGAAGCCGCTGCCGTCGTCCGTGACCCTCAGGACGGCTCCGCCGCCACGCCGGTTCACCGTCACGTCGACATGCTCGGCCCCGGAGTGTCTGAGCGCGTTGTGCAGGGCCTCCTGGGCCACCCGGAGCAGAGCCTCCTCCTGGGCGGCGGGCAGGGCGCGGAATCCGCCGGCGGCGAAGGTCACGCGCGCGGTGTGGGCGCGGTCGAGGACCTGGACCTGGGTGCGCAGGGTGGCGAGCAGGCCGTCCTCGTCGAGGGCGGCGGGGCGCAACTCCACGACGGCTGCGCGCAGTTCGTCGACGGCCTCGGCGGCGAGCACGGCCACCTGCTGCAACTCGCCCTTGGCGCGGGAGGGATCGCGGTCGACCAGGGCGGCGGCGGCCTGGGCGGTCAGGCGGAGCGAGAAGAGCTTCTGGCTCACCGCGTCGTGCAGCTCGTGGGCGAGCCGGGAGCGCTCCTCGGCGATGGTCAGCTCGCGGCTGCGCTCGTAGAGGCGGGCGTTGGTGAGGGCGATGGCCGCGTGCTGGGCGAGGATGGAGAGGAGTTCCTCGTCCTCGGCGGTGAAGCCGCAGCCGCCCTCCGGTTTCGGGCAGTTCTTGTTGGCGAGGAACAGGGCGCCGATGACCTCGTCGCCGTCCCGGATCGGCAGCCCCAGGAAGTCGGACATCTCGGGGTGGGCGGAGGGCCAGCCCTCGAAGCGGGGGTCCGTGCGGACGTCGGCCAGCCGCTCGACCTTCGCCTCGCGCAGCATCGCCGCGAGGATGCCGTGCTGGCGCGGGAGCGGGCCGATGGCCTTCCACTGGGTGTCGGTGACGCCGTCGACGACGAACTGGGCGAAGCCGCCGTGGTCGTCGGGGACCCCCAGCGCGGCGTACTGGGCGTCGAGCAGCTCACGGGCGGAGGCGACAATCGTCTTGAGGACGTCGCGCACCTCCAGATGCCTGCTCATGGCCAGCAGCGCGGAACTGACCGCCGCCAGGCCGGACCGGGGACCATGACTCATGTCCTCACGGTACCGGCGGGGTCCGACAGTGCGGATCGGGCCGATGGCGGCAGGGCCTGGACCGCCGGCCGTAGGCCGCAGGACCTAGGCCGCGAGTCCCGGACCGGCGGCTTAGTCCGAAGGACCCCGCCCGGTTGCGGCCCGCGTCCGAGGCGGCCGGGGTGGTCCGGTTCCTACGTTGGGATCACCGCCGACGCGGGCGGACGGAGCCGAGGGGACGGTTGTCATGCCGGTAGCGATCATCACGGGGGCCTCGAGGGGGCTGGGGCGGGCGCTGGCGGAGGCGCTGGCCGCGCGCGGCTGGGATCTGGTGCTGGACGCCAGGGGGGCCGGGGTACTGAAGGAGACGGCGGAGTCCGTCGCGGGGCACGGGACGCGGGTGACGGCGCTGTCCGGCGATGTCACGGACGCCGGGCACCGGGCCGGCCTGGTGGCCGCGGCGCGGGAGCTGGGCGGGGTGGACCTGCTGGTGAGCAACGCCAGCGCGCTGGGCGCCGAGCCGCTGGTGCGCCTGGGCGAGCTGCCCCTGGCGGGGCTGCGCCGGGCGCTGGAGGTGAACGTGGTGGCCGCGCTGGGCCTGGTCCAGGAGGCGCTGCCGCTGCTGCGGGAGTCGGCGGCGGGCGCGGTGGTCGCGGTCAGCTCGGACGCGGGCGCCGAGGCGTACGAGACCTGGGGCGGCTACGGCGCCTCGAAGGCGGCCCTGGACCAGCTGGCGGCGGTGCTCGGTGTGGAGGAGCCGGGGCTGCGGGTGTGGGCGGTGGATCCCGGGGACATGGCGACCGACCTGTACGCGGCGGCCGTACCGGACGACGACGGTCCGCGGCCGGCACCGGTGAGCGTCGTACCGGCCTTCCTACGGCTCCTGGACGAGCGGCCGGCGAGTGGGCGGTACGGGGCGCCTGCCCTGGTGGAGGGGCGATGACGACGGTGGTGCGGGTACCCGAGGAGCTGTCCGCGCGGGTGCCGGCCGAGCAGCGCGGGCCGGGTCTTGAGCGGGACGCCGTACGGCTGCTGGTGTCGCGCGGGACGGCGGTGTCGCATCATGCCTTCGCGGAGCTGCCGTGCCTGCTGCGGGCCGGGGACCTGCTGGTGGTGAACACCTCGCCGACGCTGGCGGCCGCCGTGGACGGGCGGGTCGGGCACGCGCGCGTGGTGGTGCACTTCTCCACGCGCGGGGACGACGGCCGGTGGGCGGTCGAGCTGCGGGAACCGGACGGGAAGGGGACCACCCGCGCGCGTGCGGGTACGCGTGCGGGGAGTGAGGTGCGGCTGCCCGGGGGCGGGCGGCTGGTCCTGGAGGAGCCGCTGAGCGCGCGGGGCGAGCGGCTGTGGTGGGCGCGGGCCTCCGCGGACGTACGCGGGGTACTGCGGGAGCACGGGCGGCCCATCCGTTACTCCTATACGGAGCGGGACCAGCCGTTGTCCGTCTACCAGACGGTGTTCGCGCTGCCGTCGGCGGACGGGGCGGGGAGCGCGGAGATGCCGAGTGCGGCCCGGCCCTTCACCGCGCGGCTGGTGGCGGAGCTGGTGAGCCGCGGGGTTCAGTTCGCGCCGGTCACGCTGCATACCGGGGTGTCGTCGGGGGAGGCGCACGAGCCGCCGTACGCGGAACGTTTCGCGGTGCCGGAGGCGTCGGCGCGGCTGATCAACAACGCGAAGGCGAATCAAGAAAGGCGCGAAGCGCTTCCTCGGAAGGGTGGTGATGGGCGACGGGCGGGCGGGCGGGTCGTCGCGGTGGGGACGACAGCCGTGCGGGCCGTGGAGACGGCCGCCGGGGCCGACGGGGTGGTGCGGGCGGCCGAAGGGTGGACGGAGCTGGTCGTGACGCCGGAGCGCGGGGTGCGGGTGGTGGACGGGCTGCTGACCGGGCTGCACGAGCCGGAGGCCTCGCATCTGCTGATGCTGGAGGCGGTCGCCGGGCGGCCCGCGGTCGACCGCAGCTACGAGGAGGCGCTGCGCGCGCTCTACCTGTGGCACGAGTTCGGCGACGTGCACCTCATCCTCCCGGAGGAGGGCCCTCACGCAGAGCGTTGCGCCAGCAACTCCTGGTGAGATTCGCGTGTGGCCGATGTGAGGCCGCACATAGGGCGCACATCACGTACGAACGGACATAGGAGATAAACAGTCACGGCGCGAACGGGGCAGACGTTCCAGTCTGTCCCGATTTGCCCATCCGGGCTCCACTACCGGGGATCGTACGTCACACCTTTGCCACGGCATTTTGCGGCCGCTAAGAATGGCTGCCGTCGCTCAGCACCGCGGGTTCCCTCCGGTGCTCGTGCAGGAGGAGCCGGTCTCCCCCGCGGACAACGAGCGACCTCCGCGCTATTCGAAGAGGTCCACTCCCATGCCCAAGCACGCCCACAGTCCCACGCTGACCAAGCACCACAAGATCGCGCTCGCCGGAGTCGCCACGCTCGGCGCCGCCGCCCTCGCCTTCTCGGCCGTGCCCAGCAGCGCCGAGACGATCGCGTCCGGTACCCCCCAGACCGCCGCCAAGGTGGCCTACGGCACCGAGCAGATCAAGGACGTCACGGGCAAGGTCACGGACCAGCTGGCCCTGCAGAACGTCAAGGTCGAGGCCATCGCCGCCAAGAAGAAGCCGGCCTCCGCCCACCAGCGGCACGTGGCTCACGTGAAGAAGGTCCACGCGGCCCATGTCGCCCACGTGAAGAAGGCCCACACGGCTCACGTGAAGCACGTCCACGCGGCCCACGTGAAGCACGTCGCCGCCGTCAAGAAGGCCGCCGCCAAGCGCGCCGCCCAGCAGGCCGCCAGCCGGTCCGCGCAGCGCCCACAGATCCAGCAGGTCGCCGCGAAGACCTACGCCAACAACCTCGACGGCTGGATCCGCCAGGCCCTCGACATCATGAACGCCAAGGGCATCCCGGGCTCCTACAGCGGCCTGCACCGCAACATCATGCGGGAGTCCTCCGGCAACCCGAACGCCATCAACAACTGGGACATCAACGCCATCAACGGCATCCCGTCCAAGGGCCTGCTGCAGGTCATCCCGCCGACCTTCTCGACGTACCACGTCTCCGGCACGTCCTGGAACATCTACGACCCGGTCGCCAACATCACCGCCGCCGCCAACTACGCGGCGCACCGCTACGGCTCGATCGACAACGTCAACAGCGCGTACTGAGGCAGGCGCGGGCCTCGGCACACACACGCCGAAGGGCGGCACCCCACTGCGGGTGCCGCCCTTCGGCGTCGTACGGACCGCGGGTGCTACTTGCGCATGACCTCGGGCTCGTGGCGGCGCAGGAAGCGGGCCACCAGGAAGCCGCAGATCACACCCAGGACGATCAGCGCGGCCATGTCCATGGTCCAGGCGCCGGCCGTGTGGTTCCACAACGGGTCCGTCTTGGTCGGATCGTCGGTGTTCGGCGCGATGTTGTTGAAGTCGAGCGTGGCGCCGTCGGCGGCCACCGCCCAGCGGGAGGGCATCAGGAACGAGACCTGGTTGACGCCGACCGCCCCGTTCAGGTTGAACAGGCAGCCGGTGAACACGACCTGGATGATCGCGAACATCACCAGCAGCGGCATGGTCTTCTCGGAGGTCTTCACCAGCGAGGAGATGACCAGTCCGAACATCATCGAGGTGAAGCCGAGCCCCATGATCGGGATGCACAGCTCGAAGAGGGTGGAGTGGCCGAGGATCACGCCCTGGTCGGGGATCGTGCGGCTGGAGAAGCCGATCAGGCCGACCATCAGGCCCTGCAGCACGGTGATCACGCCGAGCACGACCACCTTGGACATCAGGTAGGCCGACCGGGACAGTCCGACGGCGCGTTCCCGTTCGTAGATGACCCGTTCCTTGATCAGCTCACGCACGGAGTTCGCGGCGCCCGCGAAACAGGCGCCGACCGCGAGGATGAGCAGGACCGTGGTCGCCGTGCCGTTGGGGACGGGGATACCGGTCTTGTGGTTGACCGGGTTCACCAGCAGGGTCTTGTCGCTGTCGATGAGCAGACTGACCGCGCCGAGCACCGCCGGCAGGATCACCGTCAGCGCCAGGAAGCCCTTGTCCGACGCGATGACCGCCACGTACCGCCGGACGAGGGTCAGCAGCTGCGAACCCCAGCTCTGCGGCTTCTTCGGCTTCATCACCTGCATCGGCGGCATCTGTACGGACTGCGGAGCTATCGCGTCGATGTCCGCGGCGTACATCTGGTAGTGCTGTGAGCCCTTCCAGCGGCCGGCCCAGTCGTAGTCGCGGTAGTTCTCGAAGGCGGAGAAGACGTCGGCCCAGGTGTCGTAGCCGAAGAAGTTCAGCGCCTCCTCGGGCGGGCCGAAGTAGGCGACCGCGCCACCCGGGGCCATCACCAGGAGCTTGTCGCACAGCGCCAGCTCGGCCACCGAGTGGGTGACGACGAGGACCGTGCGGCCGTCGTCGGCGAGGCCGCGCAGCAGCTGCATCACATCGCGGTCCATGCCCGGGTCGAGGCCCGAGGTGGGCTCGTCGAGGAAGATCAGCGACGGCTTGGTGAGCAGCTCCAGGGCCACCGACACGCGCTTGCGCTGGCCGCCGGAGAGGGAGGTGACCTTCTTCTCCTTGTGGACGTCGAGCTTCAGCTCGCGCAGCACCTCGTCGATGCGGGCCTCGCGCTCCTCCCCCGTGGTGTCGGCGGGGAAGCGGAGCTTGGCCGCGTACTTGAGGGCCTTCTTGACGGTCAGCTCCTTGTGCAGGATGTCGTCCTGCGGGACCAGACCGATGCGCTGGCGCAGCTCGGCGAACTGCTTGTACAGGTTGCGGTTGTCGTACAGCACCTCGCCCTCGTTGGCGGGGCGGTAGCCGGTGAGCGCCTTGAGCAGGGTCGACTTGCCGGACCCCGACGGGCCGATGACCGCGATCACGGACTTCTCCGGGACGCCGAAGGAGACGTCCTTGAGGATCTGCTTGCCGCCGTCGACCGTGACGGTCAGGTGGCGTGCGGAGAAGGAGACCTCACCGGTGTCGACGAACTCCTCGAGCCGGTCGCCGACGATCCGGAAGGTGGAGTGGCCGACGCCCACGATGTCGTTCGCGTCGAGCAGCGCGCTGCCGCCCTTGGCGATCGGCATACCGTTGACGTACGTGCCGTTGTGCGAGCCGAGGTCGCGGATCTCCATGCGGCCGTCGGGCGTGGAGTGGAACTCGGCGTGGTGGCGCGAGACCTGCAGGTCGGAGACGACCAGCTCGTTGTCCAGGGCACGGCCGATGCGCATCACGCGGCCGATGGAGAACTGGTGGAACGTGGTCGGGCTGCGGTCGCCGTAGACCGGCGGCGCCCCCGCGCCACCGCCGGAGGCCACGGCCGGGGCGCCCGGCTGCTGCGGGATCGCCGGCGGGGCCTGCTGCCAGCCCTGTTGCGGAGCCGGCGGCTGCGCGGCGGGCGGCTGGGACCAGCCCGCGCCGCCCGCGCCCTGCGCCGCGAACGGCCGTTGCTGGGGCTGCGGTTGGGCGGCGGCCGCGGCACCGGAGAGGCCCAGGCGCGGTCCGTCGTTCGCGTTGCCGAGATGGACGGCCGAGCCCGGGCCGATCTCCGACCGCTGGACCCGGCTGCTCTGCACGAAGGTGCCGTTGGTACTGCCGTGGTCCTCGATGACCCAACTGCGGCCGTCGAAGCTGATCGTGGCGTGCCGCCAGGAGACCCTGGCGTCGTCGAACACGATGTCCCCCTGCGGATCCCGTCCGAGGGTGTATGACCTGGACGGATCGAGCGTCCAGGTACGTCCGTTTGATTCCAGTACGAGTTCCGGCACTCCAAGCCCCATGAGTAGTCCCCCGAGTTACCCCCATCACAGGGAGTCTAGGGATGTCGAACATCGTCGGGAACTATTTCAGGCTCGGCCCTCTGACCGAAAGCCGGGCCTTGTGGAGGCCTCGGACGAGCGCTTCAACTCTTTCCGTTGACGGGGTTGAAACCGGGCCGGAGAGTGGTAATCCACGCGAGGGGGACAAGCGCGACGGAGTGGTCCGGCGCGGCTGCGGATCGGGGGGTCTGCCATGAGTGCTGATGCGTCCGGTACGGGAATCGAGCACGGGAGGTACGGCGGGCGGCTGCCGTGGGCCGACATCCTGCTGTCCTCCATAGCCGCCGTGAGCTGGGCGTTGATCGGCATGGCGGGTACGGCGGCGCTGGGTCTGCATCTGCTGCGGGCCGACGCGGCGGGCTCACTGGGCCCGATGACCGCGGCCGTTGTGGCGCTCGGGGCGGGTGGTTCGGTCACCCCGGACGGAGATCTGTCCGCTTTCGGCCTGAAGGGGGCGCAGGCCTCCACGGCCATCGAGATCACGCCACTGGGGGTGAGCCTGGTCGGCGCGCTCCTTTTGTCATGGTTCTTCTTACGGTCCCTGCGCACGGCCGGAGTTGTGATCTCCCCGGCCGAACTGCTGGCCCGCGCGGGCTCGGTGGTGGTGCTGTTCGTGGCGATCCTGGGCGGACTGGCCTGGGCGGGACACTCCGTCGTGACGATAGACGGCGGCGCGCTCGGCCTCGACACGCTGACGGGTGGCGGGAGCGGCGGCGGAGGGCTGAAGATCCCCGGCATCGGTGACATCGGCGGGCTGCTGCCGGACCGCCTCGGCGACCTCGTGCACGCGAACGCCGCGGTCGGCTTCAGGGTGGACACGGCGGCGACCCTGCTCGGCGGCCTCGGCTGGTCGGTGGGCATCCTGCTGATCGCCCTGCTGGCCTCGCGCCGGACTCCGCTGCCACCCGGCTGGGCTGCGGTGCACCGGGTGGTGCGGCCGGCGGCCTCGGCGCTGGTGACGGTGCTGCTGGTGGCCGTGGCGGCCGGCTGGGCGGCGGCGGCCTACGCGGCGATCGGCGACCCGCATCCGGCCCGGATCATGGGCGCGGCCCTCCTCGGCGCCCCGAACGGCGTCTGGCTCGGCATCCCGATCGGGCTCTTCGTCCCCTTCGACGGCAGGGCCACGGGCGTCCTGACCATGTTCCTGCCGCACCCCCTGGACGAGCTCCTGGACTCGAAGTCCGACCAGTCGGTGACGCTGGGCCATTTGGCCGGCCTGGACGGGCGGGTGTGGCTGCTGGGGGTCGCGGCGGCCCTGCTCATGCTGCTGGCCGGGGTGTTCACGGCGGTCCGGACGCCGGTGGGGTGGACTGCGCCCGGTTTCGCCGGGCGGTGTGCCGTGCGGCTGGGGATCGCCACCGCGCTCACGCTGCCGCTGCTGGCGTGGCTGGCGGACGTGTCGGTGGACGCCTCGCTGTCGGTGCTGGGCTTCGACGCGTTCGGGGCGGGGATCCAGCTGCACGGGAAGCTGGGCATGGCGTTGCTGCTCGGAGCGGTCTGGGGTGCGGCGGCGGGGGCCGCTGGGGCGCTGCTCGCCTGGGTGACCGGGGCGGCGGGGTCACGGGCGGCTCCGCTGGCACTGGGTGACGGCGAGGCGAGCGGCGGGCCCGCTCGTCAGGGGGCCGACCTGGCTCCGGGACGGGTCGGGAGCGAGACGGCGGGGCCTTACCTGCCGGGCAGGCCGTACCGTCCGCCGAATCCGAACACGAACCCCTATCTCCGGGTGCCGGAGGAACTGCGGGACACCGGGGGCGGCCGCGGGGCTCGGTCCGGTGCGGTACAGGGGGCGGGGACGGCACCGCCGGGCGGTTCCGCCGTCCCGGGCCGTCGTCCGCCGGACGCACCGCCCCCGGCGGACGACGGCCGCCGGGCACCGGAGGAGAGCCGGGCGGACGGCGGCCCCTCCGACGTACCGCCGCCCGGGGCGGGCGATGTGTACGGCGCTCCCACCATGGCGCGCCCCTTCGATCCGCCGCCCCGCTCCCCGCGGCCCCGGCCGAGCGCGCGGCGGCCCGACGGATCACAGGGCGGTCCGGGCGCCGTGCCCCCACCGCCTCCGCCTCCTCCCCCGCCACCTCCGGCACCGCCCAGGCGGCCCCCAAGGTGAGCCCGAGCGCGGGCCGGGAAGCGACCGACGGCGGGGGTCGGACCGCCCGCGCGGAACATGGCGACCGCGCGGATCACGGCCTCCGCGCGAATCGCGGCCTCCGCACGGATCACGGCGTCGGCGCGGATCGCATCATTCGCTGGATCATGGTTGCGTCCGCGCGGATCACGGACTCCGCGCGGATCACTGCGTCCGCCGCCTGCGTGTCCCGGGGCTGAACCGTGCGTGAAGACGCGGCGGGGCGCACCCCGGCCCCGGCCGTGGTCATCGCACGCACGTTCGCCGGTAGGGCGGAGGCAAGGCGTCCGACACCGGCCCGACACCTATTGTTCCGTGTCCGTCAGGCGGACCACCTGCGCCGCAGGCACTGGGTGCCGGTTACGGTGGTTACACCATGAGCGATCCGCAGACCTCCGAGGTCCCCACTCTCCTCGTCAAGATTTTCGGCAAGGACAGGCCGGGCATCACGGCCGGCCTCTTCGACACTCTTGCCGCCTACATGGTCGACGTGGTCGACATCGAGCAGGTCGTCACGCGAGGCCGCCTGGTGCTGTGCGCGCTCGTGACCCAGCCCCCGGCGGGGCTGGAGGGCGACCTCAGGGCGACCGTGCACAGCTGGGCCGAGTCGATGAAGATGCAGGCGGAGATCATCTCCGGCCGCGGCGACAACCGCCCGCGAGGCCTCGGCCGTTCCCTGGTCACCGTCCTCGGCCACCCGCTGACCGCTGAGTCGACGGCCGCCATCGCCGCCCGGATCGCCAAGACCGGCGGCAACATCGACCGTATCTTCCGGCTCGCCAAGTACCCGGTGACAGCGGTCGAGTTCGCGGTGTCCGGCGTGGAGACCGAACCGCTGCGCACCGCCCTGGCCTCCGACGCGGCCGAGCTCGGTGTGGACATCGCGGTGGTCTCCGCGGGCCTGCACCGGCGGGCCCAGCGGCTGGTCGTCATGGACGTGGACTCGACGCTCATCCAGGACGAGGTGATCGAGCTCTTCGCGGCGCACGCCGGCTGCGAGGACCAGGTCGCCGAGGTGACGGCGGCCGCGATGCGCGGGGAGCTGGACTTCGAGCAGTCGCTGCACGCGCGCGTGGCGCTGCTGAAGGGGCTGGACGAGTCGGTCGTGCAGAAGGTGCGCGCGGAGGTGCGGCTGACGCCCGGCGCGCGGACCCTGATCCGGACGCTGAAGCGGCTCGGCTACCAAGTCGGCGTCGTCTCGGGCGGTTTCACCCAGGTCACCGACGACCTGAAGGAGCGGCTGGGGCTGGACTTCGCCCAGGCCAACACGCTGGAGATCGTCGACGGGAAGCTGACCGGCCGGGTGACCGGCGAGATCGTGGACCGGGCGGGCAAGGCGCGGCTGCTGCGCCGGTTCGCCGCCGAGGCGGGCGTGCCGCTGGTGCAGACGGTGGCCATCGGTGACGGGGCCAACGACCTGGACATGCTGAACGCGGCCGGTCTCGGGGTCGCCTTCAACGCCAAGCCGGTGGTCCGCGAGGCCGCGCACACGGCGGTGAACTTCCCGTTCCTGGACACGGTCCTCTACCTGCTGGGCGTGACCCGCGAAGAGGTCGAGGCGGCGGACACCCACGACGAGAGCTGAGCCGTCCGGCCGATCCGGACACGAGGGCCCGGCACCGATCTCCACGGTGCCGGGCCCTCGTCGTGTCACGTCACTGGTGGTGCGGTGGGCTCACGTCTCACGTCTCACGTCTCACGTCTCACTCGGAGGGTGCCCAGTAGTCCACGAGCGTGGCCACGCCGGGTTCGAGGGCCTTCCAGGAGCCCTCGTGCGTCAGGACGGCGAAGGCGGCGGCGGGAAAGCCCCGGCGGTTCATCCGCTCGCGGGCGTCGTCCTCGGCGGCGCCGGCGAGGATCTCGGCCAGACCGTGCACGCCGGGGTTGTGGCCGATGAGGATCACGGTCTGTACGTCGTCGGGCACCTCGTTGAGCACGGCGATCAGCTCGCCCGGCGAGGCCTCGTACACCCGCTCCTCGTAGACGGTTTTCGGCCGGTGCGCGAGCTCGTGGACGGCGAGCTTCCAGGTCTCCCGGGTACGCACGGAGGAGGAGCACAGTGCCAGGTCGAAGGTGATGCCACTGTCCGCGAGCTTGCGTCCGGCGACGGCGGCGTCCATTCGGCCCCGCTCAGCGAGCGGTCGCTCGTGGTCGGTCACCTGTGGCCAGTCGGCTTTCGCATGGCGGAAGAGGACAATCCTGCGGGGTTCTGCGACGCTCATGGCACCCAGCTTCGCATGAAACAGGCCATCGGGCGCAGGGAGTTGACATGCGGCTTCGCCCGGTCCGCGGGCGCCGCGCCCCTGGCCGCCGCTAGCGGTCGACGATCTGCTGGACGCGCTCGAGGAGGTGGGTGACGGCGGGGTCTCCGGTGGCCGCGTGGGCGTCCGCCGGGTTCAGTAGGAGGAGCAGCAGGGCCACGAAGGCGAGCGCGGGAAGGGCGAGCGCCCACCAGGGGAGCCGGATGTCGACGCTGCCCGGGGTCGCCGGGTGGGACCGGGTGTGCGTGGGGGCCGGCATGGTCGCCTCCGTTGGTCTCCGGGGTGTGTCGGCCGCTCTCGCGGCCACACCTCGAAACTACGGAATCCGCGGTCGCCGTCCCATCCGGTGATCCACCCACTTGACCCTGACCCTCACCCCCTAGGGGATGGTGGGGCTAGCCCCACCACCGGGCCGCGGGAGCGGTGGCCGGCTGCGGTCAGGGTGACGCGAGGGTCGCGATGACGGCGATGACGACGAAGATGGCGAAGAACGAGCCGAAGACGATCAGCATCTTCTTCTGACCGTTCTGGGGGTTCGGGTCGAGCACTGGCATGGGGCCAGTCTGGCACCCCCGGGAGGCGACGGACCGAGCGGGGTGGCCGCGACACGGTCCGGCATGGGCCGACAGGGGGCGCCAAGGCGTGGCGGGGGCTCCCAGGGGGCGCGGGGGCCGGCGGGGCCGGTGCGGGGTCAGGCGGTCGCGGCCGCCTCGTCCTCCACGATGCGGTCCCGGCCCGCCAGGACGCCGACGGCCATCTGCGGGATCATCAGGCCGACCATGAGGGCGATCGGCAGGCCCCAGCCGCCGCTGTGCTGGTAGAGCACGCCCACCAGCAGCGGGCCGGGGATGGAGATCAGGTATCCGGTGCTCTGGGCGAAGGCGGAGAGCTGGGCGACGCCCGCGCCGGTCCTGGCCCGCATCCCGACCATGGTGAGGGCCAGCGGGAACGCGCAGTTCGAGATGCCGAGCAGCACGGCCCAGGCCCAGGCGCCGCCGGCGGGCGCCAGGTACAGGCCGGCGTATCCGGCGAGGCCGCAGACGCCGAGCGCGATCACGATCGGGCCCTGGTGCGGCAGCCTGGTGGCCACGCGCGGGATGACGAAGGCCAGTGGTACGCCCATCACCATGGTGACGGCCAGCAGCAGTCCGGCCGTGCTCGCGGAGACGCCCGCGTCCCGGAAGATCTGCGCCATCCAGCCCATCGTGATGTAGGCGGCGGTGGCCTGGAGCCCGAAGAACACGGCGAGCGCCCAGGCGGTACGGCTGCGGGTGATCCGCAGGGCGGGCGGCCTGCGCTCCGCACGCGCGCGTGCCCCGGCCTCGCTCTCGGGGGCCGGCGCCGTTCCGCGGTCCCGCACCAGCGGGATCCACGGCAGCACCGCGATCGCCGCGAGCCCGGCCCAGACCGCCAGCCCGGTCTGCCAGCTGCCGCCCAGGGCGCCGGTCAGGGGCACGGTCACCGCGGCGGCCACCGAGGTGCCGGCGGCGAGGGCCATCGAGTACAGGCCGGTCATGGAGCCGACCCGGTCGGGGAACCAGCGCTTGACGATGACCGGCATCAGCACGTTGCTGACCGCGATGCCCATGAGCGCGAGCGCGCTGCCGGCCAGGAACCCGGCGGTGCTCCCGGCGTACGGCCGTATCAGCAGGCCGGCCGTGACGGCCGCCATGCCCGCGCAGACCACGGCCGCGGGGCCGAAGCGGCGGGCGAGGCGGGGGGCCATGACGCCGAAGACGGCGAAGCAGAGCGGGGGCACGGAGGTCAGCAGTCCGGCCACGCTGCCGCTCATACCGAGGCCGTCGCGGACCTCCTCCAGGAGGGCGCCGAGGCTGGTGATGGCGGGCCGGAGGTTGACGGCGGACAGCACGATACCGACGACGACCAGCCGTGCCGCCCACGCGCGCGTGGGGGTCGCGGGGCTCCCGCCGGATGCCGTCGCCCGAGCTGTCTCAGCCGTCTCGGCTGTTTTGGATACCCCAAGCGTCCCGGTTGTATCGGATGTCTTGAATATCTTGAATGTCTTGGATATTTCGGATGTTCCAGAGGCCGTGGTGCTGTTTTCCCTGCCTGCCATGAGGCCATCATAGAATCATAGGATGAATGGTTGTCCATCCCCGGGCGGGCCCGGCCGGTCCCGCCGGGCCCTCGCGTGCGAAGGTGTGTCATGCCTCTGAGCCATCCGCGCCGCTCGGCGCTGTCCGAGCAGGTCATCGCCGCGTTGCGGAACCAGATCACCTCGGGCGAGTGGCCGGTCGGCTCGCGCATCCCCACCGAGCCGGAGCTGGTCGAGCAGCTCGGGGTGGCCCGCAACACCGTCCGGGAGGCCGTCCGGGCGCTGGCCCACAACGGCCTGCTGGACATCCGCCAGGGCTCGGGGACCTACGTCTCCGCCACCAGTGAGCTGGCCGGGGTGATGCACCGCCGGTTCGCCGGGGCCGACCCCCGGCACGTCGCCGAGCTGCGCTCCACCCTGGAGTCGTCGGCCGCCCGGCTGGCCGCGGCCCGCCGCACCGAGAAGGACCTGGGGCAGCTTGACGCCCTCCTGGCACGCCGCGAGCAGGCCTGGCGGTCGGGCGACGCGGAGGCCTTCGTGACGGCGGACGCGACCCTGCACCTGGCTGTGGTGGCCGCCTCGCACAACGACGTGCTGACGGCGATGTACGCCGACCTGGGCGAGGTGCTGCGGGACTGGCTGCGCGCGGACGTCGGCGCCGAGCTGACGCCGCAGTCGTACATGGACCACACCCGGCTGGTCGAGGCGATCCGCGCGGGCGACGCGGACGCGGCCGCGAAAGAGGCGGCGAGCTATCCGTTCCAGTGCCGTCCGGACCGGTTCAGCCCACCTTCTGGTGGCTGATCCACACCGCGCGGACGTCCTGCCAGCAGCGGCCGGAGAGCCGTACGGTCATCGCCGGGCCGGTGTCGACCGGGGAGCCGTCGGTGTCGATGTCCCACCACTGGGCGCACTCGATGTGCAGCCGGACCCGGTCCGTGTCGACGTAGGGGTTGTGGCAGTAGGCCACCACGTGGGAGCCGCGGACGGTGCTCCGGCACGCCGCGCCGAACAGCTGCGGGGCCGGGCCGTGTCCGCTCGGCACGCGCGCGTGGGACTCCGCGTCGCAGGGCAGCGACACCACGAGGGCGAGGGCCAGGGTCACCGGGGCCAGGCTGCGGGACAGGCGCACAAGGGGGACCTCCTCGGCCGGGCTGGGGAGGGACATCGCGCGGTGCACGCGCAACCAGGGTGCGCCGCCGCGTCTCCAGGGTGCGCCGCCCGGCGGGCGACGGCCCGGCCGGTGGGCCGAACGGGTGAGGCCCGCACCCTTCGCGGGATGCGGGCCTCGAAGAGTCCGTGCGGGTCAGGCGCCGATGGCGTGCAGACCGCCGTCCACGTGGATGATCTCGCCGGTGGTCTTCGGGAACCAGTCGCTCAGCAGGGCGACGATGCCCTTGCCGGCCGGCTCGGGGTCCTTGAGGTCCCACTCCAGCGGGGAGCGGTGGTCCCAGACGGCGGCCAGGTCGCTGAAGCCCGGGATGGACTTGGCGGCCATAGAGCCGATGGGGCCCGCGGAGATGAGGTTGCAGCGGATGTTCTGCTTGCCGAGGTCGCGCGCGATGTAGCGGCTGGTGGCCTCCAGGGCGGCCTTGGCCGGGCCCATCCAGTCGTACTGCGGCCAGGCGTACTGGGCGTCGAAGGTGAGGCCGACGACCGAGCCGCCGTTCTGCATCAGCGGCAGGCAGGCCATGGTCAGCGACTTCAGGGAGTACGCCGAGACGTGCATGGCGGTGGCGACGGACTCGAACGGCGTGTTGAGGAAGTTGCCGCCGAGGGCGTCCTGGGGGGCGAAGCCGATGGAGTGGACGACGCCGTCGAGGCCGCCGAGCTCCTCGCCGACGAGGTCGGCCAAGCGGCCGAGGTGCTCGTCGTTGGTGACGTCGAGCTCGATGACCTTGGTGGGCTTCGGCAGCTTCTTGGCGATGCGCTCGGTCAGCGTGGGCCGCGGGAACGCGGTGAGGATGATCTCGGCACCCTGCTCCTGGGCCAGCTTGGCCGCGTGGAAGGCGATGGAGGACTCCATCAGCACACCCGTGATCAGGATGCGCTTGCCCTCGAGGATTCCACTCATGGTGATCAGTGACCCATTCCCAGTCCGCCGTCAACGGGGATGACGGCTCCAGTGATGTACGAGGCGTCGTCCGAGGCGAGGAACCGCACCGTCGCGGCGACCTCCTCGGGCTCCGCGTACCGGCCGAGCGGCACCTGCGACACGATGGTGGCGCGCTGCTCGTCGGTGAGCACCTTGGTCATGTCGGTGTCGACGAAGCCGGGCGCGACGACGTTGAAGGTGATGTTGCGCGAGCCCAGCTCACGGGCGAGGGACCGCGCGAAGCCGACCAGGGCGGCCTTGGAGGCGGCGTAGTTGGCCTGGCCGGGGCCGCCGTAGAGGCCGACGACCGACGAGATGAGGACGACGCGGCCCTTCTTGGCGCGCAGCATGCCGCGGTTGGCGCGCTTGACGACCCGGAAGGTGCCGGTGAGGTTGGTGTCGACGACCGAGGTGAAGTCCTCCTCGGACATCCGCATCAGGAGCGTGTCCTTGGTGATGCCGGCGTTGGCGATCAGGACCTCGACCGGGCCGTGCGCGTCCTCGATCTCCTTGTAGGCCTGCTCCACCTGCTCGGAGTCGGTGATGTCGCACTTGACGGCCAGGACGCCCAGTTCCTTGAGGACGGCCGGCGGCTCACCGGAGCGGTACGTGACGGCAACCTTGTCGCCGTTGTCGGCGAAAGCACGGGCGATGGCGAGGCCGATGCCCCGGTTGCCTCCAGTGACGAGAACCGAGCGGCTCAACGGATCACCCTTTCGTTCGGTATGACAACCCGCCCGAACAGCTGGCATGACAGGCGGCTTCATCGAAAACCTATCGGTCCCGCCATCGCCGCGGGCAAGCGGGCACCGACAGTGGCTCGGGGGTGTCACTGTCGGGTCCCTACAGAAAGGCCCGGCGCCGGGCCGAAACCTGTGGTCCGCACGCCCGCGGGCGCGACATGATCGGACGGACAGGCCACGACAGCAGGGAGACCTCCGTGCCTCATTCCATCGACGAAGCCTTCACGGCGCTTCCGCTACGGGCCCTGGCCGACGCCGCGCTGGCACGCGCGCGTGCGCTGGGGGCCGAGCACGCGGACTTCCGGTTCGAACGGGTGCGCAGCGCGTCCTGGCGGCTCAGGGACGCCAAACCCGCCGGATCGTCGGACACCACCGACCTCGGGTACGCGGTCCGGGTCGTGCACGGCGGTACCTGGGGCTTCGCGTCCGGGGTGGACCTGACCCTGGACGCGGCCGCCAAGGTCGCCTCCCAGGCGGTGGCGATGGCGAAGCTCTCGGCGCAGGTCATCAAGGCGGCCGGCTCGGATGAGCGGGTGGAGCTGGCCGCCGAGCCGGTGCACGAGGAGCGGACGTGGGTCTCGTCGTACGAGATCGATCCGTTCGCCGTGCCGGACGAGGAGAAGGCCGCACTGCTCGCGGAGTGGAGCGCGCGGCTGCTGGCGGCGAACGGCGTCAACCACGTCGACGCCTCGCTGCTCACCGTCCACGAGAACAAGTTCTACGCGGACACGGCCGGGACCGTGACGACCCAGCAGCGGGTGCGGCTGCATCCGCAGCTGACGGCCGTGTCGGTCGACGAGTCCAGCGGCGAGTTCGACTCGATGCGGACCATCGCGCCGCCGGTCGGCCGCGGCTGGGAGTACCTGACCGGCACCGGCTGGGACTGGGACGCCGAGCTGGAGCAGATCCCGGAGCTGCTGGCCGAGAAGATGCGGGCGCCCAGCGTCGAGGCGGGTCTGTACGACCTGGTGGTCGATCCCTCCAACCTGTGGCTGACCATCCACGAGTCCATCGGCCACGCCACCGAGCTGGACCGCGCGCTCGGCTACGAGGCCGCCTACGCCGGCACCTCCTTCGCCACCTTCGACCAGCTCGGCAAGCTGAAGTACGGCTCCGACCTGATGAACGTCACCGGCGACCGCACCGCCGAGCACGGCCTGGCGACCATCGGGTACGACGACGAGGGCGTCGCGGCCCAGTCCTGGGACCTGGTCAAGGACGGCACGCTCGTCGGCTACCAGCTGGACCGCAGGATCGCGCGGCTGACCGGCTTCGACCGCTCCAACGGGTGCGCGTACGCCGACTCCCCCGGACACGTCCCCGTGCAGCGCATGGCCAACGTGTCCCTGCAGCCGGACCCGGCCGGGCTGGCGACGGAGGACCTGATCGGGGGGGTCGACCGCGGGATCTACGTGGTCGGCGACCGCTCCTGGTCGATCGACATGCAGCGCTACAACTTCCAGTTCACCGGACAGCGGTTCTTCAGGATCGAGAACGGCCGGATCACCGGGCAGCTGCGCGATGTCGCCTACCAGGCGACGACCACCGACTTCTGGGGCTCCATGGCAGCCGTCGGCGGCCCCCAGACGTACGTCCTCGGCGGCGCCTTCAACTGCGGCAAGGCCCAGCCGGGACAGGTCGCCGCGGTGTCGCACGGCTGCCCCTCGGCCCTCTTCAAGGGCGTCAACATCCTCAACACCACGCAGGAGGCCGGTCGATGAGCGCCCGTAGCAACAAGCCGCACGAGATCGTCGAGCGCGCTCTGGAACTGTCCCGGGCCGACGGCTGCGTGGTCATCGCCGACGAGCACTCCACCGCCAACCTCCGCTGGGCCGGCAACGCGCTCACCACCAACGGCGTCACGCGCGGCCGTTCGCTCACCGTCGTCGCCACCGTGGACGGCAAGGAGGGCACGGCCTCGGGTGTCGTCTCCCGGTCGGCCGTGACCGCCGACGACCTGGAGCCGCTGGTGCGGGCCGCCGAGGCCGCCGCGCGCGGTGCCGGGCCCGCCGAGGACGCCCAGCCGCTGGTCACCGGCGTGCCGGAGGCGCCGGACTTCACCGACGCACCCGCCGAGACCTCCTCCGCCGTGTTCGCCGACTTCGCCCCGGCGCTCGGCGAGGCCTTCGCACGCGCGCGTGCCGGTGGCCGCGAGCTGTACGGCTTCGCCAACCACGAGCTGGTGTCGACGTACGTGGGCACCTCGACCGGGCTGCGCCTCAGGCACGACCAGCCCACCGGCACGCTGGAGCTGAACGCCAAGTCTCCGGACCGTACGCGCTCCGCCTGGGCCGGACGCTCCACCCGGGACTTCAAGGACGTCGACCCCGGCGCGCTCGACGCCGAGCTCGCGGTGCGGCTCGGCTGGGCCGAGCGGCGCGTGGACCTCCCGGCCGGCCGGTACGAGACGCTGCTGCCGCCGACCGCCGTCGCCGACCTGCTGATCTACCAGCTGTGGTCGGCGTCCGGGCGGGACGCGGCCGAGGGCCGGACGGTGTTCTCCAAGCCGGGCGGCGGCACCCGCGTCGGCGAGAAGCTGACCGACCTGCCGCTGACCCTGCGCAGCGACCCGAACGAGCCGGGCCTGGAGTCCGCGCCCTTCGTCGTCGCGCACTCCTCCGGCGGCGACCAGTCGGTCTTCGACAACGGGCTGCCGGTCGGCGCCACCGAGTGGGTGTCGGGCGGCGAGCTGAAGCACCTGACGACCACCCGGCACACGGCCGGCCTGACCGGGCTTCCGGTCGCCCCGGCGGGCGGCAACCTGATCCTGGACGGCGGCCGGGACCGCTCGCTGGAGGACATGGTCGCCGCCACCGAGCGGGGGCTGCTGCTGACCTGCCTCTGGTACATCCGCGAGGTCGACCCGGCGACGCTGCTGCTCACCGGCCTGACCCGGGACGGCGTCTATCTGGTGGAGAACGGCCAGGTCACCGGGCAGGTGAACAACTTCCGGTTCAACGAGTCGCCGGTGGACCTGCTGGGGCGGGCGACCGAGGCCGGGCGGACGGAAAAGACGCTGCCGCGGGAATGGAGCGACTGGTTCACTAGGGCTGCGATGCCCGCGCTGCGGGTGCCCGACTTCAATATGAGCTCTGTCAGCCAGGGCGTATAACCTCGTACCTGATGACGAGACCACCCAAGGAGATTCGAGAACCGTGACGGACATCGTCGACGAGCTGAAGTGGCGGGGGCTGTTCGCCCTGTCCACTGACGAGGACGCTTTGCGCAAGGCGCTCGCGGACGGTCCCGTCACGTTCTATTGCGGTTTCGACCCGACCGCGCCGTCCCTGCACGTCGGGCACCTGGTGCAGGTGCTCACCGTGCGCCGGCTCCAGCAGGCCGGTCACCGGCCGCTGGCGCTGGTGGGCGGGGCGACGGGTCTGATCGGCGACCCGCGCCCGACGGCCGAGCGCACGCTCAACGACCCCGAGACGGTCGCCGGCTGGGTCGGCAGGCTGCGCGCCCAGATCGAGCCGTTCCTGTCCTTCGAGGGCGAGAACGCGGCCGTCATGGTCAACAACCTCGACTGGACCGAGGGCCTGTCCGCGATCGAGTTCCTGCGGGACATCGGCAAGCACTTCCGCGTCAACAAGATGCTGACCAAGGACTCCGTGGCCCGCCGCCTGGAGTCCGACCAGGGCATCAGCTACACGGAGTTCAGCTACCAGATCCTCCAGGGCATGGACTTCCTCCAGCTGTTCCGGCGGTACGGCTGCACGCTCCAGCAGGGCGGCAGCGACCAGTGGGGCAACCTCACGGCGGGGCTGGACCTGATCCACCGCCTGGAGCCGCACGCCAGTGTGCACGCGCTGGCGACGCCGCTGATGACCAAGGCGGACGGCACGAAGTTCGGCAAGACCGAGGGCGGAGCCATCTGGCTCGACGCCGAGATGACGACGCCGTACGCGTTCTACCAGTTCTGGCTGAACGTGGACGACCGGGACATCTCGTCGTACATGCGGATCCTGTCCTTCAGGTCCCGTACGGAGCTCGAGGAGCTGGAGAAGCAGACCGAGGAGCGACCGCAGGCGCGGGCCGCGCAGCGGGCGCTGGCCGAGGAGCTGACGACGCTCGTCCACGGGGCCGACCAGACGGCTGCCGTGATGGCCGCGTCCCGTGCCCTCTTCGGGCAGGGCGAGCTGGCGGAGCTGGACGACCGGACGCTGGCCGCGGCACTGTCCGAGGTGCCGCATGTCCGGGTCGCCGAGCTGGGTCCGGTGGTCGACCTGTTCGCCGAGGTCGGGCTGGTCGCCTCCAAGTCCGCTGCGCGGCGGACCGTGAAGGAGGGCGGGGCCTACGTGAACAACGTGAAGGTGACCGCCGAGGATGCAGTGCCGGATCGTGCGGAGCTGCTGCACGGGCGGTGGCTGGTGCTGCGGCGGGGGAAGAAGAACCTGGCGGCTGTGGAGGTCGTCGGTTCGTGAGCGCCGTAGGGGGTGCGGGGTGCGTTGTCGACCGCCGGTTCGCTGTGGCTGATCGCGCAGTTCCCCGCACCCCTGACGGGGCGCTTGAGTTCGCGGCGTTGTGACGTTCGGGGCGTCTCAGATGCGCTGCTTTCGCTTTCCCAGGGTCGCCATGTACGCCATGTCGCCCAGGAAGACGATGATGATGGCCGCCACCAGCTGGAACAGGTGACGGGTCCAGTCGATGCCCGGTGTCGCCGCCACGCCCGCCGCGCGGGCGACCGCGTTGCCGGCGATGGCGCCCAGGATGCCGAAGATGGTCGTCAGCCAGAGGGGGCTGTGCTGCTTGCCCGGGATGATCGCCTTCGCGATCAGGCCCAGCACGAAACCCACGATGATCGCCCACAACCAGCCCATGACTGCCTCCTCGTACGGCTCGACGTGAGCATTACGCCAAGTCTCGGCCCGTACGCCGTACGGCGCATGTCGGTACCGTCGTACGCGCTACGGCGCAGGGCGTTCACGCAGGCAGGGGGCGACCCGGTCTCGAAGGCGGCGCAGGCGCGGCGTACCGTGGGAAGGGTCCTGGCCCGGTTCCCCGAGCGGGTGCGGACCGTGTACGGGCCGGGGAGTGTCCGATGCGGGCGGATGGTGGAATGTGATGCGGAAACAGCGCGGCGACGGCAACGTCCAGGTGTTCCGGATCACCGGAGCCCGTACCGGCCTGGCGGAGGACGTACGCGGCCGGCAGCGGCGGTACGTCATCTCGATGGGCATCCGGACCATGTCGGTGATCCTCGCGGTGACGTTGTGGAACGTCGAACGGTATGTCGCCGTCGTGGCCCTGGTGCTGGGGGCGCTGCTCCCCTATGTCGCCGTCGTCGTCGCCAACGCCGGACGGGAGCGGCCGCAGTCGCTTCCGTCGACCTTCGGGGTCGCGCCGACCCGGCTGATGATCGCGCCGCCGCGGGCCGAGGAGACGCAGGCGGAATCCGTCCCGGAGGACGTGGTGGCGGATCCCGCGGCGGGCGCCGTGCGGGGCGAGCGGCCGGAGTCGGTCTGAGCGTCGGGGTCGCGGTGCGGACGGCCGAAGGCTCCACCCGAAGCTCAAGAAAAGCTCAGATCAATCGTGCTGTTCCAGTGCCGGGCCGTGGGTGACCCGTGACATACTGCGTACGCGCTCCGCATCCCCCGTCGGAGCGACGGACCGACGCCGGGCAGCTCCCCCCGTGGCTGCTCGGCGTCGCCATTTCAGGCGGGCGACCACATCTGAATAATCCGCCCGCCCACCCCCCTGATCATGTGCCAGGAGGATCCGTATGCTCGCCATCTGGCAAAATGTCAGGTTTGTCGCCGCTGTGACGGTGCTGGTCCCCCTGGCCTTCGTCTGTCTGACCTTGCTGGTGCTCGGGCTGGCCGTTCTGGTTCTGCCCCAGTCGCGTCACCAGAGCGCCTTTCGCGCAATGGGCATCCTTCGGCAGGTGGTCGAGGTGCTGGTGTCCGGACGTGGGACGACCGCACGACAGCACTGACCGGAGCCTCGGCTAAGGTCAGCGACGTGATCCCGAACGCCCCTGGTTCCGAAACCGGCTCCCCCGTCTGCTCCGCCAAAGGCTGCCGTGCCGACGCCGTGTGGGTGCTGGCGTGGAACAACCCGAAGATCCACACGCCGGAGCGGCGCAAGACCTGGCTCGCCTGTGAGGAGCACCGGGAGCATCTCTCGCAGTTCCTGGGGGTGCGGGGGTTCCTGAAGGACGTCGTGCTGTTGCGGGAGTGGGAATCGCCCGAGTCGCCCGAGCAGGACGGGTAGGCCTGGTTGGCCCGGTAGGCAGGGCTAGCCGCCGATCGCGGACATCGGCCGGTCCGGCTGCACGAACTGCGGGTCGTCCAGTCCTGCCCCCGCCTTCTTGCCCCACATCGCCAGCCGCCACCTGCGGGCGATCTCCTCGTCCGCCGCGCCCGAGCGGAGCGCACCGCGCAGGTCCGTCTCCTCCCGCGCGAACAGGCAGGTCCGCACCTGGCCGTCGGCCGTGAGGCGGGTGCGGTCGCAGGCCGCGCAGAACGGGCGGGTGACCGAGGCGATGACGCCGACGCGGTGCGGGCCGCCGTCGACCAGCCAGCGCTCCGCCGGGGCCGAGCCGCGGTCGCCCGCGCCCTCAGGGGTGAGGTCGAAGCGGGTGCGGAGCGAGGCGAGGATGTCGCCGGCCGTCACCATGCTGTCCCGCTTCCAGCCGTGCTGGGCGTCGAGGGGCATCTGCTCGATGAAGCGCAGTTCGTAGTCGTGGGCCACCGCCCAGGCGAGGAGGTCGGGGGCCTCGTCCTCGTTCAGTCCCGGCATCAGGACCGTGTTGACCTTGACCGGGGTGAGACCGGCGTCGTGGGCGGCCCGCAGGCCGTCCAGGACGTCCTGGTGGCGGTCGCGGCGGGTCAGGGTCTTGAAGACGTCCGGGCGGAGGGTGTCCAGGGAGACGTTGACCCGGTCCAGGCCGGCCGCCCTGAGGGCCGTCGCGGTGCGGCGCAGGCCGATGCCGTTGGTCGTCAGGGACATCCGGGGGCGGGGGGCCAGGGCCGCGACCCGCTCCACGATGCCGACCAGGCCGGGGCGCAGCAACGGCTCACCGCCGGTGAAGCGCACCTCCTCGACACCCAGCAGGCGGACGGCGATGTCGATCAGCCGGACGATCTCGTCGTCCGTGAGCAGGTCGGGCTTGGCCAGCCACTGCAGGCCCTCCTCGGGCATGCAGTACGTACAGCGCAGGTTGCACCGGTCGGTCAGCGAGACTCTCAGGTCGGTGGCCACCCGGCCATAGGTGTCGATGAGCACGCGGGCCCCCTCCCTCGTCGCGGATCAGATCTCTGCCGTCACATGCGAGCCTACGTGACGGCACCGACATCGTGAGAGGCCCGATACCACGAGGTACGACGCGGCCGCGTCGTAGGATCCTATGATCCCGTCGACGCGGCCAGTCGTACGAAGCTCAGTGCGCTCCGGTGCCGGTCAGGGACCGCACCTCCAGCTCCGCGTACTTGCCGGCGTCCGGGACCTCCTTCGAGAGCAGAGTGCCCACGACACCGAGGAGGAATCCGACCGGGATCGAGATGATGCCCGGGTTCTCCAGCGGGAACCAGTGGAAGTCGACGTCCGGGAACATCGACGTCTCCTTGCCGGACACCACCGGTGAGAACAGCACCAGGCCGACCGCGGTGACCAGGCCGCCATAGATCGACCAGAGGGCTCCGGCCGTGGTGAACCGCTTCCAGAAGAGGCTGTAGAGGATGGTCGGCAGGTTGGCGGAGGCGGCGACCGCGAAGGCGAGGGCCACCAGGCCGGCGACGTTCAGGTCACGGGCGAGGGCGCCGAGGAGGATGGAGACGGCACCGATGCCGACGGTGGCGTACCGGGCCGCGTTGATCTCCTGCTTCTCGGTGGCCTGGCCCTTCTTGATGACGTTGGCGTAGATGTCGTGCGCGAAGGACGACGAGGACGCCAGGGTGAGGCCCGCGACCACCGCGAGGATCGTCGCGAAGGCCACCGCCGAGATCGTGGCCAGCAGGATCGCGCCCCAGTTGGAGTCGACGCCGCCCAGGTGGAGGGCGAGGAGGGGCGCCGCGGTGTTGCCGGACTTGTTGGACGCGATGATCTCGTCGGGTTTGATCAGCGCGGCCGCGCCGAAGCCGAGGGCGAGGGTCATCAGGTAGAAGGCGCCGATCAGGCCGATCGCCCAGAGGACCGACTTCCGGGCCGCCTTGGCGGTGGGCACGGTGTAGAAGCGGATCAGGATGTGCGGCAGGCCGGCGGTGCCGAGGACCAGGGCGATGCCGAGGGAGAGGAAGTCCAGTTTGCTGGTGCCGGTGGCGCCGTACTTCAGGCCGGGCTCCAGGAAGGCGGACCCCTTGCCGCTGTTGTCGGCGGCCTTGCCGAGCAGGTCGGAGACGTTGAAGTGGAACTTGGCCAGCACCATGAAGGTCAGCAGCAGGGCGCCCGCGATGAGCAGCACGGCCTTGACCATCTGGACCCAGGTGGTGCCCTTCATGCCGCCGATGGTGACGTAGACGATCATCAGGACGCCGACCAGGGCGACGATGCCGATCTTGCCGCCGTCGCTCGTGATGCCGAGGAGGAGGGAGACGAGGACGCCCGCACCCGCCATCTGGGCCAGCAGGTAGAAGATCGAGACGACGATCGTGGAGGTGCCGGCGGCGGTGCGGACCGGACGCTGGCGCATGCGGTAGGCCAGCACGTCGCCCATGGTGTAGCGGCCGGAGTTGCGCAGCGGCTCGGCGACCAGGAGGAGGGCGACGAGCCAGGCGACCAGGAATCCGATGGAGTACAGGAAACCGTCGTAGCCGAACAGGGCGATGGCGCCGGCGATGCCGAGGAAGGACGCGGCGGACATGTAGTCGCCGGAGACGGCGAGGCCGTTCTGGAAGCCGGTGAACTGGCGGCCGCCCGCGTAGAAGTCGGCGGCGTCCTTGGTCTGGCGGCCGGCCCAGACGGTGATGACGAGGGTCGCGGCGACGAACACCGCGAACAGGGTGATGATCAGCGTCCGGTGCTCGCTCGCCTCGCCGGCCGCCAGTGTGATCGCGGGGCTCATGCGCCGCCCTCCATCCGGGACTTGATGGCCTCGGCCTTGGGGTCGAGCCTGGCGGCGGCGTGCCGGGCGTACCACCAGGCGATGAGGAACGTGGTGAGGAACTGGGCGAGGCCGAGGACCAGGGCCACGTTGACGTTGCCGACGACCTTGGTGCCCATGAAGTCGTCCGCGTAGCTGGAGAGCACGACGTACAGCAGGTACCAGGCGATGAAGGCGATGGTCAGGGGGAAGGCGAAGGAGCGGTGGGAGTGCCGCAGTTCGGCGAACTCCGGACTCTGCTGCACCTCGGCGAACTCCTCGCCGGAGGGGTGCCGGGTCTGTGTGTTCGAGGGCGGTGGTGTCTCGGTGGCCACGGAGTCTCCTCGCGATACGGACATGCGGATTCTGACCTCACAGACATGTGGACCACGCACGTGAAGTAGTGGGGCGACTCCGGTGCGTGATTCCGACGGGGGGCCTCGATCCTGCTGTGGCTCCCTCCCCGAGGTCACGGCGCCACGCGTGGACAGGTTCAACTCGCCGGGGTTCTTTCGGAAGTCGTCGGCGCAAGTCACCTCCGGTCATTGCTGGCCGGTGAGTGCGGGAGATAGCTTCGGCCCTGCACCACCCGTCATGTACCTGCCCAAGCGCCCACTCGCGTCTTGGGCGGGCCCGTTTTTCGGCTGATCTCCTTCGGTCGATGTTCCGGATGATGTGGAGACCCCATGGCTCATCTGCGTTCCAGACGCGGACTGGCGCTCGCCGTCCCGGTGGTCCTGTCACTGACAGCCTCGCTCGGCCTCCTGCCGTCGGCGGCTTCCGCGGTCCCGCTGCCCGCCCGGGCGACGCAGTCGGCGGACGGGCCGGACCTGGCCTATGTCGTCAACACCAGGACGGATCACCGCACCATCGAGTCGGTGCAGCGGGCGATCACCCGCAACGGCGGCACGATCGTCGCGACGTACGACACGATCGGCGTGATCGTCGTGCACTCGGCGAACCCGGACTTCGGCACGGCGCTGCGGGCGGTGCGCGGGGTGCAGTCGGCGGGCGCCACCCGGACGGCTCCGCTGAGCGCGGCGGGGACCACGGACGAGGGCGCGGTGCAGGTCCTGTCGAAGGCGGAGGCCGCGAGGGTCGAGCAGAGGTCGACGGCCGGCCAGGAACCCCTTGAAGCGGACCAGTGGGATCTGCGGACGATCGCCGCCGACAAGGCCGCCGCGATCGAGCCGGGGAGCCGCTCGGTGACCGTCGGCATCATCGACACGGGTGTCGACGACACCCACCCGGACATCGCCCCGAACTTCTCCGCCTCGCAGTCCGCCAACTGCGTGAGCGGCAAGGCGGACACGACGTACGGGGCCTGGCGGCCGGTGGACGCCGACCACTACCACGGCACCCACGTCGCCGGTGAGATAGCCGCGGCCCGCAACGGGATCGGCGTGGCCGGCGTGGCACCGGGCGTGAAGGTCGCGAGCATCACGGTGGCCCAGCCCGACGCGACGCAGCTGTTCTACCCGGAGAGCGTGGTCTGCGCCTTCGTCTTCGCCGCCGACCACGGCATCGAGATCACCAACAACAGCTACTACGTGGATCCGTGGCTGTACAACTGCATGGACGACCCTGATCAACGCGCCATCGTTGACGCGGTCAACAGGGCTCAGCTGTACGCGCAGCGCAAGGGCACGCTCAACGTGGCCTCGGCGGGCAACTCGAACGACGACCTCGACTCGCACGCCCTCACGGACACCTCCAGCCCGGACGACTCGACGGCCACCACCCGGACGGTCGACCCGCACGAGTGCTTCGACGTGCCGACCCAGCTGCCCGGTGTGGTCACCGTGAGCGCGGTCGGCGTCAACGACACGAAGTCCTACTACTCCAGCTACGGCCAGGGCGTCGTCGACGTGGCGGGTCCGGGCGGCGACAAGTACCAGATCCCGGACACGCCGTCGAAGAACGGCCGCATCCTGTCCACCCTGCCGAACGACCAGTACGGCTTCCTCCAGGGCACCTCGATGGCGTCCCCGCACGTGGCCGCGGTGGCCGCGCTGCTGAAGTCGACGCATCCGCGCGCCACTCCGGCCCGGCTGCTGGCCCTTCTGAAGGCCGAGGCGGACAACCCGGGCTGCCCGGCCGGCCCGTACGACGGTGACGGCGACGGCGTCGTCGACGCCACCTGCGTGGGCGGCAAGCACGTCAACGGCTTCTACGGCTCCGGTGTCGTCAACGCGCTCCGCGCGGTCAAGTAGTCACCGCAGAGCAGGACTTCCCGCACGGCATGCCCGTTCCGCGAACGAACTGGAGACCTCAGATGACCGCGCCCCAGTCACGCCACCGTCGCGTCCTCGCCCTCCCGCTCGGCATGGCCATGGCCACGGCCCTCGCCTTCCTGCCCAACGTCTCGGCGTCCGCGGCCGAGACCGGCGTCGCCACGGCAGCCGCCGCGTCGACGGCCGCCGCCAGTGACCCGACGTCCCTCAGTTATGTCGTCAACGTCCGTCCCGGACAGCGCACTTCCGAACGCGTCCAGAAGGCGATCGAGCAGGCCGGCGGTTCGGTGGTGATCGCGTACGACGAGATCGGCGTGATCGTCGTCCACTCCGCGAACCCGGACTTCGCCGTGATCATCCGCAAGGTGCCCGGCGTGGACTCGGCCGGGAACACCCGCAACGCGCCGCTGCCCGCCCAGTCGACCACCGACGTGGGCACGCCGGAGGTGCTCAGCTCCGAGCAGGTCGCGGAGGCGGACGCCCAGGCGACCGACGGGCAGGACCCGCTGGAGCCGCTGCAGTGGGACCTGCCCGCCATCAAGGCGGACAAGGCGCACGAGAAGACGCTGGGCAGCTCGAAGGTCACGGTCGCCGTCATCGACACGGGCGTCGACGACACCCACCCGGACATCGCCCCCAACTTCTCCGCCGCGCAGTCCACCAACTGCGTCTCGGGCAAGCCGGACACGACCTACGGGGCCTGGCGGCCCACCGCGGCGGAGAGCCCGCACGGCACGCACGTGGCGGGCGAGATCGCGGGCGCCAAGAACGGGATCGGCATCACCGGTGTGGCGCCGGGCGTCAAGGTGGCGGGAATCAAGGTCGCCACCACCGCCGGGTACTTCTACACGGAGGCCGTGGTCTGCGGCTTCGTGTGGGCGGCCGAACACCACATCGACGTGACCAACAACAGCTATTACACCGACCCCTGGTACTTCAACTGCACCGACGACCCGAACCAGAAGGCGCTCGTCGACGCCATCACCCGGGCCTCGCAGTTCGCGGAGCGCAAGGGCACGGTCAACGTCGCGGCGGCCGGCAACGAGAGCTACGACCTGGCCTCCCACTCGATCACCGACCCGGTCTCGCCGAACGACGGCACGCCCGTCGACCGGGTGATCGACCCGCACAACTGCTTCGACATTCCGACCCAGCTGCCGGGTGTGGTCACGGTCGCGGCGACCGGCGCGAAGGGCCTCAAGTCGTCGTTCTCCAACTACGGCCTCGGAGTCATCGACATCGCCGCGCCGGGCGGCGACTCGACGGCCTACCAGGCGCCGGCGCCCCCTGCCACCAGCGGCCTGATCCTGGGCCCGCTGCCGGGCGGCAAATGGGGCTACATGGCCGGTACGTCGATGGCGACCCCGCACGTCGTCGGCGTCGCCGCATTGATCAAGTCAACCCATCCGCATGCCTCCGCCGCCCTGGTGAAGGCCCTGCTGTACGCCGAGGCGACCGCCACGCCGTGCACCGACCCGTACGACATCAACGGCGACGGCAAGGTCGACGCGGTGTGCGAGGGCACCAGGAACCACAACGGCTTCTACGGCTGGGGCACCGCCGACGCGCTGGCGGCCGTGACCAGGTAGCCGGGTCAACCCCGAGCATATATATTGATCCGGTCAATAATGCATAGTGCAGTCATGACTGGAATCAACTACGCGTGGTCCGCGCTGGGCGGCGATCCGTCGCTGCCCTCGCGGGTCACGACCGTGACGCGCACGGGCTCGCTCCCGGCGCACCTTCCGGTGCGGCAGCTCGCCCGCGCCTGCGTCGGCGTGTGCGCGCTGGCCGCCGCCGAGCTCGGGGCCCGGCGGACCGGTGCCGCGGAGGTACCCGGGGTCCGGGTGGACGACGGGGCCGTGGCGACGGCGTTCACCAGCGAGCGCCACCTGCTGGTCGACGGGCGGGCACCCGTGCAGTTCGCCCCGCTGTCCAGGTTCTGGCGTGCGGCGGACGGGTGGGTGCGTACGCACGCCAACTACCCCCACCACAGGACCCGGTTGCTGGGCGCGCTCGGCCTGCCGCAGAGCGCCTCCCCGGAGCAGGCCGCGGCCAGGATTTCCGAGCTGCCCGCGCTGGACGTGGAGGACGCGGTCTACGGTGCCGGCGGACTCGCCGTGGCGCTGCGCTCGCCCGGTCAGTGGGCCGGGCACGAGCAGGCGGTCGCGGTGGCCGCGCGGCCCCTGGTCGAGCGCGACCGCGTGGACACGGGTCACGCGCGCGTGCTCCCGCCGCTCGACGCCGGAACCGCTCCCCTGCTGCCCGCCGCCGGCCTGCGCGTCCTGGACCTGACCCGGGTCCTCGCCGGCCCGGTCGCCACCCGCACCCTCGGGCTGCTGGGCGCCGACGTCCTGCGCCTGGACGCGCCGTGGCTGCCCGAACTCCCCGACCAGCACGCCGACACGGGCTTCGGGAAGCGCTCGGCGAAGCTCGGCCTGACGACGGACCGGGCGGCCTTCGAGGAGCTGCTGGCCTCCGCGGACGTCGTGGTCACCGGCTACCGGCCGGGCGCCCTGGACCGGTTCGGGCTCTCCCCCGAGGCGCTGGCCGAGCGGCGGCCCGGGCTGGTCGTGGCCCAGGTGTCGGCGTGGGGCGCGTACGGGCCGTGGGGCGGGCGGCGGGGCTTCGACAGCCTGGTCCAGGTCGCCACCGGCATCGCGGAGACCGAGGGCGCACCGGACCGGCCGGGCGCGCTGCCGGCGCAGGCGCTGGACCACGGCACCGGCTATCTGCTGGCGGCCGGCGTGCTGCGGGCGCTGACCGAGCAGTCGTCCGACGGGGGCAGCAGGTTCGTACGGCTGGCTCTGGCACGGACCGCGCGGTGGCTCACGGAGGAGCTGGAGCCGGGCCCCGGGGCCGGCGAGCCGTACGACGGCCCGGACGCCTGGCTCGCCGAGACGGACAGCGCGCTGGGGCGGCTGCGATACGCGCGTCCGCCGTTGTCCTTCGCGGGCGGCCCGGCCGACTGGGCGCGGCCGCCGGTGCCGTGGGGGTCGGATGCTCCGCGTTGGGCGTAGCCGCCGGGATCGACGGCAGGGCGGCCACGGCTCGTCGGGCGTGCGCGCACATCGGGGTGGCCGGAAACGTACGAATGGGTGGTATGCCGTTCCGTCAGCTGTTTTCCTGTACTTGCCCGCTTCTGTCATGGCTGGTGGAGCTCAGGGGGGCCGTTGACACGACCGACCGCCGAGGTGGCCGCGAGCGGCCCCGCGAGACGCCCGGGGACTTGGCGGGCCGTCGCCGTCCTGGTGCTGGCGGCGGTGGCCGCGCTGGTACCGCTGGTCGGGCCGTCCGTCGCGCTGCGGGGCACCGGGGAGGCCGCGGCGCCCGGAGTGGGCGGTATCGCCCTGCTGCGCGGGGTGCTGTTCGCCGCGTTGTGCGTGCCGGCGGGTGAGCTGTTCGTGGACCGGCTGGGCCGCCGGCTGCCGGACCCGCCGCCCGAACGGCCGCCGAGCTGGACGGTGTTCGCGGCCGGTGCCGGTTTCGTCGCCGCGCTGGGGCTCGCGTCGGTCGTGTCGACGGGCAACCTGGTGCCGCGCTCCCTCGCCGACATCGACGTGGGCGGCCTGTACCGGTCGCGCGACGGCAGGCTGGCCCTGATCGAGGTCAACGCCTTTCTGCTGGCCGGTCTGTGCGCCCGCTCGCGCCGCCCGGCGACCCAGGTGTGGCCGCTGGCGGCGGTGGCCGTCGCCGAGGCGCTGCGCGCCCATCCGGCGCCCGAGCACGACCCGTTGCCCGGCTCCGGGCTGACCCTGGTGCACCTTGCGTGCGCGACGCTGTGGGTGGGCGGTCTGCTGCACGCGCTGCGCATGCTGCGCCGGTGGCGCGGCCGGGAGGCCCGGGCGGCGCTGCTCGGGCTCTACGCGCGTGTGGCGGCCGTACTGCTCGCGGCCATCACCGCGACGGGAGTGTGGAGTTCGCTGCGGCGGATGCCCCCGGACACGGTCCTGGACCAGCTGACGACGACGGCGTACGGGCGCACCCTGCTGGCCAAGGTGATCCTCGTCGCCGCCGTCGCCGTGCTCGCGCTGTGGGCGCGGTTCCGGCTGCGCCGGGCGGCCGACCCGCTGACCGCGTACGTTCCCGCGCGGGCCGAGGTGGCCGTGCTGGGGGTGGTGGTCGCGGTGTCGGGGCTGCTGACGGCTCTGCCGCTGCCGATCAGGTGGACGTGACCCGGTCAGCCGTTGGTGACGAGCACCTTCAGGGCGGTGCGCTCGTCCATCGCCTTGTAGCCGTCCGGCACGCCCTCGATGCCGACGGTGAGGTCGAAGACCGGCGACGGGTCGATCGTGCCGTCGAGGACGTCGGGCAGCAGGTCGGGGATGTAGGCGCGGACCGGGGCGACACCGCCGCGCAGGGCGATGTTCCGGTCGAACATGACGCCGAGGTCCAGGCCGGTGCCGCTGCCGTGCGGGACGCCGACGAAGCCGATCGCGCCGCCGTCACGGCTGATGTCGACGGCCGTACGCATCGACTGCTCGGTGCCCACGGCCTCGACGACGGCGTGCGCGCCCTGGCCCCGGGTGAGTTCGCGTACGGCGTCCACGGCCGCGTCCCCGCGTTCGGCGACGACGTCGGTGGCGCCGAAGCGGCGCGCGATGTCGGTGCGCACCTCGTGCCGCCCCAGCGCGATGATCCGCTCGGCGCCCAGCCGCTTGGCGGCCAGCACGGCGCACAGGCCGACCGCGCCGTCCCCGACGACGGCGACCGTGGCACCGGGCCGGGCGCCCGCGCCGAGGGCCGCGTGGTGGCCGGTGCCGAGCACGTCGGAGAGGGTCAGCAGGGCGGACAGCAGGCGGTCGTCGGAGGCGGCGTCCTTGGGCAGCTGGACCAGGGTGCCGTCGGCGAACGGGACCCGCACGGCCTCGCCCTGGCCGCCGTCGTACCCCACGGAGCCCCAGAAGCCGCCGTGCTCGCAGGACGTGGTCAGGCCCTCACGGCAGTAGTCGCAGACGCCGTCGGACCACATGAAGGGGGCGACCACGAGGTCGCCGCGCCGCACGGTGCCCACCTCGGACCCGGTCTCCTCGACCACGCCGAGGAACTCGTGGCCGATGCGCTGCCCCGGCTGCCGGGCCGACTCACCGCGGTACGCCCAGAGGTCGCTGCCGCAGATGCAGGCGCGCAGCACCCGCACGACGGCGTCGGTGGGCAGCTGCACCACGGGCTCGGGCACGTCCTCCACGCGCATGTCGAACGGGGCGTGGATGGTGGTGGCGCGCATGGCGAGGGTCCTTCTCGTGCTGTGGCGTGGATGCGCTCAGGGGGTGGTCGAGCGCACTTCACGGTACGCCGTGGCCGGTGCGGGGCGCGCGTCGAGGGTGCCGCGGACCAGCAGGAACTGTGCCGCCGCGTAGGTGAGCATGATCCAGAAGTCGGGTCGCGGCAGCTGCGGCCAGTCGGCGACGCCGGTCGCGATCAGCGTGTCGGAGAGCATGAAGAGCGCGCCGCCGAGCCCGGCGAGCGGGCCGAGCCGGGTGGCGGCGGTGTACGCCATGGCGGTGAGCAGGGTGCTGTAGCCGGCCACGGGGACGCGCAGGCCGCTCGGCAGGTCCGGCCAGAGCAGGGCCTCCAGGGCCACGAGGGCGGCCGAGTAGGCGAAGGCGAGGAGACGGGCACGCGCGTGTGGCGGGCCCTGGCGGCGGAAGAGGACGAGATAGCAGACGTGCCCGGCCGCGAAGGAGGCCATGCCCGCCATGAAGGCGGGATCGGCGTCGGAGAGGAGCAGGACGTCGCCGCCCCAGCCGCACAGCAGGGCGGCGACGAGGAGCCGTGGGGCACCCGCGCGGGCGGCGGACGCGGCGAGCAGGGGCATCAGGAGCACCTTGGCGACGGCGTGCCCGGTGTGGAGGCCGACGGCCAGGAAGGCGAGGTCGAGAAGGACGGCGAGGGCGAAGGCGGCGAGCAGCGCCCGGGACGCTCTCACGCGGCCACGGACTCCTCTGCCTGCTCCACGGCGGGCGCCGGCGCCCAGCCCGGCCCCCGGAACACCCGCCCGGCCCGCTCCCGCCAGCTGCCCGCGGCCCGGATGTCCTTGGCGATGGCGACGTACTCGTGGGTGGCCACCTTGACCGGGTTGAACGTGTTGATGTTCTTGGTCAACCCGTACACGGGCCGTTCGGTCTCCGGCACCCAGGACCCGAACAGCCGGTCCCAGATGATCAGGATCCCGCCGAAGTTGCGGTCCAGGTAGCCGCCCTGGGAGGCGTGGTGCACGCGGTGGTGGGAGGGCGTGTTGAAGACGAACTCGAACCACCGGGGCATCTTGTCGATGCGTTCGGTGTGGATCCAGAACTGGTAGACGAGGTTGGCCGAGGAGCAGAAGGCGAGCGCGGCGGGGTGCACCCCCGCGGCCACCAGCGGGACGTAGAACGGCCAGACGGTCAGCGAGGTCCAGGGCTGGCGCAGCGCGGTGGAGAGGTTGAACTTCTTGCTGGAGTGGTGGACGACGTGGCAGGCCCACAGGATGCGGATCACGTGGTGACCGCGGTGGGACCAGTAGTAGAAGAAGTCCTGCGCGAGCAGCATCAGCGGGACCGTCCACCACAGGACGGGCACGCGCAGCGGGGTCAGTGCGTATACCGCCGTGTAGATCATGACGATCGGGATCTTCCACACGAAGTCGAAGACGAGCGACCCCAGCCCCATGCCGATGCTCGTGGCCGCGTCCTTGGCCTGGTACCCGGCGGCATCGTCGTCGGGATGGACGCGGTAGCTGATCACCTCGATCACGGTGAGCAGCACGAAGGCGGGTATCGACCACAGCACGACATCGGGCAGGTTCGGCATGTGGGCACCGTAGAACCGCCCGCCGACCGCGGCTAGACGTTGTTACCCACAAGTATTAACGGCGGTATGCGCTTGCTTGTTGGCGATCTCCGCCAATGAGCTAGACCCCGGCCGCCCCCAGCAGACTCCCCGCCGCGTACGTGACCCCCATGGCCAGCGCGCCGCCCAGGACGTTGCGCAGCACCGCCGGACGCACCGCGGCCGCTCCCAGGCGGGCGCTGGCCCAGCCGGTCAGGACCAGCGCCGCCAGCACCGAGCCCACCGTCACCGGGAGCCGCCAGCCGGACGGCGGCAGGACGATCGCGAGCAGCGGGAGCAGCGCCCCCACGGTGAACGCCAGGAAGCTGGCGAGGGCCGCGTTCCAGGGGCTGGTCAGCTGGTCGGGGTCGATGCCCAGTTCCACGCTCGCGTGGGCCTTCAGGGCGTCGCGTTCCGTCAGCTGGACCGCCGCCTCGCCGGCCACCTCCCGGGACAGGCCGCGGCGCTCCAGCAGTTCGGTCAGTTCCTCCAGTTCCGCCTCGGGCTGCTCCTTCAGCTCACGCTTCTCCTGTGCCAGTGCGGCGAGTTCGGAGTCGCGCTGGGTGGACACCGAGACGTACTCCCCCGCCGCCATCGACATGGATCCGGCGAGCAGGCCCGCCAGACCCGCCGTCAGCAGGGCGTTGCGGTCGGCCGTGGCGCCCGCGACGCCGACGACGATGCCCGCCGTCGACACGATGCCGTCGTTCGCGCCCAGGACGGCCGCCCGCAGCCAGTTCAGCCGGGAGCCGAGGGCTCCGCCGTGGGCCTCGTTGTCGTGCGTGGGTTCGGTCACAGCAGGGAGGATCGCACCCCGAGGCCCATGGGCGCCGTACCGACGTCACCAGACCCGTACCGAAGCCCCTCGCGCGAACACCGGACTCGTCGCGTCGGCCGGCGGTTCCGGCAGCGGTTCGGCGATCTCCGCCACCGTCGGTCCCACCTTCGCCGCGATCGGGTCCAGGAGGTCCAGGTCGAAGCCGTACACGCGGGCCGCGTTGCCGCCGAGCATCGCGGCCAGCTCGTTCTGCGGGACGCCGGCGAAGGCGAAGCGCAGACCCTCTCTCGTGTACGGGTACGTGCCCTCGTCGTGCGGGTAGTCGCTGCCCCACATGATCTTGTCCAGGCCGATGCGGTCGCGCAGCGGCACCTCGTGCGGGCGCATGAAGCTGGCGCCGACGAAGCAGTTCTCGTGCCACACCTCGGAGGGCGGCCTGCCCATCGACTCCGCGAGGCCCACCCCGAACTTCGCCTCCGCGGTCGTCGCCTGCGCCGCAGCCAGCAGCCGGCCGTGGTAGTAGTCCAGCATCGCCAGGACCCCGGGTATCCAGCCGGAGCCCTGTTCGGTCAGGACCAGTCTCAGGTCCGGGTGGCGGCGGAAGGCACCGCCGAAGACCAGGTGCCACAGCGCGCGGTGCGAGAACCAGGTCGTCTCGACCATGAAGACCGCGCGGGCGGCCGGTTCGTCGCCGAGCGGCGGGGACGCGGAGCCCGCGTGGTGGTTGACGGGGACGCCGAGTTCCGCGCAGACGGCCCAGATCGGGTCGTACACGCGCGCGTGCAGTTCGGGCAGGCCCGAGCCGGGCGGGGTGCCGGGGAGCATCAGGCCGCCTTTCAGACCGGCCCCGGCCGCCCATCGGATCTCCTTCACGGCCTCCTCGACGTCGTTGAGGAGGATCTGGAAGACGCCCGCCCGGCGGCCCGGCGCGGCGGCGCAGAAGTCGGCCAGCCAGCGGTTGTGGGCGCGCAGGCCGGCCCAGCGCCGCTCGAACTCCGCCGCGGTCGGCGCGGGGGCCATGAGCGAGCCGGACGGGAAGAACGGCGGGATGGTGTTCGGGAAGATCACCTCCGCGACGATCCCGTCCTCCTCCAGCTCCGCGAGCCGCCGCGCGGAGTTCCAGTTCCGGTCCGCCGAGTCGGCGAGCAGGTCCTCGTACGGGTTGACGTACGTCGCCGCCCACAGGTCGAAGTCGTCCTGGTACCGCTTCTCCAGGTAGGGGCGGTAGTCGAGGAGGTCCGCCCCGGCGTGGCAGTCGGCCGAGATCACCGTGTAGCGGTCGTCGCTCACGACGTCACCCCCAGAACTGGGAAGTCGTTGTCGGTCAGCCAGTGGCGCCCCACCTCGCGCGAACGGGCCCAGGACGCCTCCACCGCCGCCTGGTCGGCCGGCTGGCCGAGGTCGGACGGGGCCGGGCCGATGCGCCGGGCGAGCGGGGTCAGGCGTTCCACGTCGAAGCCGAAGGCCTCGGCGGCCGCGAGGCCGAGCATTCTGCGGGTCTCGGTCACCGGGATGTCGTGGAAGGTGCGGCGCAGCCACGCGCGCGTGTCCGGCCAGGTGCCCTCGGGGTGCGGGAAGTCGCTGCCCCAGAGGATGTTGTCGACGCCGATCTCGTAGCGCTGGGCGAGTTCCCGGCGCTTGGTGTTGGTGGCACAGACGAAGACCTGCCGGTCCAGGTACTCGTGCGGCGGGCGGGTCAGCTCCTCGAAGGGGGAGAGTTTCTTGCCGCCGTGCGCACCGAGGTAGAGGCGGTCCATGAACCACAGCAGGTTCGGCAGCCACCAGCAGCCCGACTCGGCGACGCCGAAGCGCAGTCCGGGATGGCGTTCGAAGACGCCGGACCAGAGCAGGAACCACAGCGGGCGGGCCGGCCACCACGTCACCTCGCTGACGTAGATGCCGAGATGGTCGCCGTACTCGTCGCGCGGGGCCGCGCCGGAGTGGGTGAGGACCGGCATCCCGCACTCGGCGGCCGCGGCCCAGACCGGGTCGTAACGGCGGTCGTGGTAGGGCTCCTTGTCGACCCACATGGCGGGGATCATCAGGGCGCCGAGACCGGACTCCTTCGCGCGGTACACCTCGGCGACCACGCGGTCCGTCGGGGCCGTGACCGGCAACAGGGCCACCCCGCAGTGCCGTTCGGGGTGCTCCGACACGAAGTCCGCGAGCCAGCGGTTGTGGGCCCGTGCTCCCGCCATGCCCAGCTCCGGGTCGTGGTCCCCGGACAGGCCGAGGCCGACGCCGAAGGGCGCCGCGGTCCGGCTGTCGACCGCGTCGGCGTCCGGGAAGACCACCTCGGCGGCCACCCCGTCGCCGTCCAGCTCCTTCACCCGCTGCGCGGCGTCCCACCCCCCGCGCAGCCCCTCCTCGTTGTCCTGGAACCACTTGGCCGCGAACGCCTCGTTCCGGATACCGAGCCGGGTCATCTCCTCCCGGCGGCGCTCCCGCCCCGCGAGGAACTCGTCGAAGTCCCGGTGGAACCGGGCGTCCAGATAGGGCCGGTACTCCTCGGTGGGGAGACCGGCGTGGCAGTCGGAGGAGATGATCAGGTATGGGTCGTCGTACGCGGTCACCACTGCCCCCTGTTCAGTCCAGGATGAAGCTTTCGAGGTACGAGGGGTTCGTCCGGTCCAGCATCGAACGCGCCCGCGCCCGGATCTGGGCGTCGCTGTGCCCGCTCTCCGGGAGCAGCCAGAAGCGGTCCGCGCGGATGCCCGCCACGACGAAGTCGGCGACCTCCTCGACGGGCGTGAAGGCGACCTCCTTGCCCGCAGCCCGCATCGCCGCCTCCCACTGGTCGAGACTGCGGTACGGCGTCCGGCGCGGCCGTTCCTTGGCATAGCGGTCGGGGCGGTTGCGGTGCGACTCCCACAGGCCCGTGCGCAGCATGTGCGGCCCGGGGAAGAGCACCGAGGCGCCCACGCGCGCGTGCTCCGCCCGGAGATGGGCGTACAGGGACTCGGTCATCGTGACGACGGCCGCCTTCGTGACCGCGTACACGGAAGCCGTGGGCAGCGGGGCGATACCGCCGTCGCCGGAGGATGTATTGACCACATGACCGGGTTGACCCGACTTGATCATCCTGGGCAGGAAAGCCTGGACGCCGTGGAAGACGCCCCACACGTTGACCTCGAACGCCCACTTCCAGTCGTTCGGTTCGTGCTCCCACATCCGGCCCTCGGCGCCCGAGCCGACCCCGGCGTTGTTGCACAGGACGTGCACCGCGCCGTAGGTGTCGTAGGCCGACTCGGCCAGCTCCAGGACCTGGTCGCGGACGCCGACGTCGACCACGCGCGCGTGCACGTCGGCGCCCTCCGCACGCAGCCCGTCGGCTGCCTTCTCCAGAGCGGCCGGTTCCACGTCGGCGAGGACCACCTTCAGGCCCTCGGCGGCGAACCTCCCGGCCATCGCGAGCCCGATCCCGCTCGCCGCGCCGGTGACGACGGCGACCTGTCCGGCACGGAGCTCCATCAGGCCTCGCTCCCTTCGCGTTCTTCCGGCGGCGCGTCGTGGATCTGGCGCGGGTCGTCGTAGCGCTGGTGGACGTACGGCAACAGGGCCTGCGCGTCGACCCGTTCGACGATCCGGCCGCGCTGGTCGCTGGTCTTCTCGCCGAGGGTGAGCTCCAGCAGGCGCAGCACCGGCAGGTCGGCGACCGGGTCGTACGCCGACTCGCGGAGGACGACCTCCCCGGTGACGCGCTCCAGCCGGCGGATCTTCTCCTCGCGTACGCAGTGCACCAGCAGCGGGTCGCCGTCGAATCCCGAACCGTCGACCGCCGGGAGGAACTTGAAGTAGAAGTCGGTCTTCGGGGCGGGCTCGGGCAGCGGCAACGGGCCGTCGACCGTGCCGCGCACCTCGACGAAGGCGACGCCGTGCCGGGCCAGGGCCGCGTGGACCTGCGAGCCATCCCGCTCGACGGTCACCTCGCCGAGCTTCTTGGGCTCGCCGAAGACCTCGCGGCCGCCGGTGAGGGCGCGCTCGTGGGTCATCGGCATGACCAGCGGGTACCAGCCCTCGACCGTGCCGTGCGCGGCGGCGACCGCGAACGAGCCCGCGCCCAGCGGGTATCCGGGCAGTTCGACCTTGCTGATGCTGACCCTGGCCAGCGGCCGGCCGGCCGGCTTGAGCGGCGGCGGCAGGACGGCCGCGACCGCGTCCGGGTCGGTCTCCCAGACGGCCACCACGCCGGTGGACCAGACGTCCGGGAGTTTCGTGGTGCGCGCGGCCGCGATCTCCGCCCCGGTCCGAGCGCCGTACCGTACGCGTGCCATCCGCCGTACCGTCCTTCCGTCGGCCGTCCGTGCTCCGGGCGGGGTGCACGCTTGCACCGGGCGGTGAAAAGGTCCATAGCCACGCGTAGGGCAATCAGGACAAAGTCCACGGCCGTGCGACGGACCGTCAGGACGGACGAGCCATCAGGAGGACCCCGCATCGGGACGGAGGCATCAGGGCATTCGAACGGGCGGCTGCGGCGGGCCACCTGACGGACCGGGCTGTCGGACCGGGCCCGTATCCTCAATGACCATGCTCGAAGACCGTACGACCGCAGTGTCCCCCGGCACCCCGTGGCCGGCCGCATACCCCAAGGGGTACGCCGTCGTCGACGTGGAGACCACCGGACTGGCCCGGGACGACCGGATAATCAGCGCGGCCGTCTACCGGCTGGACGAGCGCGGCGAGGTCGAGGACCACTGGTACACGCTGGTCAACCCCGAGCGCGATCCGGGTCCCGTGTGGATCCACGGCCTGACGAGCGAGGTGCTCGAAGGCGCGCCGCTCTTCACCGACATCACCGAGGAGTTCTCGGCCCGGCTGGACGGCCGGGTACTGGTCGCGCACAACGCGGTCTTCGACTGGCAGATGATCGCGCGGGAGTACGCGCGCGCGAAGACCGAGGCCCCGGTGCGGCAGCGGCTGTGCACGATCGCGCTCGCGAAGGAGCTGGACCTGCCGCTGCCCAACCACAAACTGGAGACCCTGGCGGCGCACTTCGGTGTCGTCCAGCGGCGGGCGCACCACGCGCTGGACGACGCGCGCGTGCTCGCGGAGGCGTTCCGGCCCAGTCTGCGGGCCGCGGCGGCGGGCAACGTACGGCTGCCGCTCCTCGAGTGCCGGCCGCTCACCGAGTGGTCCGACACGCCCCGGATCGGGCCCCAGGCGAGCGGCGGGCACGGCGGCTACCGGCCCGGCGGCTGGCGGCCGTCCCGCAAGCGGCCGGCGTGCCCCTACCCGAACCCGGGACGGTACGAGGACGGCAGCCCGCTGAAACAGGGCATGCGGGTGGCGTTCTCCGGGGACACCTCGATCGAGCGGGAGCTGCTGGAGGACCGGGCCGTCGAGGCCGGTCTGCACGTCTCGACGAGCATCTCGCGGCTCACCAGTCTGCTCGTCACCAACGACCCCGACTCGGGCACCTCGAAGGTCCTCAAGGCCCGTCAGTTCGGGACGCCCGTCGTCGACGAGGCGGCCTTCGGACAGCTGCTGCGGGACGTGGCGCCGGCCACGGAGAAGTGACCGCCCGCGCGGGCCGCACACCCGTCCGCACGCGCCGTACGGACGGGTGATTGCCGTACGACTCGCCCGGCGCCCACTCGCCCGCGCGCGGCCGACCGCCCACCCTGTGGCGCATGGCGAAATGTGAAGTTTGCGGCAATGACTACGGAATGACCTTCGAGGTGCACGCGCAGGGCGCGGTCCACGTCTTCGACTGCTTCTCCTGCGCGATCCACCGCATGGCCCCGCTCTGCGAGCACTGCAAGGTCTCGATCATCGGCCAGGGCGTCGAGGCCGACAACCAGTGGTTCTGCGGCGCCCACTGCGCCCGCGAGGCCGGGAAGGCGGGCATCGTCGACCGCGTCTGACCCGGTACCCGCCCGAACGCGCCCCACGACCGAGTTGTACGGTCGTGGGGTGTACCGCTTCCTGTTGACTCGGCAGTGGGTGATCCTCACCCTCATCTCGCTGCTTCTGATCCCGACGATGATCCGGCTCGGGTTCTGGCAGAAGCACCGGTACGAGGAGCGCAGCGCCCGTAACCAGCTGGTCGCCGACGCCCTCGGTGCCAAGCCGGTGCCGGTCGAGGAGGTGACCGAGCCGGGGCACGCCGTGACCCGCAAGGAGCGGTACCACACCGTCACCGCGACCGGCACCTTCGACACCGCCGACGAGGTCGTCGTCCGCCGCCGTACCAACTCCGACGACGAGGTGGGCTATCACGTCCTCACCCCCTTCGTCCTGACCGACGGCAAGGTGCTGCTGGTCAACCGGGGCTGGATCCCGTCCGACGGCCCGAGCCAGACCGCCTTCCCCAAGATCCCGGCGCCGCCGGCCGGCAAGGTCACCGTCCAGGGCCGGCTGATGCCCGACGAGACCACCGCGGCGAGCGGCATCAAGGACCTCAAGGGCCTGCCCGCCCGGCAGATCATGCTGATCAACAGCGAGGAGCAGGCGCGCCGGCTCGGCAAGCAGGTGCTCGGCGGCTACATCCAGCAGACGGCACCCGAGCCCAAGGGCGACACCCCGGAACAGATTTCCGACCCGGGCAAGGAAGACGCCCCGCTGAACTACGCGTACATGATCCAGTGGTGGCTGTTCGCCGCGGGCGTCCCCTACGGCTTCTTCGTGCTGGCCCGCCGCGAGGCACGCACGCGTGCGGAGGCGGCGGAGCAGGAGACGGCCGCGGAGGCGGAGCCGGCCACCGTCTGACGGTGTCACTCCCCCGGCCCACCCCCTGATTGGCCCCCCGGCAGTCAGGGAAACCGGCTCCCGTGGACCGACGCATCGAGGACTACGCGCTCATCGGCGACGAGCAGACCGCGGCCCTGGTCGGCCGGGACGGCTCCATCGACTGGCTGTGCCTGCCCCGCTTCGACTCGGCCGCCTGCTTCGCCAGGCTCCTGGGCGACGAGGACCACGGGCACTGGCGGATCGCCCCCCGAGGCGCCACCACCTGCACCCGGCGCGGCTACCGGCCCGACACCCTGGTCCTGGACACCGAGTGGGAGACCGCAGAGGGGACGGTCCGCGTCACCGACCTGATGCCCCAGCGCGAACACGCGCCGGACGTCGTACGCATCGTCGAGGGCGTCAGCGGTCGCGTCACCGTGCACAGCACGCTCCGGCTCCGCTTCGACTACGGCTCGGTCATCCCGTGGATGCGCCGCTCCGGCGGCCACCGGGTCGCGGTCGCCGGGCCGGACTCGGTGTGGCTGCGCAGCGAACCGTCCGTGCGGACCTGGGGCGAGGACTTCGGCACGCACTCGGAGTTCACCGTCGCGGAGGGCGAGCGGGTCGCGTTCGTGCTCACCTGGCACCCCTCGCACGAGCAGCGGCCACCGCTCGTGGACCCGTACCAGGCGCTGCGGTCCAGCGTCACCGACTGGCGGCGCTGGACCGCCCGCTGCACCTACCACGGCCCCCACCGGGACGCGGTCGTACGCTCCCTGATCACCCTCAAGGCGCTCAGCTACGAGCCGACCGGCGGCATCGTCGCCGCGGCCACCAGCTCGCTGCCCGAGGAACTCGGCGGGGTGCGCAACTGGGACTACCGCTTCTGCTGGCTGCGCGACTCCACCCTCACCCTCGGCGCCCTGCTCGCCGCCGGCTACCACAAGGAGGCCGAGCGCTGGCGCGACTGGCTGGTCCGCGCGGTCGCCGGCGACCCGGCGGACCTGCAGATCATGTACGGCCTCGCGGGCGAGCGCCGGCTGCCCGAGTTCGAACTGGACTGGCTGCCCGGCTTCGCCGGCTCCAGGCCGGTGCGCGTCGGCAACGGTGCCGTCGACCAGCTCCAGCTGGACGTGTACGGCGAGGTGATGGACTCGCTGTCGCTGGCCCGCACCGCCGGTCTGCCCACCAAGCCGCACATGTGGTCCATCCAGTGCGCGCTGATGAAGTTTTTGGAGAAGGCCTGGCGGCAGCCGGACGAGGGCCTGTGGGAGGTGCGCGGCGGCCGCCGCCACTTCGTGCACTCCAAGGTGCTGGTGTGGGTGGCCGCGGACCGGGCGGTACAGACCCTGGAGGACCACGCGGAGCTCAAGGGCGAGCTGGAGAGGTGGCGGGCGCTGCGCGACGAGGTGCACCGGGAGGTCTGCGAGAAGGGGTACGACCCGAAGCGCAACACCTTCACGCAGTACTACGGCTCGCGCGAACTCGACGCCTCCCTGCTGCTGATCCCGCGCGTCGGCTTCCTGCCCCCGGACGACCCCCGGGTGGTCGGCACGGTGGACGCGATCCGCGACGACCTGGGCCGGAGCGGGTTCCTGCGCCGCTACGACACCGACGCGATCGGCGTCGACGGGATGCCAGGCGGCGAGGGCGCCTTCCTGGCCTGCTCGTTCTGGCTCGCCGACGCGCTGCACATGACGGGCCGCACCGACGAGGCGAAGGAGCTGTTCGAACGGCTGGTGAGCCTCGTCAACGACGTGGGACTGCTGTCCGAGGAGTACGACCCGGAGACCGGGCGTCAGCTGGGCAACTTCCCGCAGGCGTTCAGTCACATCGGGCTGGTGAACACCGCCCTCACGCTCTTCGACGGCGAGCAGGCAGGATAGGGCCATGGATCTTGGGCTGAAGGACCGGGTGTACGTCGTCACCGGAGCGACCCGCGGGCTGGGCCACGCGGCCGCGCGCGAGCTGGTCGCGGACGGGGCGAAGGTCGTGGTGACCGGACGGGACGAGAAGCGGACCGCCGACGTGGCGGCCGAACTGGGGCCGAACGCGGTGGGCGTGGCCGTCGACAACGCGGACCCCGCGGCGCCGGAGCGGCTGATCGCCGTCGCGCGTGAGCGGTTCGGAGGGTTCGACGGCATCCTCGTGAGCGTGGGCGGGCCGCCGGCCGGGTTCGTCGCCGACAACACGGACGAGCAGTGGCAGTCCGCGTTCGAGTCGGTGTTCCTGGGTGCGGTACGGCTCGCCCGCGCGGCCGCGGCCGAGTTGGAGGACGGCGGGGTCATCGGGTTCGTGCTGTCCGCGTCGGTGTACGAGCCGATTCCCGGGCTGACGATCTCCAACGGGCTGCGGCCGGGCCTGGCCGGGTTCGCCAAGTCGCTGGCGGACGAGCTGGGGCCGCGCGGGATCCGGGTGGTGGGGTTGCTGCCGTCCCGGATCGACACGGACCGGGTGCGGGAGCTGGACGCCATGTCCGCCGACCCGGAGGCGACGCGGGCCGAGCACGAGTCGCGGATTCCGTTGCGGCGGTACGGGACTCCGGAGGAGTTCGGGCGGGTGGGGGCGTTCCTGCTGTCACCGGCCGCTTCTTATCTGACCGGGATCATGGTGCCTGTGGACGGGGGGATGAGGCACGGGTTCTGACGGTCGGTGCTCGGGGCGCGGGTGAGTGGGTGCTGGTCGCGCCCACGCGGCGGCAGCCGCAATCGACACAGCCCCGCGCCCCCAAACAGGTGAGTCGCCTCGGCGGCGCTTCAAATCACCCTTCCTGCACGGTGTTTGACTGACGTCAGCCGGACTTCCGCGGGGAGCTTCTCCAGCGCCGCCGAGTTCCGGGCGTGGGTCAGGGCCTGGTTCGTCAGGTCCCGCAGAGCATCCTCCGGGGCCACGTCCGGCTCCAGCTGGAGCCACACCCGTACCTCCGGAGCCGTACGCGTGCCCCTCAGGACCGCCTGGGCGTGGGAGACGCCCTCCTGGTGGGCCGCGTCCGCCGCCAGGACGGTCTCCAGGGCCCTGCCGCGCAGCAACGCGCTCTCGCCGTCTCCCGTGTCCACCAGGACCTCGGTCAGGCGGCGCCGGCGCAGCTGGGCGGTCAGCCACCAGAGGGAGAGCAGGAACAGCACGGCCAGTGCGGCCAGGACCGTCGGCCACCACCACTCCGCGGCGCCCCAGTGGGTGCGCTCGGCCGGGGTGAGCAGGACGTCGTGGCGGCCGTCGTGGATCCACCAGGACGGGGGCGGGGCGCCGAGGCCGACGGCCAGGACCGAGCCGCCGAGGGCCAGGAGCAGGAGGCCCGTGAGGGCGGTCAGGACGCGGTTGACGGTGCCGAGCACGGTGTCACCCCTTCCGGCCGGGGCGGATCACATGAAGGGTCAGGGCGGGTGGGCGGGCCAGCCCCATGGCGTGGATCGCGTCGGTCAGCGCCGCCTCCAGGTCGCCCCGCACCTCGTCGAGTTCACGGAAGTGGGAGACGGCGAGGACGTGGGCGCGGGAGCGGCGCAGTCGTACCCGCACCCGGCGCACGCCGGAGATCTCCATGGCCCGGTCGCGCAGCAGCAGGGCGGCCGCGTCACGGCGCAGCCCGGCGCGGACGTGGGGGTGGGTGCGCCGCATGGGCAGGAGGTCCCGCAGGCCGGGCGTGACGGCCAGGACCAGCAGCCACAGGCCGAGGGCGGCGGCGATGCCCGCGCCCGCCAGGACCCAGGTGTCGTCGAGAGGCCGCGCAGCCAGTTGGCGGGCGAGTTCGCGGCGCCAGTGCATGGCGGGGTGGTGGGCCCGTACCGCCGCGATGTCGTACAGGAAGGCGCCCGCGGTCACCAGGACGAGCACGGCGACCAGGGTGGCGGGGGCGCGGCGCGGGGACCAGAAGCGGGGCTCGTGGCCGGCCGGGGGTGCGGCCGCCGGTGGCGGTGGCTTGTCGATGACCGGTGTCTGCTCCGTGCTCATCACGCCCTCCCCTGGGTCTGGACCGGGTGCAGCCGTTCGACGTGGACGGCGACCTCCCGGACGTCCATGTCCACCAACGCGCCTACCCGCTCGACCACATGTCGACGCACCGCCGCGCACCGGGCGCCGATGTCGGACGGGTAGTCCAGTTCGAGGTGGACCCGGACGCGGGCCGTGTCATGGTGCGTGACCACGGTGGCGTGCGGAGGTACGGCGTCCTTCGGAAGGGGGCCGAGCGCCTCGCGGGCCGCCTGCGCGGCGATCTTCGCCACCACCCGGTCGGCGATCCGGACGGCGCCGCGCTCGCCGGGCGCCACCGCCGTCGGGGCGCCGCGCGTCCCACCGCTCGCGGAGGTCATCGCCGGCGGTCGCGCCGGTCGTCACGGGTGCGGAAGAAGTCGCCGAGTTCGAGGTCCCCCTCCGCGAACCGGCCGACGACGAACCCGATGGCCCCGAGCGCAGCCACCAGCAGAAAGGCGCCGAACCCGCCGAAGTACCCGGCGAAGCCCAGCGCCATGCCGGCGATCATGCCGACGACGGCCATACTCATGGTGCGCTCCCCTCAGCGGTCCCTGTCAGCGGTCCCTGTCAGCGGTCCCGGTCGGCGGTCACTGGAGCCGGGACTCCGGCTCCTCTTCCTCTTCCTCCGGAAGTTTCACATCACTCACCGCGATGTTGACCTCGACCACTTCGAGACCGGTCATGCGCTCCACGGCGGCGATCACGTTCTCCCGGACCGCGCGGGCCACGTCGGCGATCGACACGCCGTAGTCGACGACGATCTCCAGGTCCAGCGCGGTCTGCACCTCGCCGACCTCGGCCTTCACGCCCCGGCTCACGGACTTGGAGCCGCCGGGCACCCGGTCGCGCACGACGCCGAAGGTGCGGGCGAGGCCGCTGCCCATCGCGTGCACGCCGACGACGTCCCGGGCCGCCAGTCCGGCGATCTTCTCCACGACTCCGTCGGCGATCGTCGTCCGTCCGCGGGTCGCCGGGTCGCCGCCGCCGCGTCTGACGGTCTTCCGGGTCTGTACCGCCGGGTCCTTCTCGGGCTCCGCCGCCATCTCGGTCATCGCCGTGCGTCCCTTCCCGTGGCCGTCCTGCGACCACGGTACGTGCGGATGTCCTGTCGTGCCCCGAAGATGCGGCAGGCTGGAGGAATGACGGCGGACCGACGGACTGACACGGTACGGAACCTTCTGGGCCTGGGCAGGCTCCTTCCGCTGGGCGGGCCGCAGGACGGGGCGTGGCTCACGGAGGCGGCGGCGGACGCGGTCCTGCGGCGGGCGGCGGCCGGGGTGGCGGGGGTGCGGCTGGGCGCGGTGCGGATCGCCCTGGCGGATCCGGCGGACGTGGCGGAGGCGGTCGTACCGGCGCCGCCCGGGGCGGTGCCTCCGGGGCCGCTGCGGCTGTCGGCGGACTTCGCGGCGACGGCCGCCGAGCCGCTGCCTGCGACGGCGTCCCGGCTGCGCCGGGCCCTTGCCACGGCCACGGAACGGCTGGGGCTGGTGGTGATCGAGGCGGACCTGCGGGTGACCGACCTGCTGGAGGAGGAGCCGGCGGAGCCGGAGCCCGCACCCGCGCCTCGGCCGCCGTCGGTCCGGGAGGGGACGGATCCCGAGGGAGCCCGGGTGACGGCGGCGGCGCTGGCGGTGCCGGGGGTGGCCCGGGTGACGGGGGCGCTCAGCCGGGAGGTCCACTTCGACGCCGCACTGCCGCGTCGGCACGTGCGCGTGGAGGTGGCGGTGACCGACGGCCCGCGGGCCGTGGAGGTGGCCCGAGGGGTCCGTACGGCGGTCGGCGAGACACTGGAGGACCGGCCGACGGTGGCGGTACTGGTGACGGACGTCAGCTGAAGCGCCCCGTCAGGCACGCGCGGAGGCTGTGCTGGTGACGGACGTCAGCGCAAGCGCCCCGTCAGGGGCGCGCGGAGGCATGTGCTGGTGACGGACGTCAGCGCAAGCGCCCCGTCAGGGGCGCGGGGAACTGCGCGGCCAGCCCCCACCGGCCCGCGGGGAACCGCACGACCAGCCCCCACCCGCCCGCGGCGACCTACTCGCCCACCCCCGCAAGGTCCCGCAGCCGCCGAGCCTGAGCCTGCCGCTCCGCAGCCCGCTGCTCGTCGTAGGTACGGCAGGCGGCACCCCGCAGCAGCGCCTTCGTCTCCACGACGGCATCCCGCGGCGCAGCCAGCAGCGCCCCGGCCAGGTCCCGTACCGCCGCGTCGAGTTCGTCCACCGGCACGGCAACGCTCGCCAGCCCGGAAGCCACCGCCTCCTCGGCCTGGACGTAGCGTCCGGTCGCGCAGATCTCCAGCGCGCGGGCGTAGCCCACCAGGGAGACGAGCGGGTGGGTGCCGGTCAGGTCGGGCACCAGCCCGAGGCTCGTCTCGCGCATGGCGAACTGCACGTCGTCCGCGACGACGCGCAGGTCACAGGCGAGGGCCAGCTGGAAGCCGGCCCCGATGGCGTGCCCCTGCACGGCGGCGATGGACACGATGTCGCTCTGCCGCCACCAGGTGAACGCCTCCTGGAATCCGGCGATGGCCGCGTCAAGGTCGGCGTCGTCACGGCGCGCGAGCTCGATGAAGGTCGGCTCGCCCGGGATCCCCTCCGGCGTGAACATCTGCCGGTCGAGGCCCGCGGAGAAGGACTGCCCCTCACCGCGCAGCACAACGACCCGGACCGACCCCGGCAGCGACCGCCCGGCCTCTGCCAACGCCCGCCACAGTGCGGGGCTCTGGGCGTTGCGCTTGGCCGGGTTGGTCAGCGTCACCGTGGCGAGCGCGTCGTCGACGGTGAGCCGTACGCCGTCCTTGTCGAGAACAGGAGCGAGGTCCTGGTCGGGCGAAGCCATGGGGCGCCTCCGATGTGTGCGGTCATCACGCATTGCCGTACGGCATGCCAAGTGACTGCACAGTAACCACCCGGCCGATCACTCGACCGACCGGGTGGCCACCATCGAAGCCGATGGGCCGCCCGGGGTCAGGACGCGGCTTTCTTGCCCCGCGTCGCCCCGCCACGCCCACGCAGCGTGACACCCGACTCGCTGAGCATCCGGTGGACGAAGCCATACGAGCGGCCGGTTTCCTCGGCCAGTGCCCGAATGCTCGCACCGGAGTCGTACTTCTTCTTCAGGTCTGCCGCGAGCTTGTCGCGCGCGGCGCCGGTCACCCGGCTGCCCTTCTTCAGAGTCTCGGCCACCCGTGCCTCCTCATGGGAAGTGCGCTCTGGTCCCCTCATGATCACCCCTCCGGGGCGTGATGGCCACCCATTCGGCAAGGTCCGTGAGACATCGTTGTGACGACAGGAGTGCATCCCCACATACGGAATCTGTGATTCCGGCGCGGGTTGTCCGTGCGGCCGAACGGGTTCTTCTGTGAAGTGCCAGGTCAGGCACGCAAAGCGGCCGATCCCTTGTCGACAAAGGGATCGGCCGCGAAATCGGTGTAGGACACACCTCGATACGAGGAGATCTCACACAGATGATGGATCACCGATAGGCCGAATGATCCATAGCCAGTGGATCAGGCATTCGATCAAACGACGGCGACGGGACCGGCTCTCAGGCGAGGGCGACCAGATCCGCGTAGTCGGAGCCCCACAGGTCCTCGACGCCGTCGGGCAGCAGGATGATCCGCTCGGGCTGGAGCGCCTCCACGGCACCCTCGTCGTGGGTGACGAGGACGACCGCGCCCTTGTAGGTGCGCAGGGCGCCGAGGATCTCCTCGCGGCTGGCGGGGTCGAGGTTGTTGGTCGGCTCGTCCAGGAGCAGGACGTTCGCGGAGGAGACGACCAGGGTGGCGAGGGCGAGGCGGGTCTTCTCGCCGCCGGAGAGGACACCGGCCGGCTTGTCGACGTCGTCGCCGGAGAACAGGAACGAGCCCAGCACCTTGCGGACCTCGACGAGGTCCATGTCGGGCGCCGACGAGCGCATGTTCTCCAGGACCGTGCGGTCCGGGTCCAGGGTCTCGTGCTCCTGGGCGTAGTAGCCGAGCTTCAGGCCGTGTCCCTCGAGGACCTCGCCGGTGTCGGGCTGCTCGACGCCGCCGAGGAGGCGCAGCAGGGTGGTCTTGCCGGCGCCGTTGAGGCCCAGGATGACGACCCGGGAGCCCTTGTCGATGGCCAGGTCGACGTCGGTGAAGATCTCCAGCGAGCCGTACGACTTCGACAGGCCCTCGGCGGTCAGCGGGGTCTTGCCGCAGGGCGCGGGCTCCGGGAAGCGCAGCTTGGCGACCTTGTCGGAGACGCGGACGGCGTCCAGTCCCGCCAGCAGCTTGTCGGCGCGGCGGGCCATGTTCTGCGCGGCGACCGTCTTGGTGGCCTTGGCGCGCATCTTGTCGGCCTGGGAGTGCAGCGCGGCGGCCTTCTTCTCGGCGTTGGCGCGCTCGCGCTTGCGGCGCTTCTCGTCGGCCTCGCGCTGCTGCTGGTAGAGCTTCCAGCCCATGTTGTAGACGTCGATCTGGGAGCGGTTGGCGTCCAGGTAGAAGACCTTGTTGACGACCGTCTCGACCAGGTCGACGTCGTGGGAGATCACGATGAAGCCGCCGCGGTAGGTCTTCAGGTAGTCGCGCAGCCAGACGATCGAGTCCGCGTCCAGGTGGTTGGTCGGCTCGTCGAGCAGGAGCGTGTCCGCGTCGGAGAACAGGATGCGGGCCAGCTCGATACGGCGGCGCTGACCGCCGGAGAGCGTGTGCAGGGGCTGGCCGAGCACCCGGTCGGGCAGGTTGAGCGCGGCGGCGATGGTGGCGGCCTCGGCCTCGGCGGAGTACCCGCCCTTGGTGAGGAACTCGGTCTCCTGGCGCTCGTACTGCTTCATCGCCTTGTCACGGGTGGCGCCCTTGCCGGTGGCGATGCGCTGCTCGTTCTCGCGCATCTTGCGGATCAGGACGTCGAGGCCGCGCGCGGAGAGGATGCGGTCGCGGGCGAGGACGTCGAGGTCGCCGGTGCGGGGGTCCTGCGGGAGGTAGCCGACTTCACCGGAGCGGGTGACGGAGCCCGCGGCGGGGATGCCGTCGCCGGCGAGGACCTTGGTGAGGGTGGTCTTGCCGGCACCGTTGCGGCCGACCAGGCCGATACGGTCGCCCTTGGCGACGCGGAAGGTGGCGTTCTCGATGAGGACGCGCGCACCGGCGCGCAGCTCGATACCGGTTGCGGAGATCACGGACAGACTCCAGAGCGTACGGATAGTGACGGGTGGGCGGCTGAGGACGTTCCCGCCGTCTAATGCGCGAGGAGAATGGCCATGGGCCAAGTCTAACGGGGCGGCGCAAGCGCTTTTTCGGTGCGCGGGTGTTCGGGACGGCCCGCGCGGGGCGGTTCGTTGCCCAGCGGGGTGCGGTGCGGGGCGATTCCGCCCAGGTCGTCCACGGCGACGAGCTGCGCGGTCCAGGCGCCCTGCGCGCAGGGCTGGGCGACGAGCAGGGCGTGGCCGTGACGTACGGCACGTTCGGGGTGGAAGGCGCAGCCCGCGCGGGCGGGCAGCACCCAGCGCAGGTCACCGTCGGCGGTGCGGTACGCCGCGATGCGGTCCGGGGTGACGACCGCGAGGATGCCGCGGCCCAGGGGGCGCAGGACGCCGGCGCCGCCCCGGGCGCGCAGCCAGTCGGTCGCCGCGGGCAGGGCGCGGTGCCAGCGCACGGAGCGGCCGTCGGTGTCGGTGACGAGCCCGTCGTCCCAGACGGTGATCGCCTGCCCGCGCGTGGGCAGCACGCTGAGCGGGCGCCGGCCCGGACGCGCGTACCGCCAGCGCAGGGTCCGGCCGTCGTACGCCTCGACGACGCCGCCACGCGCGCGTGCGGTGGGCGCGGGCGGGCCGGAGGTGAGGTGGTCGCCGTAGGGGGCGGGGCGGACCTGGTGGGCGGCGGCGAGGAGCCCGGCCGCGAGGAGCAGGGCGAGGGCGAGGAGCCGCCCGACGGGTCCGCGGACGGGGGGTGTCCGCGGGAGGGCACGCGGGGGCCGGTGCGGGAAGGTGGCCGGAGGCTGCTCCCGGCGGGCCGTCGCGCACTGCTCCGGAAACGGCTCGGCGTCGGGTGGCCCGGTTCTCCTGTGGTGCAGAACGGCAGCCCTTTCCCTTTCCCCCTTCGGCGCCCGGCCGGGCGCTCCTGTGCCACGGGTCAGGCGCAGAGCGTAGCCACGCCCGCGGCGGGCGGCCGGGCGTGACGCGGGGGCGGGACGGGACGTCGCCCGTTCGGGCGTCGGCCCGGTCATCGGCGCGAAGTGGCGGCCCGGATGCCGCAAGGTGGTCGTGGGGGACGGTGCGAGCAGAGGGCGGTGCCCCATGCAGTTCGACGACGACGCGAACCTGGACACCTCCGAGGTGCAGGACGTGCGGGGCAGCCGGATCCCGGGCGGGAGGAAGACCGTCGGCGGCGGTCTGGCCGGCCTGATCGCGCTGCTCCTCGCCCTGTTCCTCGGGGTCGGCCCGGACCAGCTGGGGCTCTCCTCCGGGGACAGCTCGCCCGCACCCGCCTCCTCCTCGCTGGCCCAGGTGCAGCAGAGCTGCCGTACCGGACAGGACGCGAACAGCAAGGAGGACTGCCGGATCGTGGCGGTGGTCAACAGCGTGCAGGACTACTGGACGCAGGAGTTCCGGCACCGCCACGGCACCTACACGGCCGCCCCCACGGTCTTCTTCAGCGGACGGGTCGGCACCGCGTGCGGGACGGCGACCTCGGCGGTGGGGCCGTTCTACTGCCCCGGCGACCGGAAGGTCTATCTGGACCTCGGCTTCTTCGACGACCTGCGGTCCAAGTTCGGCGCGAGCGGCGGGCCGTTCGCCCAGGCGTACGTCGTGGCGCACGAGTACGGGCACCATGTGCAGGACCTGATGGGCACGTTGAGCCGGTCGCAGTCCAACCTGACCGGCGCGAACAGCGATTCGGTGCGGCTGGAGCTGCAGGCCGACTGCTACGCCGGGGTGTGGGCGCACCACGCCACGACCACGAAGGACGAGTCGACCGGCCGCCCGCAGATCACCAGCCTGACGGCCGCGGACATCCAGGACGGGCTGGACGCGGCGGCGGCCGTGGGTGACGACCGGATCCAGGAGCGGTTCCAGGGGCGGGTGACGCCGGAGACGTGGACGCACGGGTCGGCCGAGCAGCGGCAGCAGTGGTTCTACCAGGGTTACCGGAGCGGTGACTTGGCGCGCTGCAACACCTTCCGATGAGCGGCTGACCTGCAACGACGTTACAGACCGGGGGCGTTGTCAGTGCCGGGTGCAAGACTGGGGACCAGGCCGGAACGACGGCTTTCGGGGGACCGACGCACGAGGGAGTGATCGGGATGGCGGGCACGAGTGGCGGGCGGCCGAGCATCTATCCGTCGCTGCTGTACACGGACGCGAAGGCGGCGATCAAGCAGCTGACGGAGGCCTTCGGCTTCACCGAACTGTCGGTGTACGAGGCCGAGGACGGCATGGTGCTCCACGCCGAGCTGGTGCAGGGCAACGGTGCGGTCATGCTGGGCTCCAGGGGCCGCGGCGGCCGGTTCGACGCGGCGATGGAGGGCGGCGGCCCGACCGGGGTGTACATCGTCGTGGACGACGTCGACGCACACCACCAGCGCGCCGTCGACCACGGCGCCGAGATCCTGATGCCCCCGACGGACCAGGACTACGGTTCGCGGGACTACATGGCCCGGGACGTCGAGGGCAACATCTGGAGCTTCGGCACGTACGCCCCGGAGATAGCCGGCTGACCCGCCTGGCCCGCCCTTCCGCTAGCCGCCGGTGTGCACCTGGAAGGCGGCCCGGCGGACGGCCTTGGCGAGCGCCGGGTCGGGGTGGGCGGCGGCGAGGGCGACCAGGACCTGCACGGTGCGCGGGTGACCGACGGCGCGCACCTCGTCGAGCAGCGCGGGGACGGTGGGCTGCAGCGCCGACTCCAGGTGACGGACGAGCAGCGGGGCCTCACCGTGGTCGGCGACCGCGGCGGCCGTGTCGACCCAGAGCCAGGTGGCCTCCTCCCGGGTGAGCACCTCGTGGGCGTCCTCGGGGTCGACTCCGTCGTGCTCGGCCAGCCACAGCAGGGCGTACGGCCGCAGGGTCGGCTCGTCGACGACCGCGCGGACGTCCGGTTCGGCGGGGGCGCCGACGACGCGCAGCGCCTCGAAGGCGAGGCCGCGCAGCAGGGCGTCTTCGCCGCGGGCGGCGTCGACGAGCTCGGTGACGGCACCGCCGACGGGGCGGGCGGCGAGCCAGGCGCGGTACTCGGCGCGGGCCGCGTTGGGGCGCAGCTGGGCGCAGCCGCGCAGCATCTCCTCGGCGGCGACCTCGATGTTGCCGGCGGGGCTCTGCGCGGCGACGCAGATCTGCTCCAGCTTGACCCAGACCGCCCAGCTGCCCAGCGGGGTGAGGGTGGCCTGGCCGTCGCCGTAGGTCAGCGCGCCGACGGAGGCGAGGGCGTGCAGCGACCAGTCGAGGAGCGGGGCGAGCTCGGCCTCGTCGGCGGGGGCCGGGTCCTCGGCCGGGGCGTGGTCCGCCGGGTCGGCGTCGGCGGAGCGCACGGCGGCGAGCGGTCTGGCGGTCCCGGTGCCGTTCTCCGTGTCGTAGGGGACCTCGCAGCGCTCGGTGCGCAGTTCGGTGACCCGCTGGCCCAGCAGGTCCAGAAGCTGCTCGACCGGGACGGGACCGGCGGACAGCTGGAGGAAGGAGAGCACCTGGGGCATGGCCGAGACGACTTCGGCGACGGCGGCCGCCTCGAACTCGGCGGGCTCCGGGTGGGCGAGCGACCAGGCGTCGAAGAGGGCGACCCAGCCGCGCAGCACGGCGCTGTCGTCGCGGTCCCAGGCGCGCAGGCGCCAGCCGGGGCGCGCGCTGTCGCCGTGCACCTCGACCAGACCGGCGAGGCGGGCGGTGTCCCAGTCGGCGCGGACCTGAGCGGCGGTCAGGCCCAGGTCGTCGGACGCGCGTTCGGCGGACGCGTCGGAGAGGGTGGCCTTGCCGTCGGCGGTCGCGCCGTCGCTGCCCGGCCCGAGGGCGGTGTCGGCCCAGTGGGCGACGCGGGCCGCGCCGGCCAGGCCGGAGCGTGCCATTCTGGCCAGCTCGGCAGGGGCCGGGGTGCCCTCGGGCGGGCGGGGTGCGGGGCGGCGCGCGGGCCGCTGGTTCATCGCTCGGGGGGCGGCGGCCAGGGGTCGCGTTCGGACGAGTCGAAGCCTTGAGTCGCGCGGGATACGGGACGTCACGGGTGCAGTCTTCCGGTTGACGGTCCGAAAACCCAAACGGAATGTCACGGCGGGCGACGGGACTGGCCAACGCACGGGGTGCGAGGCGAGGCGAGGAGACATGTTCAGGCCAGTGGTACGGCGTTAAACGGAACCTCCGGGACCGGCCGGAACCGGGGTTTCCGGCTTGGGACGGGGAGCGGCCGCGGCCGCGGAGGGGAAGGGCCGGCGGGTGCGGGAAGAATCACATCGGGGGTGCCGGCGGATGCCGGACGCGCTCGTCAGCGACCGCTCGACAGAGGGTGCGCCGGGGCGCGTGCGCCGGGGCACCGTCACATCAGGGGCGTGAGGAACCGGCGCAGCCGTTCCTCGTACTCCTCCGGGTCGGCGTTCCACATCGCGCCGTGCGGGGCGTCCGGGACGGTGTGCAGGGCCACCAGGTCGGGGCGCCGCTCGGCGAGCCTGCGGGAGTACACCCAGGGGGCCACCGTGTCGTCCGGGCCGTGCACGATCAGGGTGGGCACGGTCAGCTGTTCCGGGTCGACGGGGTCGGCGGCGTGGTCGGCGTGCAGGCCGACTCGGCCCTGGGCGGCGCGTACCGCGAGCGGCAGCAGGGGTTCGGGGGTGTGCCGGGCCTGGGCGAGGGCGCGCAGGGTGGCCTCCCAGCTGAGTACCGGGGAGTCCAGGACCAGCCCGGAGATCCGATCGCGCAGTGCCGAGTGGGCGGCGGCGCGCAGCGCCATGGTGGCGCCGGTGGACCAGCCGTGCAGGACGACGCGGCGGGCGCCGTAGCGGACGGCGTAGCGGATCGCCGCGTCCAGGTCGCGCCACTCGCTCTCGCCGAGGTGGTTCAGGCCGTCCGGGGGTCGCGGGGCGCCGAGGTCGCCGCGGTAGGCGAGGGCGAGGACCGGCAGGCGCCGGGCGTGCAGAAACGCCATGACGTTCATGGGGTGCTCGCGGGTGGTGCCGAGGCCGTGCACCGCGATCACCCAGGTGTCCCGGTGGCCGGGCACGAACCATGCGGGCAGCGGGCCGAGTTCGCCGGGCAGGTCGATGTCGGCGTACTCCAGGCCCAGGGCCGTGCCCGGGTTGCCGACGTGGACGTTGGCGGTGAGCCAGGCCGGGTCGCCGGTCTCGAAGGTGCCGTGGGTCACCCGCTCCAGCCGCCGTACGACGGTGTCGGCGGTGCTCGCGGCGGACTCCAGGACGGCGCCGACGACCGCGTGCGAGCCGTCGCCGGCCAGGCCGTAGGTGCCGGGGCGCAGCGAGGCGAGGTCGCGGGTGAGGGTGATGCGGCCGGCCGCGGTGCCGTGCACGGTGAGCCGGGGTTCGGTGGGCAGGGGGCGGCCGGGCGGTGCCTTCAGCGCGGCGTCACTGGCGAACCGCCCCGCGGCCACACCGGCCGCACCGGCGGCGAGTACGGCACCGACGGCAGCGACCGTGACTTTGACTGGGCGCACCTGTCCAGTGTCCGGGCGGACTCCGGTGTCGGCCAGTGGAGGAGGGAGAAATCGACGAAGCCACTGGATCCGCCTTCCCGCCCGGCCGGGGTTCACCCCTCCCGCTGCCCGTATCCCCTCAGCTTCTCCCCCGCCTCCGTCACCTGGTCGGGGGAGAGCAGGGTCGGGGTCAGGCCCGGGACCGCGGACGCCGTCAGCCACAGGCGGCACATCCACTCCAGCTGGGCGGTGCGGTCGTAGGCCTGGGTCAGGGTGGTGCCGTAGGTGATCGTGCCGTGGTTCTGGAGGAGGCAGCCGGAGCGGTCGGCCAGGGCGCGGAGCATGTTCTCGGCCAACTCGTGGGTGCCGTACGTCGCATACGGGGCAACCCGGACGGCGCCACCGAGGGCGGCGGACATGTAGTGGATCGCCGGCAGCTCGGGGACGAGCGTGGAGACGGCCGTCGCGTGGACGGCGTGGGTGTGGACGACGGCCCCGGCGTCGGTGCTGCGGTAGATCGCGAGGTGCATCGGCAGTTCGCTGGTCGGGACCAGGGTGCCGAGGACCTGGCGGCCGGCGAGGTCCACGCCCGTCACGTCGTCCGGAGCGAGCCGGTCGTAGGGCACACCCGACGGTGTGACCAGCACGGTGTCGCCGACGCGGACCGAGACGTTGCCGGAGGTGCCGACGACGAGTCCGTCGGAGACCGTGCGGCGGGCGGTGGCGACGAGTTCGAGCCAGGCGTCCGCCTCCTCCGCGCGTACATCCCGCCTTCGCGGCTCCGACACACCTTGTGCGCCGGCCCGTCCGTCCCGTCCGTCGCGCTCGTCCCGCCGCTGCTCAACCATGGCCCGATCCTGTCAGGCGACGCCCCAACCGGCCTGCGCGGCAGGGCACTTTAGGCCGGACGTCCCGAATCCAGTAGAGCGCAAACCGCCACAAAGAGTTCCATTTCCCGGCTTGGCTGAAGATCGCCGAGGATACGCCGATCTTCCAATAATCTCTGGACGATTTTTCGTACACGTCGCCATTCCGGGGGGAAACATGGCCCGTGACCGTATTCCGCCGTCCCGCCACCGCGTCCGCGCCCTCGCGGCGTCCGTGGCGGCGCTCGCCCTCGCGTGCACCGCGACCGCGTTCGCCGGCACACCGGCGTCCGCGGCGAGCCTGCCGAAGGGGCATGACGTCTCCTCGCACCAGAAGAACGTCGACTGGACGAGCGCCAGGGCGAACGGCGCCAGGTTCGTCTACATCAAGGCCACCGAGTCCACCACCTACCGCAACCCGTACTTCGACCAGCAGTACAACGGCTCCCGCGAGGCCGGCATCAGGCGGGGCGCGTACCATTTCGCCCTGCCGGACAAGTCGTCGGGCGCCCGGCAGGCCGCGTACTTCGTGGGCCACGGCGGCACCTGGACGGCGGACGGGTGGACGCTGCCGCCCGCGCTCGACGTCGAGTACAACCCGTACGACAAGAAGCACCGGTGCTACGGGCTGAGCCACTCCGGGATGGTCCGGTGGATCAGGTCCTTCAGTGACGAACTGAAGCGGGAGACCGGCCGGCGGCCGGTGATCTACACGACCACGAACTGGTGGGACCTCTGCACCGGCGGCAGCAGCGCGTTCGCCGCCGACCACGCGCTGTGGATCGCCCGCCACGGCTCCGCGGACGCCGGGACACTGCCGGCCGGATGGTCGTCGTGGACCTTCTGGCAGTACGACAACAGCGGCAGCCTGCCGGGTGACCAGAATCTCTTCAACGGGTCGGCGGGACGGCTGAAGTCGTTCGCCCTGGGCCTCTGACCAACGGGCGACTGGGCCGCCGGACCGGAACCGGGACGGCGGCCTCGCCCCACCCCGCCCACGGCCACCCCGAAAGTCGATCTCATACACCACCAGGACTGCCCCAGTTCACCTTCCGTTCATTCAGGTTGCCTACGGTCCAACAGCCAATGACCTCGAAAGATTGCCTGGGTAAATGGAAAACTTCTCGCTGATCCTCGCGATTGTGGTGGTAACCGCACTCGCGTTTGATTTCACGAACGGTTTCCACGACACCGCCAACGCGATGGCCACGACCATCTCGACCGGTGCGCTCAAGCCCAAGATCGCGGTGGCCATGTCCGCCGCGCTCAACCTGGTGGGCGCCTTCCTCTCGGTGGAGGTCGCCAACACGATCTCCAAGGGTCTCGTCGACGAGAACGGCATTCGTCCCGAGGTCATCTTCGCCGCCCTCGTCGGCGCCATCCTGTGGAACCTGGTGACCTGGCTGGTGGGTCTGCCCTCCAGTTCCTCGCACGCCCTCATGGGCGGTCTGATCGGCGCCACCGTCGCCTCCGCCGGCTTCGGCGCGGTCCACGGCGACGTGCTCGTCACCAAGGTCCTGCTCCCGGCGGTCGCCGCCCCCGTCGTCGCCGGCCTCGCGGCGATGCTCTCCACCCGCCTCTCCTACACGCTCTCGAAGAACGCCGAGGACGAGGCCACCCGCAAGGGCTACCGCGCCGGCCAGATCGCCTCCGCCGGCCTGGTCTCGCTCGCGCACGGCACCAACGACGCACAGAAGACGATGGGCATCATCACCCTCGCGCTGATCGCGGGCGGTGCCATCGCTCCCGGCTCGAACCCTCCCACCTGGGTCATCCTCTCCGCGGGCCTCGCCATCGCGCTCGGCACCTACATCGGCGGCTGGCGGATCATCCGCACCATGGGCACGGGCCTGACCGACCTCCAGCCGCAGCAGGGCTTCGCCGCCCAGACCAGCGCGGCCACCGCCATCCTGGCCTCCTCCCACCTCGGTTTCTCCCTCTCCACCACGCACGTCGTCTCCGGTTCCGTGATGGGCGCGGGCCTCGGCCGCAAGGGCGGCACGGTCCGCTGGTCCACCGCGACCCGCATGATGGTCGCCTGGGTGCTCACCCTCCCCGCCGCCGCGCTGGTCGGCGCGCTCGCCGAGTCCGTGACGGACCTCGGCGACTGGGGTACGGCGGTCGTCGCCGTCTTCCTCGTCGCCTCCAGCGCCGCGATCTGGAAGCTCTCCCGCCGCGAGGTCGTGGACAGCAGCAACGTCGTCGGCACCGAGGAGCCGGCCGGTGTGGTGACCACGGCGATCGCCGCCGTGACCCCGCCGCCCGCGGGCACGGTCGCGGTCACGGACGACCTGACCGCCACCATCCCCGCCCCTGCCTCCACCTCCGCCCCGGCCGCTCCCGCGCCCGACCCGGCCGCCACCGTCTGACCCCGAGGAAGAACCGACATGAACATCGACTGGGCAGCCATCGGCTCCGTCTTCGGCGTCAGCCTCGTGGCCACCGTGGGCCTGGTGACCCTCTTCACCCTCGGCATCAAGGGCCTCTCCGCCCGCGAACGCGCCACCGCCCAGGGCGGCTCCGCGGCCCTGGCCGTCACGGCCGCCTACCTCTGCTTCGCGGCCTGCGCGGCGGCCGTGGCGTACGGCATCCACCTGATCGTGGCGAAGGCCTGACACGAGAAGGCCTGACACGAGAAGGCCCGTCGCTCGAAGGCCCGATACAAAGGGCCTCGTCGGCACCGCGAAGGCTCCTCTCCATCCCCCGGGGAGGAGCCTTCGGCATGCCCCACAGGCCCCGCCGGGCAACTGGTGTGGGCCTTCCCACACACTCCCCTCGCAGGTCAACGCCAGGTTGACGGGTCTTCCGGGGGCGTGGTGGACTTCCGGAGCCATGTACGGCGGCAAGAGAGGAAGCCGGTGTGAATCCGGCGCGGTCCCGCCACTGTCACCGGGGTAGCAATCCCCGGGAGCCAGGAACTCTCACCGCCGGTCTCGTCGAACCAGGGCGCGGACACCCTGAGTGAGGACATAACGCCATGCGCGGCTGCCGATCGAGGTTGAGTACCCGGCCCGTTCCCGACCCCGCGGCCGGCTGAGCCGATGGGTGCCGATCGCGTCTTCGCGTACGGCGCCGCCGCCGGCCTTCTCGGTGATCTGCTGCTCGGCGATCCGCGCCGGGGGCATCCGGTCGCCGTGTTCGGACGGGTGGCCGGGGCCGTGGAGCGGGTGCTGTGGCGGGACCACCGCGGGTGGGGCGCGCTGCACACCGCCGTGTGCGCCGGCGGCGCCGTGGCGCTGGGTGCCGTGGCCCAGCGGATCGTACGACCGTCCACCGCCGCGTCCGTGGTCCTCACCGGCGCGGCCACCTGGGCCGTGGTCGGCGGTACTTCGCTCGCGCGCGAGGCCCGCGGCATCGGGCGGGCCCTGGAGGCCGGCGACGTCGAGGCCGCCCGCGCCCGGCTGCCGCATCTGTGCGGACGGGACCCGCAGGCCCTGGACGCCGACGGGATCGCCCGTGCGGTCGTGGAGTCGGTCGCCGAGAACACGAGCGACGCGGTCGTGGGCGCGCTGGTGTGGGGAGCCGTGGCCGGCGTCCCCGGGCTGGTGGGGTTCCGGGCCGTCAACACCCTGGACGCCATGGTGGGGCACAAGTCGGCCCGGTACCGGCGGTACGGGTGGGCTTCCGCGCGGCTGGACGACCTGGCCGGGTGGCCGGGGGCACGGCTCACCGCCGTGCTGGCCGCGGTGGCCGGGGACGAACGGCGGGGGGCCGTACGGGCCTGGCGGGCCGACGCGGCGAAGCATCCGAGTCCCAACGCGGGGCCCGTGGAGGCGTCGTTCGCGGGGGCGCTGGGGGTGCGGCTCGGGGGGACGTTGTCGTATGCGGGGCGGGTCGAGCACCGGCCCGTGCTGAACCAGAAGGGGCGGGCCGTGGAGGTCGCGGACATCGGGCGGGCGGTGCGGCTCTCCCGTCGTGTCGGTCTGCTCGCGCTCGGCGTGACCGTCGCCGCGCGCCTCGTCGCGAAGGGACGTACGTCATGAGCGGTGGCCTCCTCGTCGCCGGTACCACCTCCGACGCCGGGAAGAGTGTGGTCACCGCCGGTATCTGCCGGTGGCTGGTGCGGCAGGGTGTGAAGGTCGCGCCGTTCAAGGCGCAGAACATGTCCCTCAACTCCTTTGTCACGCGCGAAGGTGCCGAGATCGGGCGGGCGCAGGCCATGCAGGCGCAGGCCTGCCGGGTGGAGCCGACCGCGCTCATGAACCCCGTGCTGCTGAAGCCCGGCGGCGAGCAGAGCAGTCAGGTCGTGCTGCTCGGCAAGCCCGTCGGCGAACTGAGCGCGCGCGGCTACCACGGCGGGCGGCAGCAGAAGCTGCTCGGGACCGTGCTCGACTGTCTCGCCGAGTTGCGGGGCACGTATGACGCGGTGATCTGTGAGGGGGCCGGCAGTCCGGCGGAGATCAATCTGCGCCGGACCGACATCGTGAACATGGGGATCGCCCGGAATGCCGGGCTGCCCGTGCTCGTCGTCGGTGACATCGACCGCGGCGGTGTCTTCGCCTCGTTCTTCGGGACCGTGGCGCTGCTCTCGCCGGAGGACCAGGCCCTCGTCGCCGGGTTCCTCGTCAACAAGTTCCGCGGGGACGTCTCGCTGCTGGAGCCGGGCCTCGACATGCTCCACGGGCTCACCGGGCGGCACACCTACGGCGTCCTCCCCTTCCGGCACGGCCTCGGCATCGACGAGGAGGACGGCCTCCGGGTCTCCCTGCGCGGGACCGTGCGCGAGTCGAACGTCGCCCCGCCCGTCGGGGAGGACGTCCTGCGGGTCGCCGTCTGTGCGATCCCCCTGATGTCCAACTTCACGGACGTGGACGCGCTGGCCGCCGAACCGGGCGTCGTGGTGCGGTTCGTGGACCGGCCGGAGGAGCTGGCCGACGCCGACCTCGTCATCGTCCCCGGCACCCGGGGGACGGTCCGCGCCCTGGAGTGGCTGCGGGAGCGGGGGCTGGCCGAAGCGCTGCGGCGCCGGGCCGCCGAACGGCGGCCGGTGCTCGGCATCTGCGGTGGCTTCCAGATCCTCGGGGAGCACATCGAGGACGAGGTCGAGAGCCGGCGGGGGCGGGTGGAGGGTCTCGGGGTGCTGCCCCTAAGGGTGCGGTTCGCCCCCGAGAAGATCCTTACCCGGCCGGAGGGGACGGCACTCGGCGAGCGGGTCGAGGGGTACGAGATCCATCACGGGGTCGCCGAAGTCGTCGGCGGCGATGCCTTCATCTCTGATGACGGAGGACACAGCCTGGACGGCTGCCGGGTCGGGCAGACCTGGGGCACGCACTGGCACGGCTCCCTGGAGTCGGACGGTTTCCGCCGGGCCTTCCTGCGCGAGGTGGCGGCCGCCGCGGGCCGCCGGTTCGTACCGGCCCCCGACACCTCGTTCGCCGCGCTGCGCGAGGAGCAGCTCGACCGGCTCGGCGACCTGATCGAACAGCACGCGGACACGGACGCGCTCTGGCGGCTCATCGAGTCGGGCGCGCCGCAAGGACTGCCTTTCATCCCACCGGGAGCGCCCGCATGAGCACTGTGTTGTTGTTGTCGACCGCCGACACCGATCTGCTGGCGGCCCGGGCCGCCTCCGGTGCCGACTACCGGATCGGCAATCCGACGCGCGTCGGCGTCGCGGAGGAGCTGCCCGCGCTCGTCGCGGGCGCGGACATCGCCGTCGTACGGCTGCTCGGCGGCAAGCGCGCCTGGGAGGACGGGGTCGCCGCCCTGAAGGCCACCGGGATCCCGACCGTGCTGCTCGGCGGCGAGGCGGTGCCGGACGCCGAGCTGATGGCCGAGTCGTCGGTCCCCGCCGGTGTGGTGGCCGAAGCCCTCAGGTACCTCGTCGAGGGCGGCCCCGCCAACCTCACCGAGCTGGCCCGGTTCCTCTCCGACACCGTGCTGCTGACCGGCGAGGGGTTCGACGAGCCGCAGAAGATGCCCGAGTACGGCGTCCACGGCGAGCGTCCGCTGGTCGAAGGCCGCCCGACCGTCGGGGTGCTCTTCTACCGGGCCCACGAACTGAGCGGCAACACCGCCTTCGTGGACACCCTGTGCGACGCGATCGAGGCGCGCGGCGCCAACGCCCTCCCGGTGTACTGCGGTTCGCTGCGCGGGGCGGACGCCGGGCTGTACGAGATCCTCGCCGGGGCCGACGCGCTGGTGGCCACCGTCCTGGCCGCGGGCGGCACCCACGCCTCCCAGGCCTCGGCCGGCGGTGACGAGGAGGCCTGGGACATCGGCGCTCTCGCCGATCTCGACATCCCTGTCCTGCAAGGGCTCTGCCTCACCTCTTCGCACGCGGCCTGGGACGAGTCCGACGCCGCCCTGTCCCCCATGGACGCGGCGATGCAGGTCGCGATCCCGGAGTTCGACGGACGGCTGATCACGGTCCCCTTCTCCTTCAAGGAGCAGGGGCCGGACGACGTCCCGGTGTACGTCGCCGACCCCGAGCGGGCCGGACGCGTCGCCGGAATCGCCGTGCGGTACGCCCGGCTGGGGCACAAGCCGAACGCGGAGAAACGCGTCGCCCTGGTCTTCACCGCCTATCCGACCAAGCACTCGCGGGTCGGCAACGCGGTCGGCCTGGACACGCCCGCGTCCGCGGTGCGGGTGCTGGACGCCCTCAAGGACGCCGGGTACGGCGTCACCGAGTACCCCTCCGGCGGCGACGAGTTGATCCACCGTCTCATCGAGGCAGGTGGGCACGACGTCGAGTGGCTGACCGAGGAGCAGTTGGCCGCCGCGCCCGCGCGGGTGCCGCTCGCGGACTACCGGGCGTGGTTCGAGAAGCTCGACCCGGAGCTGCGGGACGCGATGACGGAGGCCTGGGGCGAGCCGCCGGGCAGCCTGTACGTGGACGGCGACGACATCGTGCTCGCCTCCCTCCGGTTCGGGAACGTCGTCGTCATGATCCAGCCGCCACGCGGCTTCGGGGAGAACCCGATCGCGATCTACCACGACCCCGACATGCCGCCGTCGCACCACTACATGGCGGCCTACCGGTGGCTCGAGAACTCCTTCGGCGCGGACGCGATCGTGCACATGGGCAAGCACGGCACGATGGAGTGGCTGCCGGGCAAGGGCCTCGGCCTGAGTGCGGGCTGCGCGCCGGACGCGGTCCTCGGCGACCTGCCGCTGATCTACCCGTTCATCGTCAACGACCCCGGCGAGGGCACCCAGGCCAAGCGGCGCGGGCACGCCACGGTCGTCGACCACCTGGTGCCGCCGATGGCCCGTGCCGACGCCTACGGCGACCTGGCCAAACTGGAGCAGCTGCTCGACGAGTACGCGCTGGTGTCGGATCTGGACCCGACGAAGGCGCCGGCCGTGCGCGCCCAGATCTGGACGCTGGTCAAGGCGGCCGAGCTCCACCACGACCTGCACGTGGACGAGCAGCCGGAGGACGGCGATTTCGACGAGTTCGTCATGCACATCGACGGCTATCTGTGCGAGATCAAGGACGTGCAGATCCGCGACGGCCTGCACATCCTGGGCGGCGGGCCGGTCGGCGAGCCGCGGGTGAACCTGGTGCTGGCCGTGCTGCGCGCCTCGCAGGTGTGGGGCGGGCAGGCCAACGCGCTGCCCGGGCTTCGCGCCGCCTTCGCCGCGCATTTCGGTCTGGTCGAGAAGGAGTTGCTGGCCGAGCCGGGCGCGCCGGTGAAGGTGCCGGTCGAGCTGTCGGATCTCGTCGAGGGTCCGTCGCGTACCGCGGCCGACGCGATCGACCTGCTGGAGCAGCTGTGCCGCCGGGTCGCGGAGGGCATGGAGCAGCGGGACTGGGCGGCCGCCGAGAGCCGCACCCTGGTGCGGGAGGTCCTCGGCACCGAACTCCCGGACGCTGCGGCCGTGTTGGAGTTCGCGTGCACCGAGGTCGTGCCACGGCTCGCGCGCACCACGGACGAGATCGGGCACATCCTGAAGGCTCTGGACGGTGGTTACGTCCCGGCCGGCCCGTCCGGCTCCCCCACCCGAGGCCTGGTCAACGTCCTGCCCACCGGCCGGAACTTCTACTCGGTCGACCCCAAGGCGATTCCCTCCCGGCTGAGTTGGGAGGTCGGCCAGTCGCTCGCCGACTCGCTCGTGCAGCGGTACCTCCAGGACACCGGCGCCTACCCGAAGTCCGTCGGCCTGACGGTGTGGGGCACCTCCGCGATGCGCACCCAGGGCGACGACATCGCCGAGATCCTGGCGCTGCTGGGCTGCCGTCCGGTCTGGGACGACGCGTCGCGGCGGGTGACCGGCTTCGAGGTGATCCCGCTCGACGAGCTGGGCCGGCCGCGCATCGACGTCACGGTCCGCATCTCCGGCTTCTTCCGGGACGCGTTCCCGCACGTGGTCGGGCTGATCGACGACGCGGTGCGCAGGGTCGCCGAGCTGGACGAGCCGGCGGAGTCCAACTTCGTGCGGGCGCACGCCGACGAGGACACCGCCGAGCACGGCGACCGGCGGCGCGCCACCGCCCGGATCTTCGGCTCCAAGCCGGGTGCCTACGGTGCCGGCCTGCTCCCGCTGATCGACGCCCGCAACTGGCGCTCCGACGCCGACCTCGCCGAGGTGTACGCGGTGTGGGGCGGTTACGCCTACGGCCGCGGACTCGACGGGCGGGCGGCGCGCGGGGACATGGAGACCGCGTTCCGGCGGATCGCCGTCGCCGCGAAGAACGTGGACACCCGCGAGCACGACCTCGTGGACGCCGACGACTACTTCCAGTACCACGGCGGCATGGTCGCCATGGTCCGCCATCTGACCGGCGCCAGCCCCGAGGCGTACGTGGGTGATTCGGCCACGCCGGACCAGGTGCGGACCCGGACGCTCGGCGAGGAGACGCACCGCGTCTTCCGGGCCCGGGTGGTCAATCCCCGCTGGATGGCGGCCATGCGCCGGCACGGCTACAAGGGTGCCTTCGAGATGGCGGCGACCGTCGACTACCTCTTCGGCTACGACGCCACGGCGGGCGTGGTCGACGACTGGATGTACGAGAAACTCAGCGCGGAGTACGTCTTCGACGCGGAGAACCGGGACTTCATGAAGAAGTCCAACCCGTGGGCGCTGCGCGGCATCACCGAACGGCTCCTGGAGGCCGCCGACCGGGGCCTGTGGACCGAGCCGGACGCGGACACCCTGGAGCGGCTGCGCGCCACCTACCTCGAGCTCGAAGGCGACCTGGAAGGCAACTCGGAGGGCGACGACCAGTGAGTACCCCGTTCCCGTTCACGGCCGTCGTCGGCCAGGACGACCTGCGGCTCGCGCTGCTGCTGAACGCCGTCTCGCCGGCGGTCGGCGGGGTGCTGGTGCGCGGCGAGAAGGGCACCGCGAAGAGCACCGCCGTACGTGCCCTGTCGGCGCTGCTGCCGGCCGTGGACGTCGTCGCCGGCTGCCGTTTCTCCTGCGACCCGGCCGCGCCCGACCCGGCCTGCCCGGACGGCCCGCACAACCCGCCCGGCGCCTTCGAGACCCGCCCGGCGCGCATGGTCGAACTGCCGGTCGGGGCCTCCGAGGACCGGCTCGTGGGCGCGCTGGACATCGAACGCGCCCTGGCGGAGGGCGTGAAGGCCTTCGAGCCGGGTCTGCTGGCCGACGCGCACCGGGGCATCCTCTACGTCGACGAGGTCAACCTCCTCCACGACCACCTGGTCGACCTGCTGCTGGACGCGGCCGCGATGGGCGCGTCGTACGTCGAGCGCGAGGGTGTGTCGGTCCGGCACGCGGCGCGCTTCCTGCTCGTCGGGACGATGAACCCCGAAGAGGGCGAGCTGCGGCCGCAGTTGCTCGACCGGTTCGGCCTCACGGTCGAGGTGGCCGCCTCCCGTGAGCCCGACCGGCGGGTGGAGGTCGTACGGCGACGGCTCGCGTACGACGACGATCCGGCGGGTTTCGCGGCGCGCTGGGCCGGCGAGGAGGCCGCCGTACGGCAGCGGATCGCGGCGGCACGGGAGTTGCTGCCGTCGGTGCGGCTGGGCGACGGGGCGCTGCGGCAGATCGCGGCGACCTGCGCGGCCTTCGAGGTCGACGGGATGCGCGCCGACATCGTGATGGCCCGGACGGCGAGCGCGCTGGCCGCGTGGGCCGGGCGGACCGAGGTGCTCGCCGAGGACGTACGGCAGGCCGCGCTGCTGGCGCTGCCGCACCGCAGGCGCCGCAACCCCTTCGACGCGCCGGGACTTGACGAGGACAAGCTGGACCAGACGCTGGAGGAGTTCTCCGGGGAGTCCGGGGAGTCCGGGGAGTCCGGGGACGACGATCCGGATCCGGACGGTCCCGGTGGGGGTGGCGGGCAGCCGCAGCCCGACGAGGGGCCGCAGGGCGACGGTGCGACGGGGGACGCCGCCCGGCCCGAGGCCGGGGAGAGCGACGGCGTGCCGCAGCAGGCCGGTGCCGGGGAGCAGGCGCCCGTACGGGCGGCCGAGCCCTTTCGGACCAAGGTGCTGAGCGTGCCGGGGATCGGCGAGGGTGCCGCCGGGCGGCGGTCCCGGGCGCGGACCGAGCACGGGCGGACGACGGGTGCCCGACGGCCGCGCGGTGCCCTGACCAAGCTGCATCTGGCGGCGACCGTCCAGGCCGCCGCCCCGCATCAGCGGGCCCGCGGACGGTCGGGGCCGGGGCTCGTGCTCCGGCGGGACGATCTGCGGCAGGCGGCCCGGGAAGGGCGTGAGGGCAACCTCGTGCTGTTCGTGGTCGACGCGTCCGGGTCGATGGCGGCCCGGCAGCGGATGGGCGCGGTGAAGGGTGCCGTGCTGTCGCTGCTGCTCGACGCCTACCAGCGGCGGGACAAGGTGGGGCTGGTGACCTTCCGGGGGGCCGCGGCCGAGGTGGCGTTGCCGCCGACCTCTTCGGTGGACGCGGCGGCGGCCCGGCTGGAGTCGCTGCCGACGGGTGGGCGCACGCCGCTCGCCGCCGGGCTGCTCAAGGCGCATGACGTGCTGCGGGTGGAGCGGTTGCGGGACCCGGCACGGCGGGCGCTGGTGGTCGTGGTGACCGACGGCCGCGCCACCGGTGGCCCCGAGCCGGTCGCGCTCGCCGGGCGCGCGGCGCGGCTGTTCGCCGCCGGCGGGGTCGCCTCGGTGGTCGTGGACTGCGAGTCGGGGCCGGTGCGGCTGGGGCTCGCCGGGCAGTTGGCAGGTGAGCTGGGCGGTACCGCGGTGACGCTCGACGAACTGCGGGCGGACTCGATCGCCGGACTGGTGAAGGACGTTCAGGGGCGTTCGAGGAGGGCCGCGTAATGCCGCAGGGACAGCCGAGTGTGGTGCCCGACGACGGGCTGACGACTCGTCAGCGCCGTAATCGGCCGCTCGTCGTCGTGCACACGGGGATCGGGAAGGGCAAGTCCACCGCCGCGTTCGGGCTCGCGCTGCGGGCCTGGAACCAGGGGTGGCCCATCGGGGTGTTCCAGTTCGTCAAGTCGGCGAAGTGGAAGGTCGGCGAGGAGAACGCGCTGCGGGTGCTGGGCGCCTCCGGCGAGGGCGGGACCGTCGACTGGCACAAGATGGGCGAGGGCTGGTCCTGGGTGCAGCGCGACGCGCAGATGGACAACGAGGAGAAGGCGCGGGAGGGCTGGGAGCAGGTCAAGCGGGATCTGGCGGCCGAGACCTACCGGCTCTACGTGCTGGACGAGTTCGCGTACCCGATGCACTGGGGGTGGGTCGACACCGATGAGGTCGTCGACGTGCTGCGGAACCGGCCGGGGACCCAGCATGTCGTGATCACCGGGCGGAACGCGCCCGGGAAGCTCGTCGACCTCGCCGACCTCGTCACCGACATGTCCAAGGTCAAGCACCCGATGGACGCGGGGCAGAAGGGGCAGAGGGGCATCGAGTGGTGATGTCCTCGTCCGTGCCCCGGCTGGTCGTCGCCGCGCCGTCGTCCGGCAGCGGCAAGACCACCGTTGCCACCGGGTTGATGGCCGCGTTCGCCGCCCGCGGGCTCGCCGTGTCTCCGCACAAGGTGGGGCCCGACTACATCGACCCCGGGTACCACGCGCTCGCGACCGGGCGGGTGGGGCGGAACCTCGACGCGTACCTGTGCGGGCCGGAGCTGATCGGCCCGCTGTTCGCGCACGGTGCGCGGGGCTGTGACCTGGCCGTCGTCGAGGGCGTGATGGGGCTGTACGACGGGGCCGCGGGGGAAGGGGAGCTGGCGTCCACCGCGCATGTGGCGAAGCTGTTGCGGGCGCCGGTGGTGCTGGTCGTGGACGCGTCGTCGCAGTCGCGGTCGGTGGCGGCGCTGGTGCACGGGTTCGCGTCGTGGGATCCGGAGGTGCGGGTCGGGGGTGTGATCCTGAACAAGGTGGGGTCGGACCGGCACGAGGAGTTGCTGCGGGAGGCGCTGGACGCTGCGGGGGTGCCGGTGTTCGGGGTGTTGCGGCGGGTGGCGCAGGTGGGTACGCCGTCTCGGCATCTGGGGTTGGTGCCGGTCGCCGAGCGGCGGGGGGCGGCCGTGGATGCGGTGGCGGCGATGGCTGCGCAGGTTTCCGACGGGTGTGACCTGGAGGCGCTGATGGGGTTGGCGCGGGGGGCCGGGGCGGTGCCGGGTGGTGCGGCGTGGGATGCGGGTGCGGCCTTGGTTTCCTCGCCCCCGCCGCCCCTACCCGTCCCGTCACCAGGGGCTGCCGCCCCTTCGGCCCCGCCTTCGGGGGCTGCCGCCCCCGGACCCCCGCTTCGGCCTGAACGGCCTCGTCCTCAAACGCCGGACGGGCTGGTGGGGGTGCGGACCGGCTCTCGTCCTCAAACGCCGGACGGGCTGGTGGGGGTGCGGACCGGGCTGAAAGAGACCGGCGTGCGCGTCGCTGTTGCCGGCGGGGCTGCCTTCAGCTTTTCCTACGCCGAGCATGCCGAGTTGCTCGCCGCTGCCGGGGCTGAGGTCGTCGTGTTCGATCCGCTTCGGGACGAGCGGCTGCCCGACGGGACGGACGGGTTGGTGATCGGGGGCGGGTTTCCCGAGGTGTACGGCGCGGAGTTGTCGGCCAATGAGGTGCTGCGCAAGGACGTCGCCGCCCTCGCGGAGCGCGGTGCTCCCGTCGCCGCCGAGTGTGCCGGGCTGCTGTACCTGTGTCGGGAGCTGGACGGGCTGCCCATGTGCGGGGTGCTGGACGCGAGCGCGCGGATGTCGGAACGGCTGACCCTGGGGTACCGGGACGCCGTTGCCGTGAGTGACAGTGTGCTGGCCGTCGCGGGGACGCGGATGCGGGGGCACGAGTTTCACCGGACCGTGGTGGAGCCGGGGGCGGGGGCGGCTCCCGCGTGGGGGGTGCGTGCGCCCCGGCCGCGGGTCGAAGGTTTTGTACAGCGGGGTGTGCACGCGAGTTATCTGCACACGCACTGGGCGTCCGAACCCGGTGTGGCCCGAAGGTTCGTGGAGAGGTGCCGGACGTCATGAGCAGCAGCAGGTTGATCGGAGTCGGGGTGGGGCCCGGTGACCCCGAGCTGGTGACCGTCAAGGGGGTCAACGCCCTGCGTGCGGCCGATGTCGTCGTGGTGCCGGTGATGGACACCGGTGAGCGTGGGCGGGCCGAGGCCACCGTGCTGCACTACGTCGGCGCGGAGAAGGTCGTACGGGTCGTCTTCGCGCTGAACGAGCGCAGTGACCGGGGGCGGCGGGAGGCTGCCTGGGACGCGGCGGGGGCCCGGGTCGCCGAGTTGCTGCGGGGCAATGGGGCGGTCGCCTTCGCCACCATCGGGGATCCGAATGTCTATTCGACGTTCACGTATCTCGCGCAGACCATCGCCGAGCTGGTGCCGGACGTGGTCGTCGAGACCGTGCCCGGGATCACGGCCATGCAGGATCTCGCCGCCCGGTCCGGGGCCGTGCTCACCGAGGGGACCGAGCCGCTGACGCTGGTGCCGGTGACGGCGGGGGCCGAGGTGCTCAAGGACGCGCTGAGCGGGCCGGGGACCGTCGTGGCGTACAAGTTCGGGCGGCAGGCCGGGGCGGTCCTGGAGGCGTTGCGGGAGACCGGGCGGATCGAGGACGCCGTGTGGGGGTCGGCGCTGGGGCTGACCGAGGAGTCCGTCCGGCCCGCCGCCGAGCTCGACGGCTCCCCGCTGCCGTACCTCTCCACGCTCATCGCACCCCCGCGCCGGGACGGCGGCAGAGGCGGGAAGCTGTGAGCGGTCGGGCGTCAGCCGGAGATGCCCACCACCAGCCAGATGAAGGCCGCGCCGGCGACCGTGCACAGCAGCGTCGAGCGGGCCGGGTGCTCGTGGTGGGCCTCCGGGAGGATCTCGGCGGCGGCCAGGTAGAGCAGGACGCCGCCGAAGAGGCCGAGATAGCCGCCGAGCAGGCCCTCCGGGATGGTGAAGAAGATCGTGGAGAGGGCGCCGAGGACCGGTGCGCAGGCGTCGGCGACCAGCATCGCTATCGCCCGGCGGCGCGCGTTGCCGTACAGGCTCGTGATCGTGAACGTGTTGAAGCCGTCCGCGAAGTCGTGCGCGATGACCGCGAGCGCCACGGCCGCGCCCATGCCGCCACCCACCTGGAAGGCCGCACCGATCGCCACACCGTCCATCGCGCTGTGGCCGACCATCGCACCGGCCGCCGTCAGGCCCACCTCGGGCGCCCGGTGGCCGTGCTCGTCGGCGCCGTGGGCGGCCTGGCGGAGGGCCAGGGTGCGTTCCACCAGATGGGCCAGGAGGAAGCCGGCCACGAACAGGAGCAGGGCGGCCGGTACGCCGAAGACCTCGCGGCCGGCCGCGCGCAGCGCCTCCGGCAGCAGGTCGAGGCCGACCACACCGAGCATCAGACCGCCGGCCAGTCCGAGGACCAGGTGACGACGGTCGGTCACACGCTGTGCCGTCCAGCCGCCGGCCAGCGTCATCAGGAACGCGCCGAGCGCGACGAAGACCGCCATGTGCCCTTGCTATCCGATCGACCCGCCTCAGCGCACATCCAGCACCACGAGTAACACCCTTTGTCCAGAGAGGACCGATTTTCCATGGCCGATGCCGCCGCCTCCGCCGCTGCCGCCGGCGACGCTCCCACCGGCAAGGTGACCTTCGTCGGTGCCGGCCCCGGCGCAGCCGATCTGCTGACGTTCCGGGCCGCGCGCGCGATCGCCGAGGCCGACGTCGTGATCTGGGCCGCGAGCCTGGTCCAGGCGGAGGTCCTCCAGCACGCGCGCGAGGACGCGGAGGTTCTGGATTCCGCGACGATGTCCCTCGAAGACGTCGTCGCCGTCTACGAGCGGGCCCGGACGGAGGGGCTGCGGGTGGCCCGTATCCACTCCGGGGACCCGGCGCTCTGGGGCGGTACCCAGGAGCAGGTCGACCGGTGTGCCGGGATCGGCATCGAGGTCGAGATCGTGCCCGGTGTCTCCTCCTTCTCAGCCGTGGCCGCGCTGGCCCAGCGCGAGCTGACCATTCCCGAGGTGGCGCAGTCCGTCGTGCTCACCCGGCTCGGCGGTGGCAAGACGCCGATGCCGCCCGGGGAGGAGGTGCGGGAGTTCGCCCGGCACGGGACCACCATGGCGATCTTCCTCTCCGCCGCGCGCAGCGGGCAGCTGGTGCGCGAGCTGCTGGAGGGCGGCTACCCCACGTCCACCCCGGTCGTCGTCGCCTACCAGGCGACCTGGCCGGAGGAGCTGGTCGTGCGGTGCACGATCGAGACGCTGGAGGAGACGGTCAAGGAGCACAAGCTCTGGAAGCACACCCTCTTCCTGGTCGGCCCGGCCCTGGCCGCCCACGGCACCCGCTCGCACCTCTACCACCCCGGCCACTTCCACGGTTTCCGCAAAGCCGATCCGCAGGCCCGGCGGGAGCTGCGCGAGCGGGGGGCCAGTACATGATCACGGTCGTCGGTACGGGGACGGGCACCCCGCTGCCGCCCGGCGTGCTCGCCGGCGCCCGGCTGGTCGTCGGGGGGCGGCGGCATCTGGGCGCCGTACGGCTGCCGGAGGGGGCCGAGCGGGTCGTCCTCGGGCCGCTGGCGCCCGCCCTCGACACCATCGGGGAGTACGTCGGCAAGGACCTGCCCGTGACCGTGCTGGCCTCGGGGGATCCCGGCTTCTTCGGGATCGTGCGGGTGCTGGCCGAGCGGTTCGGCACGGACCGGCTGGACGTGCGGGCCGGGGTGTCGTCCGTCGCCGTCGCCTTCGCCCGCATCGGGCTGCCCTGGGACGACGCCGTGGTGGTGAGCGCGCACGGACGCGACCCCCGCACGGCGGTGAACGTCTGCCGGGCGCATCCGAAGGTCGCGGTGCTGACGGGGCCGGGGGCGGGTCCGGCGGAGCTGGGGGCGGCGCTGCGGCAGGCCATCGGCACACCCTCGGGCGGGTCCGTGGGCGGGTCCGTGGGCGGGTCCGACGCGCGCGTCCTCGTCGTCGCCTCGGCGCTCGGCTCGGCGCGGGAGCGCGTCGAGCGGGTCACGCCCGCCGAGGCCGCGGACCGGGACTGGGGGCCGGACGTCAGCGTGGTGCTGTGCCTCGACGAGGCGCGGACGCGGGCGCCGGGCGCCGTGCGGACGGTGGCGGGGGGCCGGGCGGAACCCGCCGGGTGGGCCCTCGGCGAGGACGAGTTCGCGCACCGCGACTCGATGATCACCAAGTTCGAGGTACGGGCGCTGGCGCTGGCCCGGCTCGGGCCCCGCCTCGGCGACCTGGTCTGGGACGTCGGCGCGGGCTCCGGGTCGGTGGCGGTGGAGTGCGCACGCCTCGGCGCCGCCGTCGTCGCCGTGGAGAAGGCGGCGGACGGGGTGGAGCGGATCGCGGCCAACGCCCGGGCGCACGGGGTGTACGTGGATGTGGTGTGTGACATGGCACCGGACGCGCTGACCGGCCTCCCCGACCCCGACGCCGTGTTCATCGGCGGGGGCGGGGCCGAACTGCCCGCGATCGTCGGCGCCTGCGCCGCGCGCGCCCGGCGGACGGTGGTGGTCGCGATGGCCGCGCTGGACCGGGTACCGGCGGCGCGTGCGGCGCTCACCGGTGCCGGGTTCTCCTGCGACGGGGTACTGCTGCAGTCCTCCCGTCTCGCGCCGCTGCCGGGCGAGGTGACCCGGCTGGCGGCGACCAATCCCGTGTTCCTGCTGTGGGGAACACGAACCCCCTTGTCCGACGAAGGAGTTGCCCTGTGATCGGCCTCATTTCCGCCACCGCGGCGGGGGCGGCGGCGCGCGACCGGCTGGCCGCGGCGTGGCCGGACCGCACGCGGGTGTACGACGGTCCCGTCAAGGACGCCGTACCGTCCGCGTTCGCGGAGTGCGAGCAGCTGGTGTGTTTCCTGGCCACGGGTGCGGTGGTCCGGCTGATCGCCCCGCTGCTGGGCAGGAAGGCGACCGACCCGGGTGTGGTGTGCGTCGACGAGGGCGGGCGGTTCGCCGTGTCGCTGGTCGGCGGGCACGGGGGCGGCGCGAACGAACTCGCCCGGGAGGTGGGTGAGGTGCTGGCCGCGCAGCCGGTGGTGACCACCGCGACCGACTCGGTCGGGCTGCCCGGGCTCGACACCCTCGGCTTCCCGGTCGAGGGCTCGGTGGCGGCCGTGTCGCGGGCCCTGTTGGACGGCGAACCGGTGGCGCTGCACGCCGAGTCGGCGTGGCCGCTGCCGCCGCTGCCGCTGGCGGAGGAGGGCGCCCACCACGTCCGGCTGACCGACCGCGCGGTCGAACCCGGCGAGAACGAGGTGCTGTTGCGGCCGCCGTCCCTGGTCGTCGGCGTCGGTGCCTCGAAGGGCGCCCCCGTCGACGAGGTGCTCGGCCTCGTCGACGCGGCGCTGCGGGACGCGGGGCTGTCGCCGCGCAGCATCGCCGAACTCGCCACCGTCGACGCCAAGGCCGGGGAACCCGGAATCGTCGCGGCGGCCGCGCGGCTCGGGGTCCCGCTGGTGACGTACTCCGCCGAGGAACTGGCCGGTGTCCGGGTCCCCAACCCCTCGGACGCCCCCCTCGCCGCCGTCGGCACCCCCTCCGTCGCCGAGGCGGCGGCCCTCGCGCGGGGCGGCGAACTCCTCGTCCCCAAGCGGAAGTCGGAGCGCGAGGACGGCCGGCCCGCCATGGCGACCTGTGCCGTCGTACGGCGTCCGGCGCGCGGGCGGCTCGCCGTCGTCGGCCTCGGTCCCGGTGCCCGGGACCTGCTCACCCCGCGCGCCAGGGCCGAACTACGGCGCGCCGCGGTGCTCGTCGGCCTCGACCAGTACGTCGACCAGATCCGTGACCTGCTGCGGCCCGGCACCCGGATCCTGGAGTCGGGGCTCGGCGCGGAGGAGGAGCGGGCGCGTACCGCGGTCGCCGAGGCGCGCGCCGGGCAGGCCGTCGCGCTGATCGGCAGCGGGGACGCGGGCGTGTACGCCATGGCCTCCCCGGCGCTGGCCGAGGCCTCCGACGACATCGACGTGATCGGCGTCCCCGGTGTCACGGCCGCGCTCGCGGCCGGGGCGATCCTGGGCGCGCCGCTCGGCCACGACCATGTCTCGATCAGCCTGTCCGACCTGCACACGCCGTGGGAGGTCATCGAGCGCCGGGTGCGCGCGGCGGCCGAGGCGGACATCGTCGTGACGTTCTACAACCCGCGTTCCCGGGGCCGCGACTGGCAGCTGCCGAAGGCGCTCGCCATCCTCGCCGGGCACCGGGAGCCGGCGACGCCCGTCGGTGTGGTACGCAACGCCTCGCGCCCCGACGAGTCGAGCCGGCTGACCACCCTGGGTGCGCTGGACCCGGCGTGGGTCGACATGATGACCGTCGTGACCGTGGGCAACACGGCGACCCGGAACATCGCCGGGCGCATGGTCACTCCGCGCGGCTACCGCTGGCAGGAGAGCGCTCAGGAGGAGGGCAAGTGAGCCGGGTCGTCCATCCCATCGAGCAGGAGTCCTACCGGCGGCTGCGCGCCCGCCTGGACACCTCGCACTTCCCGCCGCTGACCCGGGCGGTCGTGGAGCGGGTCATCCACTCCGCCGCCGACCTGGAGTACGCGGCCGACCTGGTGACCGACGAGGCCGACCTGGTGAAGGCACACGCGGCGCTGCACGCCGGGGCGCCGGTCGTCGTGGACGTGGAGATGGTCGCCGCCGGGATCACCCGCAGGGAGACGGTGTGCCGGCTGCGCGACGCCGGGTCCGAACCCGGTCTGACCCGTTCGGCGCACGCGATCCGGCTCGCCTACGAGCAGGTCGGGCCCGGCGCCCTGTGGGTGATCGGCAACGCGCCGACCGCGCTGGAGGAGTTGCTGACGCTGGACGCAGCCCCCGCGCTCGTCATCGGTCTGCCCGTCGGTTTCGTCGGCGCGGCCGAGTCCAAGGCCGCGTTGCGGGCGAGCGGGCTGCCCGCCGTGAGCAACGTGTCCGAGAAGGGCGGCTCGGCGGTCGCCGCCGCCGCGCTCAACGCCCTGCTGTACCACCCCACTTCCGAGGAGACCCTGTGACCACCCCGCCCGCCCTGCTCATCGCCGGCCACGGCACCCGGGACGAAGCCGGGGCCGAGGCGTTCCGCGACTTCGTGCGGCAGCTGGGACGCCGCCACCCCGAACTGCCCGTCGCGGGCGGCTTCATCGAACTGTCCCCGCCGCCGCTCGGCGACGCCGTGGCCGAGCTGGTGGAGCAGGGCGTACGGCGGTTCGCCGCGGTACCGCTGATGCTGGTCTCCGCCGGGCACGCCAAGGGCGACATCCCGGCGGCGCTGGCCCGGGAGAAGGAGCGGCACCCGGGGATCTCGTACACCTACGGCCGTCCGCTGGGACCCCACCCCTCCCTGCTGTCGGTCCTGGAGCGGCGCCTGGACGAGGCGCTGGGCGGTTCCTCGCGGGCCGCACGGGACCGCGCCGAGGTGACCGTGCTGCTGGTGGGCCGCGGTTCGACGGACCCCGACGCCAACGCCGAGGTGCACAAGGCGGCCCGGCTGCTGTGGGAGGGCCGCGGGTACGCCGGGGTGGAGACGGCGTTCGTGTCGTTGGCGGCGCCGGACGTGCCGAGCGGCCTCGACCGGTGTCTGAAACTGGGGGCGCGCCGGATCGTCGTCCTGCCGTACTTTCTCTTCACCGGGATCCTGCCGGACCGGGTGCGCCAGCAGGCCGAGGGCTGGGCGGCCGCGCACCCGGAGATCGAGGTGTGTTCGGCGGACGTCATCGGGCCCGAGCCGGAACTGCTGGACCTGGTGATGGAGCGGTACCGGGAGGCGGTCGAGGGTGATCTGCGGATGAACTGCGACTCGTGCGTCTACCGGATCGCGCTGCCCGGTTTCGAGGACAAGGTCGGGCTGCCGCAGCAGCCGCACTTCCACCCGGACGACGACGGCCACCACCACGGACACCATCACCATGGCGGGCACGCGCATGCGCACTGAGGACGGTCCCGGCGGCCCAGGAGGCGACAGAGGCCCCGAAGACCCCGGAGGTGCCCCGGGCGGGCACGATCTGCGGCACCACGGCGACGCCGAGGTCCGGGACGGCGGTCCGGCGCTCGTCGACCTCGCGGTCAACGTGCGCACCGGCACTCCCCCGGTCTGGCTGCGGGAGCGGATAGCGGAGTCGCTGTGCGGGCTGGCGGCCTACCCGGACGGGCGGGCGGCACGGGCGGCGGTCACGGCGCGGCACGGGCTGCCGGTGGAGCGGGTGCTGCTGACGGCGGGCGCCGCGGAGGCGTTCGTCCTGCTGGCGCGGGCGCTGAAGGTGCGCCGGCCGGTGGTGGTCCACCCGCAGTTCACCGAGCCGGAGGCGGCGCTGCGGGACGCCGGGCACACCGTGGACCGGGTGCTGCTGCGGGAGGCGGACGGGTTCCGGCTGGATCCGGCGGCCGTCCCGGAGGACGCCGACCTGGTCGTGATCGGCAATCCGACGAACCCGACGTCGGTGCTGCATCCGGCCGGGGTGATCGCCCGACTCGCGCGTCCCGGGCGGACGTTGGTGGTCGACGAGGCGTTCATGGACGCGGTGCCGGGCGAGCGGGAGGCGCTGGCCGGGCGGGCCGATGTGCCGGGTCTGGTGGTGCTGCGGAGCCTGACGAAGACGTGGGGGCTGGCCGGGCTGCGGATCGGGTACGTGCTGGCCGAGCCGGAGATCATCACGGAGCTGGAGCGGGCGCAGCCGTTGTGGCCGGTGTCCACACCCGCGCTGGCCGCGGCCGAGGCGTGTGTGGCGCCGCGCGCGCTGGCGGAGGCGGCGCATGCGGCGCACCGTGTCGCCGCCGACCGGGCCCATCTGGTGGCGGGCCTCGAGGAGTTCGCGCCCGAGGGGGTGCGGGTGGCGGGGCCGGCGGAAGGGCCGTTCGTGCTCGTCCGGATGGCGGGGGCGGCGGCCGTGCGGCGGCAGCTGCGGGTGCTGGGGTACGCCGTGCGGCGGGGGGACACGTTTCCCGGGCTGGACGAGGAGTGGGTGCGGATCGCGGTGCGGGACCGGGTGACGGTGAACCGGTTCCTGCAGGCGCTTGATCAGGCGTTGATGTTGACACGGGCGTGAGGGGAAGGGCTGGGGAACTGCGGACCGTGGGCGAGCGCGGGTGCGTCGTGGCTGGTCGCGCAGTTCCCCGCGTCCCTTCGGGGCGCTTCAGTGGGCGCCTCTAAGAGCGCCTGCGGCGCGCCAGGAGAACCACTCCTCCGCCCGTCAGTACCAAAGCGAGCGCTCCTCCCACGACATACGGCGTCACCGAACTCCCGCCCGTCTCCGCCAGCTTCGTCTCCTTCACCGGGGCGCCCTGCACCTTCACGTCGGACACCGGGTCGGCGGGATCAGAGGGATCCGCGGGATCGGCCGGGGCCGCCGCGGGGTCGGGCGGTGTCTGGCAGGTCGTCTTCGCCAGGGTCAGGGTTCCCGTCACCTCGGCCACGTTGAGCTTCAACGGGTTGATGGAGACCTTGAGTTCGAGGGCGCTGGCCGCCGCCGTGGTCGAGGTCGTCTCGCGCCTGGAGAGGTCGAGACGGACCTCGCCGACGCCGGGGACCCTGACGTCGGTGGGGCCGCCCGCGCTCAGCGTCACGCGCTTGCCGAGCACGGTGACGGCGCCGAGCACGTCGGCGGAGGCCCGCGGCTGTTCGCCGGTCTCGCAGGTGGCCTTGGACGTGACCGTGTCGAGTGCGACGAGGGACAGCAGGGGCAGGCCCGGCAGGTGCAGCCGGGCGTGGGCGAGGTGGACGGCGGCCTCGGCGCGGTCGGCGGAGACCGTCGCCTTCGCCGAGGCGACGTCCGCGCCGAGGACGTTGAAGGGCTTGCCGCCGTCGACTCCGTCGAGGGTGGCGGTCAGCGCCGTCCGGTCGGCGCTCTGCGGTGCCCGGACCTCGTTCAGGGAGACCGCGAGCGGGACGTTCACGGTCTTGCTGAGGAGGGAGACGTCGAGGCCGGTGCGCAGGACGACCGCGCTCGCGCGACCGTGGCCGGTGGTCGCGTGTGCGGTGCCCGCGCCGGCCAGGGCCGCGGGACCGGCGGCCAGGGCCGTGGCCGCCGCGAAGATCGCGAGACGGCGTGCGGGCATACGGAATGTGTCGCTGTTCAAGGTGGTGGGACCCCCAGAGGAAACGTGCTCGGGACCCGCCAAGAATTACGCACTGTGGGTGAACGGGCAGCAATCCTGCGTTACTTCACTCAATAGTGGACTTTCCGCGCATCTATTCGAGTCGGCAGGCACAGCAGTTCCCTTACTCCACGACCTGCCCGTTCAGCACCACTCTCCGGGGGGACGCGAGGACGCGCACGTCCGCGCGCGGGTCGCTCTCGTACACCACCAGGTCCGCCGGTGCGCCCTCCTCCAGTCCGGGCCTGCCCAGCCAGGCGCGGGCCGCCCAGCTGGTCGCCGCGAGCGCGTCGACGGGCGGGATCCCGGCGGTCACCAGCTCGGCGACCTCGCCCGCGACCAGGCCGTGGGCCAGGCTGCCCCCTGCGTCCGTGCCGACGTACACCGGGATCCCGGCGTCGTAGGCGGCCCGGACCGTGTCGTAGCGGCGCTCGTACAGCCTGCGCATATGGGCCGACCAGCGGGGGAACCTGGCCTCGCCGCCCGCCGCCAGGTCCGGGAAGGTGGCGATGTTGACCAGGGTGGGGACGATCGCGACACCACGGGAGGCGAAGAGGGGGATCAGGTCCTCCGTCAGGCCCGTGGCGTGCTCGATGCAGTCGATGCCGGCCTCGACCAGGTCCGGGAGCGAGTCCCGGGCGAAACAGTGTGCGGTGACCCGGGCGCCGAGCCGGTGGGCCTCGGCGATGGCCGCCTCCACCGCGTCGCGGGGCCAGCTGGGCGCCAGGTCGCCGAGGTCGCGGTCGATCCAGTCGCCGACCAGCTTGACCCAGCCGTCGCCGCGCCGGGCCTCCTCGGCGACGTACGCGACCAGGTCCGCCGGCTCGATCTCGTGGGCGAAGTTCCTGATGTAGCGGCGGGTGCGCGCGATGTGCCGGCCGGCCCTGATGATCTTCGGGAGGTCGTCGCGGTCGTCGACCCAGCGGGTGTCCGACGGTGAGCCGGCGTCCCGGATGAGGAGGGTGCCGGCCTCGCGGTCGGTGCGGGCCTGCTTCTCGGCCGTCGCCGCGTCGACCGGGCCGTGCGGGCCGAGGCCGACGTGGCAGTGGGCGTCGACGAGACCGGGGAGCGTCCAGCCCTCCACGGTCCGGATGTCACGGGCGCCGGCGGGACGGTCGTAGGAGACCCGGCCGTCCACCACCCACAGCTCGTCGCGGACGTCCTCGGGTCCCACGAGGACCCTGCCCCTCACGTGCAGCACCGCCTGATCGCTCATGGGCCTCAGCCTAGGACGACCGGGAGCCCCTCATCGATGCGGCCCAGCAGCCGGCCGCCGTGCACCCGCGGGGCGTCGAAGGAGCGCCAGTCGTCCTCGCCGTCGCCGCGCGGCACCCCGGGGACGAGGACCGAGGCCGGGTCGACGTCCTGGGCGAGGTCGAGGTAGGCGGGCGCGACGACGGCGCCGTGCAGCGTGCCGCCGACGAGGTCCGGGCTGAACCCGCCGGACAGGACGGTGACCCGGGCCCGCAGATCGCCGTGGATCAGGACGAGTTTGCCGGTCGCACACGGCACCGACAGCAGGGCCTCGCCCGCCTAGTCCGAGGACTCCTCCTCCACCTGCGCCATGGCCGGGTCGAGCAGCCGGGACAGGAAGTGGCGGGTCCGTTCGTGGCTCGGGTCGCCGATGACGCGGTCCGGTGCGCCGTCCTCCACGATCACCCCGCCGTCCATGAAGACCACCCGGTCGGCGACCTCCCGCGCGAAGGTCATCTCGTGGGTGACCACCATCATGGTCATGCCCTCCCGGGCCAGCATCCGCATGACCGCCAGGACGTCCCCGACCAGCTCCGGGTCGAGGGCGGACGTCGGCTCGTCGAAGAGCATCACCTCGGGGCCCATGGACAGCGACCGGGCGATGGCCACCCGCTGCTGCTGACCGCCGGAGAGGGAGGCGGGGTAGGCGTCCGCCTTCTCGGAGAGACCCACGCGGGCGAGGTTCTCGGCGGCGACCCGTGCTGCCGTCGCCTTGTCCCGGCGCAGCACCCGGCGCTGCGGCAGGGTGAGGTTCTCGGTGACCGTGAGGTGCGGGAAGAGGTTGAACTGCTGGAAGACCATGCCGATCTTGCGGCGCACGGCGTCGATGTCGACGTCCGGGTCCGTCAACTCGGTGCCGCCGACGAACACCTGCCCTTGGGTGGGCTCTTCGAGCAGGTTGACGCAGCGCAGCAGGGTGGACTTGCCGGAGCCGGACGGGCCGATCACGCAGACGACCTCGCCCTGGCCGATCTCCAGGTCGATGCCGCGCAGCACCTCGTTGTCGCCGAAGGACTTGTGCAGGCCCTTCACCTCGATCTCGGGTCGGCTCATCTGACGGCCTCCTGGGCCTTCGCCTCCATGCGGCGGACGACGAAGCCGAGCGGGATCGTGACCAGCAGGTAGCACAGGCCGGCGACGAGGATCGGCGTGGAGTTGGCGGTCGTACTGGCCAGGTCGCGGCCGTACTTGGACAGTTCGCGCTCCTCCAGGGTGACGCCGAGGAAGAGGACCAGGGAGGAGTCCTTGAAGAGCAGGACCAGTTCGTTGGTCAGCGGCGGGAGGATGATGCGGAACGCCTGCGGGATGACGATCGAGACCATGGCGCGGGCGGGTGAGAAGCCCAGCGAACGGGCCGCCTCCATCTGCCCCTTGGGCACCGCCTGGATGCCCGCGCGGATCGTCTCGGCCATGTAGGCAGCGGCGACCAGGCCGAGCGCGAGGGCCACCTTGCCGTAGGTGCCGCCGATGATCTCGGTGCCGGGGAAGGCCAGCGGGACGGCGACCCCGATGAAGATGAAGATCAGCAGGGCGGGCAGGCCGCGGAAGATCTCGATGTAGACGCCGGCGACCCAGCGGTAGGGCCCGACCGACGACAGCCGCATCAGCGCGATCACCATGCCGAGGGCCAGTCCGACGACGAAGCCGGACAGGGTGTAGAGCACCGTGTTCTTCAGCGCCAGCGTGATGACGTCCGGGAACATCTGCTTCGCGATGTCCCACTGGGCGAACTGGTTCTGCAGCCGTCCCCAGTCGGCGCCGACCGCGAAGGCGATGACGGCGGCGACGAAGACGACGTACTGGGCGCCGCGCGACAGGCGGCGCTTCTGCCGCCGGGTCAGGCCCTTCCTGCGGGGCTGGAGTGCGGTGTCCGTGTCCGTGGTCATGAGGCGGCGGGGGACGCGGCCGAGGCGTCGTAGGGACCGATCCACTTCTCGTACAGCTTCTTGTACGTGCCGTCGGCCTTGGCATCGGCGATCGCCTTGTTGACGGCGGCGAGGAGCTTGGTGTTGCCCTTCTTCACCGTGAAGCCGTACTGCTCGCCGGTGTTGATGTTGCCGGCGACCTGGAAGGCGCTCGCGTTGGCCTTGTCCTTCAGCCAGCCCTGGACCACCGGGTAGTCGATGACGACGGCCTTGACCTGGCCGGTGCGCAGGCCGTTGAGGACGGCGTCGGAGGACTCGAAGGAGACCGGGTCGAAGCCCTGCTTCCGGACGTAGTCCTCACCCGTGGTCTGTGCCTGGGCGCCCAGCCGGACCTTCTTGGCCTTGGCGTCGGCGAGCGAGGTGATGCCGCTGTTCTTGTCGACGAGGAGGGCCTGGGTGGCGTCGAAGTACGGGTCGGAGAAGTCGACGTTCTTCTTGCGCTCGGCGGTGATGGTCATGCCGGCCGCGGCCAGGTCGCACTCGCCGGAGTTGAGGAAGGCGCCGGTCTTGAAGTTCTCGAACGGCGTGTCGAGGATCTGCTGCTTCACGCCGAGGTTCTTGGCGACCAGGTCGATCATCGACACGTCGAAGCCCTGCACCTTGCCGTCGATCTCCGACTGGAACGGCGGGTACGGCAGGTGGGTGCAGGTGGTGAGCTGCCCGGCCTTGACGAGTTCGACCCCGCCTGCGGCCGTCCTGGAGGCGCTGGAGCCGTTGCCGCTCGACGTGCAGCCGGCCACGAGGGCCAGCCCGGCCGCGGCGGTGGCGGCGGCCAGGGCGCGAGCCCGGCGGCGCCCGAGGAGCGTGGTCACGAGACCTCCCGTGAGTCTGTGGGGAAGCTCCCGACGATCTGTGAGGGAGCTTTGGATTCCGGTTCTGCGGGTTCCGATTATAAGGAGATGTTTGGGCCTCTCAAACCAAACCGATGGCCGTGGGCCTGTCCGGCCTAAGAAGTCGCCGGTCGGGGCGGTGCGGCGGGTGCCGGTTACGCTCGTCTTGATCTGCCCCGTACGCCCCTCCATGAGCGAAGAGAGCACTGTCGTGACCCACCCCTTCCTCGACCTGCCCCCGCTGACCGCCGCCCGCTTCGCCGCGATCGAGGACCGGGTGGCCCGGTTGCTGGACACCCGTCAGGACGTCGTGATCATGCAGGGCGAGGCACTGCTGCCCCTGGAGGGCGCGATCAGGGCGACGGCGGGGCCGGGGACGACCGCGCTGAACGTGATCACCGGCCCGTACGGGCAGACGTTCGGGAACTGGCTGCGGGACTGCGGCGCGACGGTGATCGACCTCTCCGTGCCGTTCCACACGGCGGTGACGGCCGCGCAGATCCGGGAGGCCTTCGCCGAGCACCCGGAGATCGACTTCGTCTCCCTGGTGCACGCGGAGGCGGCGACCGGCAACACCAACCCGGTCGCGGAGATCGGCGAGGCGGTACGGGCCCACGGCGCCCTCTTCTACCTGGACGCGGTCGCCTCGGTCGGCGCCGAGCCGGTGCTGCCCGACGCGTGGGGCGTGGACCTGTGCGTGATCGGGGCCCAGAAGGCGATGGGCGGCCCGGCCGGCGTCTCGGCGGTGTCGGTGAGCGCGCGGGCGTGGGCCCGGATGGCGGCGAACCCGAGCGCCCCGCGCCGCTCCTACCTCTCCCTGCTGGACTGGAAGGAGCGCTGGGTCGACGGCGGCCGCAAGGTGCTGCTGCACGCGCCGGCGCAGCTGGAGATGCTGGCGCTGGAGGCGTGCGTCGAGCGGATCGAGGCGGACGGCCCGGAGACCGTGATGGCCCGGCACCGTACGTCCGCGCTGGCCACCCGGGCCGGGGCGGTGGCCCTCGGCGGCGGCCTGGAGCCGTACGTGTACGCCGAGTCGGACGCGGCACCGGTCGCCACGACGTTGCGGGTGCCGGCGGGTGTGGTGGCGTCGGAACTGGTCGCCGAGGCCCTGGCGGGCGACGGCACCCTGCCGCTGGCCGCGGGCGGGGGCGCCCTGGCCGGGGAGATGATCCGGGTCAACCACTACGGGGTGGACGCGACGGCCGGCGCCGTCCGGTCGAGCCTGGCGGCGATCGGCGCGGGGCTGGCGAAGCGGGGGCTGACGGTGGACCCGGAGGGCGCCCGGCGGGCGGTCGGTTCCGCCTGGCGGTAGCGGGGCGGCCGGCCTCGGGAGCGTATAGACGGAGTTACCGGCGCCTGAATTCAAGGAAATCTCGAATTCCTTTTCAGTGGATGGCTTACCCGAGTTCTTCTGCCCGCTTTTTGCGCAGCTAAACAGGGGGAATTTCGTCCGGGTTTCAACCCTGTGACACACTCCACACAGCCGGGCAATTTGCCCGATTTGTAGCAGGACATATCATGACATAGCGCCAGTCCGGATTCAGCCACCACCGACACCCGCCGTGCGTTTTTGCATTTGCCTCGCTAAATTCAATTCGCATGACTGCCCCACAAGCAGACCTGATCGTCGACCGTCCGCTGGTGACCGACGGTGCCGCTCTCTGGCGTATCGCCAAGGATTCCGGAAGCCTCGATCTCAACTCCTCGTACAGCTATCTGCTGTGGTGCCGGGATTTCGCCGGCACCTCGGCGGTGGCGCGTGGCGCGGACGGCGAGCCCGTCGGGTTCGTGACCGGGTACACCCGGCCGGACCGGCCGGACACGCTGCTCGTCTGGCAGGTGGCCGTGGACGCCGCGCAGCGCGGGCGCGGCATCGCGGCGCGACTGCTGGACGGGCTCACGGCGCAGGTGGCCGCCGACCGGCCGCTCACCGCCGTCGAGACCACCATCACCCCCGGCAACACCGCCTCCGAGCGCCTGTTCACCTCGTACGCCGCCCGGCACGGCGCCGTCGTCGAGCGCTCGGTGCTGTTCGAGGCCGGTGAGTTCCCCGACGGTCCGCACGACCCCGAAGTCCTGTACCGCATCGGCCCCTTGACCCCCACATCGCACTGAGGAGCCCCGCCGTGACCATCATCCAGCCCGACCTCGGCGTCTTCGAGACCCTGGAGTCCGAGGTTCGCAGCTACTGCCGCGGTTGGCCGACCGTGTTCGACCGGGCGCGGGACAGCCGCATGTACGACGAGGACGGCCACGAGTACCTGGACTTCTTCGCCGGCGCCGGATCACTCAACTACGGCCACAACAACCCCGTACTGAAACGGGCGCTGCTCGACTACCTGGAACGGGACGGCGTCACCCACGGCCTCGACATGTCGACGGTGGCCAAACGGTCGTTCCTGCAGACCTTCCAGGACCTGGTGCTGCGGCCGCGCGAGCTGCCGTACAAGGTCATGTTCCCGGGGCCGACGGGGACGAACGCCGTCGAGTCGGCGCTCAAACTCGCCCGGAAGGTGAAGGGGCGCGAGGCGATCGTGTCGTTCACCAACGCCTTCCACGGGATGTCCCTCGGCTCGCTCGCCGTCACCGGCAACGCCTTCAAGCGGGCCGGGGCCGGGATCCCGCTGGTGCACGGGACGCCGATGCCGTTCGACAACTACTTCGACGGGACCGTGCCGGACTTCCTCTGGTTCGAGCGGCTGTTGGCCGACCAGGGGTCGGGGCTCAACAAGCCGGCCGCGGTGATCGTGGAGACCGTGCAGGGCGAGGGCGGCATCAACGTCGCGCGGCCCGAGTGGCTGCGCGCCCTCAAGGCGCTCTGCGAGCGGCAGGACATGCTGCTGATCGTCGACGACATCCAGATGGGCTGCGGCCGCACCGGCGCCTTCTTCTCCTTCGAGGAGGCGGGCATCGTCCCGGACATCGTCACCGTGTCCAAGTCCATCAGCGGGTACGGGCTGCCGATGTCGCTGTGCCTGTTCCGGCCCGAGCTGGACGTGTGGGAGCCGGGCGAGCACAACGGCACCTTCCGCGGCAACAACCCCGCCTTCGTCACCGCGACCGCTGCCCTGGAGAGCTACTGGGCCGACGGCCCGGCGATGGAGAAGCAGACCCGGACCAAGGGCGAGCAGGTCGAGCAGGGGCTCATCGCGATCGTCGAGGAGAACCTCGCCGACGTGCGGGAGTACCGGGGGCGGGGCCTGGTGTGGGGCCTGGAGTTCCACGACAAGGAGCGGGCCGGGCGGATCGCCAGGCGCGCCTTCGAACTCGGGCTGCTCATCGAGACGTCGGGGCCGGAGAGCGAGGTCGTCAAGCTGCTGCCCGCCCTGACCGTCACCCCGGCGGAACTGGACGAGGGGCTGAGCATCCTCGCCCGGGCCGTCCGGGAAACCATCTGAAACACCAGCTAGGAGGCATCGCAGAACCGTGATCGTCCGTTCGTTCAAGGAGATCGAAGGCACCGACCGCCATGTGAAGGCCGCGTCCGGGACCTGGGAGAGCAAACGCATCGTCCTCGCCAAGGAGCGGGTCGGCTTCTCGGTCCACGAGACGATCCTCTACGCGGGCACCGAGACGTCGATGTGGTACGCCAACCACATCGAGGCCGTCGTCTGCGTCGAGGGCGAGGCCGAGCTGACCGACCGCGAGACCGGGACGTCGTACACGATCACGCCCGGCACCATGTACCTCCTCGACGGGCACGAGCGGCACACGCTGCGCGTCAAGGAGGACTTCCGCTGCATCTGCGTGTTCAACCCGCCGGTCACCGGCCGGGAGGACCACGACGAGAACGGCGTCTATCCCCTGCTGACGGAGGAGGGCTGACCATGACCACGATCACCGACCTCTACCCGAGCCGCGGCCCCGTCGAGGTCTCGGTCCCCCGCAAGGACCCCGTCGTCTGGTCGGCACCCGGCGCGCCCGGACCGATCGCCACGGACCGGCTGGAGGCGTTCGAGCGCGACGGCTTCCTCACCGTCGACCAGCTCATCGGGGACGACGAGGTCGCCGTCTACCAGCGGGAGCTGGAGCGGCTGATCACCGACCCGGCGATCCGGGCCGACGAACGCTCCATCGTGGAGCCGAAGTCCAAGGAGATCCGGTCCGTCTTCGAGGTGCACCGGATCAGCGAGGTGTTCGCGAACCTGGTGCACGACGAGCGGGTGGTCGGCCGGGCCCGGCAGATCCTCGGCTCGGACGTGTACGTCCACCAGTCCCGGATCAACGTCAAGCCCGGGTTCGGCGCCAGCGGCTTCTACTGGCACTCGGACTTCGAGACCTGGCACGCCGAGGACGGCCTGCCGAACATGCGCACGGTGTCCGTCTCGATCGCCCTGACCGAGAACCACGACACCAACGGCGGCCTCATGATCATGCCGGGCTCGCACCGGACGTTCCTGGGCTGCGCCGGCGCCACGCCCGAGGACAACTACAAGAAGTCGCTGCAGATGCAGGACGCGGGCACGCCCTCCGACGAGGCCCTGACGGAACTGGCCTCGCGGCACGGCATCAGGCTGTTCACCGGCAGGGCCGGGTCGGCGACCTGGTTCGACTGCAACTGCATGCACGGCAGCGGGGACAACATCACGCCGTTCCCGCGCAGCAACGTCTTCATCGTGTTCAACAGCGTGGAGAACACGGCGGTGGAACCGTTCGCGGCGCCGGTGCGCAGGCCCGAGTTCATCGGGGCGCGGGACTTCACGCCGATCCGCTGAGCGCGTCGTTCGCCGCGGGGGCCGCCACGTCGGACGTGGCGGCCCCCGGGGCGTTTCACCGTGCCCCCAGGTCAGCCCGCGAGGGCGCCGAGCAGGCGGTCCACGTCCGCCGGCGTGTTGAAGAGGTGGAAGGCCGCGCGCAGGTTGCCGGACCGGTTGGAGACCTCGATGCCGTCCCGGCTCAGTTCGGGCTGGCGGGCGCCGAGCCCGGGGACCGAGACGATCGCCGAGCCGGGGGCGGGCACCGGCTCGTGCCCGAGGGCCGCGAGCCCGGCGCGGAACCGGTCGGCGAGGCCCACGTCGTGGGCGTGCACGGCGGGCACGCCGAGTTCCTCGATCAGGCCGAGCGAGCGGCGCAGGCCGGCGAACGTGAACAGGGCGTGGGTGAGGTCGAACCGCCGTGCGGAGTGGGCGAGTTCGGCGACCGGGCCGTAACAGCTGTCCCACGGCTCCTCGCCCGCGACCCACCCGGCGAGCAGCGGGGTCAGGCCGCCGAAGTCCTCGGGGAGCACGAGGAAGGCCACGCCGTGCGGGCCGAGCAGCCACTTGAAGGAGACGGTCGCGGTGAAGTCGAACGCGTCGGCGTCCATCGGCAGCCAGCCGGCGGCCTGGGAGAAGTCGACGTAGGTGCGGGTCCCGTGCGCGCGGGCGGCCTCGCGGAGCGCGGGCAGGTCGGCGAGCCGGCCGTCCGCCGACTGGACCGCGCTGACCGCGACGAGGGCGGTGTCCGGACGCACGGACTCGGCGATGCGCTCCAGCGGCACCGCGCGGACCTTCAGGTCGCCGCGGACGTGGAACGGGTTCAGTACGGAGGTGAAGTCGTCCTCGGCGGTCAGGACTTCGGCGCCGGCCGGCAGCGAGGCGGCGATCACGCCGGAGTGCGCGGCGACCGAGGCGCCCGCCGCGACCCGGGTCGCCGGGACGCCGGCGAGCCGGGCATAGGCGGCCCGGCACGCCTCCACGTCCTCGTAGAGCGAGGTCAGGGGCCGGCCCTCGGCCCGCAGCAGGGCCGCCCGGTGCAGGGCGGCCACGGTACGGGCGGGCAGCAGGCTGTTGCTGGCGGTGTTGAGGTAGGTGGTCTTCGGGGCGAACTCGGCGCGGACGAGGCTCTCGAACGTCTCCGTGGTCTCCATGCGTCCACTCTGCGGTCCGGGGAACCCCCCGTCCATTGCGGATTTTTACGTGGATCCGCTAAGCGACGCTTATACGACGCCCCTGACCTGCACCTTCTCTCAGTTCTGCGGCACCGCGCACCCGTCCGGCCCACAGGCCTCCGCGCCACCCTCGTCGATCAGCTTCAGCGGGGAACGCGCACCCCAGGCCTGGCTGAGCGCCTGCGTGAACACCTCGGCGGGCTGCGCCCCGGAGACCCCGTACTTCCGGTCGAGGACGAAGAACGGCACCCCGTTCGCGCCGAGCTCGGCGGCCTCGCGCTCGTCGGCGCGGACCTCGTCGGCGTAGCGGGACGGGTCGGCGAGCACCGCGCGCACGGCCGCCGTGTCCAGCCCGGCCTCCACGGCCAGCTCCACGAGCCGGTCCTCGCCCTCGCTGAAGACGGACCGCTCCTCGGCGAAGTTCGCCCGGTACAGGATCTGGATCAGCTCGTCCTGGCGGCCCTGCTCCTTGGCGAAGTGCAGCAGCCGGTGCATGTCGAAGGTGTTGCCGTGGTCGCGCCCCCGGGTCCGGTACTCGAGCCCCTCGGCGGCGGCCTGCGCGCCCAGGTTCTCCTCGCCCGCCTGGGCCTGGGCCTCGCTCATGCCGTACTTCTTGCTGAGCATGGCGAGCACCGGCTGGACGTCGTCCTTGGCGCGGCCAGGGTCCAGTTCGAAGGAGCGGTGCACGACCTCGACGTCGTCACGGTGCGGGAAGGCGGCGAGCGCCTTCTCGAAGCGCGCCTTTCCGACATAGCACCAGGGGCAAGCGATATCGGACCAGATCTCGACGCGCATGTGGGTTCTCCAGGTAGCGACAACGGCTCTACAACTACCTGAACCTTCAAACAACCCGTTTCATTCCCCGCCCACCGCGTACCGCAGGTACAGGTGGTGGTCCCCCTCGGCCGGCGGGTTCTCCGGGTCCGGCACCCAGCCCTGGCGGGCGTAGAAGGCCTGGGCCCGCCGGTTGTCGACGTGCACGTCCAGCACGGCGGTCCGCCTGCCGTCGGCCCGCCACTGCTCCACACAGGCGGTGTGCAGGGCGGTACCGACACCGGCCCGCCAGCGCTCGGGGTCGACGTGGAACTGGAACAGCTTGACCGTTTCGGCAGCGGCGCCCTCCGGGGGGCGGAAGGAGGCGACCCCGATGATCGTCCCCCCTTCCACCACGCACAGCACCTGCCCGTCCGGCCGTTCGACGGCCCCGCGCCAGGCGGCCGTCCAGTCGGCGCCGTCGTCCGGCAGGCCGTCCGGGTAGTACGTCGACCGGGCCCGGTGGTGCAGTGCGGCGATGGTCTCCGCCTCGGCGGACAGGGCCGTACGGATCACCCGGGGCCCTTTCACGTGGTCACTGATCATGCAACTGAGGACGCGGGGGGAGTCACCTCGGTTCTGCAGCGCCCCGTAAGGGGCGCCCCTCGGGTCGTTCGCGGAGAGCCTCGTGATCAGCTGCCGTCGCGCAGGTCGGCCGGCCAGTCGAGCCTGAACTCGATGTGGTCGTACGTCACCACACACCCCTCCCCCATCGGCGACTGGGTCATGAAGCCGACCAGCGCGCCCTCCGTCTCCTTCTCGCCGCCCAGGGTGAAGAGCCGGACGAAGACCCACTTCTTCCCGTCCCGGGAGGCGTGGAAGGCGAACGCGCGGCCGGTCCGGCTGATCCGCAGCCAGACCGAACTGCCCTCCACCGTGAAGGCGTTGGCGTCGTCCGAGTGGCCCCGGGTGACGACCGTGCAGACGGTGGGCACGTCCGGGGAGTTCTCCAGACAGAGCTTGGCCCAGGCCCGGTCGCCGACGTGGACGTACAGCACACCGGCGTCGAAGGCGGCACCGAACCCGACGGTGACCCGCGCGATCAGCTGGAAGTCCCCTTCGGGTGCCCCCAGCAGCCGGGGCGCGTCCGAGGCGGGATCCAGCGCCTCCCCGGTCGGTGGCACGAACCGATCCTGCCGGGCCCCGGCCCACCCGGTGAGCACCCCGTCCTCATGGAACCAGTGCCCGTCGGGCCCGTAGGTACGGAGAAGAAAAGGAAGTTCGGGAAGTTCGACGTCCATGGTCGGATTGTGTCAGGTGCACGCGCCCCGGAGGGGCGCGGGGAACTGCGCGAGCGACCAGGGACAACCCGCAGCCGCCGAACCACCCCACGCCCCCACTGCGCTACCGCTCCAGAACCCCGTTGAACCGCCGAGGAAGCCCCAGCGGGTTCTCGTCCCGCAGCTCCGGCGGCAGCAACGCAGCGGGCGCCCCCTGATAGGCCACCGGCCGCAGCCACCGCTCGATGGCCGTACCGCCCACGGAAGTCGACGTGGACGTGGTGGCCGGGTAGGGCCCGCCGTGATGCTGGGCCGGGGCCACGGCGACCCCCGTCGGCCAGCCGTTGACCAGCACGCGTCCCGCCAGCGGCGTCAGCTCCGCCAGGATCTCCGCCCCCAGCCCCTCCCCCGCGGCCTCCTCGGCGGAGACGTGCACCGTCGCCGTGAGGTTCCCCGGCAGCCGCGACAGCACCGCCGTCGCCTCGCCCCGGTCCTCGTAGCGGACCACCACGGTCACCGGCCCGAAGCACTCCTCCAGGAGCAGGTCGTACGCCCCGGCCTCGGCCAGCCTGCCCGCGGGCACCGTCAGGAACCCGGCGCTCACGGTGTGCTCGCCGCCCGCCCCCGGTGTCACCGGGCTCTCCACGTCGGGGAGTCCGGCGCGCTCGGCGACCCCGGCGACGAAGTTGTCCCGCATCCGGTGGTCGAGCAGCACGCCCGCGTCGGTGTTGCTGACCGCGTCGGTGAGGGACTTGACCAGGCCGTCACCTGCGGCGCCGGCGGGCACCAGCACCAGGCCCGGCTTCACGCAGAACTGCCCGACGCCCAGCGTCATCGAGCCGGCGAGCCCGGTGCCGATCTCCTCGGCCCGCTCGGTGGCCGCGGCCTCGGTGACGAGAACCGGGTTCAGGGAGCCCAGTTCGCCGTGGAAGGGGATCGGCACCGGACGCGCGGCGGCCGCGTCGAAGAGCGCACGCCCGCCCCGGACGGACCCGGTGAAGCCCGCGGCGGCGATCAGCGGGTGCCTGATCAGCTCGATGCCGGCCTCGAAGCCGTGCACGAGACCGACCACGGCCTCGGGGATGCCGTGCCCGGCGGCGGCCCGGCGCAGCACCTTGGCGACCAGTTCGGACAGGGCCGGGTGGTCGGGGTGGGCCTTGACGACGACCGGGTTCCCGGCGGCCAGCGCGCTCGCGGTGTCGCCGCCGGCGACGGAGAAGGCGAAGGGGAAGTTGGAGGCCGAGTAGACGGCGACGACACCCAGCGGGACCTTGTAGCGGCGCAGGTCCGGAACGGGCGGGGTGGCGGTGGCGTCGGGGTGGTTGATGATGACGTCGAGGAAGGCGCCCTCGTCGACGATGTCGGCGAAGGCCCGCAGCTGATAGGCGGTGCGGGCGAGTTCACCGGTCAGCCGGACGGGACCGAGCGCGGTCTCCGCGTCGGCGGCCTCCACCAGCCGGTCCTTGGCCGCCTCGAGTCCGGCGGCGGCCGAGCGCAGGAAGGCCGCGCGGACCGTGCGGTCGGCGAGGGAGCCACGGGCCGCGTGCGCGGCCGTGACGACGGCGTCGACCTCCTCGGCTGTGGCCTCCACCGCAACCTGTTCACGCTGCTTCCCGGTGCGCGGGTCGACGCTCCAGACTGGTGCTGCTGCCACCGCGGGTCCCTCCATGAGTTGCGTTCTGCCGCAGTACCCGGGTCATATCCGGGTCATTCACCAGGGACGTTCGATATACTGAACGTTGTCTCTGATGATGAATATGCTGTTGGAGACTATAACCTCGGTTTCTCGTCCAACGAAGGGGTCAAGGGCGATGTCGGCAGGCGAGACAGGCGGCGGGGCACAGGTCAAGTCCGCGGTTCGGACCGTGGAATTGCTGGAGTACTTCGCGGGCCGGCCCGGTATGCACTCCCTCGCGGCCGTCCAGGAGGCCGTCGGGTATCCCAAGTCCAGCCTCTACATGTTGCTGCGCACCCTGGTGGAGCTGGGCTGGGTGGAGACGGACGCGACCGGCACCCGGTACGGCATCGGGGTACGGGCCCTGCTGGTCGGCACGTCGTACATCGACGGCGACGAGGTGGTCGCGGCGGCCCGCCCGACCCTTGACCGGCTCTCCGACGACACCACGGAGACCATCCACCTGGCGCGCCTCGACGGCACGAACGTGGTCTACCTGGCCACCCGCCAGTCCCAGCACTACCTGCGCCCCTTCACCCGGGTCGGCCGCCGCCTGCCCGCGCACTCCACCTCGCTCGGCAAGGCGCTGCTCGCCACCCACACCGACGAGCAGGTCCGCAAGCTGCTGCCGGAGACCCTGCCGGCGCTGACCGAGCACACCATCACCGACCGCGAGAAGCTCATCGAGGAGCTGCGCCAGATCCGCGAGCAGGGCTTCGCGATCGACCGCGAGGAGAACACGCTGGGGCTGCGCTGCTTCGGCGTGGCGATCCCCTACCGCACCCCGGCGCGCGACGCGATCAGCTGCTCGGTCCCGGTGGCCCGCCTCACCCCCGCCCACGAACAGATGATCAAGGACGCCCTGTTCGACGCCCGGGACCGCCTGACACTGGCCACGCGGCGGCTCTAGGTTTCCGGCCCCCCGCATGAGCGGCCGATGAGAATTCGGTCGTACGGGAACGAGGACCCCGCTTTCGATCGTCTGTCTGAGCGGAATGAACAAGACGATCAGGCGGGCGTCCGTCTTCGCGCTGCTGCTCGTGGTCACTCTGCTGGTCAGGGCGACATGGGTGCAGTTCTACGACGGTCAGGCCCTCGCGGACGACACAGACAACCGGCGCAATGCGATCGAGACGTACTCGCAGCCGCTCGGGAACATCATCGTGGCCGGTGAGTCGATCACCGGCTCGGCACAGACCCTGAGCAACAGCGACCTCAAGTACAAGCGCACCTACACGAACGGCAAGCTGTACGCGGCGGTGACGGGCTACGCCTCGCAGGCCTACGCCCCGACCCTGCTGGAAGGCGTTTACCAGGACCTGCTCAACGGCACCGACAGCCGGCTCAAGACGGTGATGGACACGGTCACCGACCAGCGCGCCGAACCGGGCAACGTGATCACGACGATCGACCCGGCCGTCCAGAAGGCGGCGTACCAGGCCCTCGGCGGCAAGAAGGGCGGGGCGGTCGCGATCGACCCGAAGACCGGCAAGATCCTCGCGGTTGTGTCGACCCCGTCGTACGACCCCTCCGCGCTCACCGACGCGAACACCGCCGGTACGGCCTGGAAGAAGCTGAACGCCGACAGCGACAAACCGCTCACCAACCGGGCGCTGCGCCAGCCCCTGCCGCCCGGCTCGACGTTCAAGCTGGTGGTCGCGGCGGCCGCCCTGGAGGACGGTCTCTACGCGAACGTCGACGCCAAGACCGACAGCCCCAACCCCTACACCCTGCCCGGCACGACGACCCCGCTGAGGAACGAGAGCACCTCGGCGCCCTGCGAGGACGCCTCCATCCGCACCGCCCTGCGCTACTCCTGCAACAACGTCTTCGGCAAGATGGCCGTCGACCTCGGCCAGGACAAGGTCAGGGCGATGGCCGAGAAGTTCGGCTTCAACGACGCCAAGCAGGACGTGCCGGTGCGCACCTACGCCAGTGTCTACCCGTCGGACATGGACAAGGCCCAGACCGGCCTCTCCGGCATCGGTCAGTTCGACGTCACGGCGACCCCGCTCCAGATGGCCATGGTGTCGGCCGCCATAGCCAACGGCGGCAAGCTGGTCTCGCCGCATATGGTCTCGCAGATCACCGACAGCGGCGGCGACGTGCTGAAGAACTACGACGACGACACGAGCAGCAACGAGATCGTCAGCTCCTCGACCGCGGAGCAGCTCCAGTCCGCGATGCAGACGGTCGTCGAGGAGGGCACGGGCACGAACGCGAAGATCGACGGCGTGACGGTGGGCGGCAAGACGGGCACGGCCCAGCACGGCGAGAACAACAGCAAGACGCCGTACGCCTGGTTCACGTCGTTCGGCAAGTCCGACAGCACCGGCAAGGAGGTCGCGGTGGCGGTCCTGGTCGAGCAGTCGGACGCGGCCCGGTCGGAGGTCAGCGGCAACGGGCTGGCGGCGCCTGTGGCCAAGGCCATGATGGAAGCGGCGTTGAAGAACTAGGGGGTTCCCTGCGCGATCGGCCGCGGGTTTCGTCGTGGCCGGTCGCGCAGTTCCTCCCGCAGCCTTCGGCCGGGGGGACCCCCGGCGCCCCTTCGGGGCGCTTCACTTCACGCCGAGCACCTGCTCCACCGGATCGATCGCGAAGTACACCAGGAACAGCGCGGACACCGCCCACAGCAGCCAGTTGACCTCCTTCGCCTTCCCCAGCACCGCCTTGATCACGACGTACGCCAGGAACCCCGCCCCGATGCCGTCGGTGATGGAGTAGGTGAACGGCATCGCGGCGATCGTCAGGAACGCCGGGATCGCGATCTCGTACTTGTCCCAGTCGATGTGCTTGACGTGGGTCATCATCAGGAAGCCCACGGCGATCAGCGCGGGCGCCGCCGCCTGGAGCGGGACGATCGTCAGCAGCGGCGTGAGGAAGAGGGCGAGACCGAACAGGCCGCCGGTGATCAGGTTGGCGAAGCCGGTGCGGGCCCCCTCCCCCACCCCCGCCGCCGACTCGATGTACGCCGTGTTGGAGGAGGCCGAGCCGAGGCCGCCGGCCACCGCCGCCGCGCCGTCGATGAACAGCACCCGCCCGATGCCCGGCACCTGCCCCTGCTCGTCGAGCAGCCCGGCCTCCGCGCTGATGCCGACGATCGTGCCCATGGCGTCGAAGAAGTCGGACAGGATCAGGGTGAAGACGAGCAGCACGGCGGTGAGGACACCGGCCTTGCCGAAGCCGCCGAACAGGCTGAAGTGACCGATGAGCCCGAAGTCGGGCGTGCCCACGACCTTGTCGGGGATCTTCGGCGTGGTCAGGCCCCAGCTCTTGATGTCGGCGGCGGAGTTGATGACGATCGCCACCAGGGTCATCGTGACGATGCTGATCAGGATCGCGCCCTTCACCTTCCGCGCGACCAGCGCGATGGTCAGGAGCACGCCAATACAGAAGACGAGCACGGGCCAGCCGGTGAGCCGCCCGACGGCACCCAGCTGCACCGGCACGGTGGTGTCCGCTGCGTCCGGGATCCGGCTGACGAAGCCCGCGTCGACGAAGCCGATGAAGGCGATGAACAGGCCGATGCCGACGCCGATCGCCTGCTTCAGCTGCTGCGGGATGGCGTTCATGATGGCCTCGCGCAGACCGGTCAGGACCAGCACGCAGATCAGCAGTCCTTCGAGGACGACCAGGCCCATCGCGTCGGACCAGCTCATCAGCGGCGCCAGCTGGAAGGCCACGACGGCGTTGAGGCCGAGGCCGGCCGCGATGGCGAGCGGCAGGTTGCCGCCGACGCCCATGATGATCGTCATCACACAGGCCACCAGCGCGGTGGCGGTGACGAGTTGGCCGGTGTCGAGGGTGTGGCCGAACTTGTCCTTGGCGCTGCCGAGGATGATGGGGTTCAGGACAAGGATGTAGGCCATGGTGAAGAACGTGGCGAAGCCGCCGCGTATCTCCCGGCCGAAGGTGGATCCCCGTTCGGAGATCCTGAAGAACCGGTCGACGCCGTTCCCGGCAGGTGGCGCGGCTCCTTGCGGCCGGGCCGCCTTCTGCGTCTCGGACATGGTCGAACTCCTCGTCCCCTGAGCGTGCGTGTGCGGATGCTGGCTGGATTGTTCCCGCGTCGCACCGGTTTCAGGTCTTCCCCGTGTTACGGAATCGGGCTCGGTGTGGTTCGGTGGACCACACCGCGTCCGGCCCCTCGCACGGAGCACACCGAACCCCCGTACGGCACACACGAAATGATCACTGCTACGCTCCGGATCTCGCCGGAACGTTCCTCCGGACATCCATATGTCACCGCATGTCATCTACATGACACAGAATCCCTGACAGAAGAGGTCACCCGTGGGCACAGTCGTCGACGACGCCGCCTCCGTGGAGTTCCATGCCTTCTTCGAACGCCACTACGCCGAACTCTCGCGTCTCGCACACCTGTTGACCGGCGAGGCGGACGCCGCCGACGACCTGGCCGCCGACGCCCTGCTGGCGCTGTGGCACCGCTGGGACCGGGTGCGGGCCGTCGACCATCCGGTGGCCTACGCCCGGGGTGTCGTCGCCAACCTGGCCCGCACCCGCATCCGCAGCGCCGTGCGCGAGCGGCGCCGTATCGCCCTGTTCTGGTCGCACCGCGAGGAGACCACCGAGAATCCGGACGTCGCCGGAGTGGTGGACGTCCAGGGGGCGCTGGCACGCCTGCCGTTCCGCAAGCGGGCGTGTGTGGTGCTCCGGCACGCGTTCGACCTGTCGGAGAAGGACACCGCGCTCGCCCTGGGGATCTCGGTGGGTACCGTTAAGAGCCAGACGTCGAAGGGCATGGCGGAGCTGCAACGGCTGCTCGGCGGGTCCCAGGGGGTTCCGCAGAGGGTGCACGCGGCGATGGCGCCCCGGACCGGCGAGAGCGGAGGTAGGAACCGATGAGGCAGCAGGACGTGCACGACGAGCTGCGCGCCCGGCTGCACGAGGCGGCCGAGGCGCACGAACCCGACCGCGCCCGCATCCTGGCCCGGGTCGAGCGGGGCATGGCCGCACAGGGCCGCCCGAGCCATCGGGCCACCCTTCCGCCCGTGTTCGGGTGGGTCCGGGTGGTCAGCGCCACGGCCGCGGTCGCCGCGGTCCTCGGGGTGGGCGGCTACGCCGTCGCCTCGGCCGTGAAGGACCCGCCCACCGAGAAGACGGTCGCGGTGTCGCCCACGCCCTCCGCGTCCCCGGACGCGACCAGCCGCCCGCCGTCCCGCACGGCCGCCCCGCCCGCTCCCGGCGTGACCTCGACGCACTCGTCCCCCAAGGCGAGTTCGACGCCCTCGTCGGCCCCGAAGACCTCCGCCACCCCCGCGGCACCCGTCGCGAAGGGCGAGGAGGACGGCCCGCTCTGGTCCGACGGCTCGGTGGACCCGCACAGCAACGACTTCTGGGCGCAGTCCGACGTGACCCTGAAGACCTCCGGGCAGCTGACGGCGCTCACGGTGCAGTTGAAGGTGGCCCAGACAGGTGGGGTGTCCAACGCGGGGGCCTGGCGCTCGCTGCCGGAGACCGACTTCACGCAGACGGTCACCGAGCAGGACGGTTTCCTGGTCTACACCTGGACGCTCAAGCCCGGCAGCAAGGTCGCGGTCGGCGAGTGGGTGTTCGCGGGCCAGTACAACCACCGGCAGGGCGGCCGCGACGCGAAGAACGACACCTACACGATCACGGGCACCGCGAGCGGCAAGCAGTACGCGGTGACGGGCGACTTCGCGACGCACACGACAGCCGACGGCGACTCATAGGAAAACAGCACCTCTCCGCGCCCTTTAGGGGCGCTGGAGATCCCCCGGCCGAAGGCTGGGGGAGGAACTGCGCGACCAGCCCCAACGGCCGCGCACCCCGCGACGCACCCGTCAGTCCATGGTGGAGCCGATCGTCGTGGACCCGGTGGTCAGAAACACCGTCACCGGCAACGCCCCACTCGTAGGCCTCGCCGCATACGCGGACGTCGCGTCCGTCGACTTGAAGGCCGGCGTGGCCACCCCGGCGTCCCAGCTGTTCGCGGCGGACACGGCCCTGGCCCCCCGCTTGTCCGCCCCGCCTCCGTTGCCCACCGCCAGGTTCCGCGCCAGCCGGGCCTTGCCGGTCTCGAAGAAGAACCCGGCCTGGGCGTTCGCGTAGGCGGTGTTGCGGTTCAGCACGATCGCACCCGTGTTGGAGTTCTCGGTGAACCCGTTCAGCGTGTTGTCCCAGGCCGCGTCGTCGTTGACGACGTGCGCGACGGCGACGCCCCCGCCGCCCAGCTTGAACCCGTTGCCGTTGCCCTCGAACGCGGAGTCGTTCCAGCGGTTCTTGCCGTTGCCGAAGGCCCAGCTGTGCTCGATCCTGACGGGGGACGAGAACTGCCACAGGTCCAGCCCGTCGTCCGAGTTGTTGTACAGGCGCGCGCCGGTCACCTTGTTGCCGGTGCCCGAGCCGAACTTGATGGCGATACCGTCGGCGTTCTGCCCGTGCCCGGCCTTGTCGTAGTTCCCGTAACTGTCCAGGTTCTGGACGAGGTTGTTCACGGTGTTGTCGCCGCGCAGGGTGAACCCGGAGTCGCCGTTGTCCGCGGTGACGAGGTTCTTGAAGATCCCGCCCGTGGACGAGGTGACGACGAAGCCCTGGGCCGGGGAGTTCTGGAAGGTGAGGTCCTGGACGGTCCAGTAACTGCCGTAGATCCCGGTGAGCCACTGGCCGGCGGGCAGCTTGGAACCGTCGATCCTCACCTTCTCACCGCTGTACGCCTCGAGCGTGATGCGGTTCGAAGCGGTGCCGCTCACCGTCGACTTGAGGGTGGCGGTCGGGTAGTAGGTACCCGCCCGCACCTGGATGACGGTGCCGGCGACAGCGTTGGCGACGGCCGACTCCAGCTGGGCGGTGGTGGAGACGGTGACCGTGCTGGTGGCGGCCTGGGCACCGCCGTTCGACAGGCCGAGGTAGACGCCGCCCGCCCCCGCGGCGACGGCCACCGCCGCGGCGATCGAGAGGGTACGCGTCCTGCGGTGGCGTCCGGTGCTGAAGCGCACTGGTCATTCCTTTCCTTGACGTCCAGGGCGTGCTGGACGTGTTCGACGAGGGAGCGAAACGGGCCGGAGGGGCCGCCCCGGCCCGTTTCTGTCTCCCAGTCGCCGCAGTGGCCGGAAAGGGTTGCCGTCCTTCTCGACTACGACACGAAGTACGTCGGGTTCGGCAGCTTGTACGTACGGTTCGCGTAGCCGCCGTCCAGGTCCGAGTACTGGTCGCCGAAGTTGGCGACGATCTCGTACCCGAGGTCCTTCTCGATGTGCTCGCGGGTGCCGGACTTGTACTGCACGGTCGTGCAGGTCCAGGTGCCCGGGGTGGCGCAGGCGCTCAGGTAGGACGGCGGGTTGGCCTTGTCCTTGAGGAACATGTGGGCGGCGTCGAGGTTGACGTCGGCGCCGATCTTCTTCAGGTTCTCGACGGCGGCGGTGCGCTGCGCCTCGCTGAGACCGGAGTTGTAGAAGACCTCGACGCCCTCGCTCTGCGCGTACCGGACGAGCTCGGCGCTGCCGAACACGCCCGGACGGTCGGCCTTGTTGACGTAGTCCGCCCACGTGGTCGAGTTGTACGTGTAGTTGTAGCGCTTCTCGTAGTCCAGGCTGAGCAGCAGCGTGTCGTCGATGTCGAAGACGACCGCGGGCTTCTCGCCCTTGCGGTGCGCCTTGCGCGCGGCCCGGTCGATGTAGCGCTTGGCGTCCGCGTCGATGCGCGCCAGGTCGTTGGCGTACGGGCTGGTCGGCGAGGCCTGGTAGACGCCGTTGGCGTCGGCGGCGGTGCCGTAGTAGGTGTCGATGTCCTTCACCAGGAGCCCGATGTTGTACGGCTCGTGGGTGGAGTTCGCGGTCGACTGGCCGGCCGTGGCGGCGCCGGCGCCGTAGAGGGCACCGCCGGCGAGCACACAGGCCGAGGCGATCGCCGCAAAACGAAGTGACTTATGCATGACAGGAGTTCTACGCGCGTCACCGGGGTGGGCGCGAGACCCGTTGCCTGATCGATATCTCATCGGCGGGCAAAAAGCGGGTCAAGCGCCCTGGAAGGAGACCCTCCGGTTGTCTCCGGTTGTCTCCGGTTGTCTCCGGTTCAGTTCATGGTGGCCCCGATGGTCGTGCTCCCCGTCGTCAGGAAGGTGGTCGCCGGCAGCGAACCGTCCGACTGGCGGGCGTTGTACGTCGTCGAGGCGTCCGTCGACTTGAAGGCCGGGGTGCTGATGCCGCTGTCCCAGTTGTTGCCGGCGGACACCACCGAGGAGCCCTTGCTGACCAGCCCGCTGCCGTTGCTCACCGCGAGGTTCTTGCCGAGCCGGGCCGCGCTGGTGGCGAAGTAGTAGCCCCAGCCGCCGTTGGCGTAGGCGGTGGTGCGGTTGATGACGATCGCGCCGGTGTTGGAGTTCTCGGTGAACCCGTTGCCGGAGTTGCCCCAGGCGGCCGAGTTGTTGACGACGTGCGCGACGGTGACGCCGTTGCCGCCCAGCTTGAAGCCGTTGCCGTTGCCCTCGAAGGCGGAGTCGCCCCAGCGGTTGACGCCGTTGCCGAAGGACCAGGTGTGCTCGATGGTGACCGGCGAGGAGAAGGACCACAGGTCGATCCCGTCGTCCGAGTTGTTGTACAGACGGGCTCCGGTGACGAGGTTGCCGGTGCCGGAGCCGAACTTGATGGCGACCCCGTCGGCGTTCTGGCCGTGCGTGGCGGCGTCGTAGTTGCCGTACGAGTCGAGGTTCCTGACCGTGTTGTTCACGGTCCCGTCCCCGGTCAGCGTGAAGCCGGAGTCGCCGCCGTTGATGGTCTTGATGTCGGTCCAGTTGGTGCCGGTGCAGGACTGGCAGACCACCGCGCTGTCCGGGGAGTTCTGGAAGGTGATGTCGGAGACGTTCCAGTAGTCCGCGGTCAGCTTGAAGATCCACTGGCCGGAGGGCAGCGAGGAGCCGTCGATCTTGACCGTCTCCGAGCCGTACGCGGTGAGCGTGACCGGCGCGGAGGAGGTGCCGTTGACCGTGGACTGGAGGGTGGCCGTCGGGTAGTAGGTGCCGCCGCGGACCTGGATGACCTCGCCGGCGGTGGCGTTCTTGACGGCGTTGGACAGGTCGGTGGAGTTGCTGACCACGACGGTGGCCGCGTGCGCCGGGGTGGCGAACACGGCGAGGCCGAGCGATGCCGTGGTCACGGCGAGGGCGGTGAAGGTGCTGATACGACGCATGACGTGCGGGTCCTTTCGTCGATCAGAGGGATTCAGAGGGGGCGGACGGGTTTCCAGTCGCCGAGGTAGGTGGCGGGGGTGTGCGACGCGGCCTCGGCGGCGGTGAGCTGCGGCCGGTTCCCGGGGACGGTGATCACCGCGCCCGGCCCGGAGTTGCGGTACTCCGCGAACCGCATGGACTGCCAGGGATAGGCGTCCCGCATGTTCGTGTAGGGCGCGACGGGGTCGATCCCGGGGCCGATGAGACTGTCCCGCACGACCAGCGAGGGCCAGGCGGTGGTCTCGTACGTCGGCACCCAGGGCCGCGCCAGCTTGTACGCCCCGTCCTCCGCGCCGGAGGAGAACCGGCAGCGGACGGCGAGGAACCCGTGCGGGTTGGCACGGGCGGTCGAAGGGGCGAACACCATGCCCTTGGGCGTGAAGGCCACGTCCCGTTGCAGGGTGCGGAAGTGGCAGTGCTCGTACACCGCCGTGGCCCGCCCGAAGACGAAGTCGACGTCGCCCTCGATGTGGCAGCGGTGGAAGAACTGCCGGCCGAAGGAACCGATTTCGGTGGTGTCGGCGAACAGCGTGTCCTGATGGGCGAGCAGCCGCACGTTCTCGACGTGCGTACGGTCCCCGGTCAGGTACGCGGCGACGGCCTGGGTCCCGGTGATCTCCGGGTGGTCGGCGCGCAGCCAGTCGTTGGCGAGGGTGAGGTCGCGGACCACGAGGCCGGGCGCCGCCGAGGTGAAGGTGGCCGAGCCGGCCGTGCCGTAGGTCCCCGAACCGTCCGGTCTCTGCGTCCCGTTGGCGTTGTCGTGGACGATGACGGCGGCCCGGGGGTCGCGGCTCGCTCCTCGCAGGGTCAACTGCGTCTTGTCCGCGGGCACGTCGACGACCTCGCGGTACGTCCCCGGGTGCACGACGATCGTCCACCCGGGGCCCGGCACCGCGTCCACGGCCGCCTGGACGGAGTCACCGGGGCGGACGTGCAGGACACGGCGGTCGTGGGTGAAGGCGGTGACCGGTCCCGTGGCCAGCGCCGCCGCTCCGGCGGCGAGAAGTGCGCGTCGGGTCGGCACCTCAGCACTCCTTCCAGGGAGTCCAGTCACCGAGGTAGGCCTCCCGGGTGGCGGACCCGGCCTGTTCGGTGGTGAGCTGGGGCCGGTTCCCGGGTGCGGTGATCACCGCACCCGGCCCTGAGTTCCGGTACTCGGCGAAGCGCTGGCTCTGCCAGGGGAAGGCGTCCGACATGTTGGTGTAGGGCGCGACGGCGTCGATGCCCGGACCGAGGTACGAGTCGCGGACGACGAGCGAGGGGCGGGCCGTGGTGTCGGAGCTGGGCACCCAGGGGCGGGCCAACTTGTAGTAGGTGTCCGGAGCTTCACTGCTGACCCGGCTCCGGGACACCAGGTAGCCGGACGGGTTGGCGGCCGCCGTGGACGGCGCGAACACGAACCCGTACGGAGCCGCGGTCAGATCGGTCCGGTTCAGGGGGCGGAAGTGACACCCCTCGTACACCGCGGTGGCCCGCCCGAAGACGAAGTCGACGTCACCCTCGGCATAGCAGTGCTCGAAGTACTGCCGGGCGAACACACCCAGGGCCGTCGAATCAGCGTACAGAGTGTCCTGGTGACCGAGGAACCGGCAGTGGTGGAAGGCGCTGCGGTCGCCCTGCACCTTGAGGGCGACGGCCTGGGTGGCGGTGATGTCGGGGTGGTCGGCGCGCAGCCAGTCGTTGGCGAAGGTGATCCAGCGGGCGGTGAAGCCGTCGGCCTGCACGGTGGTGGTGGCGGAGCCGGTGGTGCCGTACGTGCCGCCACCGGGTTTGGGGGTACCGGCCGCGTGGTCGTGGACGATGACGACGGCACCCGGGTTCTCGGCGGCGCCGATCCAGGTGGCCTCGGTGCGGGTGGTGTCGACGGCGACCGTCTCCCGGTACACGCCCGGGGCGAGGACCAGGGCCCAGCCGCTGCCGGCGGCGGCCGTGACGGCCGCCTGGACGGTGGTGAAGTCGCCGCGGCCGTGCGGGTCGACGTACAGGGTCTGCGGACTGCGGCGGCGTTCCGGGGAGCCGTACCGCCCGAAGGGGCGGGCGGCTGCCTGTGCGGGCAGGGCGGCCAGTGCGAGCGCGGCGCCCGCCCCGGCGCCCGCGGTGAGGAAACCCCGTCTGGACAGGGGAGGGTGGGGCGAGGACATGCGGGTGCTCCTTCAGGGGAGAGAGGGGTGGCGGTACTCCTTGCCGTGGGGTGGGGCCGGGGCGGCCTCCGGTGGGCGCCCCGGCCGCGACGGACGCGCGTCAGCGCAGGTGACCGGCGCCCGCGCCGCAGTCGACGATGCGCGGCACGGCCTGCGCCGGGTCGATCCTCGTCCGCAGGGTCGGGGTCCAGGTGGAGCCGGCGGTGAGGGTCTCGGCCGGGATCTGCGCGTTGTGGACGGCGATCAGGTCCGTCGGCTCACCGTTGACGTAGTTGTCGTCGGCAGTGAGCGTCGACTCGTTCCACTTCTTCAGGATCGAGCCCGCCTTGACGGTGTCGGGGAGGGTGAACGCGTTGTGCTCGGCGACGAGTTGGGACTCGATCCCGATGCCGTAGCTGTAGCCGTAGCCGTCCTCGGCGACGAAGTGGTTGTTGTAGGAGTCGACCTGTCCGAACCGCACCCGGGGTGCCCGCTCCACCAGGTTGGAGAACAGGTTGTGGTGGAAGGTGACCTTGAGGTGACCCCGGTCGACGGCCGCGGTGGACGCGCTGTCGCTGTTGCCGATGAGGATCGTCTTGTCGTGGTCCGCGAAGACGTTCCAGGAGGCGGTGACGTAGTCGGCACCCTTGACGATGTCCAGTTCACCGTCGTGCTGCTCGTAGATCCGCCCGAAGTAATAGGGGAGCGTGCTGTCGGGATGATCACCGTCCGTGAACGTGTTGTGGTCCATCCACACATGGGTCGACCCGTAGATGACCGCGCTGTCGTACTCGGAGTTCCAGTTGCCGTCGGCGGTGTCGGTCGGGTCCCACTGCGGGAAGCAGTCGAGGGGGCTCTCGAAGCTCAGGTTGCGGACGATGACGTTGTCGACGGCCTTGATCTGCAGGCTGGCGCCCTTGAAGCCGGCGTCCTTGCCGATGCCGACGATGGTGGTGTTGGCCGGGACGTACGCCTTGATGTAGGCGTCCTGCTGCGCCTGGGAGGCGCGGCGCAGCCCCTCCGGGCTGTCGTCGGGCTCGTTGTCGAGGTTGGTGGAGTGGCCCCAGGCCTCCGGTGAGTACTTGGCGAGGTAGGCGTCGAAGTCGTAGCCGGGCACGGCGAACGAGTCACAGCCGGGCCCGTCCGCGTCGATCGTCCCTTTGACTCTGATGATCTTCGGCGCGTTGCCGCCGTCGGCGAGGGCGGCCTTGAACTGGTCCCAGGTGGTGACGGTGTAGACGTGTGCGGCGTCGGCGGCGGCCCCGCCGCTGGTCCCGGTGGTGGCCGCTCCCCAGCCGTCGTTCGCGGCCAGCACCTGCCGGTCGGGCGCGACCCGTTGGGGGGCCGCGGCCTGGGCGGTTCCGGTCACGGCCAGCACGAGAGCGGCGCAGCCCGCGGCCGCCACCACTGTTATGACGCGTCCATGACATTTCTGTGTGTGCACTGTGCGGGTCTCCTCAGCTTGCGGGTGGCCAGGTGATCCAGGAGGTGGGGATGTCCTTGTGCAGCCGGACGACGTCGTGCCGGGCCAGCACCCGGGTACGCAGCAGCTCCTGCGCCACGAGCCGGGCCACGGCGATGGCCCCCGGCGGGTTGAAGTGCGTGTTGTCCTGCTCGGTGTCCGTCCAGTTGAAGTACGTCTTGGTCGCCTCGACCCCGAGGGCCTGCCACAGCGCGAGCGACAGCGCCTCGATGTCGAGCAGCGCGACCCTTTCCTGCGCGGCGAGCGCGCGCATCGCCGCCGGGTAGTCGCCGTGCGTCGGCACGGCGTTGCCGTCGGCGTCGAACCGCCGCCGCTCGACGGGCGTGGCGAGCACCGGCCGGGCGCTGTGCGCGCGGGCACCCTCGATGTAGAGCCGCAGGTAGTCCTGGTACGTGCTCCAGGGCTCGGTGTACCGGGTGGGGTCGTCGCTCTTCTCGTCGTTGTGCGCGAACTGGACGAGGAGCAGGTCATGCGGCCGGATGGCCGCGAGGATGGCGTCGAGCCGCCCTTCGTCGACGAAACTTTTGGAACTCCGGCCGTTGACCGCCTGGTTGGAGACGGCGACCTCCTTCCGGAGAAAGAAGGGAAGCGCCATTCCCCATCCGGTCTCGGGCGCCGCGTCGGCGTATTTCTGGGCGGCGGTGGAATCGCCGGCGATATAGAGAGTGCGCCGGTTGTTCTCGGGAGAACGCCCTAGGAGAGGAACGGCGGCGACGGCGGCCGAGGTTACCTGTCTGCGGGTGAGTGACACGAGGGTCCACCTTTCAGGTTTCTTTTGGGGGCGCGGGGAACTGCGCGACCGCCCACAACGAGCCCGCAGTCCCCCACAACCGCAACCACCCGATCTCAGTGGTTCTTCTTCCAGTCCGCCTGGGCCTTGTCCAGCTGATCGGCCAGCGTGTCCAGAAACTCCTTCGCCGTCATCTTCCCGAGCAGCACCTTCTGGAAGTTCGGCTCGTTGTCGGCCTTGGAAATCGTGTTCCAGTCCGGCAGATAGTAAGGAAGCTGCACGATCTTCGTCGTAGCCCCGTTGAGCGCCTCGGCGGCCAGCTTCGTCGGCTCCGACGCCTGCACCCACGCGTCCTGTGCCGCCTCGTTGTTCGCCGGCACCTGCCCCGCCGACTCGTTCCACTTGCTGTTGGCCTCGTGGGCCGCGGCGAACTCGACGAACTTCCAGGCGGCGGCCTTGTTCTTGCCGGACTTGAAGAGACCGAGCCCGTCCACGGGGTTGGACACCTGCACCCGGGTCCCGTCGTCCAGCGTCGGATTCGGAATGCCCTTGAACTTCCCGCTCAGCGCCTTTTCGTGGTCGGCATAGGAACCGAGGTTGTGGCTCAGCATCCCGATCGTGCCGGAATCCCACTGCGCGACCATCTTGGTGAAGTCGTTGTTGACGTCGGCGGACGGGGTGTCCTTCTTGTACAGCCCGACGTACTTCTCCAGCGCGGTGACGTTCTTCGGGTCGTTGACGGTGGTCTTGTCACCGTTCCAGAAGGAGGTGATCCCGCTCTGCCCGTACGTGGCGTCCAGCGCCTGGGCGATGGAGCCCTCGCCGCCACGGATGGTGTACCCGAACCTGTTCTTCGCCTGGTCGGTGAGTTGGTCGGCGGCCGCGTAGAAGTTCGTCCAGGTGGTCGGCGGGTCCAGCTTGGCCGCGCTGAACAGGTCGGTCCGGTACCAGAGCGTGCCGTTGTTCGCGGAGGTCGGCACGGAGTACGTCTTTCCGTCGCCGCCCGCCGACTTCACGCTCTCCAGGAACTTCTCGTTGAGCTTGCCGTTCAGCCAGCTCTTCGCGAGCCGGCTGTCCAGCGGTTCCAGCGCGCCCTGCGCGGCGACCTCCGCGAGCATCGCGGTGGTGACCCCGCCGACGTCGGGCAGCCCGCCGCCCTGGATGGCGGTGTCGTACTTGGACTGGACACTGGCGGCGGGCACACCGACGTACTTGACCTTGATGTCGGGGTTCTGCTTCTCGAAGTCGGCGATGATCTCCTTCCAGACGTCGGTGCGGACACCGCCGTTGTTGTCCCAGAAGGTGATCGTGCCCTTCCCGGAGCCCTCGCCGCCCTTGTCGCCCGCGCTGCCGCTGCCGTCGTCGCCGCAGGCGGTGGCGGTCAGCGCGAGCACGGAACCCAGGGCGACGGCGACGGCCGCGCGCCTGCTTCTGCGGATGCTGCTCTTCATTGATCGGCTCTCTTCTGTCTGGGGTCAGCAGGGAGTGACGCGGAAGTGCGTGAAGGTGGCGGCCCCGGCGGCGCCCGGTCCCTCGGGCGCGGCGGCGAAGAGGCCGAGCAGGGCGCCGACCCAGCGCCAGGGCGTGGCGGCGAACACCGGTCCGGACGGCACGAGGCCCGCTCCGACGTCGTACGAGAACCGGCACCGTGCCCCCGCGCCGATGTCGATGCGCAGCCGGGCCCGCCCCTCGGGCGCGGGCCGTGCGGTACCGGCGTCCCGTTCGCTCCCCCACGGCCCGAAAGGCGTGGGAGGCGCCCCCATGGCGGTGGCCTGCGCGAACCGGTGCACGAGCCGCACGCCGCCGCCCGGCCCGCACTCCAACCCGATCCAGCCGAAGGCGTCCCCGAGCACGGCGAGCCCGGCCCGCGCCCCCGGCTCGGCGCCGTCCAGCCGAAGTTCGACCTCGACCGCGCACGGCGCCCCGGGCAGCCGCTGGGTCAGCACATGCGGCAACCGGCGCAGGTCGTGCGCATCCCCCGAGCGCACGCACGCCAGCCGCAGACCGTCCCCCGAGTGCTGGGTGGCCCAGCCCGCACCCGGATTGGCCGTCCACTGCCACTGCCGGCCGAACCGCCCGCCGGGGAAGTCGTCGCCGGTGGCGGGCGCGGCGGGCGGCTGCGCCGGCAGCGCGGGTTTCGGGTGTACGGCGACGGGCGCGCCGGCGTCCCCGAGCACCGGCCAGCCGTCCGCACCCCACCGCATCGGCTGGAGGTGGACGACCCTGCCGTACGCACCCCGCTGCTGGAAGTGCAGGAACCAGTCCTCGCCGTCCCGGGTCCGCACCCAGCCGCCCTGGTGCGGTCCGTTGACGTCGGTGTCCCGCTGCTCCAGGACGATCCGTTCCTCGTACGGCCCGAAGAAGCCCCGGGAGCGGAGGGCGCCCTGCCAGCCGGTCGCCACTCCCCCGGCGGGGGCGAGGATCCAGAACCAGCCGTCGTGCCGGTAGAGCTTGGGGCCCTCCAGGGTGAACCACCCCGGTATCCGGTCCCCGTCCACGATCACCTTGCCGGCATCGAGCAGCGAGGTGCCGTCGGGGTGCATCCGGTGGCCGGTCAGCCGGTTGTCGATGCCGGAGCGGGACTTCGCCCACGCGTGGACGAGATACGCCTCGCCGGTCTCGTCGTCCCACAGCGGGCAGGGGTCGATGAGTCCCCGGCCCTCCTTCACCAGGTGCGGGCGGCTCCACGGGCCCCTGATCTCCGGGGCGTTGACCTGGAAGATGCCCTGGTCGGGGTCGCCCCAGAAGATCCAGAAACGGTCGTCGTGGTGCCGTAAGGAGGGTGCCCAGACCCCGCGGTCGTGGCGCGGGGCGGTGAACCGCTCCTCGGGTTCGAGGCGTTCGAGGGCGTGGCCGACCAGGGTCCAGTTGACCAGGTCGCGGGAGTGCAGCAGGGGCAGACCGGGGACGCGGCCGAAGCTGGAGGCGGTGAGGTAGAAGTCGTCGCCGGCGCGGACGACGTCCGGGTCGGACCAGTCGGCGTTCAGGACGGGGTTGGTGTACGTCTGTCCGTCATCGGTCATGGGCTCACCTCGTTCGGCGGGGCCCAGGGGGCGCCCAGTTCGGAGTAGAGGGAGAGGGTGTCGGCGCAGGCCGCGACGAGTCCGTCGATACCGGTCACCACCCGGCGCCCGTCCTCGGGCAGGTGGTGCCAGGCGTCGGCGGGCAGCGCGACCGGGTCGTCGGCCAGTCGAATCGCTTCAACGACCTTCATGAAGGCGCCGGTGGCGTCCGGTTCCACCAGCAGAGCGGCGCCGGTGGTGAGGTGGTCGGCGAGGTTCTCCAGCAGGTCCGTGCTGCCGTACTCGATCTCCTCCGGGCCGTGGCCCGCCCGCTGCACCAGCACCCGGTCCTGCTTGTACCAGTGGGTGATCCGGCCGCCGGTGCCGTGCACCAGGACGTACGGGTCCCCCGGTTCCTCGGCGCAGAGCGTGGCGGCGACCGTGACCGGGCCGCGCGGGGTGGTGACGCGGACGCAGGAGGTGTCGTCGGACTCGATGTCGTTGGCGCGCAGCAGCTCGGTCTCGATGCGGGCGACGTCCTCGGCGCGGTCGGTGCCGAGCAGGGCGAGGCCGGTGGCGACGGCGTGCGCGAGGGGGTTGGTGAGGACCCCGTCGACGACGTCGACGCCGTTCAGCCGCCGCCTGCCGGCCCAGGGCGCCCGCCGGTATTAGGCCTCGGGGCGGGCCCAGGCGCCCGCGCCCCCCACCCCCACCACGTCGCCGACGGCACCGTCCGCGATCAGCCGCCGGATCGCGGGCACGGCGTGCGAGCCGAGCGACTGGAAGCCGATCTGGCAGGCCACGCCCGCCTTCGCGACCCCGTCGGCCATCCGCCGGAACTCGGCGTACGACGGCGCCGGCGGCTTCTCGAGGAGCAGGTGCACGCCCCGCTCGGCGGCCGTCAGGGCGAGGTCCGTGTGGGTGGGGATGGGCGTGCAGATCACGGCGATCCGGGCGCCGGTCGCGTCGAGCAGGGCACCGAAGTCGGCGGACTGGGCGGGCTGCCCGAGCCCTTCCGGCAGCTCGTCGGCGCCCAGCGGGGTCAGCTCGCAGATGCCGGCCAGGCGTACGACGCCCTTCTCCTGGAGCCGTCGGATGTTCTCCAGGTGCCAGCGGCCGTGTCCGCGCGCCCCTGCCAGAACGAGGTCGATGGGTGAAGTGTTCACAGCGTCCTCCCTGCGTTGTCGATCTTTGGGTGCAGGGTAAGCGTTTGCCCCGGTCCGTCCGCGAGGTGTCTCATCCCTTCACCGCCCCCGCGCTGAAGCCGGTGATCAGCCACTTCTGGATGAAGGCGAAGACGATCACGACGGGTACGGCGGCGATGATCCCGCCCGCGGCCAGCGCGCCCAGGTCCACGCTGTCGGCGCTCATCAGGGTGTTGAGGCCGACCGGGATGGTCTGCTTGCTCTGGTCGGAGAGGAACATCAGGGCGAACAGGAAGTGGTTCCAGGCGTGCACGAAGGCGAAGGAGCCGACCGCGACCAGCCCCGGCCGCAGCAGGGGCAGGACGACGATCCGGAAGGCGGTGAGCCGGTTGCAGCCGTCGACCCAGGCGGCCTCCTCCAGGGAGTACGGCACGTTCCTGATGAAGCCGCTGATCAGGATCATCGACAGCGGAAGCTGGAAGACCGTCTCGGCGATGACGACACTGCCGAGCGAGTTGATCATCTGGAGCCTGGCGAAGATCTGGAAGAGCGGGACCAGGAGCAGCGTGCCCGGCACGAACTGCGAGCAGAGCAGGGCCAGCATGAAGCCGCGCTTGAGCCGGAAGTCGAAGCGGGCGAGGGCGTAGCCGCCGGCCAGCGCGACGACCGTGGTCAGCAGCAGGGTCGCGACGCCGACGTAGACGCTGTTGGTGAAGTAGGTGCCGAAGCTGCGCTCGGTCCACACCTTCTGGAAGTGGTCGAAGGTGACCGGCCAGGGGACGAGCGAGGTGGAGCCGGCCGGGCGGAGGGCGAAGAGCAGGATCCAGTAGAAGGGGACCAGCGTGAAGAGGAGGTAGATCCCGAGGGGGAGGTAGATCTGCCAGCGGGGGACCTCGTCCCAGGCGCGGCGCCGCCGGTGCGGCCGGGCGGGCGCGGACACGACGGGTTCGGCCTCGGGGGCGATCTCGGTGATCACTTCGCCTCGCCTCCGAACTTGCTCAGCCGCAGGTAGACGATCGAGCAGAAGAGCAGGATCACGAAGGCCACCGTGGTCAGCGCGGAGGCGTAGCCGAAGTCGTGGGCGTCGACGCTGGTGTTGGCGATGTAGAGGGGAAGGGTCGTGGTCTCCCCCGCCGGGCCGCCGCCGGTCAGGGTGTAGAGCAGGTCGACGTTGTTGAACTCCCACACCGCGCGCAGCAGCGTGGACAGCACGATGGCGTCCTTGAGGTGCGGCAGGGTGATGTGCCAGAACTGCTTGAGGCGGCTCGCCCCGTCGACTTCCGCCGCCTCGTACAGGTCCTTGGACACGGACTGCAGGTCGGCGAGGATGAGGATCGCGAAGAACGGCACGCCCCGCCACAGGTCGGCGACCACGGCCGCCGGGAAGACGGTCGAGGGGTCGGAGAGCCAGCTGGTGCCGTACGACCCGATGCCCGCGTCGGCGAGGTAACGCGTGATGCCCGTCTGGGAGTTGTAGAGCAGCACCCAGATCGCGGAGGTCAGCACCCCGGAGACGGCCCACGGCGAGAAGACCAGCGCCCGTCCCAGTGCCCGCCCCACGAACGTCTGGTTGACGATCAGCGCGAGCGCGAGCCCGAACAGCAGCTGCAACCCGACCTCCACCACGACCCACTTGGCGCTGAAGGTCAGCGTGTCCCAGAACTGCGGGTCGTGCGCGAAGGCCTGCGTGAAGTTGCCGAAGCCCGCGAACCCGTTGCGCCACGGCTTGGTCGGGTTGTAGTTCTGCAGGCTGTAGTAGAAGACGCTGAGCACCGGGTAGGCGATGAAGCCCAGCATGAGCAGGGCCGCCGGGGCGATCAGCAGATACGGCAGCCTGCGCGGCGCCGCGGAGGCACGGCGCCGCCGGGGTGGCGCGGGCGGTTTCGCCACGGCTGCGGCTTGGGCCATGACCTGTTCTCCGTTCGCGATGGACAGGGGCCGCCCGAAGGGCGTCCGGGAGGGGTGGTGGCCGGGTGACGGGTAGGCGGTTACGGTGCGTGTGGGAAGCGCTTGCTCCATGCACGTGGTTGAAGCGCTTCGACGATCGTCGTACGGGGGTCAGCCCGCGTACGGATCCGGGACTTCTCCCGGCCGGGCCAGGAACTCGAAGTCGCAGCCGGTGTCGGCCTGGGTGATCTGCTGGTCGTAGAGCGCACCGTACCCGCGCTCGTACCGCACGGGCGGCGGTGTCCACTCCGCCCTGCGCCGGTCCAGCTCCTCGTCGTCCACGTCGAGCTGCAGGGTGCGTGCCTCGACGTCCAGGGTGATGGAGTCGCCGCTGCGGACGAGTGCGAGCGGCCCGCCGACGTACGACTCGGGTGCGACGTGCAGCACGCAGGCGCCGTAACTGGTGCCGCTCATCCGGGCGTCGGAGATCCGCACCATGTCCCGCACCCCCTGTTTGAGGAGGTGGTCGGGGATGGGCAGCATGCCGTACTCGGGCATGCCGGGACCGCCCTTGGGCCCGGCGTTGCGCAGCACGAGCACGCTCTCGGCGGTGATCCCGAGGGAGGGGTCGTCGATGGTGCGCTGCATGGTCCGGTAGTCGTCGAAGACGACGGCGGGACCGGTGTGCTTCAGCAGGTGCGGTTCGGCGGCGATGTGCTTGATGACGGCGCCGTCCGGGCAGAGGTTGCCGCGCAGCACGGCGACCCCGCCTTCGGCGGCCACCGGGTTGCCGCGGGGCCGGACGACGTCGTCGTCGTGCACCCGGGCGCCGGCGAGCTGCTCGCGGTAGGTGTCGTACGACACCGTGGGCCGGTCCAGGTGGAGCAGGTCCGGGATGCGGGAGAGGAAGCCGGGGAGGCCGCCCGCGAAGTGGAAGTCCTCCATGAGGTACTTCCGGCCGCCGGGGCGGACGTTGGCGAGGACGGGCACGGTGCGGGCGATGCGGTCGAAGTCGTCGAGAGTGAGCCGTACCCCGGCCCGGCCGGCCATGGCGATGAGGTGGATGACGGCGTTGGTGGAGCCGCCGAGCCCGAGGACGGTGGTGACGGCGTCCTCGAAGGCGTCGCGGGTGAGGAGGTGGGAGAGCCGCCGGTCGCGGTGGACGAGTTCGACGATCCGCATCCCCGCCCGGGCGGCCATGCGGTCGTGCCCGGAGTCGACGGCCGGGATGCTGGACGCGCCCGGCACGGTCACGCCGAGTGCCTCGGCGGCGGCGGTGAGGGTGGAGGCCGTCCCCATGGTCATGCAGTGACCGGGCGACCGGGCCAGACCGCTCTCCAGCTCCGCCATCTCGCAGTCGCCGATGAGACCGGCGCGCTTGTCGTCCCAGTACTTCCACATGTCGGTGCCCGAGCCGAGGACCTCGCCCCGCCAGTGGCCCGGAAGCATGGGTCCCGCGGGCACGAAGACGGCCGGCAGGTCCACCGAGGCCGCGCCCATGAGGAGGGCCGGGGTGGACTTGTCGCAGCCGCCCATCAGCACGGCCCCGTCGACCGGGTACGACCGCAACAGCTCCTCCGTCTCCATGGCGAGGAGGTTGCGGTAGAGCATCGGGGTCGGCTTCTGGAAGGTCTCGGAGAGGGTGGAGACCGGGAACTCCAGCGGGAATCCGCCCGCCTGCCACACGCCCCGCTTGACCGCCTGCGCCCGGTCACGGAGGTGCACATGACAGGGGTTGATGTCCGACCAGGTGTTGAGGATCGCGATGACCGGCTTGCCGAGGTGCTCCTCGGGGAGGTAGCCGAGCTGGCGGGTGCGGGCGCGGTGGCTGAAGGAGCGGAGCCCTTCGGTGCCGTACCACTGGTGGCTGCGGAGTTCCTCGGGCTGCTTGCGCGGGGTGTTCTCGCTGCGGCTCACAGGGACCACCCGGCGGCTATGGCGGCGACCTCGGCGCGCCCTTCCTCCGGCAGCTGCCTGCTGGGCGGACGGACGTCGCGGCGGCAGAGGCCGAGGGCGGCGAGGGCCTCCTTGACGACGGTGACGTTGTCGGCGGAGCCGTTCGCGGCCCGGAGTTCCTCGAACCGGCGGATCTGTTCCCAGACCTTCATGGCGGCCGGGTAGTCGCCGGATCGAAGCGCTTCAATCATGTTCAGCGAGACGGCCGGGGCGACGTTCACGAGGCCGGAGGTGAAACCGGTGGCGCCGGCCGAGAAGTAGGAGGGTGCGTAGGGCTCGGCGAGCCCGGCGACCCAGACGAAGCGGTCGAGCCCCGCGTCCCGGGCGAAGGCGGCGAACTTGGCGGCGTCCGGGACGGCGTACTTGACGCCGATCACGTTGGGGCAGGCGCCGGCGAGTTCGGCGAGGCGGGCGCCGGAGAGCTGGGCGTTGCGGACGTACGGGACGATGCCGAGTTCGGGGACGGACGCGGCGACGGCCCGGTGGTAGTCGACCCAGCCGGCCTGCGAGACGTACGGATGGACGGGCTGATGGACCATCACCATCTGTGCGCCGTGCGCGCGGGCGTGCCGGGCGGCGGCGACGGCGGTCGCGACGTCGTGCCCGACCCCGGCCAGGACGACCGCCCGGTCCCCGGTCTCGTCGAGGGTCAGCTCGGTGACCAGCCGCCGCTCTTCGAGGGTCAGGGCGTAGAACTCGCCGGTGTTCCCGTTCGGGGTGAGGGTGCGGATCCCGCCGTCGAGGAGCCGGCGGAGCAGGGCCCGGAGGGCGTCCTGGTCGACGCTGCCGTCCGCGGCGAAGGGGGTCACCGGGATGGCCACCACGTCGGCCAGGGCAGCCCGTTGGGTCTCGAACGCCACGCTGCTCATTGCTGGCCTTCCTGGTCGGCCGCCCGGGGGAACGCCCGGTCGACGAAGGACGCGATGTGGGTGTGCAGGGTGCGGGCGGCGCCGTCGGCGTCGCCGTCCAGCGCCAGCCGGAGGATCTCGCGGTGCTCACCGGCCTCCTGTTCCCAGGAGGGGGAGGCGGCCCAGGCGACGGCGGAGACGAGGGCGGCCTGGTCGCGGACCTCGTCGAGCATCCGGCCGAGGAGCGGGTTGCCGCACGGGAGGTAGAGGGCGCGGTGGAAGTCGCGGTTGGCGAGGGAGCGTTCGGCGGTGTCGGTGGCGTTGTCGGCGCGGGTGAGGGCGTCGCGGGCGGCGTCGAGGGAAGCAGCGCGCTGCACGGCCCGCCGGAGGGCCTCCGGTTCGAGGAGCAGCCGTACGTCGTAGACCTCCCGCGCCATGTCCGCGTCCACCATGCGCACCGTGACGCCCTTGTACTGGCTCATCACGACCAGCCCGGTCCCGGCGAGGGTCTTGAGCGCCTCCCGCACGGGGGTCTTGGACACCCCGAACTGCGCGGCGAGCTCGGTCTCCACCAGGGCCTGACCGGGCGTCAGCTGCCCGGTCAGGATGCGGTGTTTGATCGCGTCCAGCACGAACTGCGTGCGCGACGGAATCGGCATGGGCACAGAGGTCATGCGCGCCTCTCGGGGTCACGTATCAGGTACGGAGCCTGATCTGACGTATCTGATCTCGCATATCGCGTCTCATATATGACGTATGAAGTACGACGCGGACGAAGCTAGGAGGGCGGCTGTGTTTCGTCAATGCTTCTGACAAAGGTGGCCGGGGAGAGGGAGCCCGGACCATAGGCTCGCCTGCCATGACGGTTCTGATCAGCGTGTGGGGAGCGTCTCCCGGGGTGGGCAAGTCGACACTGTGCGGCGGACTGGCCCGCCGGCTGGCCGGCGCCGGACTGCGGGTGGACCATTTCCGTGAGGAGGAGGTCCTGACCAGGCCCCAGTTCGCGGCGGTGGCCGAGGCTTTCCGTACCACCGGCACCGTCGGCCCGGGGTTGCTGATCGCGGCGACCGCCGAGTTCGTCGACTCGGTCCTGGCGAGCGGCGTCGACGTGGTGATCGCCGACGCCCTGGTGCCGTTCGTGCCGACGCTGCTGGCCATGGGCCGCGACGAGGAGACGATCGACGCGTTCCTGACCGACCTCACCAGGGTGCTCGCGCCCGTTTCCCCGGTCATGGTCTTTCTCGACGGGAACGCCGGGTCCGCCCTGTCCCGAGCCGCCGGGAGGGAGGGGGAGGGATGGTTGGACCGGTATGTCGGAAAGCTGGCCCGGTACGAGGTGCGCCCGCCGGTGACGGATGTCGCGTCAGCGGTGACGTACCTGGCGCGCGAGCGTGCGGTGACCCTCGCCGCGGTCGCCCGGAACGGGTGGAACGTCGTGGTGATCGAGCGCGCGGACGAGCTGCCTCCGGGCGAGGTGCTGAGCGCCGCGGAGCGGAGCCTGCGGCCGTGGTGGGCGGAGCGGGGCGCGGCGGCCCGCGGAGAGTGACGCGGCTTCGGCCGCGGCCGCCTCAGAACCCCCTCGCCTCCCCCTCCCGTGCCACGCCGGTGGGCCGTCCCGATGCCGCCCCGGCCCGGGCCGCCGCCATCTCGCGGGTCAGGGCGGGGCCCACGTGGGTGATGAGGAGTTCGCGTACTCCGGCCTCCCGGGCGATCCGCCCCGCGTCTTCGGGGGTGAGGTGTATGCGTTCGCCTTCGCGATGCCGGTCGAGGTCGGCCTCGCACAGGAAGACGTCCGCCCGAGTGGCCAGTTCGATCAGGGCGGCGCACGGGCCGCTGTCGCCGGAGTACGCCAGCACGCTCCCCTGGCACTCGGCGCGCAGCCCGTAGGCCTCCGTGTCGTGGGACACCGCCCAGGCGGCGAGCCGCAGGTTCCAGTGCTGGACGGCATGGCCGTCGTACAGGGGCCGGAAGTCGAAGACTCCGCTCAGGAAGCCCGGGTCCGGCCGGCCGAAGAAGCCCGCCAGGCGCGCCGCGCACTCCTGCGGCGCGTAGACCGGGATCGGTGCGGCCGGGGTCAGGCCGCCGAAGGCGTACGCGTACGCGGCGGCCAGCAGATCCGCGCTGTGATCCGCGTGCAGGTGCGAGAGCCAGATCGCCGTGAGCCGCGCCGGATCCGTGTGCCGCTGCAACTCCGCGAAGGTCCCGGTCCCCGCGTCCACCCACACCTCGGCGCCGCCGCCCCGTACCAGGTACCCGGAGCAGGGGCGGCCGGGTCGGGGGTAGGGGGAGGCGGTGCCGAGGACGGTGAGGCTCAAGGGCATGGCGAGGAGAGTACGGATCCTGGTCCTCGCCCGCTCACCGTTTGCGTCCTTCTACGGCTTCCACCCCGGGTCCCGGCCGCTCAGCCCCACCGCCCGGTCCAGCAGCCGCGCGTCCTCCGGCACCGGCACGAGGGGGCCGAACGGGCCGCGGTCGCCCTCCGCCGCCATCCGCAGGAAGCCGTAGGCCGCCTCCAGGGCCGCGGGATCGGGGACGTACTCCTGGCCGGTGGCCCGGGCCAGGTCCCAGCCGTGGACGACCAGTTCGTCGGCGACGACCGCGCCCGCCACCCCGCCCGGCAGGTCGATCCCGCCCGCGCGCGTCATGCCGTCCCACGCGGACGGGTCCCGCCAGGCCTCCGCCAGTGCGTCGAGCGCCTTGGGCAGTTCCTGCCGCCACTCCGGTACGAGCGCCGGCAGCGACGCGTCGGGGCGGTGGTCGGTGGTGGCCCCCAGATCCTTGCGGGCCGCGTCCCGGAAGGCCACGGACAGGCCCGCCACATGGCCCAGCAGGTGGCGGACGGCGTAGTCCGGACAGGGCGTCGGCACCGCCAGCTGCCCGTCCGTCACCCGCTCCGCGAGTTCCGCCACGATCCTCGTCTGCGGGCCGAGGTCGATCATGGTCGTACCAGTCATCGCGCTGCCTCCCGGTGCACCGGTTCGGTCGTCTGCTCCGTCTCCGTCAGGAGGTGGACCGCACGGCCTTCCGAAACTCATCGGTCCGCCACACCGACACCCCGCCCAGGAAGCACCACAGCGCGATCACCGGGTCGCAGATCGCACACCCGAACGACGAGTCGAGGAAGAACGGGATCAGCGGCGAACCCTTGATGTCGTGGACGATGTCCCACGTCGTGTGCATCAGCCAGCCGACGCCGATGAAGGTCCAGGAGTCCAGGCCGCGGTAGGCGACACAAGTGGCCAGTGCGGTGAACGCGAACTCCCAGCCGCCCAGGCCGCCGCCGCTCAGGTACGCGGCGCCCGCTCCGGCCACCATCACCGCGTTGAGGCGGCGCCGGTGCGGTTCGCGGACGAGGGACATGAGGAGGACGTAGACGAGACCGATGAGGATCGGTGCGATGTAGCGCATGAGGCCGACGGTAGGGTCGCGGCCGCACCCGCCCCATGGGCATTGCCGACAGGTTCCGACGGATTTCCGCCGGGCGGGCCGCAGGGGGCCCGCGCTCTGTCCACCGACGTCTCGCCGCTTCGTTCCCGCCTCGTTCCGGCGTCGTTCCGGCGTCCTTCTAAGGCACCTTCCCGATCCCCCCGCCCCCGCCTTAGGCCCACGATGACCAGGCATGACGACCACCACCTCCTGGGCCGTGGCCCGCCTGCTGCGTGATCGCAACGCCGCCCTGTACCTCACCGGGGTCGTGGTGTCCGGCTTCGGCACCTCCGCGCTCTGGCTCGTGTCCGGCGTCTGGGTCAAGGACCTCACCGGCTCCGACGGGCTCGCCGCCCTCTGCACCGCCGCCCTCTGGGCCCCCACCCTGCTCGGCCCCGTCCTCGGCGCCCTCGCCGACCGCGTCCGCCGCAAACCCCTGGTGGTCCGGACGAACCTCGCCCTCGCGCTTCTCCTGCTGCCCCTGTGGACGGTCTCCTCCCCCGCCTCCGTCTGGCTGCTCCTCGCCGTCCTCGTGCTCTACGGCGCGGCGGGCGTAGTCGAGGACGCGGCGAGCTCCGCGCTGGTCGTCGCCGCCGTCGACCCGGCTCTGCTCGGCGACTTCAACGGGCTGCGGATGACCGCCCGCGAGGGCATGAAGCTGGTCGCTCCGCTGACCGGCGCGGCCCTGTACACGGCGTACGGCGGGCCGGGCGTGGCGCTGCTGGACGCCGGCACCTTCGTGCTGGCGGCAGGGCTGTGCGCGCTGCTCCGGGTGCGGGACGAGCGGCCCGGACGGGCGGCGCCCGGCAGCCGGCGCGGGCAGGCGGCCGACGGGGTCCGGCTGCTCTGGGCGCATCCGGCCCTGCGGCCGCTGGTGTGCGCCGGCGGCGCCACGATGTGCCTCGCCTCGCTCGGCAGCAGCATGAACTACGCCGTCGTGGACGCCCTCGGGCACTCCCCCGCCTACACGGGAGTGATGTACGCCGTCCAGGGTGTCGGCTCGGTCGGCGCCGGGCTGGTCGCTGGGCCCGCGCTGCGGCGGCTCGGGGAGCGGCGGTTCGCGGCGTGCGGGATCGCGCTGACGGGGGTGGCGGTGGCCGGGCGGGTGGTGCCATGTGACATGGCACTCCTCGCGTGCAGCCTCGCCGGCGGCCTGGGCCTCCCCTGCGTGCTGATCGCCGCCTACACCGCCGTACAGCGCGAGGTCCCGGCCGCCGCGCTGGGGCGGGCGACCGCGACGGCCGACACGCTGATGTTCACACCGAACGTGGCCGGACTGGCCGCCGGGGCCGCCCTCGTCGAACTCGTGGACCACCGGCTGCTGTTGCCGGTCTTCGGCGGGGCGCTGATCCTCACCGCCGGCTCACTGGCTCAGCGCAGCGCCTCCCGCACCGCCGCCAGGTCGCCGTCGGACGCCAACCCGGCGTGATACAGCCGTAGTTCGGTCGCGCCCAGCGCACGGGCGCGGTCCGCGTCGGCCGCGAGGGTCCCGGGACTGCCGCCCATCCCGGAGACCACCGTGAAGTTGGCGGCCAGGACCGTGTCCGCGCGCGCGTGTCCGGCGAAGGGCGCGAGCAGGGCCGTACCGCCCGCGCAGGGGACCACGACGCCGTCCGCCACGGAGAGGATCCAGGCCGGGTCCACGCCCGCGTTGGCCCCGCAGTGGTACGTCACCGGGTCGGCGTGCAGCAGCACCTGGAAGCCTTCGGAGGCCGCCGCCCGCACCGCGGCGACGGCCGTCTCCTGGAGCGTGCGGGCCTGTCCGTCGCGCCACGCGCGTGTGGCCGCCGCCACCGGCGCGCCGAGCAGCTTCTCCACCGTCGGCCAGCCGGCGTCGTCGCCCGTGCCCCGCCAGAGCGGCTCCAGGGCCTCCCGTACGGCGGCGGCCAGCTCGTCGGCGTCCAGGCCCTGTTCGCCGTACCCGGTCCGGCACGCGGGGCAGAAGCAGAGCGCCATCAGGTACTGGCCGGCGTCCCCGAGGCCGACCCCGGCGGTCTTGTCGTGGGCGTGCAGGTGCTGGAGGCCGTACCAGCCGAGGGACTCCAGTTCGGTGCCGGCCGCGCCCGGGCGTACGGCGGCCTCGGCGGCGAGGTCGGCCAGGTACGCGCGCGTGGCGGGCTGGGCGATGCAGGGGGCCCAGGGGTAGCGGTCGCCGTAGGCGTTGACGACGGAGGTGTCCGGATGCTCGGCGCCCAGGCGGGAGTTGTGGGCGAGGATCACCCAGGTGTGGACTTCGAGGCCGGCGCCGCGCAGGGCGTCGGCCGCCTCGCCGTGGGCGTCGCCGGGGGCCCAGTCGCCGGCCGGGTACGGGCGCAGTTCCCGGCCCGTCCAGCGGTCGTCGGCCGGGTAGTAGACGGCCGCGTGTTCGGCGGTGACGATGCGGTGGCGGGGGTGGCGGGGGGTCAGGGCGCGGGTGGAGTGGTAGGCGGAGGCCAGGGTCACCTGGTCGACGCCGAGTGCGGCGATGCGGTCGGCGGCCGCGGGGTCCCCGTTGACGTCCCAGGGGTACACGAACGCCGACGTCTTCAGCCGCCCTGCCCGGCTCTCTCCGGGATGCGTCACGCGTTCCCCTCCAGCAGTGCGTACCCGCGTTCGATCAGCTGCGCGAGCTGCTTCACATGGTCCTCGGCCGGCTCGTGCAGCGGGGGGCGGACCTCGCCGACGTCCAGGCCGCGCAGCCGTACGCCCGCCTTGACCAGCGAGACGGCGTATCCCCGGCCCTGGGCGCGGAGTTCGACGAACGGGCGGTAGAAGCCGTCCAGCAGGCGCTCGGCCGTCGCCCGGTCCCCCTCGCGCAGCGCGGCGTGGAAGGCGAGGGCGATCTCCGGGACGAAGCAGAAGACGGCGGAGGAGTAGAGGTCGATGCCGATGGCCCGGTAGGCGAGCTGGGTCTGTTCGGCGGTGGGCAGGCCGTTGAAGTAGAGGAAGTCGCCGGGAACCTCGGTGCGGACGGCGCTGACGATGCGCTGCATGAGGTCCAGGTCGCCGAGGCCGTCCTTGAAGCCGATGACGCCCTCGGTGCGGGCGAGTTCGACGACCGTGGGCGGGGTGAACACGGCGTTGTCGCGCTGGTAGACGATCACGGGGAGCTCGGTGGCCGCCGCCACCTCGCGGTAGTGCCGGAGCAGGCCCTCCTGGCCGGCGACCACCAGGTAGGGCGGCATGGCGAGCAGGCCGTCGGCGCCCGCGGCCGCGGCGAGACGCGCGTAGCGTACGGCGAGTGCGGTGCCGTAGCCGGCGCCGGCCACCACCGGTACCCGCCCGCCGGCCGCTTCCACGGCCGCGCCCACGCAGGCCTCGAACTCCTCCGGGAGCAGCGCGTGGAACTCCCCGGTGCCGCAGCAGGCGAAGACGGCGGCGGCGCCCGCCTCGACGCCCCGGCGGACGTGCTCGCGGTAGGCGTCGAGGTCGAGGGAGCCGTCGGGGCCGTAGGCGGTGACGGGGAAGAAGAGCGGCCCGCGCGGGTCACGGAGCCGGGCGGCGAGAGGGGCTGGCGTCACGGGCGCTCCCTGTCGAGGCGGTCGACGCAGATCGTGCTGCTGATGCATGTCTCTGATCGGCGTCCATATTCATGAACGCGACCACGTTACGAGGCCGCCTCAGGGCCGGTCAAGGCGACAAACGACCAACAGTCGAGCAGATTGCCGCACTCCACGGCACACTTGACTCGGCACGCCATATCTCCCTAGCGTGTCCATGAATGTGAATGCCATACACGGACGCGACCGGTGTCGATCCAAGGAGACCGTGGATGCCCACGCCCCGCACGCTACTGCTCACCGGTGCCGCCGGCGGACTCGGCACCCTGATGCGGTCCCTGCTCCCGGAGTACGGCTACGAGCTGCGCCTGTTCGACGTGCGTCCGGTCGAGGGCGAACCGGACGCGATCACCGCCGATCTCGGCGACAGGGACGCGCTGCGGGAGGCCGTACGAGGGGTGGACGCGGTCCTGCACCTCGCGGGGATCTCCCTGGAGGCGCCCTTCGAGAAGATCCTCCGCTCGAACATCGAGGGCACCTACAACCTGTACGAGGCCGCCCGCGAGGCCGGCGTGCCGCGCATCGTCTTCGCCTCCTCCAACCACGCCGTCGGCTTCACCCCGGCACCGACCGCGGGCGACCCGCTGATCCCGGTCGACACCCCGCGCCGCCCGGACACCTTCTACGGCCTGTCCAAGGCGTTCGGCGAGGACCTCGCCCAGCTGTACTGGGACAAGCACGGCCTGGAGACGGTCTCCGTCCGCATCGGCTCCTGCTTCGCGGAACCGGCCGACGTACGGATGCTCTCGGTGTGGATGAGCCCCGCCGACGGCGCCCGCCTCTTCCACGCGGCGCTGACGGCCGAGGAGGTCGGCCACACCGTCGTCTACGGCTCCTCCGCCAACACCCGGCTGTGGTGGGACCTGAGCACCGCGCGGGCGCTCGGCTACGAGCCGCAGGACGACTCCGAGCAGTTCGCCGCGAAGCTGATCGCCGAGCACGGCGAACTGGACCCGGAGAAGCCCGCCCACACCCACCTCGGCGGCCGTTTCGTCGACGACCCGCCCGTCTGGCCGTACTGAGCAGCACGCCGGGCGGCGGAAAACGGTCACCCACGGCGGCGGGCGGGCACCGAACGGGCCCGCCCGCCGCCGTGTTCGGGCATCCGGGCCGCCCGCTCCCACCCCTCCCGCGGCAGCCGCGCAGGTCCGAGGCGGGCACTCCGCCCGGCAAACGGGCACACACGGGCAGTATCGGGCCCGCAACAGGCCTGGTCAGCCCCGCACGCCCGCTGTAGAACTTGCTGCATGGCCCGAACGGGCAGCTCCACGCGGCCCCACGCGGCTCCGTGCGGTTCCACGAGGAAGTGGGTGACGGGATGAGCACGCAGACGGCGGAAGAACGCCAGCGCGAGATCGTGCGGGCCGCGCGTGCCACCGGCTCCGTCGACGTCACCGCGCTCGCCGACGCCCTGGGCGTGGCCAAGGAGACCATCCGGCGCGACCTGCGCGCCCTGGAGGACCACGGCCTGGTGCGCCGTACCCACGGGGGCGCGTATCCCGTCGAGAGCGCCGGCTTCGAGACCACGCTCGCCTTCCGGTCGACCAGCCATGTCCCGGAGAAGCGCCGGATCGCGTCGGCCGCCGCCGAGCTGCTGGGCGACGCCGAGACCGTCTTCGTCGACGAGGGCTTCACCCCCCAGCTCATCGCCGAGTCGCTGCCGACGGACCGGCCGCTGACCGTGGTCACGGCGTCGCTGCCGGTCGCGGGAGCGCTGGCCGAGACCGAGAACATGTCGGTCCTGCTGCTGGGGGGCCGGGTCCGGGCCGGCACGCTGGCGACCGTCGACCACTGGACGACGAAGATGCTCGCCGGTTTCGTTCTCGATCTCGCCTACATCGGTGCCAACGGCATCTCGCGCGAACACGGGCTGACCACCCCGGACCCCGCCGTCAGCGAGGTCAAGGCGCAGGCGGTACGGGCCGCCCGCCGGACGGTCTTCGCGGGCGTGCACACCAAGTTCGGAGCCGTCAGCTTCTGCCGCTTCGCCGAGATCGGCGCCCTGGAGGCGATCGTGACGAGCACCCTGCTCCCCACGGCCGAGGCCCACCGCTACTCCCTGCTGGGCCCGCAGGTCATCCGGGTCTGACCCACCACCGCCCCCTCCGAGGGCTTTCCACACCCACCACTGCCCTATATATCCCGATTCCTCCAGGAGCGATCCATGCGAACCCCGAGCCGACGGAGGCCGCGAGTCACCCTCGCCATGGCCGCCGCAGGGACGCTGCTCGCCCCGCTGCTCTCCGGCTGCTGGGTCGGTGCGGGCGGGTCCGGTTCCGGCGGCGACTCGATCAACGTGCTGATGGTCAACAACCCCCAGATGACGGAACTCCAGAAGCTCGCCCCGCGCTTCACCAAGGAGACCGGCATCAAGGTCAACTTCACCGTCCTGCCCGAGAACGACGTCCGCGACAAGATCAGCCAGGACTTCGCCAACCAGGCCGGCCAGTACGACGTGGCCACCCTGTCCAACTACGAGATACCCATCTACGCCCGCAACGGCTGGCTGCACGAGATGGACTCGTACGTCGCGAAGGACCCGGGCTTCGACCAGCAGGACATCCTGCAGCCGATGCGCGAGTCCCTGACCGCCGACGACGGCAAGCTCTACGGGGAGCCCTTCTACGGCGAGTCGTCGTTCCTGATGTACCGCAAGGACGTGTTCGCGGCGAAAGGCCTGACGATGCCCGCCCACCCCACCTGGCAGCAGGTCGCCGACCTCGCCGCCAAGGCGGACGGCGCGCAGTCCGGCATGCGCGGCATCTGCCTGCGCGGCCTGCCCGGCTGGGGCGAGATGATGGCACCGCTGACCACGGTCGTGAACACCTTCGGGGGCACCTGGTTCGACAAGGGCTGGAAGGCCCGGCTGACCGGGTCGGGCTTCGAGAAGGCGACGAAGTTCTATGTCGACCTGGTCCGCGCACACGGCGAGTCCGGCGCCCCGCAGTCAGGCTTCGCCGAGTGCCTCAACAACATGACCCAGGGCAAGGTCGCCATGTGGTACGACGCCACCAGCGCGGCCGGCCTCCTGGAGGCGAACGGCTCCCCGGTCAAGGGCAAGCTCGGCTACGCTCCGGCGCCTGTCGAGCAGACCGAGTCCGCCGGCTGGCTCTACACCTGGGCCTGGGGCATCCAGAAGGCCTCCCGCAACCCGGACAAGGCCTGGAAGTTCGTCTCCTGGGCGTCGAGCAAGCAGTACGAGCAGCTGGTCGGCGAGACCAGCGGCTGGTCCAACGTCCCGGCGGGCAAGCGGGCGTCGACGTACACGAACCCCGACTACGTGAAGTCGGCCGCCGCCTTCCAGGAGATGACCAAGGAGGCCATCGAGGGCGCCCGCCCGAACGACCCCGGCGTTCAGCCGCGGCCCGCGCCCGGCATCCAGTTCGTCGACATCCCCGAGTTCACCGATCTCGGCACCAAGGTCTCCCAGGAGATCAGTTCGGCCATCGCCGGACGGCAGTCCGTCGACTCGGCCCTCGAGAAGTCCCAGCAGCTCGCCGAGAAGATCTCCAAGGAGTACGAGGGACGATGACCGCGACGACAGCCCCCTACGCAGCGACACCCGTGCGCGCCTCGCGGCCGCCCTCCGCCCGCCTGCGCGCCTGGGCCACCCGGGCCCCCCTGCTGCCCGCCCTGGTGTTCATGATCGTCGTGACCCAGCTGCCCTTCGTGGCCACGGTGGTCATCTCCTTCTTCGACTGGAACGCCCTCTACCCGAAGGCCCGTCACTTCGCCGGCGTCGACAACTACCGCCAGGTCCTGACCGACGCCGACCTGCGTCACTCGGTCTGGACGACCGTGCTGCTCACGGTGACCGTGGTCCTGGTCAGCCTGGTCCTCGGCCTCGCGCTGGCGCTGCTCCTGAACAACAGGTTCCGCGGCCGGGGCGTCGTCCGCACCCTGCTGATCGCCCCGTTCCTGGTGGTCCCGGTGGCCGCCGCCCTGCTCTGGAAGCACGTCCTCTACAACCCCGAGTACGGCCTGCTCAACGGCCTGTTGCACTACGTCGGCGGGCCGCAGCCCGACTGGATCTCGGGCACCCCGCTGCTGGCCGTGGAGGCCGCCCTGGTGTGGCAGTGGACGCCGTTCATGATGCTGATCCTGCTCGCCGGGCTGCAGAGCCGGGACCCCGAGCAGATCGAGGCCGCCCGCGTGGACGGCGCGAACGAATGGCAGATCTTCCGCCATCTGACGCTCCCGCACCTGCGCCGCTACCTCGAACTCGGCGCCCTGCTCGGCTGCATCTACATCGTCCAGAACTTCGACGCCGTCTTCACGATCGCCTCCGGCGGCCTGGGCACCGCCAACCTCCCCTACACCGTGTACCAGAGCTTCTACCAGGCCCACGAGAACGGCCTCGCCTCGGCCGCCGGCGTCCTGGTGGTCATCGGCTCGATCATCATCGCGACCTTCGCCCTGCGCGTGGTGTCGTCCCTGTTCCGCGAGGAGGTGTCCCGCGCATGAGCACCATCGCCCCACGTATCCGGCAGCACCGGGGCCTCGGCATCGGCCTGGTGGCCTGGCTGGTCGGCATCGTCTTCTTCTTCCCCATCGCCTGGATGGCGCTGACGTCCTTCCACTCCGAGGCGGACGCGGCGACCAACCCGCCCTCCTTCGGCGCCGCCCTCACCCTGGACGGCTACCGCGAGTTCTTCGGCGCGGGCGGCGGCGCGAGCCCCTGGCCGGCGCTGGTCAACTCGGCGGTCGCCTCGATCGTCTCCACCCTCTTCGTCCTCGTCCTGGCCTTCCCGGCGGCGTACGCGCTGTCGATCCGGCGGGTGAAGAAGTGGACGGACGTCCTGTTCTTCTTCCTGTCCACGAAGATGCTGCCGGTCGTCGCCGGCCTGCTGCCGATCTACCTGTTCGCGAAGAACACCGGGATGCTGGACAACATCTGGTTCCTGGTCATCCTCTACACCTCCATGAACCTGCCGATCGCGGTGTGGATGATGCAGTCCTTCCTCGCCGAGGTCCCGGTCGCGGTGATCGAGGCGGCGCAGATCGACGGCGCCCGTCTGCCGACGATCCTCGCGCGCGTGGTCGCCCCGATCGCCCTGCCCGGCATCGCCGCGACCTCCCTGATCTGCTTCATCTTCAGCTGGAACGAACTTCTCTTCGCCCGGGTCCTGACGGGCGTCGTCGCCGAGACCGCCCCCGTCTTCCTGACCGGCTTCATCACCAGCCAGGGCCTGTTCCTGGCGAAGGTGTGCGCCGCGTCGCTCGTCGTCTCCCTGCCGGTGCTCGCCGCGGGGTTCACCGCCCAGGACAAGCTGGTCCAGGGCCTGTCGTTGGGAGCCGTGAAATGAAGGCCGCCGTCATCGAGTCCGTGGGCCGTGCCGTCGTCACCGAGGTCCCCGACCCGGCACCCGGCCCCCGCGAGGTCGTGGTGGAAGTCGCCGCGTGCGGGCTGTGCGGGACCGATCTGCACATCCTCCAGGGCGAGTTCGCGCCCAAGCTGCCGATCGTGCCGGGCCACGAGTTCGCCGGCGAGGTGGTCGGCGTCGGCTCCCAGGTGACCGAGGTGGCGATCGGCGACCGGGTCGCGGTCGACCCGTCCCTGTACTGCTACGAGTGCCGCTACTGCCGGGACGGCCACAACAACCTCTGCGAGCGGTGGGCCGCGATCGGCGTGACGGTACCCGGCGGCGCCGCGCAGTACGCCGTCGCCCCCGTCGCCAACTGCGTCAAGCTCCCCGAGCACGTCCGCACCCAGGACGCGGCCCTGGTAGAACCACTGTCGTGCGCGGTGCGCGGCTACGACGTCCTGAAGTCGAGGCTGGGCGCGCAGGTGCTCATCTACGGCTCGGGGACCATGGGCCTGATGATGCTGGAGCTGGCCAAGCGGACCGGCGCGGCAAGTGTCGACGTGGTCGACCTGAACCCGGCCCGCCTGGAGACCGCCCGGCGGCTGGGCGTCTCGGCGACCGCCGCGAACGCGGACGAACTGGACCGGCCGCGGGGCTGGGAGGTGGTGATCGACGCGACCGGGAACGCGGCGGCGATCCAGGACGGCCTGGGCCGGGTCGCCAAGGCCGGCACGTTCCTCCAGTTCGGCGTCGCCGACTACGCGACCCGGGTGACGATCGACCCGTACCGCATCTACAACCAGGAGATCACCATCACCGGCTCCATGGCCGTCCTGCACAGCTACGAGCGCGCGGCGGAGCTGTTCGCGAACGGGGTCCTGGATCCGGAGGTCTTCATCAGCGACCGGCTGCCACTCGACAGCTACCCGCAGGCGCTGGAGCAGTTCGCGTCGGGCGTGGGGCGGAAGATTGTGGTGGTGCCGTAGAAGAGTTGTGGTGCCGTGGAAGTTTAAGGGAACGGTAAAGCCAGGTCGTTCGTTCACCCGGCATGACAGCTATGACCCCTGGCTCGAACATCCCTCTTGCGGTCTCCCGGGTGGCGGTGGACGTCGCCGCCCCCGTGCGGCTCGACGTGTCGGGCCTGCTGCTCACAGGCGACGGCAAGGTGCGCTCCGACGACGACTTCATCTTCTACAACCAGCCGGCGGGCGCGGGCGTGACCTACCACTCGGGCGGTGGCACGGCACCCGACGCGATCATCGTCGACACCGCGTCGGTCCCGCCGGGCATCGAGAAGATCGTGGTCACGGCCAGTCCGGACGCGGCGGGCCAGACCTTCCAGGGCATCGAGCCGACGGCGACGATCCGCGACGCGGACGGCGGCTCGGTGCTGGCCACCTTCACGCCTCCGCAGCTCGGCACGGAGACGGCCCTGGTGGTCGTGGAGATCTACCTGCGGAACGGCGCGTGGAAGGCCCGCGCGGTCGGCCAGGGGTACGCCAACGGGCTGGCCGGCATCGCCACCGACTTCGGCGTGACGGTGGAGGAACCGGCCCCGGCCGCCCCCCAGCCGACGGCGCCCCAGCCGACGGCGCCCACGGTGGTGGCCCCGCCCGCCGCTCCCCCGGTCCCGGCCGCTCCGCCCGCCCCCGCCCCGGGCACCGGGAAGATCAACCTCGACAAGGGCCGGGTCAGCCTCCAGAAGAACCAGACCGTGTCCCTGGTCAAGGGCGGCCGCCCGCTGCTCTCCCAGGTCATGATGGGGCTGGGCTGGGAGCCGGCGTTCCGGGGCAAGGACATCGACCTGGACGCGTCGGTCATCGCGTACGGCCCGCAGCGCGACCATGTCGACAGCTGCTACTTCGGCAAGCTGTCCATCCTGGGCGGCGCGATCAAGCACTCGGGCGACAACCTCACCGGTGAGGGAGGCGGCGACGACGAGGTGATCGCGGTGGACCTCGGCCGGATCCCCCCGGAGGTCACCGGCCTGGTCTTCACCGTCAACTCCTTCTCCGGCCAGAAGTTCACGGAGGTCGCCAAGGCCTACTGCCGTCTGCTGGACGCCGCGACCGGCGAGGAGCTGGTCCGCTTCGACCTCACCAACGCCGAGGCGCAGACGGGCGTGATGATGGCGAAGCTGGTCCGGCAGTTCTCCGGCGAGTGGGACATGACCGCGATGGGCTCGTTCGTGAAGGCGCGGACGGTACGGAACATGGTGAAGCCGGGGGCGGAGGCGCTCTGACCCGAGTCCGGCGACGGGTGTGCGGCTGTGGGCGCTATGGCCGCAACCCCTCCGTGAGCAGTGACAGATAGCGCCGGATCTCCTTGCCCTGCCCGTTGGCCAGTTCCGAGGCCGTGGCCAGCCCGTGCGCGAGGCGCAGGAGTTCGATCGGCTCGATGTCCGGGCGCAGGGTGCCCTCTTCCTTCGCCGCGTCCACCAGGCGGGTCGCCGCGCCGCGGACCGTGACGCCGCAGGCCGTGACCGTGGCGGAGCTGCCGTCCGTGACGGCCGAGCCCAGCAGCGTCTTCAGGCCGCGCACCTGGATGGTGGCCAGGCACAGTTCGTTCAGCCACTCGGTCAGTGCCGCGCTCGGCGCAAGCTCCGCGGCGAACTCGTCGGCCTTCGCGGCCAGCCCCTCCAGCCGGTCCACGAACGCGGCCTCCAGCAGCGCCTGCCGGGTCGGGAAGTGCCGGTAGAGCGTGCCGGAGCCGACGCCCGCCCGTTTGGCGATGTCGTCCAGCGACGCGTTCTCCCCATGCTCGGCGAAGGCCTCGACGGCGACCTTCAGCAGCCGCTCGTAGTTGCGGCGGGCATCCGCGCGCATGGGCCTGACCTGCGTCATCCAGTTACTCCTTGCGAACCGGGGACTCTCTCCGTATCTTATCGAACACTAAGCGGAGACAGTCCCCGCTTATCGCGTGTGCTCGACGTGCTCCGGGCAGTCCGCCTGCCCGTACCTGCCCATGCCCCGTGCCGGGGACGCACAGACCGGGAGAACCTCATGTCCGCCCCGTCCAGCCCGTCCGCCCCGTCCACCGCAGCCGACGCCCCGCCGGACTCCGCGCACCCCGCCAGGCTCGGCACCGCCCTCCTCGTCATCGTCACCGCCTACATGATGGTCGGCGTCGACTCCACCGTCGTCAACGTCGCGCTGCCCGACATCCAGCGGGGCCTGGGGTTCAGCCGCACCGGCCTGTCCTGGGTGCTCAACGCCTACACCCTCGCCTTCGGCGGCCTGTTGCTGCTCGGCGGGCGCGTCGGCGACATCGTCGGCCGCCGTCGTACGCTCGGCGCCGGAGCGCTGCTGTTCGCGCTCTCCTCGCTGCTCGGCGGGGTCGCCGCGGAGGGCGGCTGGCTGCTCACGGCACGGGCGCTGCAGGGCGTGGGCGCCGCGCTGATCGCGCCCAGCACCCTGGCCCTGATCACCACCAACTTCCCCCCGGGCCCGCGCCGTCATCACGCCCTGAGCGTCTACTCCTCCGTGGCCGGCATCGGCGGCTCCGTCGGCCTGGTCCTGGGCGGCATGCTCACCTCGTGGGCCTCCTGGCGCTGGGCCCTGCTCATCAACGTGCCCATCGGCATCGCCCTGTTCGCGGCCCTGCCCCGGTTCGTCGCCGAGACCCCGCGGCACGCCGGCCGCTTCGACCTCGCGGGCGCGGTGACCGGTACGGCCGGGATGACCTCCCTGGTGTACGCGTTCATCCGGGTCTCCGAGGACGGCTGGACCGACATCAGGGCCCTGCTCGGCTTCAGCTGCGCCGCTGCGCTGCTGTCGGGCTTCGCCCTGATCGAGTCCCGGACCGGCCAGCCGATCATGCCGCTGCGGCTGTTCGCCGACCGGGACCGGGCGGGTGGCTACCTCACCCTCATGCTGCTGCCCGCGGGCATGTTCGGCGCCTTCTACTTCCTCACCCTCATCTGCCAGCAGGTCCTGGAGTACAGCCCGTTGCGCGCCGGGCTCGCGTTCCTGCCCATGACCCTGGCCATGTTCACGATGGTGCGCCTGCTGCCGAAGCTGCTGGCCCGCTTCGGGACCAAGCCGGTGCTGCTGACCGGCATCGCCCTGCTCGTCGCCGCCGGCGGCTGGCTGTGGCGGCTGCGGCCCGGCGACGGCTACGCCACCGGGCTGCTCGGTCCGCTGCTGCTGCTCGGCGTGGGCGTCGGCCTGAGCTTCATGCCGCTCAACGCGACGATCCTCGCCCGTATCGGGCCGCGGGAGGCGGGTGCCGCGTCCGGTCTGCTGCAGACCTTGCAGTGGCTGGGCGGCACCCTCGGACTCGCGGTCCTGGTCACGGTGTACGGCACGGCGACCCGGCACGCCACCGGCACTCCGGCCGACATCCTCACCCACGGCGCGTCCCGCGCCTTCGGCATCGGATCGCTGGTCGCGGTGGCCGCGTGGCTGGTGGCGGGGTTCGTGATCACGAGCCCGCGGCGGCGACACGCATAGACCTGCATCTTCGTCACCGCGTGGTCAGGTCGCGCCCGGGTGATCCCTCTCAGCCTGGGCGAGCCGAGCCGACGCAGGGGCCCGCATTCCGCTGCTCGGACGCCCAGAGCCGCCACCCGCTCGCCGTGCGGTGACCCGCGCGCCCCTAGCTGCCGGGGCCGTCGGCGTTGTCCGCGACGACCGAATGATCCGCGTCAACCGCACGGGCCGCGAGGCGCTCCAGCGAGGCCGCTGTCCGTTCCGCTGCGGCCGTGTCACCGACCGAGCTGAACAGCCGGTACGCCTCACTGAGTTGGGCGCCTGCCCGGGCCGGGTCACCGCAGTGCTCCAGGGCGGTGGCGAGGCCGGTGAGGGCACGGGCCTTGAAGCGGTCCGTGCCGCCGTGGGTGGCCGGGGCGATGACGGTCCGATACGCCTCCACCGCATCGGACCAGCGCCGAAGGGCCAGCAGGTCACGGGCTATCTCATGCCGCAGGATCGCCTGCGCGAACTCCTGGAAACCGGGCACGTCCCCCGCGTCCGTCCCGAGCAGGCCCTGATGGACGGCCAACGCCTCCTCCGCGCGGCCGGATTCCCGCAGGGCGCTGCCCAGCAGCCGGCGGGAAACCGCCAGCCCGGCCCCATCACCGGTCGCCTCGAAGAGCCGTACGGCGTCCTCGGCCGCCCGTGCCGCCTCCGCGGGCCGGTCCAGGTACATGCCGGCACCGGCGATGTAGACCCAGGCCCAGGCCTGCTGGCCGGTGTCACCGGCCTGGGTCGCCGACTCCAGCGCACGGCGCGCGTGTTCCTCGGCCTGCTCGTACGGTCCGCCGCGCACCGAGTACGTCCAGGCGAGGCAGTTGAGCTGGTGGGCCTCGGCAGCCCGGTCGCCGAGCGCGGCGGCGGCGCGGACGCCGTAGGTGAACACGGTGCGCCACTCGGGCCAGGCGTCCCAGCGGTCGGAGAACCAGTACAACGTCCGCGCCGCGTGCAGGATCTCCGTGTACCGCTCCGCTTCGAACATGAGCCGCAACGCGCCCACCCAGTGAGCACGTTCGGTGCTGAGCCACTCCTCCGCCTCCTCGGCTGACACGGGTGCGAAGGCGGGGACGCCTCCCGGCCACGGCTCGGGCGCGCCGGGTGCCTCGAACCAGCGGCCCGCCGCCGAGGCCGACCGCAGCAGCCAGTCCGCCATGCGCAGGGCGGCTGCTTCGGCCGACAACGGCGGCTCCTCGTCCTGGAGTCGCTCACGCGCGAAGAGTCGTACGAGATCGTGCAACGCGTAGCGGCCCGGCGTGGTCTCCTCCAGCAGGCCCCGCTCGACCAGCAGGTCGAGGGCGTCCTGAACCGCGATCGGGTCGTCGTCGCCGGTGAGTACGGCAGCGAGGTGGGGGCCGGTGTCATGGCCCGGGAGCAGGGTGAGCCGGCGCAGCAGCAGCCTGCGGGGAGCGGTGAGCTGGCGGTAGGACAGGGCGAGCGCGCCGCGTACGGCCAGGTCGCCCGCGACCAGGGTGCCCAGCCGCCGTTCCTCGTCTGCGAGTTGCTCCGCCAGCCGGGCAGGAGTCCAGGCGGGGCGGCTGGAGAGGCGGTTGCCGACGATCCGCAGGGCCAGCGGGAGATGCCCGCACAGTTCCGCCAGCCGGCCGATCGCCTCCGACTGGCCGTCGGTGCGCGGCGTGCCGAGGATCCGTTCCAGCAGTGTCACCGACTCCCTGCCGCTGAGAGCGCCGAGCCGGATGCGCCGTACGCCCTCCAGCCCCGTCAGCGGGCGTCGGCTGGTGACGAGTACGAAACCGCCCTCCGCGTCCGGCAGCAGCGGCCTGGCCTGTGCCTCGTCGGCCGCGTCGTCCAGGACGACCAGCACCCGCCGGGTGCTGAGCGTGGCCCGGTAGACGGCCTCGCGCGCCACCGGGTCCACCGGGATCCGGTCGGGCGGATGCCCGAGCCCCGTCAGCAGCAGGACCAGTGCCTCGGCGGCGGACAGCGGTGTGTCGCTCATGCCGTGCAGTTGCACACTGACAGAGCCATCCGGAAAGAGCTCTCCCAGCCGCCGCGCGGCCTGCGCGGCGAGGGTCGTCTTGCCCTGTCCGCCCGGCCCGAAGAGGACCACCGCGCGGGCGCCGGCGCCTCGGGCGAGCGCCTCCAGATCGGCCAGTTCCTGCTCCCGTCCGGTGAAGTCCGGGACTGTGCGCAGGAGATACGGCGGCGCGGCCGGACCGCCCCGTTCCCGGCCGGCGTCGGCCAGCCGCTGCAACCGCTGCGACTGCTCGCGGTCCAGCTTCAGGGCGGCCGCGAGCGCGTCGACGGTGCGGCGCTGTGGCCCACGGCTGCGGCCGCGTTCCATGTCGCCCAGCGCCCGGACGCTGACCCCGGACGCCTGCGACAACTCCTCCAGGGTCAGCCGCGCCGCCCGGCGCAGGGAACGCAGCATCGCACCGAAGGCGGTGGCGCCGTGGGACATATCGGATGGGGAAAGTCTGGTCATCACGACAATTAGAACAAGCGCTCTCTACTTCCGCCTGCAGTTCTGCCTGGCTGCGGTCCCGCACCAGTGGTGTGCTGGACGCTCCGAACCCGAGAAAGGCCGAACCGCAATGCCTTACATCACCGTTGGCGAAGAGAACAGCGCACCGATCGAGCTCTACTACGAGGACCACGGAACCGGACAGCCCATCGTGCTGATCCACGGGTACCCGCTCGACGGCCACTCCTGGGAGAAGCAGCTTCCGGTCCTGCTGGGGGCCGGACACCGCGTCGTCACCTACGACCGCCGGGGCTTCGGCCGCTCCTCCCAGCCGACCACCGGCTACGACTACGACACCTTCGCCGCCGACCTCGACAAGGTGCTCACCACGCTCGATCTCACGGACGCGGTCCTGGTCGGCTTCTCGATGGGGACCGGCGAAGTGGGCCGCTACCTGGGCAGGTACGGCTCCGGCCGGGTCGCCAAGGCGGTCTTCCTGGCCTCGCTCGAGCCCTTCCTGCTCAAGACCGACGACAACCCGACCGGTGTGGATCAGGCGGTCTTCGACGGCATCCTGGACGCGGTCAGCAAGGACCGGTACGCCTACTTCACCGCGTTCTACCAGGACTTCTACAACCTGGACGAGACGCTGGGCAGCCGGATCAGCGAGGAGGCCGTCCGCAACAGCTGGAACGTGGCGGCCGGCGCCTCCGCCCACGCGTCCGTGGCCTGCGTGCCGACGTGGATCACCGACTTCCGCGCCGACGTGGCGAAGGTCGACGTCCCGGCGCTGATCCTGCACGGCACCGGGGATCGCATCCTGCCGATCGATGCGACCGGGCGTCCGTTCCACGCGCTGCTGCCGTCGGCCGAGTACGTGGAGATCGAGGGCGCCCCGCACGGCCTGTTGTGGACGCACGCCGAAGAGGTGAACGCCGCGCTGCTGTCGTTCCTCGCCAAGTAGGGTTCTCGCCCGCCCGCTACCGGAACAGCCCTGGAAGCGATCCCCTAGAAGAGCGCGCTGTACGCGTTCAGCGCCGGCTGCCCGCCGAGGTGGGCGTAGAGCACGGTGGAGTCGGCGCCGATCTCGCGGCGTTCGACCAGGTCGATCATCCCCGCCATCGACTTGCCCTCGTACACCGGGTCCGTCACCATCCCCTCCGTGCGGGCGGCCAGGCGCATCGCCTCCAGGGTGGCGTCGTCCGGGATGCCGTAGACGCCTGCGTGGTAGCGCTCGTCCAACTCGACGTCCTCGACGGTCAGTTCCCGCTTCAGTCCGATCAGCTGTCCGGTCCGGTGGGCGATGCGCGCCACCTGTTCGCGGGTCTCGGCGGGCTTGGCCGAGGCGTCGATGCCGATGACCCGGCGCTCGCGGCCGCCCGCCTCCTCCAGCGCGGCGAACCCCGCGACCATGCCGGCCTGCGTCGACCCGGTCACCGAGCAGACGACCACCGTGTCGAAGAAGACGCCCAACTGCTGCTCCTGCTCCGCGACTTCGTACGCCCAGCCCGCGAAGCCGAGACCGCCGAGCGGATGGTCGGAGGCGCCCGCCGGGATGGCGTACGGCTTGCCGCCGGACTCCTCGACCTCGCGCAGCGCCAGCTCCCAGCTCTCCTTGAAGCCGATGCCGAACCCGGCGCGGACGAGGCGTACGTCGGCGCCGGCCAGCCTGCTGATGAGGATGTTGCCGACCTTGTCGTACACCGAGTCCGGCCACTCCACCCAGCTCTCCTGCACCAGCACGCACTTGAGCCCGGCGCGGGCGGCCACGGCGGCGACCTGGCGGGTGTGGTTGGACTGCACCCCGCCGATGGAGACGAGGGTGTCGCAGCCCTTGGCGAGCGCGTCCGCGACCAGGTACTCCAGCTTGCGCGTCTTGTTCCCGCCGTACGCGATCCCGGAGTTGCAGTCCTCCCGCTTCGCCCACAGCGCGGCACCGCCGAGATGGGCGGTGAGGCGCTCCAGCGGATGCACGGGCGAGGGGCCGAAGAGGAGGGGGTAACGGTCGTAGGAGGAGAGGGACATCGGAGCTCCAGGGGTCAGTCGGGGTCGGCCAGTTCTGCGAGGCTGCGCCAGATGTCCGCCGTGATGCGGACCGCCGCCTCCGTGTCACCGGCGGCACAGGCCTCGATCAGCCGGTCGTGCAGTCCGGCCGAGCGGCAGGAGCCGCCCTCGCCGAAGCGGCGGCGCTCCAGGCGGCGGATGAGCGGGGTGTAGCGGGCGACGGTGGCGGCGGCCGCGCGATTGCCGGCCACCCGGACCAGTACGTCGTGCAGTTCGTCGTCGGCGCGCAGGGCCCCGTCCACGTCACCGGCCTTTACGGCGGCGGCGAACCGGACGTTGGACACCCGCATCAGATCCAGGTCGGCGTCCCGCAGCCGGGGTACCGCGGCGCGGGTGACCAGTTCGTGCATGGCGCCGACCACGGCCGCCGCGTCCCGTACCTCGGCGGCCACGACCGGCGTGACCCGGGTGTAGCTCTGCGGCTTGCTCTCCAGGAGACCCTCGTCGACGAGGCGAGCGAACGCCTCCCGCACGGGCGCCCGGGACAGCCCGAGCCGCTCGGCGAGCTCGGCGTCGCGCACCACCGCGCCCGGTTCGATCTCACCGGCGACGATGGCGTCCCGGATCGCGGCGTACGCGCGGTCGCGGAGCAGGGTGCGGGGGACGGGTCGCAGGGCCTCCATGAACTGAAATGTTAGATATCAGTAAAGGGCGAGGGCAAGGGGGGGCGGCGGGCAGGGGTGTGACCCGCACCCCCCGTGAAGGTGCGGGTCACGTTCGGAAGGCGGCCCTCAGGCCGCCGTCTCCCACGGCCAGACGGCGTCCCGGGCCGCCTCCAGCAACGGCACCATCCGGAAAGCCGCGTCCGAGAGGCCGCCGAAGGTGTGGCGGTTACCCGTGCCGGACGGGCCGTGGCCCACCCGGTAGCCGGCCAGGTTCCAGGTGTAGACCGGGATGTGCGCAGGGACCTGCTGGGTCGGGTCGCCGTGCCGGTTGAACGCGTACTGCTCGTCGGTGACGATCAGCACCCGGTCCTGCCCCCGGTAGTGGGCGCGGATCGCCGAGGTGGTGTCGGTGCCGCCCAGGTCGCCGAAGCGGTCCAGGATCTTCAGCACCGACTCGCCCTTGCCGAACGTCAGCCGCCTGCTCGTCGTACCGAACTCGACGAGGTCCGCGTCCGCCGCCCGCAGCGCGAGCGCCGCGCCGAAGATCGCCGCCGCGTCGGCCCGGTTGAGCTCCGACCGCTCGGACAGCCGCGAGTAGAACATCGAGCCCGAACGGTCGACGAGCACCAGCGTCCGCCCCGGCAGCGCGGGCACGTTGGCCAGCGAGTGGCCGAGCGCCTGCTCCAGCGGGTACGACCAGCGCAGCGACGGCGCGTGCTGGTACGCGGCCAGGTACCGGAACGGGAACTGCCGCGACCGCGCCACCTCCGCCGGATCACTGATCCGGGCCGCGACCTGCGCGGCGACCTCGTCACAGACTCCGGCCTCGTCGAAGTTCCGCAGGTTGCGGACGAGCGCCATCGTCCCCATGGACGGGATGACCGCCTCCCACGCGGCCTTGTCCATCGGGCCCTGGAGCCAGCCGGCCAGCGCCTCCCAGGTGAGACCGGCCGCCGCGAGCCGCTCGGCGCCACCGAGCCCGGTGACGACCGCGCGCCGCTGCCCGACGGGCAGCGCCATCAGCTCTCGGTGCGCGCCGAGCACCGGGCTCGACGCGGGCGGTACGGCGGTGTCGGGGTTGTGCCGCCGGTCCAGCGCGTACCGAAACAGCTCGCCCTGCCACGGCTTGTCCGGGTCCGGCGCCGCGTGCACCAGGTTGAGGATGTCGCCGAAGCGGTATCCCTTGGAGGCGGTGTCGTACTTGAGCAGCGACTTGCCGTGGTACAGCCGTCGTACGGCGTCGGCGATCCCCCGCTTGACGGGCTTGGGAACGGCGCGGCCGTACGTCGCCGTCCAGTAGGCGAGCAGTTCGCCGGGCTCGTCGGGCCGCTGGAGCACGGAGGCGACGACCTGACGGTTCGAGGGGCCGTCGGTGGCCCCGGCGGTCAGGCGGGCGTGCACGTACTCGGCGGCGCCCACGATCGAGGCGGTCCGCATGTTGCCCTCGCCGCGCAGCCAGCCGAGCAGACCCGCCGTCCAGGCCGGGTCGGTGACGGCGAGCTCCCGCACGAGCGTGGTGAACCGGTCGTCGCGGTCCGCACCGGACTCGTAGAAGGTCTGCTGCGAGACGAAGTTGGCGACGGCGAGCAGGAAGAGCTCGGACCGCGCGTCCCGCTCCCGGCCGCGGCCGCCCTCGTAGGTACGGAGGATCCGCCCCGTCGAGGTGACCCGAGAAATGGGCTGCGCCCGGGCCGCCTTGGTGTTGAATCGCACCATGGTGAATTCCCCCCGAATTCATTGGAGTTTCGGAGGAGGCGCAGCAGAAGGAGGGCGTCCGAGTTCAGAGATCGGCGACGGACCACAACCTGGCGCGTCTGCCATTTCGCCACATCGACCCCGGGCCGATGACGGGAATCGAACCCGCACCCCCTTTCGGGGACCAGAACCTGAAGTAACCGCTGCCTGCGCACCGGACACCCGCCATGAGCTGCGCCTCCCGAGATCAAGAACACGCACCGGGAGGTGCATGAAGTTTTCGGTGTCCAGAGATCGAAGTCGGCGGAACCGACGTAGGTGCTCTAACCCCTGAGCTACACCGGCGCGTTGTACCGGTGGCGGGACTCGAACCCGCGGCCGCCCCATTATGAGTGGAAGTAGGTCCTGCCTTCGCACCTGGACATGCACAACTTTAGGAGGCGGTCCGCGGGCCGAGCGAGTGAATTAACTATCCGCGCTGCTGGCGCTTCCAGGGCCCGGTGATGGCGAGCATGATGCCCGGGGTCTGGATGTTGGCGTACAGGGTCCGGCCGTCGGGCGAGAAGGTGACGCCGGTGAACTCGCTGTACTCGGGCTCCTCTTCGGTGCCGATGTTCAGCTCGTTGCGGGCGATGGGGTAGGTGCGGCCGCTGTCGGTGGCGCCGAACAGGTGCTGGAGGCCCTCGCCGTCCTCGGCGATGACGAGACCGCCGTACGGGGAGACGGTGATGTTGTCCGGGCCGTCGAAGTTGCCTTCCACGGACGGGTCCGGGTTGACGCCGATGCGGACCTTGAGCGTGAGGGTGCGGCGCTTGGGGTCGTAGAACCACACCGAGCCGTCGTGCTGGACGGGGCTCTCCGCGCGGGCGTACGAGGAGACGATGTACACGCCGCCGTCGCCCCACCACATGCCCTCCAGCTTGCGGGCGCGGGTGACCTGGCCGGTGGTGAACTGCTTGCGGACGGAGGTGGTCCTCGCGTCGCGGTCCGGGACGTCGACCCAGTCGACGCCGTAGACCGTGCCGATCTTCGTGGCGCGGGAGAGGTCGTCGACGAACTGTCCGCCGGAGTCGAAGCACTTGAACGCCTGGAGCGTGCCCGCGTCGTCGGCGAGGGTGCACAGCTTGCCGCGCCCGTGGTGGAAGTGCTCGGGCGGGGTCCAGCGGTAGAGCAGGCCGTTCGGGTTGGAGGCGTCCTCCGTCAGGTACAGGTGGCCGCGCTTGGGGTCGACGACGACGGCCTCGTGGGCGTAGCGGCCGAGCGCCTTGACGGGCTTGGGGTTCCGGTTGGCGCGGCGGTCCTCGGGGTCGACCTCGAAGACGTAGCCGTGGTCCTTGGTGAAGCCGTTGGTGCCTGCCTTGTCCTCGGTCTCCTCGCAGGTGAGCCAGGTGTCCCAAGGGGTGTTGCCGCCCGCGCAGTTGGTGGCGGTGCCGGCGATGCCGACCCACTCGGCGACGTGCCCACCGGGGCGGACCTCGACGACGGTGCAGCCGCCGGCGGCGGCCGGGTCGTAGACGAGGCCCTCGGTGAGCGGAACCGGGTACGGCCAGTTGGCGCGGGGGCCGGCCAGCTCGTGGTTGTTGACGAGGAGGGTGGCACCGCGCGGGCCGTCGAAGGTGGAGGTGCCGTCGTGGTTGGAGGGGGTGAACTCGCCCGACTCCAGCTTGGTCCTGCCGCTGTAGGTGATGACGCGGTACTTGAAGCCGGCGGGGAGCGCGAGGATGCCGTCGGGGTCGGGCAGCAACGGCCCGTAACCGACGCCGCCGTGCCCGTGCCCGTGCGGCGCGTCGGCGGCTTCGGTCTCGGTGGCGGCGAGGGCGTTCGGGGCGGTGGCGAGCGCGCCGACGCTGCCCGCCAGCGCGACACCGGCACCGGTGATCGCGGATTTCGCGGCGAAGTCCCTGCGGGTGAGCGACATGGTGTCTCCTGTGACGGTCGGAGTGCCGTGGAGGGTGGCGAACCTCAATTCGGCGCACACGCTCCCGGCCGCCCCTGAACACCGGTTGAACACAGGGCGACATCACGACCGTCTCTTCCATGAATCCGTAATCCCCGCCCCACGCCGCCCCAAAGGCCGCCCCAAGAACACCCCACAGAGGGCAGCGCTTTCCTCGGCCGAGGAATGGAGTTCCTCACCGGAGGCCGCCCCCTGCTGAGACCCGAGACCGTCCCGAGACCGAGGCCCCCAAGGCACCCGGGGCCCGGGCCCCCGAGGGCCACCCCTCCCGACAGACGGTTCTTCTCCGCCGCTTCATTTTTTCCCGCCGCAACGGCGCTCAGCCCAAACGGCGGCACCCGGCGGTGCCCGACCACCCACACGCCCCATCACACCGGCGCGCACCACGACACCGCGCCCCGCCGCATCCTCTTTTCCCGCCGCGACGGCGCTCAGCCGGACACAACGCAGCCGGCGGTGCCCAACCTCCGCGCACCCCCCACCCCTTCAGCCCCTACCCGCCGTGCTGCGACCGTGCCTTGAACGCCGCCTTGCGGGCCTCCTTGGCCACCTTCTTGTCGGGGTGCAGGCGGCCCATCGCCTCCAGGACGTCGGCCGTGTCGGGGTGCCCCACCCGCCACGCCTGGGCGAAGAACCCGCCGTGCTGCCGGGCGAGGCCCTCCACCAGCGCCTGGAGCTCCTCGGAGTTCCCTTCGGCGGCCAACTGCGCGGCCACCGTGTCGATGGTCAGCCAGAAGATCATGTCCTGGGAGGGCGCCGGCACGTCGGCGGCGCCGCGTTCGGCCAGCCAGACCCTCGCCAGGCCGCCCAGCTCGGGGTCGTCGAGGACCTCACGGAGGGCGGGCTCGGCCTCGGCGCCGAGCAGGGACAGCGCCTGCTGGCAGCGCAGCCGCCGCAGCGGGGCACCCGCGTCCGCACCGCGCGCGGCGGCCAGCAGTTCGCGCGCCGCGGCGAGGGACTCACGGCGGGCGAGCCACTGCTCGGTCTCGGCCTGCGCGGCGCCCTGCGGAAACGCGGCCGTGCCGTCGAGCAGCGCGTCCGCGCCCTTGTCGGCGAGCTCGCCGACCGCCGGTGCCTCGAACCCGGCCTCCAGCAGCCGCGCCCGGAGCCCGTACGCGCCGAGCGGGGTGAGCCGCACCATGCCGTACCGGGAGACGTCGGCCTCGTCGACCGGCCCCGCCGCCGGCTCCTCCTCCGCGTCGGCCATCAGCGTCTCGTCGACCGGCTGGTACTCGACGAGCCCGACCGGCTCCAGCAACCGGAACTGGTCGTCGAGCCGCATCATCGCGTCGGAGACCTGTTCGAGGACGTCGTTGGTCGGCTCCCCCATGTCGCTGGGCACGATCATCGACGCGGCGAGCGCGGGCAGCGGCACCGGCGCCTCGCCGGGACCGCCCTCGCTCACGGTCAGCAGGTACAGGTTGCCGAGGACGCCGTCGAGGAACTCCGCCTCCGCCTCCGGGTCCCAGCCGAGTGACGAGAAATCGACCTCGCCGCCCTCGTCGAGCGCGTCGACAATTCCGTCCAGGTCGGGCACGCTCGCGTCGGCGATCACGGTCTCCAGCGCGGCCTGCCACACCGCGAGCACGTCGTGCGGCGAGCCGCCGGTGAGCAGCGCCAGCTCCTCCCCCGCCGCCACGGTCCCGGCCTCCTCGTCGGCGATCTCGACCAGTCCGGCGTCCACGGCGACCCGCCAGGCCTCACCGGCGTAGGCGACGGCGTCCTCCCCGGTGAGTCCGAGCACCTCGGCGGCGGCCGGGAGCTGCTCCTCGACCAGTTCGCCACCTGCGTCCACACGGGTGTCGGGGCCGGCCCAGCGGGCGAGCCGCGCGGCCCGGGTGAGCAACGGCGTGGACAGCGCGGCGTGCGCCAGCTCCGCTTCGGAACGCAACCGCACCGGGGGCAGGGGAGCGCTGTCAGACATCGGCTGGTTCTCCTCGGACGCCTCAACGGTCGTACGGCGACATGGACACCGTATCGACGGCCGTACGACCACCTGGACGCCGTACGGCTCAGCCGCTCAGCCTAGACGGATTTCCACCCATGCCGCCCGGTTCATCTCCCCGCCCGGCCCCGTACATGGCTGAAACCTTGACAACTGCCTTGATCAGGCAGGAGATTGACGCGCGTAGAAAGCGGGGGGACAACTGTTCACTCGGTATCTACGCGTGTCATATCCGCGTCACATGGCATACATGAACGTGTCATGAACGCTCCATAAACCGCCCTTGTCCCGGCGCTTCCGATGTCCCCGGAGGGATTCCCTTGCCGAGCAGGTCTTCCGCGCGTCTCGCCGCGCTCACCGTCGCCGCCGTCTGCAGCGCGGCGTCCACCGTCGCCCTCACCTCGCCCGCGCAGGCCGACGGGCTGCGTATCCACGACGTCCAGGGCACCACGCGCATATCCCCGTACGCCGGCCAGAAGGTGACGGACGTCCCCGGCATCGTCACGGGCACGCGCACCTACGGCTCCTCCAGAGGTTTCTGGATCCAGGATCCGACGCCGGACGACAACCCGGCCACCAGCGAGGGCGTCTTCGTCTTCACCAGCTCCACCCCGAAGGTCGCGGTCGGCGACTCCGTCAAGGTCACCGGCACGGTCTCCGAGTACGTCCCGGGCGGCGCCTCCACCGGCAACCAGTCGCTGACCGAGATCACCAAGCCGACCGTCACCACCGTGTCCACCGGCAACGCGGTCCCGGCGCCGGTCGTGATCGACAAGAAGTCGGTGCCGAGCGCGTACACCCCGGCGGGTGACACGGCCGCCGGCAATTCGATCAACGGCCTGACCCTGCAGCCGAAGAAGTACGCCCTGGACTACTACGAGTCCCTGGAGGGCATGAACGTCCAGGTCAAGGACGCCCGCGTGGTCACCGCCACCGACCCGTACGCGGAGCTGTGGGTCACGGTGAAGCCGCACGAGAACCGCACCGGCCGCGGCGGCTCGCTGTACCGCTCCTACCGCGACCAGAACACCGGCCGCCTCCAGATCCAGTCCCTCGGCTCGACCGCGGACTTCCCGGTGGCGAACGTCGGCGACACCCTGACCGGCGCCACGACCGGCCCGATGGACTACAACCAGTACGGCGGCTACACCCTGGTCGCGGGCACGCTGGGCACCCTGAAGAGCGGTGGCCTGCAGCGCGAGACGACGAAGAAGCAGTCGCACGGCCAGCTGGCGGTGGCGACCTACAACGTCGAGAACCTCGACCCCTCGGACGGCACCTTCGCCGCGCACGCGTCCGCGATCGTGAACAACCTCCAGTCGCCCGACATCGTGTCCCTGGAGGAGATCCAGGACGACAACGGCGCGACGGACGACGGCACGGTCGCCGCCGACGTGACGGTGAACAAGCTGATCGACGCGATCGTCGCGGCCGGCGGCCCGACGTACCAGTGGCGTTCCATCAACCCCGTCAACGACCAGGACGGCGGCGAGCCCGGCGGCAACATCCGCCAGGTCTTCCTGTTCAACCCGGAGCGGGTCTCCTTCGTGGACCGCGCGGGCGGCGACTCCACCACCGCGGTGGGCGTCGCCAAGGTGCACGGCAAGGCCCAGCTGACGGCCTCCCCGGGCCGCATCGACCCGGCGAACTCCGCCTGGACGGCCAGCCGCAAGCCGCTCGCCGGCGAGTTCGTCTTCCAGGGCAAGACGGTCTTCGTGATCGCCAACCACCTGAACTCCAAGGGCGGCGACCAGGGGCTGACCTCGCAGTACCAGCCGGTGGTGCGCAGCTCGGAGACCCAGCGCCACGCGCAGGCGACGCTGGTCAACGCGTTCGTCAGGAACATCCTCGACGTCCAGAAGGACGCCGAGGTCATCGCGCTCGGCGACATGAACGACTTCGACTTCTCCGGCACCACCAAGATCCTGGAGAGCCACGGCGCGCTCTGGTCGGCGATCCAGTCGCTGCCGACGAAGGAGCGCTACACCTACGACTACCAGGGCAACGAGCAGGTCCTGGACCAGATCCTGATCAGCAAGCAGATCCGCGGCAAGGGCGACTTCGAGTACGACAGCGTGCACATCAACTCGGAGTTCCACGACCAGATCAGCGACCACGACCCGCAGGTGCTGCGCTTCCGCCCGTAAGCGGTCGGCCTTGGCTCAGGACTGGCCGAACACCCCGTTCAGCCAGTCCTGCCAGGCGGTCTCGTTCGCCTCGGCGTCGGCGTCCGGCGCGAAGTCGTGGACGCTGATGCCGACCGGGGCGCCCCAGTGATTGCGCCCGAAGAACCGGACGAGGGCGTCCTCGGTGCGCAGCCCGACGAAGTAGGGGTCGCGGTAGTCGACCACCACGTCCAGGACCCGCCCGCCGGGCCCGTGGACGCTCGCCTTCGCGCCCGGCGCCAGGTCGTCCGGCAGGCCGAGGGCCCGGCCCACGGCGGCGAAGGCGTCCGGCGCCTGGGACGCCTCCGGCCCGTTCAGCTGGGCGAAGCTCACCGGGCGGGGCGCGAAGTGGGTGAGGTACTCGCGCAGGGTGTGCAGGTAGAAGTCGGTGTGCCGGCTCGCGCCGTCGTACTGGTTGTCCCAGTCGTCGGTGAAGATCCCGCTGTGCACGTAGCGCACCCAGGCGCGGCGGCCGCCGTCGCGCTCCTCGATGACGTGCTCCAGCTGGTTGGTGCTCTGGGTCGGGAAGCCGACGTCCTCGCTGCGGGTGACCAGGTGGTGCGGCGGGTCGTAGGCGGTGACGGTGGATCCGAAGGCCGCCGTGCCGCCCACCCGGGGCTCGGGCGGCTGCATCGGCCACAGATAGCCGCCGGTGCCGTGGGTGATCGCCTCCCACACCTCCGCGGGCGTGGCGTCGACCTCGAACTCACGGGCGATCTCGAATTCCTTGGACATGATGGGGCTCCTGCCGCCTACTGTTCCAGCTCGGGGGTGGGCCGGTCCTTGACCGTGGGATGGACGGCGACCACGATCCGGTGGTCCCGGCCGCCCTCCGCGTCGGGTGCGTCGTACTTGCGCACGAGCGCGCTCACACCCGCCGTCAGCTCCTGCACGAAGGCCGCCCGGTCGGCGGCGGAGGCGAAGCGGACCTCGCCGTCCAGCGCGTAGGTCGCCAGCCGCCGGCGGGTCTTGGCGGCCCCGGTGACCAGCATGCCGACGTCGCGCACCAGACGCGCGCCGAGCGCGAGCAGCCAGCGCGCGGAGAGCTGGTCGCGGAAGCGGTCCGGGTCCGGCTGCACGGCGGGCAGGGCGGCCGGCGAGATGACGTACGACGCGGCGGTCGCGCGCATCAGCCGCTCGGTGACGTTGCCCTTGCGCCGCTCTCCTGCCAGCTCGACCAGGCCGTGCCGCTCCAGCGTCTTCAGGTGGTAGTTCACCTTCTGCCGGGGCAGCCCGACCTTGCCGGCCAGCATCGCGGCCGACGCGGGCGCGTCGGCCAGTTCGGCGAGCAGCCTGGCCCGTATGGGGTCGAGCGACACGGCCGCTGCCTCGGGGTCCTCGATCACGGTGACGTCCAGCATGGCTCCACCGTCCCACCGAAAACTTTTTTTGTCCACACGGGTGGAGTTTTCGGTGGAACGGTGGGGCGCGGCCCTTCCACGGATCCCGGCGGAGCCCCCGTTGGATCCCGGCGGATCCCTTGGCGGATCCCGGCCGTGGCCCTCGGCGGATCTCAGGCGCGACGGCCCCGGCGCAGCACGCCCACCGCCACGGCGACGGCGACGGCGGTGCCCGCGACCAGCACCGGCCTCGGGTGCCGTACGACGGCCCGAACGACCAGGCGCGCGGGCTGCGGGACCCGGCCCTCGACGGCGTGCCCCGCCACGGCGGCCTTCTCCGACGCCAGGTGCCCGGCGTGCCCGGCCCGCTCCTGCACGGCGTGTCCGGTCCGCAGCGCCCGCTCCTGGAACGTGTGCCGCGCCTTGGCCATCTGCTCCTGTGCCGTGTGGCCGCCCTTCACCGCCCGGCCCTGGGCCTGGTGACCGGCCCTGGTCGCACCCTCGCGCAGCTGCACGGTCAGCGCGCCGGCCTTGTCCATGAGGTCGGCGGCGCGGGCCTGGGTACGGCCCTTGAGGTCGGCCTTCGCCGCCAGGGCACCGGCGGTGTGGGTCAGTCGGGCCCCCGTTCCGCGTGCGGTCCTCTTCGTCATCGGTGCTGCCCCTCCTGGTCTCGTCGGCGTCCGCTCTGACTGCTGACCTTCCGAGTACCCGGTCCGGGCGCCCTCAGCCCTGCTCGCCCCGTTCGCCGAGCCGGGCGAGCTGGCTCTGGAACCAGTCGAGGCGGGCCTGCAACAGAGCCGCCTCCGCGACCAGTTCGGGCACCCCGAGGCCTTCCCTCACCACGGTCCGGCCGCCGTCGGCCGCCGTACCCCCGGCGATCACATGCAGCCCCTGCCCCGCCAGCCGGGCGAATCCGGCGAGCGAGACGGACGCTCGCGCGCGGACACAGCCCGCGCAGGCGGCCGCGAGGGCACGCCAACCGGGCCTGCCCCAGCCCGCGTCGGCGAGCGCGACGGCCGGCGCGCCGCAGGCGCACGGCCCGACGGTCGCGGTCCGCACCCGCTGCCGGGCGTAGCGGAAACCGCGCTCGAAACGGATGTAGGCGCCGAGGACGGAGACCTCGAGCAGCACGGCCGCCCGGTGCTCCGCGGTGCACAGCAGGGCCTCGGCGACCTCGCGTTCGTGCACACAGTGGAAGCCGCAGTCGCACAGCCGCGCGGGCGGGCGGTGCCGTCGGCCGTAGACGCAGGACGCGTCGTCCAGCACTCCGTACGGCAGCGCGCCGCCCAGCGACACACCGGTGAACCCGGCCCGCGCACCGTCCTGGGACAGCATCGGGTGGGCGATCTTGTAACCGGCCGGCGGCTCCGTCGGCCGTTCCGCCGGGAGCCAGGGCCTCATCGGGCGGCCGGAGCCCCTTCGGACGCGGGCGCCTCCCGGAGTTCCTGGGTCTCGTGGAGCTCGCGGGTCTCTTCGGGAAGTTCGGAAAGTCCGGGTACCTCGTCGCGGACGAGCGGCCGCTCCTCAGCGACCCCGGTGGCCAGTGCCTTGCCCAGCTTCATGGTGCCTCCCATGACCCATGACCTGCCGTCGGTGACCGTCCGGCCCATAGTGGCCCATGAGGGGCCGTTTTGGACACAGGGCGCCCCGACCGGCGGCAACGGCGCGAACACCGCGCTGCGCGACGCCGACCTGCTGCGCCGCCGCCTGATCGAGGCGGGCGAAGGCCGCCGGGAACTGCTCGACGCGGTCGACGACTACGAGCGGCAGATGTTCGAGTACGGCGCCGAGGCCGTACGCAGCAGCCTCGAAAAACTGCCTGCCTTCGCCCCCGAAGCAAAGCTTTCCTGAGGCATCAAAACCAATAGCTTAGTGTTCCTAAGACATTCATCGTAGAAAAATTAAGTGGAGCTAAGCTTTCGCGCTGCCGAGACTACCCCCATGACGAACCCACACGGCACCGCCCGTTCGCCCCGCCCCTTCGGCCGCACCCTCTGCGCCATGGTCACCCCCTTCACCGAAGCGGGCGCGCTCGACCTCGACGGCGCCCGGCGGCTGGCCGCGCATCTGGTGGCGGAGGGCTGCGACGGTCTGGTGCTGAACGGCACCACCGGTGAGTCGCCGACCACGACGGATGCGGAGAAGGCCGAGCTGATCGCGGCCGTCCGGGCGGCGGTGGGCGAGCGGGTGCCGCTCGTCGCGGGCGTGGGCACCGCGGACACCCTGCACACCGTCGAGCTCACGCGCGCGGCCGAGAAGGCGGGCGCGGACGGCGTCCTGGTGGTGTCGCCGTACTACAGCAGGCCCCCGCAGGACGCGCTGGAGGCGCACTTCCTCCAGGTGGCCGACGCGAGCGGGCTGCCGGTGATGCTGTACGACATCCCGGGCCGCACCGGCACCCGGATCGAGCCGGAGACGCTGGTCCGGCTCGCCGCGCACCCCCGGATCGTGGCCGTGAAGGACTGCTCGTACGACTTCCTCGGCACCCAGAAGGTGCTGGCGCGCACGGACCTGGCGTACTACGCGGGCTGCGACGAGCACATCCTCGCCCTGTACGCGGTGGGCGCGGCCGGCTGTGTCAGCACGGTGGCGAATGTCGTCCCCTCCCGCGTCTCCGCGATCCTGGAGGCGTTCGACGCGGGCGACACGGCCCGAGCGGCCGAACTCCAGCTGGGTGCCGTCCCGTTGATCGAGGCGATGACGGCCGCGGGCCTGCCGGGCACGGTCACGGCGAAGGCGCTGCTCGCCGCAACGGGCCTGCCGGCGGGCCCGGTACGCGCACCTCTGCGGGCCGCGGGCCGGGAGACGGCGGACCGGCTGCGGGCGGTGTACGCGGAGTTCACGGAGTCCATGGCCGCCTGATCAACGCTCGGCGAAGCGCCGGAATCCCCCCTGGCCCTGCCCCGCAGCAAAGCGTGCGCAGCGACGCCGCCGCCCCTGCCCGGCGCGGGGATATTCGCCGGTGCTCCGCCCGCCGCTGCCGTACGTTGGCCCCGTGCGCCCTCCCCTGCTGTTCCTGGACGTCGACGGCCCCCTCAACCCGTACGCGGCCAAGCCCGAGCGACGCCCGGAGGGCTATACGACGATCCGGGCGACCGTCCGTCCGGGCCGCCCGCTGCGGGTGTGGCTGAACCCGTCCCACGGGCCGGCGCTGCTCGCCCTCGGCTACGAGCTGTGCTGGGCGACCACCTGGATGGCCGAGGCCAACCGCTGGATCGGCCCGGTCGTCGGCCTCCCCGAACTGCCGTACGTCGACTTCGGGCGGGGCCTGCTGGCCGAGCGGCCGGACGGGGTCCACTGGAAGACCGAGGCGATCGTGGCGTATGCAGAGGGGCGGCCGTTCGCCTGGGTGGACGACGAACAGACCCCGGCGGACACGCTGTACGTCCGCTCCCATCACCCCGGTCCGGCCCTCCTGCATCACGTCAGCCCCCGGATCGGCCTGCGCGAGGACGACTTCGCCGCACTGACGGAGTTCCACGCTTCCCTGCCGCACGACGACTGAACGCCCCTCCCGGTCACACGGGAAGGCGCTCAGCTCGGTGGCGGCGGGCGTCGGTGCGCTGGCGCGAGCGATGGCACCGTCTCGCAGATCGCCCACAGTTCGATGATCTTCGCCTGTGCCTCACAGCGGAACCGCTCGAACGCAGGCGGCCTTGCGCGATCACACACGCCGTACTGGTAGGAGCACCAGGGTCGTACGTCGGCCGCCCAACGGCGCTGCAGGCCGCGCCCGGAGGGAGGTGTGAGGGGACTCAGTTCGACGTACCGCCGTCGATGAGCTCGCGGATGATGTCCGCGTGCCCGTTGTGCTGGGCGTATTCCCTGATCATGTGCAGCATGATGCAACGCACGTCGAGATCCCCGAATCGGTGGTGCGTGCAAACATCGTCCAGTGAGACCCCGGCGAAGATCTGGCGGCTGCGCTCGCAGGCGGCCAGGTAGCGCGCGACGTCCTCAGACAGCGTCGCGCCGTCGTCCAACAGGAAGTCACCGTCCCTGCGCGTCGGCCAACCGAAGGGCGCGGGTTCCTCACTCTGCTTGATGACGTCGACAAACCAGACGAACTCGACCTTGGTGAGGTGTCGCACCAGTCCGTGCAGGGTGGTGAGGGACGGAACGACGCGCCGGCCGGCCTGTTCCTCGGTCAACCCCTCGAGCTTCCTCAGCAACTCGGCACGGTGGTAGTCGAGCCACCCGGCCAAGGCCTCACGGTCAGCCGCGACGGTGGGCAGGTCGACGGGCTTGAGCGGCGAAGCGAAGGTCTGCGGCCCAGGGGCATCAGTCATGGACGCATTGTCGCAGGCAAGGTCAACGCCGCCATACCCGGACGTCTCGCAAGACGCCGGCCAGCCGAGCGGTCAGAAGGCTCAACTCCTCCCCGTTCGCTGTCTCGTCGCACGGGTGGGCCGGATCGGGCACCTACGTCGCCGAGCCCCGGCAGCGCGGTGAGCGCCCTCCCCCGGGCCGTCTCCGGGCCGTGGAAGGGCGCTCACCGACGACCGACGTCGACAGCTGCCGACGGCTCGGCAGGTCACGGCCGCCGATGGTCAGTTGTGGCTGTGCAGGATCTCGTTCAGCCCGCCCCAGACCGCGTTGTTCGGGCGGGCCTCGACGGCGCCGGAGACCGAGTTGCGGCGGAAGAGGATGTTGGAGGCGCCACTCAGTTCGCGGGCCTTGACGATCTGGCCGTCGGGCATGGTGACGCGGGTGCCCGCGGTGACGTAGAGGCCGGCCTCGACCACGCACTCGTCGCCGAGGGCGATGCCGACGCCCGCCTCGGCGCCGATCAGGCAGCGCTCGCCGATGGCGATGACGACGTTGCCGCCGCCGGACAGCGTGCCCATGGTGGAGGCGCCGCCGCCGATGTCCGAGCCGTCGCCGACCACGACACCGGCCGAGATGCGGCCCTCGACCATCGAGGTGCCGAGCGTGCCGGCGTTGAAGTTGACGAAGCCCTCGTGCATGACGGTGGTGCCCTCGGAGAGGTGCGCGCCGAGGCGGACCCGGTCGGCGTCGGCGATGCGCACGCCCTTCGGGACGACGTAGTCGGTCATCCGCGGGAACTTGTCGACCGAGGTCACCTGGAGGTGCAGGCCCTCCGCGCGGGCGTTCAGCCGGACCTTCTCGATCTCGTCGACGGCCACCGGGCCGAGGGAGGTCCAGGCGACGTTGGCGAGCAGGCCGAAGATGCCGTCCAGGCTCTGGCCGTGCGGCTTCACCAGGCGGTGCGAGAGCAGGTGCAGGCGCAGGTAGGCGTCGTGGGTGTCGAGCGGCTTGTCGTCGAGGGAGGCGATGACCGTACGGACCGCGACGACCTCCACGTTGCGGCGGACGTCCGGGCCGATCACCTTGGCCGCACCCGCGCCGAGGAGTTCCACGGCCTGCTCGATGGAGAGCGTCTCGGTGCCGGCCGGGCCGGGCTCGGCGACCAGCCCGGGGGCGGGGAACCAGGTGTCGAGAACGGTGCCGTCGGCGGCGATCGTGGCGAGGCCGGCGGCGGCGGCACCGGTGGGACGGGGAGCAGTCGTGTCGGTCATGAGGGCAACCTAACCGGCCGGGGGCCTGCGAGGCGAACCAGCGTGCGGGGCGTCTCAGGGGGCGGGCCGAAGATGCTCCGGGCGGCCCGCACTCCCCCGGCGTGCGGGCCTCCCGGGTCTGGGCGGGTGGCGTCAGGGACGCTCGCCGGCCTTGTCCACCACCGCCGTCGTGAGCAGCCCGCCGACAGTGGGGGCCTTGCCGTCCAAGACCATGCGCGAGCCGATGAACCGGTAGGTCCGCGAGTGGATCAGGGAAGTCGGCCGCACTCGTCCCTTTCGGGTCGAGGTCCGGCGTCGCGGGCTGCGCCCCGCGTCCCGTGCCGGTCCCGCCCACCAGCAGGGCGGCGGTGACGGCGACGGCGGTCACCGCGGCCACGACCGCGACGGTCATGACAGACGCGTTCCGTCAGGGAATCACGCGTCCCAGCACCTGCCGCGCGTACCCCTCGTCGTACGGCGTCCCCGTCAGCAGCACCTGGAGGCAGATCCCGTCCATCAGCGCGACCAGCGCCCGCGCCGTGACCGGGTCGGTGCGCCGGGCCAGCCGTTCGGCGAGGTCGTCGGCCCATTCGGCGGCGACGGGGCGCAGGGCCGGGCGGCGCAGGGCGGCGAGGTAGAGCTCGTACTCCAGCTCCACGGCGGTACGGTCGCCGCCCAGCCAGTCGCCGAGGATCCGGGCGAGGGCGGTGGCGAGGTCCGTCGCGGAGTCGTCCAGGCCGCCGTGCGCGGCGACCGCCTTGGCGAAGCCTTCGTTCGTCTGGCGCAGCGCGGCGACCATCAGCTCGTCGAGGGTCCTGAAGTGGTACGTCGTGGAGCCGAGCGGGACGTCGGCCTCGGCGGCGACGGTGCGGTGGCTCAGCCCGGCGATTCCCTTCTCGCCGACGACGCGGATCGCCGCCTCGATGATCCGCTGCTTGCGGTCGGGGTCGTAACGGCGGGGCATCAGTGCGCGCCCCCCAGGTTCAGGACCACCACTCCCCCGATGATCAGCACGATCCCCGCGATTTTGACCGTGCTCAGTCCCTCCCCGAAGAGCAGCAGGCCGAGCACGGCGATGGCGGCGGTGCCGACCCCCGACCAGATCGCGTACGCCGTGCCGATCGACACGGTCTTCAGCGTCTCGGCCAGGAGCAGGAACGAGACGACGTATCCCAGTGCCGTCAGCAACGAGGGCCAGAGCCTGGTGAATCCGTCCGCGTACTTCATCGCCGTCGTGGCGGCGACCTCGGCGGCTATGGCGCCGGCGAGCGTCAGGTATCCCATGTGTACGAGTGTACGCAGCGTTGTGTACGGGCGTACACAACCGTGCGACACCAGGGCGCACAGCCGGAAACGGGTTTCCCTACGGCAGACGGTCTCCGGCCGATGCGCACCGTCGGCGTTGCCGATTCCACTCCCGCACGCCGCACAGGGATGTTTAATGCTCACAGAAACCGCTAGCTGAAACGGCTCCCAGCAGCCCCGTGTCTCCACTAGTGTGTGCACCTCTGTGATCCACCACCGCTTCACACTTCACTCACCCCACCCTCACATCCCCGGCCGCTGCCTTGGCGCCGCTGGAGGAAACGCGCATGCCAGAAACCACCCCCCAACCCCCGCCGCATCCCGCCTGGGAGAACGGCTGGGCCCCCGACACCTCCCGGGCTCCCGGAACCCGAAGACTCTGGCTGGCCGGCACGCTGGCCATAGCCACCGTCGTCGCCTGTGTCACGGCGATAGCCGTCAGCCACAACACCCCTGACAAGGCGTCACCGAATCCCACGGCGACCGCGAACACCGACAACGGCCCCGGTCTGCTGTCCTTCGCCTCGCCGTCCGCGCCGGGTACCACCGGACCGCCGAAGGGCACGTCGGGGATGTCGGCGACCTCGCCGACCGCGTCCGCGTCCAAGTCCGGCACGGCGACGGCCGCCTCGTCCGGCACCGGCCCGAAGTCCGCGCCGTCCAGCGCCAAGCCTTCCAAGGCCACGCCCAGCAAGGGGAGTTCGGGCGGCTCGGCGCAACAGCCCGGCACCGACGGGAAGTCGGTCCGCTCGGTCAACTACCCGGACCGCTACTGGCACGTAAGCGGCAGTTACGTGTATCTCGACCAGCCCCGCGGCTCCGAGTCCCGCGAGGACTCGACCTTCGACCTGGTCAAGGGCCTGGCGAACGCCTCCTGTTACTCCTTCGCCACGCACGACGGGCTGTACCTGCGCCACCAGAACTTCGTGCTGCGCGCCGAGAGCAACGACGGCAGCAGCCTCTTCAAGCAGGACGCCACCTTCTGCCCCCAGAAGTCGCCGTACTCGGACGACGTGCTGTTCCAGTCGGTGAACTACCCCAACTACGCCCTGCGGCACAAGAATTTCCAGCTGCGGCTGGACCCGTACGGCTACAACACGACCAACCGCGAGGACTTCTTCTTCGACCTCGTGGACGGGCTGAGCTGAGACATGGAGAAGCGGCGGCACCCCAGGCAGGGTGCCGCCGCTTTCGTGTGCCGCGATCTCAGACGTTGAACCCGAGCGCCCGCAGCTGCTCGCGGCCGTCGTCGGTGATCTTGTCGGGGCCCCACGGGGGCATCCAGACCCAGTTGATGCGCAGTTCGTTGACGATGCCGTCCGTGGCGGACTTGGCCTGGTCCTCGATGACATCGGTCAGCGGGCAGGCCGCCGAGGTCAGGGTCATGTCGATCGTCGCGATGTTCGCGTCGTCGATGTGGATGCCGTAGATCAGCCCGAGGTTGACCACGTCGATGCCCAGCTCGGGGTCGACGACGTCGTACAGAGCCTCGCGGAGTTCCTCCTCGGAGGCCGGCTTCATCTCAACGGTCTCGCTCATGCCGTCTTCCTTTCGGCGTCGGCGCCACCCAGCGCCTGGGCCGTCGCGTCCTTCCACGCCATCCAGCTCAGGAGGGCGCACTTGACCCGGGCCGGGTACTTGGAGACACCGGCGAACGCGACGGCGTCCTCCAGGACCTCCTCCATCGAGTCGTCGGGCTCGATCCTGCCCTTGGACTGCATCAGCTCCAGGAAGGTCTCCTGGATCTTCTGCGCGTCCGCCAGGTCCTTGCCGACCAGCAGATCGTTCAGTACGGAGGCCGAGGCCTGGCTGATGGAGCAGCCCTGGCCCTCGTACGAGACGTCCTCGATCGTCGTGCCGTCGTACTTCACTCGGAGGGTGATCTCGTCGCCGCACGTCGGGTTCACATGGTGTACCTCGGCGTCGCCATCCCTGAGACCACGCCCGTGCGGGTGCTTGTAGTGGTCCAGGATGACTTCCTGGTACATCGAGTCCAGCTTCACGGTCTCAGCTCACGCCCTTCAGCCGAAGAAGTTCCGTACGTGCTCCAGGCCCTCGACCAGCGCGTCGATCTCGGCCGGAGTGGAGTACAGATAGAACGACGCTCGCGTGGTCGCAGGAATTCCGTAGCGCAGGCAGACGGGGCGGGCGCAGTGGTGGCCGACCCGGACCGCGATGCCCTGCTCGTCGAGGACCTGGCCCACGTCGTGCGGGTGGATGTCCCCGAGGGTGAAGGAGATCGCGGCGCCCCGGTCCTCGGCCGTGGTGGGGCCGATGATCTTCAGGTCCGGGACCTGCTGGAGGCGCTGGACCGCGTACTCCGTCAGCGCGTGCTCATGGGCGAGGATCTTGTCCATGCCGATGGCGTTGAGGTAGTCGATGGCCGCGCCGAGGCCGACCGCCTGGGCGACCGGCGGGGTGCCCGCCTCGAACTTGTGGGGCGCCGGGGCGTACGTCGACGAGTGCATCGACACGGTCTCGATCATCTCACCGCCGCCGAGGAACGGCGGCAGGTCCTCGAGGAGCTCCTGGCGGCCCCAGAGGACGCCGATGCCGGTCGGGCCGCACATCTTGTGGCCGGTGAAGGCCACGAAGTCGGCCTGGAGGGCCTGCACGTCCAGCGGCATGTGGGGCGCGGCCTGGGAGGCGTCGATGCAGACGAGGGCGCCGACCTCCTGGGCGCGGCGCACTATCGCCTCGACCGGGTTGACCGTGCCCAGGATGTTCGAGACCAGCACGAAGGAAACGATCTTCGTCTTCTCGGTGATGACCTCGTCGATGTTGGACAGGTCGAGGCGGCCGTCGTCGGTGAGCCCGAACCACTTCAGCTTCGCGCCGGTGCGCTGCGCAAGCAGCTGCCACGGCACGATGTTGGAGTGGTGCTCCATCTCCGTGATGACGATCTCGGTCTCGTGGTCCACCCGGTAGGGCTCGTCGGCCCAGCCCAGCATGTTGGCCACGAGGTTCAGCGACTCGGAGGCGTTCTTGGTGAAGATCACCTCGTCGCGGCTGGGCGCGTTGATGAACTCCGCGACCTTGTCGCGCGCGCCCTCGTACATCGCCGTGGCCTCCTCGGCGAGCACATGCACACCGCGGTGGACGTTGGCGTTGTGGCGCTCGTAGTACTCGCTGAGGACGTCCAGTACCTGGCGCGGCTTCTGGCTGGTAGCCGCGTTGTCCAGGTACACGAGCTTCTTGCCGTCGTGGACCAGACGGTCCAGGACGGGGAAGTCCTTGCGGATCGCCTCGGTGTCGAGGAGGCCCGGCAACTGTGTCACGCGGATACGCCACCCTTCGTGTATGCCTCGTAGCCCTCGTCCTCCAGCTTGTCGGCGAGCTCGGCACCGCCGGACTCGACGATCCGGCCGGCGGAGAAGACGTGGACGAAGTCGGGCTTGATGTAGCGCAGGATGCGCGTGTAGTGCGTGATCAGCAGGGTGCCGACCTCGCCGGTCTCACGGACGCGGTTGACACCCTCGGAGACGATGCGGAGGGCGTCGACGTCGAGACCGGAGTCGGTCTCGTCGAGGATCGCGATCTTCGGCTTGAGCAGTTCGAGCTGGAGGATCTCGTGGCGCTTCTTCTCGCCGCCGGAGAAGCCCTCGTTGACGTTGCGCTCGGCGAAGGAGGGGTCCATGGAGAGGCGCTCCATGGTCTCCTTGACCTCCTTCACCCAGGTGCGCAGCTTGGGGGCCTCGCCGCGGATGGCGGTGGCGGAGGTGCGCAGGAAGTTGGAGACCGAGACACCGGGGACCTCGACCGGGTACTGCATCGCCAGGAACAGGCCCGCGCGGGCGCGCTCGTCGACGGACATCTCCAGGACGTCCTCGCCGTCGAGCAGCACGGTGCCGCCGGTGATCGTGTACTTCGGGTGACCCGCGAGGGAGTAGGCGAGGGTCGACTTGCCGGAGCCGTTGGGGCCCATGATGGCGTGCGTCTCGCCCTGCTTCACGGTGAGGTCGACGCCCTTGAGGATCTCCTTCGTGGCGTTGTCGGCCTCGACGGTGACGTGCAGGTCTCGGATTTCAAGCGTTGCCATGGGTGCCTCAGGACTCCTGGGTGAGGGAGACGAGCACGTCGTCCCCTTCGATCTTTACGGGGTATACGGGGACGGGGCGCGTGGCCGGGAGGCCGGACGGCTTGCCGGTGCGCAGGTCGAAGCTGGAGCCGTGCAGCCAGCACTCGATCTGGCAGTCCTCCACCTCGCCCTCGGAGAGCGAGACGTTGGCGTGGGAGCAGATGTCGTGGATGGCGAACACCTCTCCCTCGGTCTTCACGACCGAGACCGGCGTGCCGTCGAGTTCCACCCGCTTCGGGGTGTCCTCCTCCAGCTCGCTCAGCCCGCAGGCGCGTACGAACGCAGTGGACGTCATGCGACCGAGGCCTCCAGCTCCTCCTCGATCTTGGCGAGCAGGCGCTCCTCGATGTCGGCGACACCGATCTGCTGGACCAGTTCGGCGAAGAAGCCGCGGACGACGAGGCGACGGGCCTCGTGCTGCGGGATGCCGCGGGCCATCAGGTAGAAGAGCTGCTCGTCGTCGAAGCGGCCGGTGGCGGAGGCGTGGCCGGCGCCGACGATCTCGCCGGTCTCGATCTCCAGGTTCGGCACCGAGTCGACCCGCGCGCCGTCCGTGAGGACCAGGTTGCGGTTCATCTCGTAGGTGTCGGTGCCCTCGGCCTTGGCCTCGATGAGGACGTCACCGATCCACACCGCGTGCGCGTCGTCGCCCTGGAGCGCGCCCTTGTAGGCGACGTTGGACTTGCAGTGCGGGGTGTTGTGGTCGACCAGCAGGCGGTGCTCCTGGTGCTGCCCGGCGTCGGTGAAGTACAGGCCGTACAGCTCGGCCTCGCCGCCGGTGCCGGCGTAGGCGACGCGCGGGTGCAGTCGTACGACGTCGCCGCCGAAGGTGACGACCACGGACTTGAAGCTGGCGTCCCGGCCGACCAGGGCGTTGTGCTGGGCCACGTGGACGGCCTTGTCGTCCCAGTCCTGGACGGAGACGACGGTGAGCTTGGCGCCGTCGCCCAGGACGTACTCGACGTTGGCCGCGGTGACCACGTCACCGGTGTGGTCGATGACGACGACGGCCTCGGCGAAGGCACCCAGCTCGATGACCTGGTGGCCGAAGGCGACGCCGCCCTGGCCGTGCACGCTGATCCGGATCGGCTCGGTGAGCACCGTCTCCTTGGGGACGGTGACCACGCCGGCCTGCTCGAAGGCGGAGTACGCCTGGGCGGCGACCCGGTCCACCGGGGTGCCGGCCCGGCCGAGCCGGGGGTCGTCGCGGCCGACCAGCTCGACGGTGACGCCCTCGGGGGCCTCCACCGTGACCTTCAGGCTGTCGCCGGTGGCGACCGCCGTGCCGTCGTGCAGCCCGCGCAGGCGCTCCAGCGGGGTGAACCGCCACTCCTCCTCGCGGCCGTGCGGGACCGGGAAGTCCGCGACGTCGAAGGAGGGGGGCGCGCTCATGCGCGTGGCGACGGTCGACTCGGCGGCCACCGCGATGGCGCCGGCGGTGGTGGAGCCCACCGGGGAGTTCTGAGCCTCAGCCATGGCTGTCGGTCTGCTCGCTTTCTTACGTGAGTGGCGTGACGGTGACGGCGGTCGCTTAGCCGACCGCGCCTTCCATCTGGAGCTCGATCAGCCGGTTGAGTTCGAGGGCGTACTCCATGGGCAGTTCCTTGGCGATCGGCTCGACGAAGCCGCGCACGATCATCGCCATCGCCTCGAACTCGGAGAGACCGCGGCTCATCAGGTAGAAGAGCTGGTCCTCGGAGACCTTGGAGACGGTCGCCTCGTGGCCCATGGACACGTCGTCCTCGCGGACGTCCACGTAGGGGTACGTGTCGGAGCGGGAGATCGTGTCGACGAGCAGCGCGTCGCACAGCACGTTCGACTTGGATCCGGCGGCGCCCTCGCCGATCTCGACGAGACCGCGGTAGGACGTACGGCCGCCACCACGCGCCACGGACTTCGACACGATGTTGGACGACGTGTTCGGCGCCATGTGGACCATCTTGGAACCGGCGTCCTGGTGCTGGCCCTCGCCCGCGAAGGCGATGGAGAGGGTCTCGCCCTTGGCGTGCTCGCCCATCAGGTAGACGGCCGGGTACTTCATCGTCACCTTGGAGCCGATGTTGCCGTCGATCCACTCCATGGTGGCGCCCTCGTAGGCGACGGCGCGCTTGGTGACCAGGTTGTAGACGTTGTTCGACCAGTTCTGGATGGTCGTGTAGCGGCAGCGGGCGTTCTTCTTGACGATGATCTCGACGACCGCGGAGTGCAGCGAGTCCGACTTGTAGATCGGGGCCGTACAACCCTCGACGTAGTGCACGTAGGCACCCTCGTCGACGATGATCAGGGTCCGCTCGAACTGGCCCATGTTCTCCGTGTTGATGCGGAAGTAGGCCTGGAGCGGGATCTCCACGTGGACGCCCGGCGGGACGTAGATGAAGGAGCCGCCCGACCACACGGCGGTGTTCAGCGAGGCGAACTTGTTGTCACCGACCGGGATGACGGTGCCGAAGTACTCCTTGAAGAGGTCCGGGTGCTCCTTCAGCGCGGTGTCGGTGTCCAGGAAGATGACGCCCTGCTCCTCCAGGTCCTCGCGGATCTGGTGGTAGACGACCTCCGACTCGTACTGGGCGGCGACACCGGCGACCAGGCGCTGCTTCTCCGCCTCCGGGATGCCCAGCTTGTCGTAGGTGTTCTTGATGTCCTCGGGCAGGTCCTCCCAGGACTCCGCCTGCTTCTCGGTGGAGCGCACGAAGTACTTGATGTTGTCGAAGTCGATGCCGGAGAGGTCCGAGCCCCAGTTCGGCATGGGCTTCTTCTCGAAGAGGCGCAGGCCCTTGAGGCGGAGCTTGGTCATCCACTCGGGCTCGGACTTCTTCGCGGAGATGTCCCGGACGACGTCCTCGTTGATGCCGCGCTTGGCGGAGGCGCCGGCCGTGTCGGAGTCGGCCCAGCCGTATTCGTACTTGCCCAGGCCTTCGAGCTCAGGGTGGGCAGTCTCCGTGGGGAGAGTCATGCGGGGTTCCTCCCGGCCGTGCTAGCAGATGCGTCAGTGGAAATCTTGGGGATGAACGTCGTGCAGACGCCGTCGCCGTGCGCGATGGTCGCCAGTCGCTGTACGTGCGTTCCGAGCAGCTCGGCGAAGATCTCCGTCTCCGCCTCGCACAGCTGGGGGAACTGCTCCGCGACGTGGGCGACCGGGCAGTGGTGCTGGCACAGCTGTTCGCCGACCGGTGCGGTGCGCGCCGTTGCAGCGTACCCGTCCAGGCTCAGGGCCTTGGCCAGCGCTTCCGTGCGCTCGTCGGGGCTCACGCTCTCGATCGCCTTGCGGTAGGCGCGCGCCTGGGCCGTGATCCGGGCCCGCGCGAAGGCGGCGACCGCCTCCTGGCCGCCTCCCTGCTCGGCGATCCAGCGCAGCGCGTCGGCGGCGAGCTTGTCGTACGACTGGTCGAAGGCGTCCCGGCCGCAGTCGGTGAGCGCGAAGACCTTGGCGGGCCGGCCGCGCGTCCGCGTGCCGTACACCCGCTGCTCGCGTGCCGCCACGACGTCGTCGGCGACCAGCGCGTCCAGATGCCGGCGTACGGCCGCGGGGGTCAGGCCCAGGCGTCCGGCCAGCTCGGTGACGGTCGACGGCCCGTGGTCCAGGATCGACCGCGCGACCCGGTTGCGCGTCGAGCGCTCACCGGTCGCTAGCTCCTCCTGCGGGGTCCCCGTGGGGGTCTCCCGAGCCTCGCCGACGTTTTTCACAACGCCATTGTTGCGTAATTCCTCAGAGCCAGGCAAGCGGCGTCCGGGCGACGGGACGGTGCCCTGCATCACTTAGGCATACCTAACCAAGCACCGGCGCTGACCTGCGGAAACGATCTTTGATCGATCATCCCTCAGCCAATCGGGTGGCGTTCCACGGCCCCCCTCGGGAACACTCCTGAACCATGCCCACACCCCCTCCGACCGGCCCTCTTGTCACCCGGGGCGCCCTCGCCGGGCAGCTTCGCCTGCTCGGTGTCAAGACCGGTGACACCCTCTTGGCACACACCTCGCTCAGTTCCCTCGGGTGGGTGAACGGCGGAGCCGTGGCGGTCGTCCAGGCCCTCCTCGACGCCCTCGGCCCGGAGGGCACCCTGGTGGTGCCCACCCAGACCGGCGATCTCTCGGACCCCGCGGTGTGGCGGAATCCGCCGGTCCCCGAGGAGTGGTGGGAGACGATCCGGGCCACCATGCCGCCGTACGACCCCAGGACCACCCCCTCGCGTGGGGTCGGCGTGATCCCGGAGGCCGTGCGGACCTGGCCGGGCGCGCTGCGCAGCGCCCACCCGCAGACCTCCTTCGCGGCCGTCGGCCCCCGCGCGGCGGAGATCCTCGACGGCCACGCCCCCGACTGCCGGCTCGGCGAGCGGAGCCCGTTGGCCCGGCTGGAGAAACTGCACGCGCGCGTGCTCATGCTCGGCACCGGCTACGCCACCTGCACCAGCTTCCACCTCGCCGAGTACCGGATCCCCTCTCCGCGCGTCCGGGTCGGCCGTCCCGCCCCCGGCGGCGGCTGGGAGGAGGTCACCGAGGTGTCGATCACCTCCGACCGCTTCGACGAACTGGGCTACGACTTCGAACGCGACCGGAGTGCCGTCGTCCGCGGAGAGGTCGGCGCGGCGGCCACCCGGCTCTTCCCCGTGGCGGAAGCCGTGGCCTACGCCGAGCGATGGCTGGCCGTACACCGTCCCCGTGAGGAGGAGATCTAGCACCCGGCCGTCCGGGTGACGGCAGGCGTCCTTAGACTCTGTCACCATGCGAAGTGAGCCGGTGGTCCAGGTGCGGGACCTGGTGAAGCGGTACGGCGCCAAGACCGCTGTGGACGGCCTCGATCTGACCGCCGAGGCGGGCGTGACCGCCGTACTCGGCCCCAACGGGGCGGGCAAGACGACCACGATCGAGACCTGCGAGGGGTACCGCAAGCCGGATTCCGGCGCGGTGCGCGTCCTGGGCCTCGATCCCGTACGGCAGTCCGCCGAGCTGCGCCCCAGAGTGGGCGTGATGCTCCAGTCCGGGGGCGTCTACTCAGGCGCCCGCGCCGACGAGATGCTGCGGCACGTGGCGAAGCTGCACGCGCATCCGCTGGACGTGGACGCCCTGATGGAGCGGCTTGGCCTCGGCAGCTGCGGCCGGACGTCGTACCGCCGCCTCTCCGGCGGCCAGCAGCAGCGCCTCGCGCTCGCCATGGCCGTGGTCGGCCGCCCGGAGCTGGTCTTCCTCGACGAGCCGACGGCGGGCCTCGACCCACAGGCCCGCCACGCCACCTGGGACCTGATCCGGGACCTGCGCGCCGACGGCGTCTCGGTCATCCTCACCACGCACTACATGGAGGAGGCCGAGCAGCTCGCCGACGACGTCGCCGTCGTCGACGCCGGCCGGGTGATCGCCCAGGGTTCCCCCGAACAGCTGTGCAAGGGCGGCGCCGAGAACACCCTCCGGTTCAGCGGCCGCCCCGGCCTCGACGTCGGCTCGCTCCTCAAGGCGCTGCCGGCCGACTCCACGGCCGCCGAGCTGACCCCGGGCTCCTACCGGGTCGTCGGCAAGGTCAACCCCCAGCTGCTGGCCACGGTGACCTCGTGGTGCGCCCAGCACGGCGTGATGCCCGACCGCATCTCGGTGGAGCGGCACACGCTGGAGGACGTCTTCCTGGAGCTCACGGGCAAGGAGCTGCGCTCATGACCACCACGACCGATACCGGCACCGGCACCTTCACCCCCCGGCCGGGAGCCGCCCCGCTCCCCCGCATGATCGCGGCGCAGGCGGCGCTGGAGACGAGAATGCTGCTCCGCAACGGCGAGCAACTCCTGCTGACGGTGGTGATCCCCACACTCCTCCTCGTGCTCTTCAGCTCGGTGGACGTCGTCGACACGGGATCCGGCAAGTCGGTCGACTTCCTGACCCCCGGCATCCTCGCCCTCGCCGTCATGTCCACGGCCTTCACCGGCCAGGCCATCGCGACCGGCTTCGAGCGCCGCTACGGCGTCCTGAAGCGCCTCGCCTCCTCCCCGCTGCCCCGCTGGGCCCTGATGACGGCGAAGACGGCGTCGGTCCTGGTCACCGAGGTCCTCCAGGTGATCCTCCTGACGGTGATCGCCTTCGCCCTCGGCTGGTCCCCGCACGGCAACCCCCTCGCCGTCCTGCTCCTCCTGGTCCTCGGCACGGCCGCCTTCTCCGGCCTCGGCCTGCTGATGGCGGGCACTCTGAAGGCGGAGGCGACCCTGGCGGCCGCCAACCTGGTGTTCCTGCTGCTGCTCGTGGGCGGCGGGGTCATCGTCCCGCTGGACAAGTTCGGCGGGGCCCAGTCCGTCCTCGGCCTCCTGCCGATCTCCGCACTGTCGGACGGCCTGCGGGACGTGCTGCAGCACGGGGCGGGGATGCCTTGGAGGGACCTGGGGATCCTGGCGGTGTGGGCTGTGGTGGGGCTGGGGGCTGCGGGTAGGTTCTTCCGCTGGGAGTGACGGGGAATGACGCGGTCCGGTCTTGCGGGGTGCGACGGGTGACGCCCTCGTGTCTCCCGCGCGAATGAGAGGCACACGCAGCGGGAAGACCCCCACCCGTGTTCGAATCTGCGGACTCACCAGCACCAAGATCACTGCAGCCGCTGTTGCACGACGTCGTCATCTGTGTCGACGCCCCGGCCTTCGCCGCCTCACCGCGCGACGGACAACTGCGCGGCGCACACGTCCAGGGCTTCTACGACCATGACCGCCGTCTGTTGCACACGCTGTGCCTGCTCCTCAACGACCGGGAGCCCGAGCCCATCGGTGTCCAGTCCCTCAGCCCGCATCAGGTGCGGTTCACCGCGGTCCTTCGCGACCCGAGAGACCGTACGGACGATCCGACGATGATCGTCGAGCGGGTGCGCACCGCGGGCATGGGCGAGACCATCTCGCTGCGCAACGTCGGCACCCGCGAGCGCCGGCTGCGGGTGGAACTGGCCGCGGCCACCGACCTGGCCGACATCGCCGACGTGAAGCGGGGCCTCCGCCGGGCGCCCGTGCCGTGTACCGGGTCGCGCGGCGGGGTGGGACTGGAATGGCGCTCCGCCTCCGGGCACGCGGAACTCCGTACCACCGCGTCCGTGACCGGCCCCGCGGTCGCCGACGGCCCCGAGGGCGGCACCCTCACCTGGTCGCCGGTGGTCCTGAGACCGGGCGAGTCGTGGCAGGTCACGGTCACTGTCGTGGGCCGTGCGGTTCCCGAGCCGCCGGGACATCCGATACGCCCGGGTGACCCCACCCCGTGGAGCGAGCCGTTTGTCGAGACCGACGACCGGCGGCTACGGGATCTGGTGTCCTGGGGCCTGCGAGACCTCGACGCGCTGCGGCTCGCGGACCCGCTGGGCGGTACCGACGGCGGTGCCGAGGACCAGTTCATCGCGGCGGGCTGCCCCTGGTACCTCACCCTGTTCGGCCGGGACTCGCTCTGGTCGGCACGGATGCTGCTGCCGCTCGGCACCGACCTGGCCCGTGGCACCCTGTGGGCACTGGCCCGCCGTCAGGGCAAGGAGCACGACGTCTTCCGGGAGGAGGCACCCGGACGCATCCTCCACGAACTGCGCCCCGCCACGGCCCTGCACGGCAACGGCATGCTGCTCCCCTCCCACTACTACGGCTCGGTCGACGCCACCCCGCTGTTCGTGACACTGCTGGTGGAGGCCTGGCACTGGGGGCTGCCGGACGCCGAGGTCGACGCGCTGCTGCCGTATGCGGAACGTGCCATGCGCTGGGTCCTGGAACGCACCGGCGAGGACACCGACGGCCTGCTCCGATACAACCCACCCCGGCCCGATGGGCTGCGTCATCAGTCGTGGAAGGACAGCGAGGACGCGGTACGGGACGCCGAGGGCCGCCACATAGAGCCGCCGTTGGCGCTGTGCGAGGTGCAGGGGTACGCGTACGAAGCGGCGAACGGCCTGGCCGAACTGCTCCAGCACCGGAACCGGCCCGACGAGGCCCAACAGCTCCTGAACTGGGCCACCGCCCTAAAGAAGCGTTTCGCCGACCTGTTCTGGCTGCCGTCCGCCGACGGGCCGGCCGCCCGCTATGTCGCCATCGCGGTGGGCCACGGCCCCACCCCCGTCAGCGGTCCCGCTTCGAACATGGGACAGCTGCTGTCGACGGGCATCCTGGACGAGGACGGCTGCCGTGACGTCGCCGCCTGGCTGGCCCACCCTCAGTTCAACTCCGGGTGGGGCTTGCGCAGCCGGTCGGCCGCCGTGCCCGGCTTCAATCCTCTCAGTTATCACGGCGGTTCGGTGTGGACGCACGACACGGCGATCGCGGTGGGTGGGCTGTGCGCGACGGGACACCACCGGGAGGCACAGGCCCTGCTGCACGGACTGCTCGACGCCGCGACCCACTTCGGGTACCGGATGCCGGAGCTGTACGCGGGCGACGCCCGCAGCAACGGCTCCCCCGCCCCCCTGGCCTATCCCGCCGCCTGCCGGCCGCAGGGCTGGTCGGCGGCGTCCGGGGTGGCTGTGCTGGCCGCGCTGCTGGGGCTGCGGCCCGACACCGCCCGCAGGACTCTCGCAGCGAGACCCGCGATGCGGGTGCCGATCAAGGTACGCGGACTGGTGCTGGACGGCCGGCCGCTCGCGGTCGAGGTCACCGAGGACGGCGGCTGCGCGGTTCCCGAACTGCCCGAGGGGTGGCGATACGTGGGCTGAGCAGGCGCACCGAGGAGACGGGCGTACTCGGCAACCATGGGCTCGACGTAGACGCGCACCAGGTCGAAGCGGTCCCTGACGTGTTCACGGGCGAAGTGGCCGGCCTTCCTGGCCGCGTCCGGCTCTGCGAGCAGCCCCCACACCAGGTCGGCGAACTGGGCGGCCAGCGCGTCCTCGTCCTCACACGGCGGGACCAGAGTGCTTCCGCCCTCGCCCAGGCCGCCGACGCCGGTGGCGACCACGGGCCGGGCCGCGCACATCGCCTCCAGCGGGGCGAGCCCCATGGGCTCGTCGAACCGGGACGGGTAGACGACGACCGCCGCCTCCTCGTAGAGCTTGCGCATGTCGTCGACGCCCGCCTGCCGGAACTCGACGTCCTGTCCCTCCCCCTCGCGGAGCCCGTGGTCCCGGACGAGCCGCTCCAGAGTGGCGCGGAAGCCGCTCTTCTCATGATGGAAGTCGACCGTGGAGGCCGGATCGGTCAGAACCAGACGAGGCCTGAACGGTGGGGTGCCGGCCGTACGCTCCGCACCGCGGTCGATGATCTTCCGCAGCATCGTGATCGCCACTGCGGCGCCCTTGTTCGGAATGAGCCGGGCCGGCAGGAGGACGACGGGACGCGGTCCGATCTCTCCGAGTTCGGGGACGTCGAGATAAGGCTGGGTGTCCACGCCCAGGTAAGTACGGTCCACGGGCTTCTTCAGCACCTCGGCACACTCACTGACCAGGAAGTCGGACACCGCGTGGTGGACATCCCAGACAGCACACTCCCGGGCCAGTTCCTCGCCCTGCGGATCGCGCCAGATGCTGTGGTAGGTGTGCGGCAGGACCAGTCCGAGCTCTTTCTGGAGGCTCTTCAGAGCCCGGGCCGGGACGCTGGAGAAATGGTGCAGGTTGTGCCCGTGGACAAGGCGGATGGGATCGCGGTCCCGGGTGAGGTGCGCACGGAACCAGTCGGCCAGCTCCCGCACCTCTTGCTCGTCGTCATGGCGCGACACGGACAGGTCGAGCAACCGGTGCGCATGCATCTCGACACCTTCGCGGGGGCGTTCGGGACTCGGGGTCCCCGTGAACACCGTGACCCGGTGCCCACGGGCCACCAAAGCCCGTGAGTACTCCCAGAGATGGGTCTCCACCCCACCCACGCACGGCGGAAAGGACCAGTGGACCAGACCGATGTGCAGAGGGTGATCCGGAGGAGACCCCTCCTCGGTGTCGAGCCCTACCTGCTGCCACTGCACCGTGCCTCCGTCTGGTTGTCGCGAATGCCCGAAACGAACGCCGGGCTAACGACCTAGTACCGGGACAGGACACTCCGCATAGACGCCGACTGGTTCCGCGCAGTTGCTCTGGCGCCGGTCGAACCGGCGAGGAGAATGGGACGCTACAGCATGGGCATAGCCGGGGGGAGCGTCATGCGGATAGTGCCCGATAAGCGACTGTCCAAGACCGTCCTCAGCTCCGTCACAGGGGCCGTGGCGATCTTTTTGTCCGTGATTGCGCAGGACACGGACGGTACTCGGCTTGTGGAGCTGGCTTCGAGCGCCGGGATACTCGGAGGCGTCTCCGCGATCTCGGGGTACTTCATCGTCCACCCCCGCTCCCCGCATTCCACCGACGAAGCCGAGGCCCAGGGCTCGTTATACGTACCTCCGCCCAACCTTCCCGATCCCTCGAGGTACTTCACCGGACGCAAACAGGAACTCCGCGACATCGCAAAGGCGTTACGGCCCGGCCGCCGCAACGGTGGCATCAGGATCGCCGTCGTCCACGGGCTGGCCGGTGTCGGCAAGTCCCAGTTGGCCGCCGCCTACGCCGAGGAGCGGCTCAGGCACCACCGTTCCCTGGTGTGGTGGCTGTCGGCATCCAGTTACGAGCGGCTCAGAAGCGACCTGCTGGAGCTGGCGGCCTGCCTCGGCATTCCGGAGCACGACTCCAAGAACGTCATGCTCAACCGGCTCTGGGGAAAGCTGCGTGATTCACCCGGCTGGTTGCTCGTGTACGACGACGTGCGACGGGGCAGCATCGGACCGCTGAACGAGGAGAGCGAGGACTCACGTCAGTCTCTGCTGCCGCGGGCCGGGCACGGCGAGGTCCTGATCACCACTCAACAGCGGGAGGGCTGGGACGGGCACCGCGCCGTCTCCACCCTGATCGAGCTGTCCGATCTCGGAGCCGCGGACGGTCTCGCCTTCCTCAGGGTCCGCGTCGACGACGAGAGCAGCGACGGACAGCTCGAAAAGCTGGGTGCGCAACTGGACTGGTGGCCTCTCGCACTGGAACAGGCAGGTGCGTACATCGCCGGGACGGAGATCTCCGTCCCGGAATATCTGCACCGGCTGCCCGACCTGCCCAAAGGCCGCAATGTCGTCGCCGTCACCTTCCGGCTCGCCTTCGAACGGGTGACGGCCGCCGACCCGGTTGCCGAGGACCTCATGCGCCTCTGTTCCTTCCTGGCCTCCGAGGACGTGCGCAAGGACATGCTGCTGGGCAACCGAGCGGTGGTCCCCTCTCCGCTGCGGGACGTCATGGAGGACCCCGCCGCGTTCAACCACGTGGTACGTCGGCTGTCCGACTACTCGCTGCTGCGCCGCACCGGGGACAGCAGGCTCAACACCGTCACCTACGCCATGCACCCCCAGGTTCAGTTCCACGTCCGCCAGGACATGGACGAGGAGTCGCGACTGCTGTGGTCACAGGCCGCCGTCCAGCTCCTCGAAGCGGCGTTCCCGAAACGACCGTGGCAGCTGGACCAGCGCATCATGTGCGAGGGGCTGATGCCCCACGTCGTGGCGGTGACCGCCGAGCTGGCCTGGGCCGCCGACGCCGGGGACCACGAGCTCGGCGCTGCCCGCGACCCCCAGGCACTGGCCCGTCTCCTGCACCGGGTCGGCCAGTACCAGGAACACCGCTGCGACTGGAACCGCGCCCTGGACTATTTCAAACAGGAGGCGGTCCTCCGCGGTCTGCACACCGACGACTATCTGGGGCGTACGACGGCTCGGCTGTCCGTGGCCAACCAGCGCTATCGGCGCGCACAGCTCGCCAAGGCGGAGCAGGAGTGCCGTGCGGCGTTGGACGAGTGCGAGAGCCACGAGGGCGTCCCAGGGTTTCTGCCGCTCCGGGCCAACTGTCAGCGGCTGCTGGGCGGGATCCTGCGGGAACGCGCCAAGTTCACCGAGGCTCTCGAAGCGATGGAACTCGCCATCTCGATGTACGAGAGCCCGGAAGCCCGCTGGGAGGACCTCGACCGGGCCGTCGCCGAGCAGGAACTCGGCCTGATCCATCGCAACGCGGGGCAGCTGAGGCAGGCGCTGGAACGTTACCAGGGCGCCGAGGACCGGATGCCCAGCCAGGGCAGCGAGGAGCCCCGCGACCATCTGGTCTTCCGGGCGATGCTGCAGCGCGACCGGGCCATCGTCGCCCAGGACCGGGGCGACCTGGGGACCGCCGAGCGCGAGCTGCGTGCCGCCCTCGTGGTCTTCGACGGCAACCGCGGTACCGACGACTTCGAGACCTCGCAGGTCTGCAAGTTCCTGGCGGACGTCCTGCGGCGCCGCGCCGAGGAGGCGCGGGCCCGCGCGCGGGAGACCCACCATCCGATGCGACGCGTCCGGATGATGCGCGAGGCACGCCAGCGGCTCGACGAGGCCGACGCGCTCCTCGGACCGGTGGTGGCCCTGCATTTCAAACGCCGCGAGAGCGAGGAACACAAGTACGCGGCCTGCCTCAACAAGCTGGGGTCTCTACGGCTGGCCCAGGGGCGCCACCAGGAGGCTCTGGCCGCCCTGCTGGAGGCGGAGTCCATCTACCGCGGATCCTACGACGCCGGACATCCCTACCGGGCCAAGACCCTCTCCCGCCTCGGCGCCGTCCTGATCGCCACCGGCGGCACGGTCGTCCTCTCCACGGGCGAGGAAGTGAACGCCGAGCAGACGCTGCTGCTCGCCGAAGAAATCTTCCGTACCCGTCTCGGCGACAGCCATCCCTCGCTCGTCGCGGTGTACGAACGCCTTGCACAGTGCACCACGGACGCGACCGCGAAGGCGGAGCTCCGTGGCCGAGCCCGCCGGATCAAGGAGGCGCTCTTCAGCGAGACGCTGCCCGAGCCCGAGCCGCACCCGTCGATCGCTCCTGACGCGGCACCCTCGTGAACGCATGCACAAGCGGCCCCCTACCATGGTGCCCGTGCCAAAGCTGACCCCCGCCGACCTCGTAGCGGCGCTGCGCAACCCGCTCGCCTTCATCGCCGATCACTGGACGCCGGAGCCCCGGACCGTCCGGCGGGCGGCTCTCGCCGCGCTCGTCATGTCGGTGGTCATCGTGGTCACCGGCGGCGCGGTGCGGCTCACCGGATCCGGGCTCGGCTGCCCGACCTGGCCCGAGTGCACCGCCGGCTCGCTGACCCCGACCGACGCGCTGAGCTACCACAGCGCCATCGAGTTCACGAACCGCATGCTGACCTACGTGCTGTGCGCGGCGGTCGGCTGGGCGATCATCGCGGCCCGGTCCCAGAAGCCGTTCCGGCGCGGCCTGACCCGGCTGGGCTGGGCGCAGTTCTGGCTCGTGATGAGCAACGCGATCCTGGGCGGCATCGTGGTGCTCGTCGGCCTCAACCCGTACACCGTCGCCGCGCACTTCCTGCTGGCGACGGCCCTCATCACGGTCGCCGCCCTGATGTGGCAGCGCACCCGCGAGGGTGACGGCGAGCCCCGTCCACTGGTCGGCAGGGCCGTGCAGCAGCTGGTGTGGGCCCTGGTGGCCGTGTCGCTGCTGCTCATCGCCGCGGGCACGGTGGTGACCGGCGCGGGACCGCACCCGGGCGACTCCGGCGACGTCGAGCGCATCGACGTCAGCTGGTCGGGCGTCGCCGAGCTGCACGCGGTGTTCGCCTGGATCGTGGTGTCGCTGACCTTCGCCCTGTGGTTCTTCCTCAAGGGCGTCGGCGCGCCCCAGGGTCCGCGGGACCGCGTCCGCGACCTGTTCCTGATCCTGCTCGGTCAGGGCGTGATCGGGTACGTCCAGTACTTCACGCACCTGCCCACGGTCCTGGTCGGCCTGCACATGTTCGGCTCCTGCCTGGTGTGGATCGGCGTGCTGCGGGTCCTGTTCTCGCTGCGGGAACGCGCCGAGACCACGGCCGACGTGCCGACTCAGCCGTACGACGCCGTGAGCGCGTCGATCGCCGGGCCCAGGTAGTCCCGGGTCAGCCGGGCCCGGCGCGCCGTCCAGTCCTTGGTGGGCGCGGCGGGACGAGCGTCGTAGCGGCGGCTTCGGATGTCCTCGACGACCTCGGCGGGCGCCCCCAGGCCGGGCAGCAGGTCCAGTGCCTCGCGTTTGGAGATCAGGCGGCCCTCGCGGGCGGTGACCGTGGCCCGGGCGAAGGTGATCAGGCCCAGATCGACCCAGACGGCCTGTGTCCACCGCGAGGCCTTGTCGACGGCGGGTCGCCAGTACTCCCGCTGGTCGCGGACGACGAAGTCGCCGAGTTCCCGCTTCGTCACGGGTGGCAGCAGTGCGGCTGGGGCCCGACCGTGCAGCACCCGTCCGAAAGCGTGCAGCTCACGCCGGGTCACCGGGGTGACCGCCCGTCTGAACAGCCGCTGGTGCGCCCAGGTCCAGTGGCGGCGGGCGGGGTCGGCCGCGGTAGACGGGGTCAGGTAGGTGCAGTGCAGGACGGCGGCGAGCGGCAGCGCGCGCATCCGGGCGTGCGCCACCCGGATCCGCCATACGACGGCCGGGGTCACCGGGCCGGGCAGGACCGCGATCAGGTCCAGGTCGCTGCGGCCCTCCTGGTAGTCGTCGCCAGCGGCGAGCGAGCCGTGTGCCCAGGCGGCCACGGGATCCAGTGCCGACAGCTCGCGGACGAAGCGGGCCAGTAACGTCTCGGTGTCCATGCGCTCAGTCTGGACAGTTCACTCCAGCCCGTACACCCGTTTCGCGTTCCCCGCCGCGATCAGTCCGGCCACGCGCTGGGCGTCGCCCAGGGACCACGCGTCCTCCGCGACCCAGGTGCCCAGGACCCGGGCGAGGGACTCGCGGAACAGGCGGGCGCCGACCACGTGCAGCTCGGGCAGGCCGTGGGCGCCGCTGGAGAAGAGGATCTTGCCGAAGGGGGCCAGTTCCAGGATCTCGGCGAGGATCGTCGCGGCGCGGGCGCCCGTGCGCACCAGGGCCGCGCCCGAGTCGGCGTACACGTGCGGGAAGACGCCGGCGAGGTGGGCGGCGTGGCGGTGGTAGGGGTAGCCGTGCAGGAGGACCAGGTCGGTGCCGAGGCCGGCGGTGGCCCGGACGAAGTCGGTGAGCAGGACCGGATCGGTGCGGTCGATCCGGGCCCCGGGCTCGCCGAGGCCCGCGTGCAGCTGCAGCGGAAGACCGGAGGCCACGGCGATCCAGAGCAGGTGCCGCAGGAGGACCGGGTCGGCCAGCTCGCCGCCGACCCGGCGGCCCGCCAGCCAGCGGCCGGCCGCGCCTCTCACCTCACCGGGACCGGGGGGTTCGGGGGCCAGGGCCAGGCCGTGCCGGACCCCGGCGACGGAGGTGAAGGCGACCGCGTTCGCGGCCGCGCCGTGCACCGACTCGGCGAGGTTGGCGAGGAACGACTCGACGGTGCCGGAGGTGTCGGCGACCTGCTCGGCGAGGAGTTCCAGACGGACGATCTCGCGGGCCGCGGCGGCGCCGGTCGAGGCCATCTCGGCGGGGCCGGTGAGGTCGCCGGGCAGTCCGGTGTCGACGAGGTAGGTGGTGATGCCGCTGCCGCGCAGGAGACGGCGGCCGGCCTCCAGGACGCCGAGTTCGCGGCGCCGGGCCAGGTAGCGGGCCGGTGCGCAGTGGGGTTCCAGGCCGAGGAGCGGGGGGCACCAGCGCCGTACCGCGAAACCGGTCTGGGTGTCGAAGAGGGTGGTGCCGGCGGCCGGGGGGCCTTCGGTGCGGGCGAGCTGGGCCTCGAAGGTGCCGAGGCCCAGCTCGGTGCGGAGCACTCCGTGGCAGTACTGGTCCACCAGGTTCGGCGTCTCGATCATCCGGGCTCCCGTGTGGACGGCTGCATGTCCGTCTTAACGGGTGAACGGGGATGGAGGTCGCGGGGTGCGGTCGTTCTTCGGCCGCGGGCCGGTGGGGGTTGTTCGCGCCCACGCGTCGGAGCCGCACATCAGATACAGCCCCGCGCCCCTTGCGGGCGCCTGTTCAACCGCCGATCTGAATGCCGGCCATCCGCTTCCACTCGTAAGGCCCCGTCTGGACCTTCGCCGCGAACTCGCCGTCGAAGGACTCGTGGACGGTGATGCCGGACTTGGCGACGGCCTGCTCGGCGATCTCGTACGTCGGGGCCACCAGGTCGCCCCAGCCGCCGTCCTCGCCGACGAGGACGATGCGGGCGCCGCGTTCGCCGATGTAGGCCACCTGGCCCTCGGCTCCGCCGTGGGCCCTGGCGAAGGTGCCGATCCGCTTCGCGAGGCGCGCGACCTTGCGCTCGGCCTTCTGGTCAACCTGCTGCGTGTCTGCCATGGACAGGATGCTACCGACGGGTAGATCGATTGGCGACGGAGGGACCAAGTGACCCTTACCTCAGGAAGGGGTCCACCGCGACGGCCACGAAGAGCAGCGAGACATAGGTGATGGACCAGTGGAACAGCCGCATCTCCTTGAGCTTTCCGCCCGTCACCTCGGCCTTCGCGCGGTGCTGGAGGGCGTGCGCCTCCCAGAGCCACCAGCCGCCGGCCGCCAGGGCGACCAGGGTGTAGAACCAGCCGGTGTAGCCGAGGGGGGTGAGGAGCAGCGAGACGGCGACCATCACCCAGCTGTAGATGACGATCTGCTTGGCGACCACCTTGTTGGAGGCGATGACCGGCAGCATCGGCACGCCCACGCGCGCGTAGTCGTCCTTCACCTTCATGGAGAGCGGCCAGTAGTGCGGCGGCGTCCAGAAGAAGATCACCAGGAAGAGGATGACCGGCGCCCAGGAGAGCGAGTCGGTGACGGCCGACCAGCCGATCAGCACCGGCATGCAGCCGGCGATGCCGCCCCACACGATGTTCTGCGAGGTACGGCGCTTCAGGATCATCGTGTAGACGACGACGTAGAAGAGCAGCGCTCCGAGTGACAGCCAGGCGCTCAGCCAGTTGACGGTGAGACCGAACAACACGGTGGAGACGACCGCCAGGGAGATGCCGAAGGCCAGGCACTCGCGCGGGCTGACCATGCCGGTCACCAGCGGACGCTGCGAGGTCCGGTCCATCAGCGCGTCGATGTCCCGGTCGATGTACATGTTCAGCGCGTTGGCGCCGCCCGCCGAGAGGTAGCCGCCGACGCAGGTGAGCAGCACCAGCGTCAGGTCGGGCACACCCTGCTGCGCCAGGAACATCACCGGAACGGTGGTGATGAGCAGCAGTTCGATGATCCGCGGCTTGGTCAGCGCCACGAAAGCTTTGACACGGGCCCCGAACGGCCGGTGGCTCGGGCTCTCGCTCGCACCGAGCACCCCCTCCCCCAGTGCCTTAAGGGCCTGGGAGGTGCCCCCAGGACGGGATTCGACGGCCGTCACGCACACCCCTGACAGAGACTCCCAGCGAGCCCCGCCGTGTGAACTCACGGTAAAGGCTCGCGCGTACCACGCCACTTTAGACGTTGCCCATACCCCGACCTTCGCGGGGGTGGGGTCGTGTTGGCGGGCGTCTCGGGAGAGGGGTGGGGTGGCTCGATTGAGCAGTCAGATGAGCGGTTCCGTATTCATGTGCCGAATGCCTTCTCGGCCAGTCGGGAGGCGGATCCCCGAGAGTCCCGGCAGTCTGGAAACACTCGAAAAAACGCACGTCCTTACGGGGGTAGGCTCGACAACGGCCGGTGGGCACCCAGTGCACCGGCAGCCGGTGCGGGCGTGTGCCCGGGGACCGGTAACCGAACATGTGGAGAGGAGCCCTGACCCAGGGTGAGCACCAAGCCGACCACCACAGACCTCGACTGGACCGAGTTGGACCAGCGGGCCGTAGACACCGCCCGCGTCCTGGCCGCCGATGCCGTACAGAAGGTCGGCAACGGCCATCCGGGTACGGCGATGAGCCTGGCGCCGGCCGCGTACACCCTCTTCCAGAAGGTGATGCGGCACGACCCGTCCGACCCCGACTGGGTGGGCCGCGACCGCTTCGTGCTGTCCGCCGGTCACTCGTCGCTGACCCTCTACACACAGCTCTACCTGGCCGGCTTCGGCCTGGAGCTGGAGGACCTCGAAGCCTTCCGCACCTGGGGCTCGAAGACCCCGGGCCACCCGGAGTACGGCCACACCAAGGGCGTGGAGACCACCACGGGCCCGCTGGGCCAGGGTGTCGCCAACGCCGTCGGCATGGCCATGGCCGCCCGCTACGAGCGCGGTCTGTTCGACCCGGACGCGCCGCAGGGCGAGTCGCCGTTCGACCACTTCGTCTACTGCATCGCCGGTGACGGCTGCCTGCAGGAGGGCATCTCCGCCGAGGCGTCCTCGATGGCCGGCCACCAGAAGCTCGGCAACCTGGTCCTGCTGTGGGACGACAACCACATCTCGATCGAGGGCGACACCGAGACGGCCGTCTCCGAGGACACCGTCAAGCGGTACGAGGCGTACGGCTGGCATGTCCAGCGCATCGCCCCGAAGCCGGACGGCGACCTGGACCCGCACGCCATCTACAACGCGATCGAGGCCGCGAAGAAGGTGACGGACAAGCCGTCCTTCATCGCGATGCGCTCGATCATCGCCTGGCCCGCCCCGAACGCGCAGAACACCGAGGCCGCCCACGGCTCGGCGCTCGGCGCGGACGAGGTCGCGGCCACCAAGCGCGTCCTCGGCTTCGACCCGGAGAAGAGCTTCGACGTCGCCGAGGAGGTCATCGCCCACACCCGGCAGGCCGGGGAGCGCGGTGCCGCCGCCAAGGCCGAGTGGGAGAAGTCGTTCCAGCTGTGGCGGGACAACAACGCCGAGCGGGCCGCCGACTTCGACCGCATCTCCGCGGGCGAGCTGCCCAAGGGCTGGGAGGAGAAGATCCCGGTCTTCGAGCCCGGCAAGGGCGTCGCGACCCGCGCGGCCTCCGGCAAGGTGCTCCAGGCGCTCGGTGCGGTGATCCCGGAGCTGTGGGGCGGTTCCGCCGACCTCGCCGGGTCGAACAACACGACCATCGACAAGGACAGCTCGTTCCTGCCGGCGGACAACCCGCTGCCGGGCGCGGACCCCTACGGCCGCACCATCCACTTCGGTATCCGTGAGCACTCCATGGCCGCGGAGATGAACGGCATCACCCTGCACGGCAACACCCGTGTCTACGGCGGTACGTTCCTCGTCTTCTCCGACTACATGCGCAACTCGGTGCGGCTGTCGGCGCTGATGCACCTGCCGGTGACGTACGTGTGGACCCACGACTCCATCGGTCTCGGCGAAGACGGCCCGACCCACCAGCCGGTCGAGCACCTCGCCTCGCTGCGCGCCATCCCGGGCCTGAACGTGGTCCGCCCGGCCGACGCCAACGAGACCGCGATCGCCTGGCGCGAGATCCTCAGGCGCTACACGAAGGTCTTCGGCAAGGGCGCCCCGCACGGCCTGGCTCTGACCCGTCAGGGCGTGCCGGTGTACGAGTCCAACGAGGACACGGTCAAGGGCGGTTACGTCCTGTTCGAGGCGTCCGACGGGACCCCCGAGGTCATCCTCATCGCCACCGGTTCCGAGGTGCACGTCGCCGTCGAGGCGCGCGAGCAGCTGGAGGCCGACGGCGTGCCCACGCGCGTCGTGTCCATGCCGTGCGTGGAGTGGTTCGAGGAGCAGGACCAGGGGTACCGGGACAGCGTCCTGCCGCCGTCCGTCAAGGCGCGGGTGTCGGTCGAGGCGGGTATCGGTCTCACCTGGCACAAGTACGTCGGGGACGCCGGCCGCATCGTTTCCCTGGAGCACTTCGGTGCTTCCGCCGACGGCAAGGTGCTCTTCCGCGAGTTCGGCTTCACTGCCGAGAACGTGGCCGCCAAGGCCCGGGAATCCATCGCCGCCGCCCAGCGCTGACGCTCATATACGACACGTAGGAGATGTAATTCCATGACAGACGCACTCAAGCGCCTCTCCGAGGAGGGCGTCGCGATCTGGCTGGACGACCTGTCGCGCAAGCGGATCACGTCCGGCAACCTTGCCGAGCTGATCGACCAGCAGCACGTCGTGGGCGTCACCACCAACCCGACGATCTTCCAGAAGGCGATCTCTTCGGGCGACGGCTACCAGCAGCAGGTCTCGGACCTCGCCGCCCGCAAGGTGACCGTCGAAGAGGCCATCCGCATGATCACCACGGCGGACGTCCGCGACGCCGCCGACATCCTGCGCCCGGTCTTCGACGCGACCGACGGCCAGGACGGCCGGGTGTCGATCGAGGTCGACCCGCGCCTCGCGCACAACACCAAGGCGACCGTCGCCGAGGCCAAGCAGCTGGCCTGGCTGGTGGACCGCCCCAACACGCTCATCAAGATCCCGGCCACCGAGGCGGGTCTGCCGGCGATCGCCGAGGTCATCGGCCTCGGCATCAGCGTCAACGTCACGCTGATCTTCTCGCTCGAGCGCTACCGCAAGGTCATGGACGCCTACCTGACCGGCCTGGAGAAGGCCAGGGAGCGCGGCCTCGACCTGTCGCTCATCCGTTCGGTGGCGTCGTTCTTCGTGTCCCGGGTGGACACCGAGATCGACAAGCGCCTGAACGCCCTGGGCACCGACGAGGCCAAGGCGCTGCGCGGCAAGGCCGCCGTCGCCAACGCCCGGCTCGCCTACCAGGCCTACGAGGAGGTCTTCTCCTCCGACCGCTGGCAGGCGCTGGAGAACGCGGGCGCCCGCAAGCAGCGTCCGCTGTGGGCCTCCACCGGCGTGAAGGACCCGGCGTACAAGGACACCCTGTACGTCGTCGACCTGGTGGCGCCGAACACGGTGAACACCATGCCGGAGGCCACCCTCCTCGCGGTCGAGGACCACGGCGAGATCACCGGCGACACGATCACCGGCACGTACGAGGAGGCCCGCGCCGACCTCGACGCCGTCGAGGCGCTCGGGATCTCGTACGACGACGTGGTCCAGGTTCTGGAGGACGAGGGCGTCGAGAAGTTCGAGGCGTCCTGGAACGACCTGCTCAAGTCGACCCAGGCGGAGCTGGAGCGCCTGGCCCCCTCGGAGGGCTGAGAACCTTGTCAAGCAGCAATCCGCTGCGTGACCCCGCAGACCGACGGCTCCCGCGTATCGCGGGGCCGTCGGGTCTGGTCATCTTCGGCGTCACGGGCGACCTCTCCCGTAAGAAGCTCATGCCCGCCGTCTACGACCTCGCCAACCGGGGTCTGCTGCCGCCGGGCTTCTCCCTGGTCGGCTTCGCCCGCCGTGAGTGGGCCAACGAGGACTTCGCCGCCGAGGTCCACGACGCCGTGAAGGAACACGCCCGCACCCCGTTCCGCGAGGAGGTCTGGCAGCAGCTCATCCAGGGGATGCGCTTCGTCCAGGGCACCTTCGACGACGACGACGCGTTCGAGCGCCTGCGCTCCACCATCGAGGAGCTGGACAAGGCGCAGGGCACGGGCGGCAACTTCGCCTTCTACCTCTCGGTGCCGCCGCGCTCCTTCCCGGTGGTCATCCAGCAGCTGAAGAAGCACGGCCTGGCCGACCAGTCCGGCGGCTCCTGGCGGCGCGCGGTCATCGAGAAGCCCTTCGGCCACGACCTGAAGTCGGCCGAGGAGCTCAACAAGGTCGTGCACGAGGTGTTCGAGCCGGAGCAGGTCTTCCGGATCGACCACTACCTCGGCAAGGAGACCGTCCAGAACGTCTTGGCGCTGCGCTTCGCCAACACCATGTTCGAGCCGGTCTGGAACCGGTCCTTCGTGGACCACGTGCAGATCACCATGGCCGAGGACATCGGTATCGGCGGCCGCGCCGGCTACTACGACGGCATCGGCTCGGCCCGTGACGTCATCCAGAACCACCTCCTTCAGCTCATGGCCCTGACCGCCATGGAGGAGCCGGCCTCCTTCGACGCGGACGCACTGGCCGCCGAGAAGGAGAAGGTGCTCGGCGCGGTACGACTGCCGAAGGACCTCGGCAGGTCGACCGTGCGCGGCCAGTACGCGGCCGGCTGGCAGGGCGGCGAGAAGGTCATCGGCTACCTCGAAGAGGACGGCATCGACACCAAGTCGAAGACCGACACGTACGCGGCCGTGAAGCTGGGCATCGACAACCGCCGCTGGGCGGGCGTCCCCTTCTACCTGCGCACCGGCAAGCGCCTCGGCCGCCGCGTCACCGAGATCGCGGTGGTCTTCCAGCGGGCCCCGCACTCCCCCTTCGACCAGACGGCCACCGAGGAACTCGGGCAGAACGCGATCGTCATCCGCGTCCAGCCCGACGAGGGCGTCACCGTCCGCTTCGGCTCCAAGGTGCCGGGCACCTCGATGGAGATCCGGGACGTGTCGATGGACTTCGCCTACGGCGAGTCCTTCACCGAGTCCTCGCCGGAGGCGTACGAGCGCCTGATCCTGGACGTGCTGCTCGGCGACTCCAACCTCTTCCCGCGCACGGAGGAGGTCGAGCTGTCCTGGAAGATCCTCGACCCGATCGAGGAGTACTGGGACACGCACGGCAGGCCCGCCCAGTACAAGTCCGGCACCTGGGGCCCCGCCGAGGCCGACGAGATGCTGGCACGAGACGGACGGAGCTGGCGCCGCCCATGAAGATAGACCTCACGGACACCACGGCCGGCAAGGTCAACAAGGCGCTGGTGCAGGGCCGCCGGGCCATCGGCACGCCCGCCGTGGGCATGGTGCTCACCCTCGTCATCGTCACCGACGAGGAGAACGCGTACGACGCCCTGAAGGCCGCCGGCGACGCCTCGCACGAGCACCCCTCGCGCACGCTGGTCGTCATCAAGCGCGTCTCCCGCTCCCCCCGCGACCGTACGGCGTCCCGCCTGGACGCCGAGGTCCGGGTGGGCGCGGACGCGGGCTCCGGCGAGACGGTGGTGCTGCGGCTGTACGGCGAGGTCGCCGACCACGCCGACTCGGTCGTGCTGCCGCTGCTGCTGCCGGACGCCCCGGTCGTCGTCTGGTGGCCGGTGAACGCCCCGCTCGACCCGGCGAAGGACCCCCTCGGTGCCCTCGCCCAGCGCCGGGTCACCGACACCTACTCCTCCGAGCAGCCGGTACGGGAGCTGTCCGCCCGCGCGGACGCCTACACCCCCGGCGACACGGACCTTTCCTGGACCCGGATCACGCCCTGGCGCTCGATGCTGGCGGCGGCCCTGGACCAGGTGGTCTGCGACGTCAAGGCGGTCGAGGTGGAGGGCGAGGAGTTCAACCCGAGCTGCGAGCTGCTGGCGATGTGGCTCGCGGACCGGCTGGACGTCCCCGTCAAGCGCTCCCTGTCGGCCGGCCCCGGCCTGACCGCGGTCCGGCTCGCCACCAGCGAGGGCGCGATCGCGCTGGACCGCGCGGACGGCTCCCTCGCGACCCTGTCCATCGACGGTCAGCCGGACCGTGCGGTGGCGCTGAAGCGGCGCGACACGGCCGAGCTGATCGCGGAGGAGCTGCGCCGGCTCGACCCGGACGACACCTACGCGTCCGCGCTGCGGTTCGGCGTGGAGCGCCTGAACGCGTCGGCCTCCCCGGCCACCGAACCGGTGCCGGTTCCGGAAGCTCCGGCTCCGGAGGTCTCCCCCAAAGGAGAACCGGTCACCCGTGCGGCAGCAGCCCCCGAAGCCGCTGCCGAGGCTCCCACGACAGAAGCGGCACCGCAGGAAAGGCCGCCGCTGAAGAAGAGGGCGAAGGCGACATGAGCACTCCCCAGCTGGTCGTGCACCGCGACAAGGAGCTGATGGCGCAGGCCGCCGCGGCCCGCCTGATCACGAAGATCGTGGACGCCCAGGCCTCCCGGGGCGAGGCGTCCGTGGTCCTCACGGGCGGCCGCAACGGCAACGGCCTGCTGGCGGCCCTGGCGGCGGCCCCGGCCCGGGACGCCATCGACTGGGGCCGGCTCGACCTCTGGTGGGGCGACGAGCGCTTCCTGCCCGAGGGCGACCCGGAGCGCAACGTCACCCAGGCCCGCGACGCCTTGCTCGACCAGGTCCCGGTGGACCCGAAGCGCGTGCACGCCATGCCCGCGTCGGACGGCCCCTGGGGCACGGACGTGGACGCGGCGGCCGAGGCCTACGCGGCGGAGCTGGCCCGCGCGGCCGGCCCCGAGAACCACGGCTCGGTGCCCACCTTCGACGTCCTGATGCTGGGAGTCGGCCCGGACACCCACGTGGCCTCGCTCTTCCCGGAGCTGCCCGCGGTCCGCGAGACGGAACGCACGGTGGTCGGCGTCCACGGCGCCCCCAAGCCGCCGCCGACCCGGGTCTCCCTCACCCTCCCCGCCATCCGCTCGGCCCGCGAGGTCTGGCTCCTGGCGGCGGGCGAGGACAAGGCCGAGGCCGTCGCCATCGCCCTCTCCGGCGCGGGCGAGATCCAGGCCCCGGCAGCAGGCGCCCAGGGCCGCCAACGCACGCTCTGGCTGCTGGACTCGACGGCGGCCTCCCAGCTGCCGCGGTCGCTGTATCCGCCGGCTTCGGCGTGACGAAGCACTGACCGAGAACCCGTACGGCCACGGCGGCCGTACGGGTTCTTTCATGGCCGGGCCTAACGCCCGTGCAGCTCCCGGTACTTGGCCACCAGCGCCGTCGTCGACGCGTCCAGGCCGGATACCTCGGTGCCCTCGGTGAGGGCGGGCTCGATGCGCTTGGCGAGCACCTTGCCCAGCTCCACGCCCCACTGGTCGAAGGAGTCGATGTTCCAGACGGCGCCCTGGGTGAACACCTTGTGTTCGTACAACGCCACCAGCTGGCCGAGCACGGACGGGGTGAGTTCCCGCGCGAGGATGGTCGTCGTCGGGTGGTTGCCCTTGAAGGTGCGGTGCGCCACCTGCTCCTCGGCCACGCCCTCCGCGCGGACCTCCTCCGCCGTCTTGCCGAAGGCCAGCGCCTGGGTCTGGGCGAAGAAGTTCGCCATCAGCAGGTCGTGCTGCGCCTTGAGCTCACCGCTCAGCTCGGCGACCGGCTCGGCGAAGCCGATGAAGTCCGCCGGGATCAGCTTGGTGCCCTGGTGGATCAACTGGTAGTACGCGTGCTGGCCGTTGGTGCCGGGCGTGCCCCAGACGACCGGGCCGGTCTGCCAGTCGACCTCCTTGCCGTCGCGCGCCACGTACTTGCCGTTGGACTCCATGTCCAGCTGCTGGAGGTAGGCGGTGAACTTGGAGAGGTAGTGGCTGTAGGGCAGCACCGCGTGCGACTGGGCGTCGTGGAAGTTGCCGTACCAGATGCCCAGCAGGCCCAGGAGCAGGGGCACGTTGGCCTCGGCGGGAGCGGTGCGGAAGTGCTCGTCGACCAGGTGGAAGCCGTCCAGCATCTCGCGGAAGCGGTCCGGGCCGATGGCGATCATCAGCGAGAGGCCGATCGCCGAGTCGTAGGAGTAGCGGCCGCCGACCCAGTCCCAGAACTCGAACATGTTGTCCGGGTCGATACCGAACTCCGTCACCTTGCCGGCGTTCGTCGACAGGGCCACGAAGTGCTTGGCGACCGCTTCCTGACCGGCCTTCAGCTCGGTGAGGAGCCAGTTGCGGGCGGAGGTCGCGTTGGTGATCGTCTCGATGGTGGTGAACGTCTTGGAGGCGATGACGAAGAGGGTCTCGGCCGCGTCCAGGTCGCGGGTGGCCTCGTGCAGGTCGGCGCCGTCGACGTTGGAGACGAAGCGGACCGTGAGGTCGCGGTCGGTGAAGCTGCGCAGCACCTCGTAGGCCATCGCGGGGCCGAGGTCGGAACCGCCGATGCCGACGTTGATCACGTTCTTGATGCGTTTGCCGGTGTGGCCGGTCCAGGCGCCGGAGCGGACACGGCCGGCGAAGTCGGCCATCTTGTCCAGGACGGCGTGCACCTGCGGCACCACGTTCTCGCCGTCGACCTCGATCACCGCGTCGCGCGGGGCACGCAGGGCGGTGTGCAGCACGGCGCGGTCCTCGGTGACGTTGATCTTCTCGCCGCGGAACATGGCGTCCCGCAGGCCGAAGACGTCGGTGGCGGCGGCCAGCTCCCGCAGCAGCCGCAGCGTCTCGTCGTTGACCAGGTGCTTCGAGTAGTCGATGTGGAGGTCGCCGACCTGGAGTGTGTAGCCCGTGCCGCGTCCCGGGTCGGCGTCGAACAGGTCCCGCAGATGGGTCTCGGCGAGCTCCTCCCGGTGCTTGGCGAGCGCGGTCCACTCGGGCGTCTGGTTGAGCCTGGTACGGCCGTCTGCGTTCATTCCGACTTCAGCCTTCTTCCTTGCACCTGTCCTGTTGCGCGCCTGTGCCGCTGCCGTTCCAACCTAGTTGATCAGCTCGGGGCACGGCCTGCCGTCGCGCCGTCCCGCGGCGCAACAACAGGTACGTCCGGCTTGCGCACCGGTATCAACGAGGTGACGGCCAGGCCGAAGAGGACGGCGCCCAGCAGCGCGGGCCCGTTCAGGCCGTAGGCTCCCGCGACGGCTCCGCCGAGGAGGGCGCCGAGCGGCGCGCCGGACGTGGAGGAGGTGCGGAAGGCGGCGGCGATCCGGCCGGTCATCGACTCGGGCGCGCGTTGCTGCATCAGCGTGACCTGGTTGACGTTCCACACCATGTTCATCGCGCCGAGCAGCAGCATGCCGGCGACGAGGGCAGCGAGGTGCCGGACGGTGCCGATGAGCAGTAGGGACGACGTCTGCACCGTGCCGGCGACCAGCAGGGCCCGGACCCGGCCGGTGCGGCGGGCGATGCGCTGGGCGAGGAAGCCGCCGGTGATGCTGCCGGCCGAGTACGCGGTCATGGCGGCGGCGTATCCGGCGGTGCCGGCGTGCAGCCAGCGCGTGACGTGCAGCACGAGGGTGGCGATCAGGGCGCCCATGCCGATGTTGCAGAGCAGGGTGGCCACGCAGACGGCCCGCAGGGGGCGGTCCTGCCACAGGGCGCGCAGGCCCTCGCCGATCTCCGTGCGCAGGGTGCTGCCGGCCGGGCGTGGGGCCCGCTCCGGCGGCCGGGTCCGCAGCGAGGCGACCAGGGCGGCGGCCGCGAGGAAGGTGCTCGCGTCGGCCGCGAAAGGCACGGCCGCGCCGGCCGCCAGGAGCAGCGGCACGAGCGGGGCGCCGAGCAGGCCGCCGGCGATCTGCTGGCCAGTCATCAGCCGGGCGTTGGCACCGCCGAGGGCGTGCCGGTCCACCAGGGAGGGCAGCAGGGCCGTGCAGGCGTTGTCGAAGAGTGTCTGCAGGGTGGTGAGCGCGAAGGCGAGCAGGAGCAGCAGGGGGATCGAGGCGTGACCGACCGCCACGGCGAGTGCGAAGGCGGCGACGAGCAGCCCTCGTACCGTGTCCACGGCCCACATCGCGCGCCGCTGGTCCACCCGGTCCGCGACGGCACCGCCGAGCAGTCCGAACAGCAGCCACGGCGCATAGCCGCAGGCTGTCACCGAGGCGATGGCGAGCGGGTCGTCGGTCAGGCGCGCGGCCAGCAGGGGCAGCGCGGACGACCGTAACGCGTCCCCGAACCGGGAGACCACGGCGGCCGTCCACAGCCGCCCGAATCCCCCGCGCCACACCGGTGCCCCCTCGCCCACCGTCACCGCCGCCCCCTCACGATCCGTCGATACACGAACCGTAGAGGGCACCACTGACAACGGGCCGGGCCCCGGCCGCGGAGACAGCTCCGGCCAGGCGCCTCGTGGGCACCCGGCCGGTTCAACTCCTAGATCTCGCCCCGCAGTTTGGCGAGCGCCTCGGCGAGGATCGCCTCGCCGTCCGCGTCGCTGCGTCGCTCCCGTACGTACGCGAGGTGCGTCTTGTACGGCTCGGTGCGCGGCGGGTCCGGCGGGTTGTCCCGGTCCTGACCGGCCGGGAAGCCACAGCGCGGGCAGTCCCAGGTCTCGGGCACCTGCGCGTCGCTGGCGAAGCTCGGCTGCGTCTCATGCCCGTTGGAGCACCAGAAGGAGATGCGCAGACGCGGCGCGGACTCGCCGCGCTCGGCCTCGCCCATCGGCCCCGCCCCGACCCGGCTACCTCGGATCGCGTTGCCACTTGCCACGGTCGTAACTCCCTGCGTGATGGTGCCGCGAAGCGAGTCGGCGTGTCGCTTCGTTGCGAGCGCCTCAGTCTACGTAAGGCCCAACGCGCGTCCAGTGGTGGGAGTTACCGCCCCAGCACCTAGACGCAAGCCCCATGATAGGCCGCGCTCAGGTGCGCGTACCGAACATGGGGCCTTACGTACAGATTGTGCGTGTGTGCGAGTCGCGGATCAGCTGTTCGTCTTCATCAGGATGCCGAGGACGATGATGCACGCGAGCCACAGCAGACCGATCACCAGGGTGATCCGGTCCAGGTTCCGCTCGGCGACCGAGGAGCCGCCGACGGAGGACTGCATACCGCCACCGAACATGTCGGAGAGGCCGCCGCCCTTGCCCTTGTGCATCAGCACCAGCAGCATCAGCAGCAGGCTGAAGACGATCAGGGCGATCGAGAACCCCAAAACCACGGCTGGACCAACTCTCTCGGATTCGGATGAACGACGGGGACAAGGCAGCTGACCGCCTTGTCCCCGCAAGGGTACGACGGATCGCCCCCGTGGCCTACTCGCTCCGCCCGATCACTGATCGCGGAAGCGCACGATCTTGACGAATTCGTCCGCGTCCAGCGAGGCGCCGCCCACCAGGGCGCCGTCGATGTCGGCCTGCGCCATGATCTCGGCCACGTTGCCGGCCTTGACGGAGCCGCCGTACTGGATGCGGACCTGGTCGGCCAGCTCCTGGCTGTACAGCTCGGCGAGCTTGGCGCGGATCGCGGCGCAGACCTCCTGGGCGTCCGCGGCGCCGCAGACCTTGCCGGTGCCGATGGCCCACACGGGCTCGTAGGCGATCACGACGGTCTCGGCCTGCTCGGCCGGGAGGTCCTTGAGACCGCCCTCGACCTGGGCGAGGGTGTGGGAGACGTGGTTGCCCGCCTCGCGGACGTCCAGCTCCTCCCCGACGCACAGGATCGGGGTGAGGCCGTGCTTGTAGGCGGCCTTGACCTTGGCGTTCACGATCTCGTCGGTCTCGGCGTGGTACTGGCGGCGCTCGGAGTGGCCGATGACCACGTACGTGCACTTCAGCTTGGCCAGCATGGGGCCGGAGATCTCGCCGGTGTAGGCGCCGGAGTCGTGTGCCGAGAGGTCCTGGGCGCCGTACTTGATCTTGAGCTTGTCGCCGTCGACCAGGGTCTGCACGGAGCGCAGGTCGGTGAAGGGCGGCAGGACGGCGACCTCGACGGCCTCGTAGTCCTTGTCGGCCAGGGCGAAGGCGAGCTTCTGGACGTGCGCGATGGCCTCGAGGTGGTTGAGGTTCATCTTCCAGTTGCCCGCCATGATCGGCGTGCGCGTGCTCATGTGGGTCAGTCCTCCAGTGCGGCGAGGCCGGGGAGCGTCTTGCCCTCGAGGTATTCGAGGGAGGCGCCGCCACCGGTCGAGATGTGTCCGAACGCGTTCTCGTCGAAGCCGAGGATGCGCACGGCGGCTGCGGAGTCCCCGCCGCCGACGACGGTGAAGCCCTTGGACTCGACGAGGGCCTGGGCGACCGCCCGGGTGCCCGCGGCGTAGTCGGGGTGCTCGAAGACGCCCATGGGGCCGTTCCAGAAGACGGTGGCGGCGTCGGCGAGCTTCGAGGCGTACAGCTTGCTGGTCTCCGGGCCGATGTCCAGGCCCATCTGGCCGGCCGGCATGGCGTCCGCGGGGACCGTGGCGGGGTTGGTGGAGGCCTTGGCCGACAGGTCCGGGAACTCAGGGGCGACCAGGGTGTCGACGGGCAGCACGATCTCGACGCCGGTCTTCTCGGCGCGCTCGAGGTACTCGGTGACGGTCGCGAGCTGGTCCTCCTGGAGGAGGGAGCTGCCGACCTCGTACCCCTTGGCCTTGAGGAAGGTGTAGACCATGCCGCCGCCGACGAGGATGCGGTCGGCCTTGCCGAGCAGCTGGTCGATCACGGCGAGCTTGTCGGAGACCTTGGCGCCGCCGAGCACGACGGCGTAGGGCCGCTGGACGTCCTCGGTGAGCTTCTTCAGGACGCCGACCTCGGTGGCGATCAGGTAGCCGGCGTAGTGCGGCAGCCGGGCCGGGAGGTCGTAGACGGAGGCGTGCCCCCGGTGCACGGCGCCGAAGCCGTCGCCGACGTAGACGTCCGCGAGGGCGGCGAGCTGGTCGGCGAACTCGCCGCGCTCGATGTCGTCCTTCGAGGTTTCGCCGGCGTTGAAGCGCAGGTTCTCGATGACGGCGACCTGGCCGGGCTGGAGGCCGTTCACCGCGTCGTGGGCGGCGGGGCCGACGGTGTCCTGGGCGAACGCGACCGGGGCGCCGAGCAGTTCGGCGAGCCGCTCGGCGGCCTGGAGCAGGGAGAACTTCGGGTCCGGGGCGCCCTTGGGGCGGCCCAGGTGGGAGGCGACGACCACCTTGGCGCCCGCGTCGGCGAGGGCCTTCACGGTGGGCAGGACGGCGCGGATGCGGCCGTCGTCGGTGATGAGACCGTCGGCCATCGGCACGTTGAGGTCGGCACGGACGAAGACCCGCTTGCCGTCGACCCCTTCGGCGAGGAGTTCGTCGATCGTCTTCATGGTTGGGGACTCCTACAGGAGGGCTCTTGATCGTACGAGGACTGATCGAACCGTATGTCGTCGGGTCGATCCTTACGTGCGTCAGGGCCCGGGCGGCGCGACCGTGCGCTGCCCGAGCCCTGCTACCGCATCGTGGTGCCTGTTCGGCCGATCAGAGCTGTTCGCCGACGAAGACCGTGAGGTCGACGAGGCGGTTGGAGTAGCCCCACTCGTTGTCGTACCAGCCGAGGACCTTCACCGTGTTGCCCTCCTGGACCATGGTCAGGGAGGAGTCGAAGGTGCAGGAGGCCGGGTCGCTGACGATGTCCGAGGAGACGATCTCGTCCTCGGTGTACGCCAGGTAGCCCTTCAGGTCGCCGTCCTCGGAGGCCTTCTTGAACGCGGCGTTGACCTCGTCCTTGGTGACCTCGCGCTGCAGCGTCACGACCAGGTCGGTGGCGGAGCCGGTCGGGACCGGGACGCGCATGGCGATGCCGTCCAGCTTGCCCTTGAGCTGCGGGAGGACCAGCGCGGTGGCCTTGGCGGCACCCGTGGTGGTCGGGATGATGTTCTCGGCGGCGGCACGCGCGCGGCGCAGGTCCTTGTGCGGGAAGTCCAGGATGCGCTGGTCGTTGGTGTACGCGTGCACCGTCGTCATCAGGCCCTTGACGATGCCGAAGTTCTCGTCGAGCACCTTCGCCATCGGCGCCACACAGTTGGTGGTGCAGGAGGCGTTGGAGATGACGTGGTGGTTCGCCGGGTCGTACTTGTCCTGGTTGACGCCCATCACGATGGTGATGTCCTCGTCCTTGGCCGGAGCCGAGATGAGGACCTTCTTGGCGCCGCCGGCGATGTGCTTCTCGGCGTCGGCCTTCTTCGTGAAGATGCCGGTCGACTCGATGACGATGTCGACGCCCAGCTCGCCCCACGGGATGTCGGCGGGGTTGCGCTCGGACAGCACCTTGATGGTGTGGCCGTCGACGGTGATCGTGTCGGCGGTGTGCGACACCTCGGCCTTGAGGCGGCCGAGGATCGTGTCGTACTTCAGCAGGTGCGCGGTGGTCGCGGTGTCACCCAGGTCGTTGACAGCCACGATCTCGATGTCAGCGCCCTGCTCCAGCAGCGCGCGGAAGTAGTTGCGACCGATACGACCGAAGCCGTTGATGCCTACGCGGATCGTCACGAACCGATCTCCTCGTTGGTACGCCGGCCATGCGGTGCCGGCGAGCTGTATTTGGGATGTCCCCGACCACCCATGACCCTACCTCCCTGAGGCTTCCGTGGTGACATCCAGATGCCCCATACACGGCGAGGCGGTCCGTACCCGCCAGTAGGGGTACGGACCACCTCGGATCGGGGGTCGTATTGCCCTGGTTTGCCAGGGAATGCCGTCCCGTTTTTACCGCCCTTTCACTCGTTCGTGAGCGGGTCGGCTCACTTGTCGCGTGCCCTCGGGGTCAGTTGTCGAGTGCTGTCAACGCCTTCTTCACCAGAGCGGCACGATCGGCCGCGGAAGCGACCTGCTCCAGGCCGAAGCCGAGCAGCACGGTGCGGTCGGTGGTGACGGCTCCGTACGTCTTGAACAGGGCCCCGGTGCGCTCCCAGTCCTTGAGGACGGCCGGGCTGCCCGCGGGCGGTCCGGTGACGCTCCAGGCGCCGAGGGAGGACTCGAAGCCCTCGGTCTCGGTGGCCGTGCCGCCGAGACCGAGCGAGGCGTCGTCGACGAGGACGCCGTGGCCGCCGGTGCTCGGGTCGGTGATGTAGCCGATGGAGATCTCGACGGTCTTCCCGGCGTAGGCGCTCAGGTCGAAGCTCACCGGCTGCCAGCCCGCCGAGCTGCCGGTGAAGCTGTTCCAGGCGCCGCTGGTGCCGCTCGCGGTGCACTGGTTGTCCGCGATGGTCAGGTAGTGCTTGAGCCACGGGTGCTCGGCGATCAGGAAGCCCGCCCCGCACTCGCTCGGTACGGTGCTGCTGGTGGCGCCGTTCTTGTCCGGCAGGGTCGTCCAGTCGTCGCTGCCGACGACGTGCGCCTCGACGACCGCGTGGTCGTAGCCGGGTTCGGTGTCCCACAGCAGCCTGGCGCTGAGGGTCGGCTGCTGGGACGCGGTGGCACCGGTGAGGTCGACGGTGCGGGTGAGGCGCTTGTAGGCGTCGTCGGTGTGGACGGCCGCGGCCATGTACGACCCGGAGTACGGCCCGTACGGGTTGACGGTCCCGGCGAACTGGCCCGCGCCCGCGCTGGCGAACTGCGGGTACGTGGCAGGCGAGAGCTCGTCGGAGGTGACGGCGTAGGTCCCGGCCTTGTCGAGCGGGTTGGCGGAGGTCCCGCTCAGGGCCCCGCTGAAGCCGTCCAGGGTGCCGGAGCCGGTGAAGCCGGTGGCTCCGGGCGTCGACGTACGGGAGTAGGCGCCCAGGTAGTACTGGCTGAAGTCGTTCGACGGGGTGCCGTCGGCGAGGTTCACGCTGCCGCCGGCCAGCTCGCCGGCCTCGATCAGCTTGCCGCCCTCGTTGAGGTAGGCGCGCAGCTGGAGCTGGGTGTCGTTGCCGGGGCCGCTGGTGCCCGAGTAGTGGACGACGTTCCTGAAGTGCTTCAGCACCCCGAGCGCGTCGGGCGCGCCCTGGGTGGCGACGTCCCAGACGACCGCCTTGTGCCCGGCGGCCTTCAGCGCGTCGACGTAGGTCTGCGCCTGGGCGGCCTTGACGCCCTCCTCGGCGACCACCAGGGTGTCCGCCTTGGCCCGCTCGGCGACGATGTAGGTGAAGTGCGCGCTGGAGACCTTCTTGCCGCTCTTCGTCTCCCCGGTGAACCACACCTCGACCTTGTCGCCCGGGTCGCCGTCCTTCACCTTGGCCCGGTACTCGTCGAAGTAGAGGTTGTCCCTGCCGCCGTAGGTCTCGCCGCCCTTCCATGCCTTGAGCGCCCTGTCCTGCGTGCGGCCGCCGTTGACGCGGTACTTGAGCTCCTTGTCGCGGACCGCCTTGCGGACGACGACGGAGACCTCCTGGTCGGCGCCGCGCGAGTAGGACGTGGAGAACGTCGCCGGGGTGAAGTCGGCGGCGCTCAGCCCGACCGAGGAGGCCGGCTGGTCGGGGTGGGCGGCGGTCTCGGCGACGGAGAGCGCGAAGGGGATGTTCTTCTCGAACTCGTCCTGGATCAGCTTCTCGTCGTCCGGGAAGTTGAAGACCGACTGGCAGTCGGCGGCGTTCCAGGCGTCGTTCGGGTCGATGTTCGACGCCGTCTGACAGGTCGACATCTCGGGCGTGAACATCGCCATGCCGTTGACGTTGGACGCGTGGCCGTCCGCCTCGCCGTTGGTGGTGTACAGCTCCGAGGAGACCTGCGAGTGGTAGCCGGGGATCGCGGGGTTGTCCGGGGTGCCGGCGAGCGCCTTGTAGACGACGTCGTCGGGGGTCGGGGTGGCCACCTGCCAGCCGACGCCGTAGAGGAGGAGTTCGGCGGCGGAGTGGTAGTTGATGCCGTACGTGAACCCGATCCGCTTCTCGAAGTCGTCCAGCGCCCTGGTCTCGGGCTCGGACTCGGGGCTCGCGCCGCGGTAGGTCTCGCTGGTGGGGTTGGGGGACGATCCCTCGTCGTCGTAGCCCCACTTGTAGCCGAAGTTGCGGTTGAGGTCGACGCCGTCACCCGTGCCGATGACCCCGTCGCCGTTGACGTCCCGCAGGTTCTTGCGCCACAGGCGGGTGTCGGAGTTCTGGAACGTGTAGTCGTAGCCGTCCGGGTTGGCGGACAGCACGAACCACAGTTCGGTCGAGTCGACGATCTTCTTGATGCGCTTGTCGGTGCTGTAGTTGTCCAGGTAGTAGTGCATCAGCCGGCGGGTCATCTCCGGCGTGATCCACTCGCGTGCGTGCTGGTTGGACACGTACAGCACGGAGGGCCTGGAGCCGTCCTTCGACTTCTTCGCGCCCTTGGTCAGTTTGAGCGCGAGGATGTCCTGCCCGTCGACCGTCCTGCCGATGGACTCGACCTTGGTCAGACCGGGGTTGGCCTGCGCGGTCGCGAGGATCTCCTGTTCGAGCCCGCCGGTGCCGCCGTACGGGCGGAACACGCCCTGGGACGCGTCCTCGACCCGAGCCTCGGCCTTGGCCGACACCGTGTGCTCGGTGAGGTCGACGCCCTGCTTCGCCAGCTTCTTCGCCTGCTGGTCGGTGAGGTACAGCTCGACTTCCGTCTTGCCGGATCCGGTGACCTGGTCGCCGAGTTCGTTGCCGTCCTGCCCGGCCTGGAGCAGGAGGGGAATCTGTTTCTTGGTGACGTCGGCGTGGAAGACCTTGACCTGGTCGGGGTCGGGTTTCGGGGAACTCCGGGTCTGCGCCTGCGCCATGGGTGCGAGTGCGGCCGAGCCGATCAGGAGCGCGCCGACAGCGAGGATCGATCTCGCTCTGTGTCTCATGAACCCCCCTAGCAGTGGTTCGCCACGGCGGCGAACTCCTGCCAGGCTCATGACACTTCATGATCCAGTCAAGGGCGCCTCATGGCCAGTTCACGGTGGCTTAAAAGGGACGCAAACACCGGTGCCGACGACCGTCGCGGCCGTCGGCACCGGCGGGGTGACGGTGCCTCAGCCTGCGAGGTTGTCGGCCAGCTCCTCGGAGAGGTTGGCCTCGGTGCCCGGGATGCCCAGATCGGACGCACGCTTGTCGGCCATCGCGAGCAGACGGCGGATCCGGCCGGCGACGGCGTCCTTGGTGAGCGGCGGATCGGCGAGCGCGCCCAGCTCCTCCAGGGAGGCCTGCTTGTGCTCCATGCGCAGCCGGCCGGCCGCCGCGAGGTGCTCGGGAACCTCGTCGGCGAGGATCTCCAGGGCACGCTGGACCCTGGCTCCGGCGGCGACCGCCGCGCGGGCGGAGCGGCGCAGGTTGGCGTCGTCGAAGTTGGCGAGGCGGTTCGCGGTGGCGCGGACCTCGCGGCGCATCCGGCGCTCCTCCCAGGCCAGCACCGACTCGTGCGCGCCGAGCCGGGTCAGCAGCGCGCCGATCGCGTCACCGTCGCGGACGACCACCCGGTCCACGCCGCGCACCTCACGGGCCTTCGCCGCGATGGACAGCCGGCGGGCCGCACCGACCAGCGCGAGCGCGGCCTCCGGGCCCGGGCAGGTCACCTCCAGGGAGGAGGAGCGGCCGGGCTCGGTCAGCGAGCCGTGCGCCAGGAAGGCGCCGCGCCAGGCCGCCTCGGCGTCACAGGTGGCCCCGGAGACGACCTGCGGGGGCAGGCCCCGGATCGGCCGGCCCCGGCCGTCCACCAGCCCGGTCTGGCGGGCCAGCTGGTCGCCGCCCGCCACCACCCGCACGACGTACCGCGAGCCGCGCCGCAGTCCGCCGGGTGCCATCACGATCAGCTCGGAGCTGTGGCCGAAGATCTCCAGGATGTCCCGCTTGAGACGCCGGGCCGCCATCGCGGTGTCCAGCTCCGCCTCGATCACGATGCGTCCGCTCACCAGGTGAAGGCCGCCCGCGAACCGCAGAATGGCGGAGACCTCCGCCTTCCGGCAGCAGGTCCGGGTGACGGGTAGCCGGGAGATCTCGTCCTTCACCGCTGCCGTCATCGCCATGGGCCGATCCTTCCATGCATCCGAAAAATACGGTCGTACGCGGCGGCCAACAGCTCCGGGTCGTGCCGGGGTGAACCGTCGGTCCGGGCCACGGGGCTCAGCTCGACCGCGGCTCCCAGCCGTTTGGCGGCCTCGGTGAGCGAGTCGCGGTCGGGCACGGCGGCCTCGTCGGCCAGCACCACGTCCAGGGCGAGTTTAGGGGCGTGTCGCCCCAAAACCTCCAAATGACGCTGCGGTGAGAAGCCTTCGGTTTCTCCCGGCTGCGGTGCCAGGTTCAAGGAGAGGACCTTGCGGGCCTTGGTCTCGGTGAGCGCGTCCAGCAGATCGGGGACGAGCAGGTGCGGGATCACCGACGAGAACCAGGAGCCGGGGCCGAGCACCACCCAGTCCGCGTCCAGGACGGCCGCCACCGCCTCCGGCACGGCCGGCGGGTCGTGCGGCACCAGGTGCACGGACTGCACCTCGCCGGGCGTGAGCGCCACGGTGGCCTGCCCGCGGACGAGGTCCACCTCCTCGGGCCGCTCCGGGTCGTGCCCCTTGACCAGGGCCTGGAGCTCCAGCGGCACCGCGGACATCGGCAGCACACGTCCGTGCGCGCCGAGCAGCCTGCCGACCAGGTCCAGGGCTTGGACGTGGTCGCCGAGCTGCTCCCACAGGGCGACGATCAGCAGATTGCCGACCGCGTGCTCGTGCAGGTCGCCCTTGGACTGGAAGCGGTGCTGGATGACCCGGGCCCAGGTCTGCCCCCAGTCGTCGTCACCGCACAGGGCGGCGAGGGCCTTGCGGAGATCACCCGGCGGGAGCACACCCAGCTCGTCGCGCAGGCGACCGCTGGAGCCGCCGTCGTCGGCCACGGTGACGACGGCGGTGAGGTCGCCGGTGATCCGCCGCAGGGCGGCGAGGGAGGCGGACAGGCCCATGCCGCCGCCCAGGGCGACCACCTTGGGCTGGGCACCGCGGCGGCGCGGCCGGGCGCCGCGGGCCTCGACGGGACGGCCCGCGCGGGACTCGGGCACCATCCGGCGCAGCCTGCTCAGCCTTGGACTGCGCTCGGTCACTCGCGCCCCATGTCCCGGTGCACGACTACGGTCTCCACTCCCTCGGCGGCCAGGCGGGCGGCGAGCTTCTCGGACACGGCGACCGAGCGGTGCTTGCCGCCCGTGCAGCCGATCGCGATCGTCACGTAGCGCTTGCCCTCACGCCGGTACCCGGTCGCGATCAGCCGCAGCAGCTCGGCGTACCGGTCGAGGAACTCCTTGGCGCCCGGCTGGTTGAAGACGTACGCCGACACCTCCTCGTTGAGGCCGGTGTACGGGCGCAGCTCCGGCACCCAGTGCGGGTTGGGCAGGAACCGCATGTCGGCGACCAGATCGGCGTCGACCGGCAGGCCGTACTTGAAGCCGAACGACATCACGGTGGCCCGCAGCTCGGGCTCCTCCTCGCCGGCGAACTGGGCGTCCATCTTGGCGCGCAGCTCGTGCACGTTGAGGCTGGAGGTGTCGATCACCAGGTCGGCGTCGCCACGCAGCTCGCGCAGCAGCTCCCGCTCGGCGGCGATGCCGTCCACGATCCGGCCGTCGCCCTGGAGGGGATGCGGGCGGCGCACCGACTCGAAGCGGCGGACCAGGGCGTCGTCGGAGGACTCCAGGAAGACGATCCGGCGGGTGACGCCCCGGCTGTCGAGATCGGCGAGGGACTCGCGCAGGTTGTCGAAGAAGCGCCGGCCGCGCACGTCGACGACGACCGCGATCCGCGCCACGTTGCCCTGGGAGCGAGCGCCCAGTTCCACCATGGTGGGGATGAGGGCCGGCGGGAGGTTGTCCACGACGAACCAGCCGAGGTCCTCCAGGCACTTCGCCGCCGTGGAACGGCCGGCTCCCGACATGCCGGAGATGATCACCAGCTCGGGGATGGCCGCCTCGGGCACCCCGGCAGCGGTGGCGTCCGTACTCACTTCTGCTCCGTTTTCCTGGACCGCTTCGGCTTGCGCCTCCTGCGGCTGATCCTGGCGTGCCTCGTTGTGCGTTTCCTCGGGCTCGCCCTGCGTTTCGCTGAACGCCGGATCTCGCTGTGCTGTGGGCTGTGCGTCGCGCTCGGTCATCTCTCCTGGCCCCGTCGATCGTCCGGGGCGCCCGCGGGTACGGGCTCCCCCGAGGCGTCCGCCGTCGTCTCGGGCGCCTCGTCTTCCCTGTCATCCATGATCTCTCCGGTCGCCGTGTTCACGGCGGGTGCGGCCGGGGCCGCCTGGGCGAGGGCCACGGCGATGGTCTCGGCCGTCTTGCGGCCTATCCCGGGCACTTCCTGGATCTGTTCGATTGTGGCGGACCGCAGCTTCTTCACCGAGCCGAAATGCTTGATCAACGCCTGTTTGCGGGTCTCGCCGAGCCCCGCTACGTCGTCCAGGGGGCTGGAACGGAAGCGCTTGGCCCGTTTGGTGCGCTGGTAGGTGATGGCGAAGCGGTGTGCCTCGTCACGGATGCGCTGGAGCAGGTAGAGGCCCTCGCTGGTGCGGGGCAGGACCACCGGGTCGTCGTCCCCGGGCAGCCAGACCTCTTCGAGGCGCTTGGCGAGGCCGCAGACGGCGATGTCGTCGATACCGAGCTCGTCGAGCGCCCGCTGGGCGGCGGCGACCTGCGGCTGACCGCCGTCGACGACCACGAGCTGGGGCGGGTAGGCGAACTTCTTGGGACGGCCGTCCTCGTCCTTGAAACCGTTCACGGAGGCGGCTCCGAGATCGGTCGCGGGGCTGCCGGATTCCGCGGTGGCGCCGGATTCCGTGCCGGTGTCCTCGGCTTCCGTGCGGGCGTCCTCGGCGCCGTCCTCCGCCCACTCGCCGGTCCGCTCCTTCTCGGCGAGGTAGCGGCGGAAGCGGCGGGTGATCACCTCGTGCATGGAACGCACGTCGTCCTGGCCGGCGAAGCCCTTGATCTGGAAGCGGCGGTACTCGCTCTTGCGCTGCAGGCCGTCCTCGAAGACGACCATGGAGGCCACCACGTCGTCGCCCTGGAGGTGCGAGATGTCGTAGCACTCGATGCGCAGCGGGGCGCTGTCCAGGTCCAGGGCGTCGGCGATCTCCTCCAGCGCGCGCGAACGGGTGGTGAGGTCGGAGGCGCGCTTGGTCTTGTGCAGGGCGAGCGCCTGCTGGGCGTTGCGCTGCACGGTCTCCATCAGGGCCTTCTTGTCGCCGCGCTGCGGGATGCGCAGCGAGACGTTCGAGCCGCGGCGGCCGGTGAGCCACTCCTGGACCGGCTCGACCGGCTCGGGCAGGGCCGGGACCAGCACCTCCTTGGGGACGGCGTCGCCGGTCTCCTCGCCGTAGAGCTGCTGGAGGGCGTGCTCGACGAGAGCCCCGGTGGTGACGTCCTCCACCTTGTCCGTCACCCAGCCGCGCTGGCCGCGCACGCGGCCGCCGCGCACGTGGAAGATCTGGACGGCCGCCTCCAGCTCGTCCTCCGCGACGGCGATGAGGTCGGCGTCGGTCGCGTCGGCGAGCACGACCGCGTTCTTCTCCATGGCCTTCTTCAGGGCCTCGATGTCGTCGCGCAGCCGGGCGGCCCGCTCGTACTCCATCTCCTCGGCGGCCTCCATCATCCTGTTCTCCAGGCGGCGGAGGTAGGTGCCGGTGCGGCCGGCCATGAAGTCGCAGAACTCCTCGGCCAGTTCGCGATGCTCCTCCGGCTCGATCCGGCCGACGCAGGGGGCCGAGCACTTGCCGATGTAGCCGAGCAGGCAGGGGCGGCCGGTGCGGGCGGCGTTCCTGAACACCCCGGCCGAGCAGGTGCGCACCGGGAACACGCGCAGCAGCAGGTCGACGGTGTCCCGGATCGCCCACGCGTGGCCGTACGGCCCGAAGTAGCGCACGCCCTTCTTCCTGTGACCGCGCATCACCTGGACCCGCGGGAACTCCTCGTTCATCGTCACCGCGAGGTACGGGTAGCTCTTGTCGTCGCGGTACTTCACGTTGAAGCGGGGGTCGTACTCCTTGATCCAGGAGTACTCCAGCTGGAGCGCCTCGACCTCCGTGGACACCACGGTCCACTCCACGGACGCCGCGGTGGTGACCATCGTCCGGGTGCGGGGGTGCAGGCCCGCCAGGTCCTGGAAGTAGTTCGCCAGGCGCTGGCGCAGGCTCTTCGCCTTTCCGACGTAGATCACCCGGCGGTGCTCGTCACGGAACCTGTACACCCCGGGAGTGTCCGGGATCTGTCCCGGCTGGGGGCGGTAGCTGGAGGGGTCGGCCATGTCTCACACCCTACTGGCGAGCACCGACACCGCGACGAGCCTGTGGACAACCGTCGGCGGGGCGGGCGGGGTGGGCGGCGCGGCGGGGGCTTCGGGGACTCCGGGAGCAGAGCCGACGGGACGGAGAGGCCGAGCCGACGGGACAGAGACGGGCAGCAGGGCTGCCAGGGCTTTCGGGACGCCCCGTCGAGTGGGCGCCGGGGACGCGTGGCCGGTGGCAGCTGTGCACCGGCGGCGGGCCGGGGATCGCGGAGGTACGGCGCCGCACTGTGGGGAGAGAGACCGTTGCACTGTCGGAACTCGGTGCGAGGACTCCGCGCCTCCGGGCGAGCACGGCGGGCAGCCGGCCCCGTGGCCTCCCGCCCGCTGCCCCTGCCCGCCTGGAGAGCGGGTCGCGAAATCGGACACCTCGGCGACATCGCGAGCCGTTCCCGCATGCCGCAGGCGCGGGCCCGGTGCGCGGCCGGTCCGGCGCGGCTTCGCCGGTCGTCACGGATCTTGCTCTGCTTCCTCCCCAAATCACCCCCTCGCCCGCCGACGATCTCCGGCCTCCTGGCCGAGAGCGGCACGGCCGCGACCGCACGGTTCCGTCGGTGGACGGGGTCGTGCCCCGGCCACGTGGGCGCTCTCGACCGGCCGAAGGTGTTGTCGGGGCTTGGTCAACACGCTTCAATGCCTGGGAACTCGGGGCCGTGAGCGACGGCCTGCGGACGCGGCCTGCCCAGGTGCGGCCGCCCCGGCGCCGACGGGGTGGCCCCGAACCGCGCCAACGGCCTGACCAGCCGTTGAACCCCCCGACAGAAAGGCCCCCTGCATGCGGCACGGCACACAGCACGCGGACGTCGCGACCGCGGAACTGGACTCGGCCCTGCGCGGCGGCCCCTTCCATGTGGCCCTGCGCGCCGCGATCGCCGCCCGCGGGCTGCCGCTCCAGCGCGTGCAGCACCACCTGTCCCGCTACGGCGTCAAAGTGGGCGTCACCAGCCTCAGTTACTGGCAGCAGGGTGCCCGCCGGCCCCAGCGCCCGGAGTCGCTGCGGGCCGTCCGCGCGCTGGAGGAGATCCTCCAGCTCCCGGACGAGTCCCTGATCCGGTTGCTCGCCGAGACCCCCGACCAGGAGTCTGCCGAGCGCCGCCCCGCCGCCCGCTCCTACCGCTCCCTGGTCGAGGCCTGCGACGTCATCGACCGGATGCAGGCCGAGCTCGGCTGGTCCCTCGACGGCGGCCTGCACACCCTGGGACACCACGAGCGGGTGCGGATCGGTGCCCACCGTGAACTGGCCGCCCGCGAGTCGCAGCACATCGTGCGCGCCCACCGGGACGGCGTCGACCGCTTCGTGGCCGTCCACCACGGCGACCCCGGCTGTGCCCCGCAGCACATGACCGTGCGCGCGCTGGAGAACTGCCGCGCGGGACGTGTCCGCGCGGACCCCGAGACCGGCCTCCTCGTCGCCGAACTCCTCTTCGGCACGCGTCTGCGCTCCGGCGACACCTTCCTCTTCCGCTACGCCGTCGAGGACGGCACGGCCGGTGTCTCACGCGAGTACGTCCGCGGTTTCGGCTTTCCGGGCGGCCAGTACACCCTTCAGGTGCGTTTCGCCGCCGACGCACTGCCGACCCGCTGCCACCGGTTCGCCCAGCACTCGGCGGCGGCCCCCCGCGGCGGCCGACAGACCCTGCCGCTGAGCGGGCTGCACCGCTCCGTCCACCTGGTCGAGCCCCGGGTACGGCCGGGGCTGCTGGGGATCGGCTGGGACTGGGAATGAGCCGGAGCTGAGACCCGGCCCCCGGGTCAGGCGCCGGGGCCCGCCACGATCCGGCCGTTCGACGCCCTGACCGGCAGTTCGTTCAACGGCTCGGTGGCCGGCGACCGCACCACCTTCCCGGTCACGGCGTCGAACTCGCTGCCGTGGCAGGGGCAGACCAGGGTCGTGCCCTGGAGTTTGTTGATGGGGCAACCCGCGTGCGTGCAGACCGTGCTGTACGCCTTCAGCACGCCCGTGGCGGACCGGCTGACGACCACGTTGTGCTCCCGGTAGAACCGGGCGCCGCCCGCGGCGACCTCGCTCTCGGCTCCGAGGTCGACCGGCGCGGTCGGCGTGGCCTCCGCCGTGGCCGCACCGCCGGGTGCCTTGCAGGCGGCCGCCCCCAGTCCGGCGACCGATGTGACGGCGGCTCCGCGAAGGACGCTACGACGGCTCGTGATGGGGCGGGCGGGCACGAGGGGCTCCTGGTGGATCGGGGCGGTACGGGACTCCGGGAGACAGCCGCCCGGAACCGCGCGGGACGACACTACCTGGGCGGATCGTCCCGCTTCGGGGTGGGGGCGTTGAGGGCGAGGCTCACTCGATGGCGCGTAAACGCTTACGCAAGCGTTTACGCGGCCCTGCCGGATGGGGTAGCTTCCGGCCGAAGGCCCCGCGGGCGGCTCGATCGGGACCGACGTATCGATCGGACCCGGAGCCCGAGCCGGAACCACAGAGCCCTTGCCCTGGGCGGGAAGCGACGAGGGGAGCCCCATGCCCACCATGGCCGACGTCGCCCGGAGCGCCGGTGTCTCCGTGGCGACCGTCTCCCATGTGCTGAACGACACCCGCCCGGTGCTGCCCCACACCCGCCAGGCCGTGCTCGACGCCATCGAGGAACTGGGCTACACGCCCAACACCCTCGCCCGCTCCCTGGTCACGTCCCGCACCCGTTCCATCGGGCTCGCGGTGTCGGCGATCAGCAACCCCTACTTCACGGAGATCCTCCAGGGCGTCGAGGCCGCTGCCCTGGAACACGGCTACAGCCTGCTCATCGCCGACCCGCACGACGACCCCGAGCACGAGCGCAAGGTGGTCCAACTCCTCCACGAACGCCGCGTCGACGGCCTGATCGTCGCCCCCTCCGCCGACCCGCGCGCACTCCTCGCCTACCTCGGCCGTCATGCCGTGCCGACCGTCCTCCTCGACCGGGTCGTCGACGGCCGCGCGGCCACCACCTCGCCCTTCGACCAGGTCTGCGCCGAGAACACGGAGCCGACGGCCCGGCTCGTCACCCACCTCGCCGGTCTCGGGCACCGGCGGATCGGCCTGGTCGCGGGCCTGCCCAGGCTGAGCACCACCGGCGAGCGGGTCGTCGGCTACCGGCAGGGACTGGTCACGGCCGGGCTGCCGCCCGCCGAGGACCTGATCGTCCCGGGGAACTCGGCGTCGGCGGGCGCCGCGCAGGCCACCGCCGCCCTGCTGTCGCTGGCTGCCCCGCCCACGGCGCTCGTCACCGCCAACAACGCGATGACCATCGGCGCCCTGCGCGCCCTGCGCGCGCAGGGCCTCTCGGTACCGGACGACATCGCCCTGTGCTGCTTCGACGACTTCGCCTGGGCCGACCTCTTCTCGCCCCGGCTCACCGCCATCGCCCAGCCCAGCCGGGAACTCGGCGCCGAGGCGGTCCGGGTGCTCCTGGAACGGCTGGCCTCACCGGGCCGGCCCGCCCGGACCGTACGGCTCCCCTGCGCCTTCGTGCACCGGACGTCGTGCGGGTGCCGGGAGGAGGACGCCGCGGGACCCCCTGGCACTCACTCCTAGCAACCCAAGCGTCTTCACCACCCGGGAAAGGACCCCTCTCGTGATCGTCGTCGCCGGTGAAGCACTGATCGACCTGGTACCGCAGGGCACGGGCGCCCTCGCGGCCCTGCAGCCGGCGCTCGGCGGCGGGCCGTACAACACGGCCGTGGCCCTCGGCCGCCTGGGCTCCCCCACCGCGTTCTGCTCCCGGGCTTCCCGTGACGCCTTCGGCGAGGCCCTGCTGGACGGGCTACGGCGGGCGGGTGTGGACGTCTCCCTCGTGGAGCGCGGCCCGGAACCGACCACCCTCGCGGCCGCCACGATCGACCCGCGGGGCTCCGCCTCGTACTCCTTCTACGTCGAGGGCACGGCCGACCGCCTGTTCACCGCCCCCGCCGTCCTCCCCGCCGCAACCCGGGCCGTCTCCTTCGGCACGCTCTCGCTCGTCCTGGAACCGGGGGCGAGCGCCTATGAGGAGCTGATGCGCGACGCGGCCGGGCAGGGCCTGTTCACCGCACTCGACCCGAACATCAGGGCGGGTCTGATCGCGGATCCGGACGCCTACCGGGCCCGTTTCAAGAGCTGGTTGCCCTCGGTGACGCTCCTCAAGCTCTCGGAGGAGGACGCCTTGTGGCTGGGCGGCACCCCGCACGAATGGCTGGCGGCGGGGCCCTCGGCCGTGGTGATCACCCACGGCGGTGACGGTCTCAGTGCCTTCACCCGGGACGGCACCGTGTACGCCGTCCCCGGTGAGGAGGTCGCCGTCGTGGACACGATCGGCGCCGGTGACACGGTGAACGCGGCTCTGCTGCACGGGTTGGCCGCTCAGGACGCCCTCTCCGCCGAGGCGCTCCTGGGACTGGGCGCCGACGGCTGGACGAGGCTGCTGCGATTCGCGGCGCGCGCGTCAGCGATCACGTGCTCCCGGGCGGGTGCGGAGCCGCCGTACGCCTCCGAGCTCGAAGGCGTCTCTCTCTGACTCGCTGTTGAGGGGTCAAGGTCCGTCGTGGCCGCGGAAATCGGGCGGCTGATCATGGAACGAGCGGCGCCCCACGGGAAGTTCCCGTGGGGCGCCGCGTTTCATCCGATCTACCCGGATCCGCCTGGATCTGCCGGAGCAGGTGCGCGGGCGGATCCTCAGGCCTTGCGGGCCCGCGTCGTCGTCTTCTTCGCGGGCGTCGCCTTCTTCGTGGCACCGGCCGCCTTCTTCGTGGCCGTGTTGTCGGCGGTCGTCGCGGTCGCCGTCTTCCTCGCCGTCGACTTCGCCGCGACCGTCTTCTTCGCCGCCGTCCTGCGCGGTGCCTTCACCGAACTGGCGTCGCTGATGCGGTCGGCGCCGAGAATCTCGCGCAGGAACTTGCCGGTGTGGCTGGCCGGGACGCCGGCGACCTCCTCGGGTGTGCCCTCCGCGACGACGAGTCCGCCGCCGGCGCCGCCTTCCGGCCCCATGTCGACGACCCAGTCGGCGGTCTTGATCACGTCGAGGTTGTGCTCGATGACGATGACCGTGTTGCCCTTGTCGACGAGACCGCCGAGGACCTTCAGCAGCTTGCTGATGTCCTCGAAGTGCAGACCGGTGGTCGGCTCGTCCAGGACGTAGACCGTGCGCCCGGTGGAGCGCTTCTGCAGTTCGCTGGCGAGCTTCACACGCTGTGCCTCACCGCCGGACAGCGTGGTCGCGGACTGGCCGAGACGGACGTAGCCGAGACCGACGTCCTTCAGCGTGTTCAGGTGGCGGGCGATCGACGGGACGGCCTCGAAGAACCCCGTGGCCTCCTCGATCGGCATGTTCAGGACCTCGGAGATGGACTTGCCCTTGTAGTGGACCTCCAGGGTCTCCCGGTTGTACCGGGCGCCGTGGCAGACCTCGCACGGGACGTAGACGTCCGGGAGGAAGTTCATCTCGATCTTGATGGTGCCGTCGCCCGCGCAGTTCTCGCAGCGGCCGCCCTTGACGTTGAAGGAGAAGCGGCCCGGCAGGTAGCCGCGGACCTTCGCCTCGGTGGTCTCGGCGAACAGCTTGCGGATGTGGTCGAAGACGCCGGTGTACGTCGCCGGGTTCGATCGCGGGGTGCGGCCGATGGGCGACTGGTCGACGTGCACGACCTTGTCGACGAGGTCGTCGCCGTCCACGCGCGTGTGCCGGCCGGGGACGTTCCGCGCGCCGTTCAGCTCGCGGGCCAGGTGCGTGTACAGGATGTCGTTGACCAGTGTCGACTTGCCGGAGCCGGACACGCCCGTGACGGCCGTGAACACGCCCAGCGGGAAGGACACGTCGATGTCCTGGAGGTTGTTCTCGCGGGCGCCGTGCACGGTGAGCCGGCGGGACGGGTCCTGCGGGCGGCGGATGTCGGGCAGCGGGATCGACTTCCTGCCGGACAGGTACTGGCCGGTCTGCGACTCCGCGTTGACGAGCAGCTCCTTCAGGGAGCCGCTGTGCACGACCTTGCCGCCGTGCTCGCCGGCGCCGGGGCCGATGTCGACGACCCAGTCGGCGACCTTGATGGTGTCCTCGTCGTGCTCGACGACGATGAGCGTGTTGCCCATGTCACGGAGCCGGACCAGCGTCTCGATCAGCCGGTGGTTGTCGCGCTGGTGCAGGCCGATCGACGGCTCGTCGAGGACGTAGAGGACGCCGACGAGGCCGGAGCCGATCTGGGTGGCCAGGCGGATGCGCTGGGCCTCGCCGCCGGACAGGGTGCCGGCCGCGCGGTTCAGCGAGAGGTAGTCCAGGCCTACGTCGACCAGGAACCGGAGCCGCTCGTTGACCTCCTTCAGCACGCGCTCGGCGATCTTCTTGTCGCGTGCGTTGAGCTTGAGCTCGCCCAGGAAGTCCGCGCAGTCGCTGATGGACATGCCCGAGACCTCGGCGATCGACTTCTCCATGATCGTGACCGCGAGGACGAGCGGCTTCAGGCGCGTGCCCTGACACGTCGGGCAGGGCACCTCGCGCATGTAGCCCTCGAAGCGCTCACGGCTGGCGTCGCTCTCGGCCTCGCTGTGCCGGCGCTTGACGAACGGCACCGCGCCCTCGAAGGGCGTGGTGTACACGCGCTCGCGGCCGTACCTGTTGCGGTAGCGGACCTCGATCTGCGTCTTGTGGCCGTAGAGCAGGGCCTTCTTGGCGCGCTGCGGCAGGCCGGCGAAGGGGATGTCCGTACGGAATCCCAGCGCGTCCGCGAGGGCGCCGATCAGGCGGCCGAAGTAGTCCTTGGTGTGGCCGTGCGACCAGGGGTGAATGGCACCCTCGTCGAGCGACTTGTCCTCGTCCGGGACGATCAGCTCCGGGTCGACCTCCATGCGCGTGCCGATGCCGGTGCACTCGGGGCAGGCGCCGAAGGGCGAGTTGAAGGAGAAGGAGCGGGGCTCCAGCTCCTCGAAGGACAGGTCGTCGTACGGGCAGTACAGGTGCTCCGAGTACATGCGCTCGCGCTCCGGGTCGTCCTCGGGGAGGTCGACGAAGTCGAGCACGACCATGCCGCCGGACAGGCCGAGCGCGGTCTCCACGGAGTCGGTGAGGCGGCGCTTGGCGGTGTCCTTCACCGTGAGGCGGTCGACGACCACCTCGATGGTGTGCTTCTCCTGCTTCTTCAGCGTCGGAGGCTCGGAGAGCTGAACGGTCTCGCCGTCCACGCGCGCGCGGGAGTAGCCCTTGGTCTGGAGGTCGGCGAAGAGGTCGACGAACTCGCCCTTGCGCTCGCGCACCAGCGGCGAGAGCACCTGAAAGCGGCTCCCCTCCGGCAGCTCCAGGACCTTGTCCACGATGGCCTGCGGCGACTGGCGGGAGATCGGGCGGCCGCACTCGGGGCAGTGCGGCTTGCCGATGCGCGCGAAGAGCAGCCGCAGGTAGTCGTAGACCTCGGTGATGGTGCCGACCGTCGAGCGCGGGTTGCGCGAGGTCGACTTCTGGTCGATGGACACCGCCGGGGACAGACCCTCGATGAAGTCCACGTCCGGCTTGTCCATCTGGCCGAGGAACTGGCGGGCGTACGAGGAGAGCGACTCCACGTAGCGACGCTGGCCCTCGGCGAAGATCGTGTCGAAGGCCAGGGAGGACTTGCCCGACCCGGACAGACCCGTGAAGACGATGAGCGAGTCACGAGGCAGGTCGAGCGAGACGTTCTTCAGGTTGTGCTCGCGCGCGCCACGGACGATGAGACGGTCGGCCACAGCCGGTCCGCACCTTTCTTGAGAGAAGTGACAGGGGCAGGGCCCCGTGCTTCTTCAGACTAGGGGGAGCCACTGACAACGCCGGTCGGATTCCTGGATGCGTAAACAATCCCGGACCATCCAGCATGCCCGACGCCGCCACCGACGATATAGCACGCGCATTCGATTTACGGAGCCAGTGCGAAACCTTCACCCGAACGTGCGGCGGGGCTACTGTCAGCCCCATGATTGATCACGCTCATGACCTGGCGTCTGTACAGGAAGCGACCGAACGGCTACTCACCGCAGTCGCCGCACTGGACAACGCGGCCGGCGCGCGACCGTCACGGCTGCCCGGCTGGACGGTCGGCCACGTCCTGGCACACCTCGCCCGGAACGCGGACGCGCTCGCCAACGTGCTGGGCGGACGTCCCATGTACGTCTCCGCGGAGGCGCGGGACGCCGACATCGAGCGGGACGCGCCGCGCGCGCTCCACGTCCAGCTCGACGACCTGCGCGCGAGCCACGCCGGATTCCGGGCCCGGGCGGCCGAGCCCGCGGACTGGTCGCGCACGGTGGAGCTGCGCAACGGGGTCACCGACACCGCGGCGCGGGTGCCGTTCCGCCGCTGGGCCGAGGTCGAGCTGCACCATGTCGATCTCGGGATCGGGTACGAGCTGGAGGACCTCCCGGAGGAGTTCACCGAGCGGGAGATCGACTTCCTGGCGGACCGCTTCGACGGGCACCGGGAGGTCCCCTCGACCGGTCTGCGCAGCCACAGCGGCCAGGTCTGGACGACGGGCGGCGGCGCGCCGGGAGGTCCCATCGCCGTCGAGGGATCCGCCGCCGACCTGCTGGGCTGGCTCGCCGGCCGCCGCGACGGCTCGGCCCTGGTCGTGAAGGGCGGCGCGCTGCCCGCACTTCCGCCGCTGTAACGCGCGTGCAGCGCGCGGCGCATCGGGGCCCGCTCCCCGCTATAGGCTGATCGCCATGACGTACAGCGGAGAGGTCACGGTCGGCGGACCGGCGGACGTGCACGAGCTCAAGGACCTGATGATCACCAAGATCGCGGTCGGGCCGATGGACAACAACGCCTATCTGCTGCGCTGCCGCGCCACCGACGAGCAACTGCTGATCGACGCGGCCAACGACGCGGAGACGCTTCTCGGCATGATCGGTGACGACGGCATCGCGTCCGTCGTCACCACGCACCAGCACGGCGACCACTGGCAGGCGCTGGCCGAGGTCGTCGCCGCCACCGGCGCGCGGACGTACGCGGGCCGCGAGGACGCCGCCGGCATCCCGGTCACCACCGACGTCCCCGTCGGCGACGGCGACGTGATCCGGGTCGGCCGCGTCGAGCTGACCGCCCGCCATCTGGTCGGTCACACCCCGGGCTCCATCGCGCTGGTCTACGACGACCCGCACGGCCATCCGCACGTCTTCACCGGGGACTGCCTCTTTCCCGGCGGTGTCGGCAACACGCGCAAGGACCCGAAGGCGTTCGCCAGCCTGATCCACGACGTCGAGACGAAGATCTTCGACGTCCTGCCGGACGAGACGTGGGTGTACCCGGGGCACGGCAACGACACCACGCTGGGCGCGGAGCGGCCGCACCTGCCGGAGTGGCACGCGCGCGGGTGGTGAGCGCGGGGCCCGGGTGGTGAGCACCGGGCCCAGGTGGTGAGCACCGGGCCCAGGTGGTGAGCGCAAGGCTCGGGTAGTGAGCGCAAGGCTCGGGTAGTGAGCGCAAGGCCCGGGTAGTGAGCGCAAGGCCCGGGTAGTGAGCGCAAGGCCCGGGTAGTGAGCGCGGGCGCGTGCACCTTCGCGCGCGCCCCGTGTGAACGGTTCGCACGCGTCGGCCTCCGGCGCACGCTCCCCGCGCGCGCCCTCGCGCGGTCAACTAGGGTCAGCCCCGCACAGGATGACGGCTCCTGCGCGGTACGGGCCGCCGGTCATCATTCCCCGCCCTCGGCCGGCGGCCCCGGCGTGTCCGCTCTCCCCCGCGCGGCGTTCACAGGACCGCAACACCCGTTCCCAGTATGCGGACAAACACCCGCTTGACGTGGACAAACGCGGCGTTCGCTGTCACTCTCCCGCCATGCACCCTGCCCCGAGCGCGCTGCGCCGCGCTGCCGCCGCTGCCACCATAGCCCTGCTCGCCACCGCCGTAGGCTGCGCTCCGCAGCCGGACGACAAGGCGTCCGACGGGTCCTCCTCGTCCGCCGGAACCACCTGCGCCAAGGGCAAGTTGGCCACCCAGACCTCCGGCAAGCTGACGATCGCGACGGACGAACCGGCGTACGAGCCGTGGTTCAAGGACGACAAGCCGGCCAACGGCGAGGGCTTCGAGTCGGCGGTCGCGTACGCCGTGGCCAAGCAGCTCGGGTACGACAAGAGCGCGGTCGTCTGGCAGAGCGTGCCGTTCAACAAGGCGTTCGCGCCCGGTGTGAAGACCTTCGACTTCGACATCAACCAGGTGTCCATCAGCACCGAGCGCAAGAAGGCCGTGGACTTCTCGTCCGGCTACTACGACGTGCGCCAGGCGGTCATCGCGCTCAAGGGCAGCAAGGCCGCGAAGGCGACCAGCATCGCGGACCTGAAGGGGCTCAAGCTGGGCGCCCAGGTGGGCACGACGAGCCTCAACTACATCAGCGACGTGGTGAAACCGTCCCAGGAGGCGGCCGCGTACTCCAAGAACGACCAGGCCATCTCGGCGCTCAAGAACGGCCAGGTGGACGCGATCGTCACCGACCTGCCGACCGCCTTCTACGTCACCGCCGCCCAGGTGACGAACGCCAAGATCGTCGGCCAGTTCGAGAACCAGGGCGGCACGCCCGAGCAGTTCGGGCTCGTGCTGGACAAGGGCAGTGCCCTGACGTCCTGCGTGACGTCGGCCGTGGACGCCCTGCGCAAGGACGGCACCCTGGCGAAGCTGGACAAGCAGTGGCTGTCCGACGCCGTCGACGCTCCGGTGCTCAAGTGACGGTCACCAAGGACGAGTCCGGCCAGGAGGGTGCGGACGACAAGAGCGACATGCCCGCCGGTGCCGCCGAGGGCGCCGACGGATACACCCCCTCCGGAAGGCGGCTGGAGCGGGAACGCTACAAGCGTGCCCGCGCCCGGCGCGCGACCGCGATCGCCGCGCTGTCGACCCTGGTCACGGCCGTCGTCCTGTACGTGGTCGTGGTCAGCGCGCCGGGCTGGGAGCGCACCAAGGAGACCTTCTTCGACGGGCAGTACGCGCGCGAGGCGTTGCCCAAGGTCCTCGAAGGCCTGTGGCTCAACGTCCGGCTGCTGCTGATCTGCGGCGTGCTGGTGCTCGCCCTGGGCATGCTGATCGCCATCGCCCGTACGCTGCCGGGGCCCGTGTTCTTCCCCCTGCGGGCGCTGGCGGCGGCGTACACGGACTTCTTCCGCGGTCTGCCGCTGATCATCAACCTGATGATCGTGGTCTTCGGGGTACCAGCGCTGCGCCTCCAGGGGGTGACCGTCGACCCGGTATGGCTGGGCGGTGCGGCGCTGACGCTGACGTACTCCGCCTACGTCGCCGAGGTGTTCCGCGCGGGCATCGAGTCCGTGCACCCCTCGCAGCGCGCCGCGGCCCGCTCGCTGGGGCTGACCAACCGGCAGGCGCTGCGGTACGTGGTGCTCCCCCAGGCCGTGCGCCGTCAGGTGCCGCCGCTGCTGAACGACCTGGTGTCACTGCAGAAGGACACCGGGCTCGTGTCGATCGGCGGGGCGATCGACGCCGTACGGGCGTCCGACATCATCGCCCAGCGCAGCCTCAACTACACGCCGTACATCGTCGCCGGGCTGGTCTTCGTGGCGCTGACCATTCCGATGACCCGCTTCACGGACTGGGTGACGGCCCGGATGGACCGGCAGCGGGCCCAGGGAGGATCCATATGAGCGACGCGCCTGTGCTGCGCATGGAGTCCGTCCGCAAGACGTTCGGGGATTCGGTCGTGCTGCGGGACGTGGACCTGGAGGTCGCCCCGCACACAGTGACGGCGCTGATCGGCGCCTCCGGGTCCGGCAAGTCGACGTTGCTGCGCTGCGCCAACCTCCTGGAGGAGATCGACGACGGCGCGATCTGGCTGGACGGCGAGGAGATCACCGACCCGCGCGCCGACCAGGACGCGGTGCGCCGCCGTATCGGCGTGGTCTTCCAGGCGTACAACCTCTTCCCGCACATGACCGTGCTGGAGAACATCACCCTGGCACCGCGGCGGGTGCACGGCGCCTCCCGCGCGGAGGCCGAGGAGCGGGCCGGGGAGTTGCTGGAGCGCCTCGGGCTGGGCGACAAGGCCGACGCCTATCCGGACCGGCTGAGCGGCGGTCAGCAGCAGCGGGTGGCGATCGTGCGCGCCCTTGCGGTGCGGCCCCGGCTGCTGCTTCTCGACGAGATCACCGCCGCCCTCGATCCGGAGCTGGTGGGCGAGGTGCTCACCGTGGTCCGTGACCTCAAGGGCGAGGGGATGACCATGGTGCTGGCGACGCACGAGATGGGCTTCGCCCGGGACGTCGCCGACCAGGTCTGCTTCCTGGACGGCGGTGTCGTACTCGAACGCGGCACCGCCGAGCAGGTGTTCGGTGACCCGCAGCAGGAGCGCACCCGGCGTTTCCTGCGGCGGATCGTGGAGGCCGGTCGGCTCTGAGGCGCTACGCGTCCGCGGTCGCGGCGCCGACCAGTGCCGCGACCCGCTCCACGCCGAACACATAGCCCTGCACGCCGCATCCGGCGATCACTCCGTCGGCGCGCAGGGAGACGTAGGAGTGGTGCCGGAACGACTCGCGCTTGTGGATGTTGGAGATGTGGACCTCCAACACCGGCATGCCGTCACAGGTGTTGAGGGCATCCAGGATCGCGACCGAGGTGTGCGAGTAGGCGCCCGGGTTGATGACGATGCCGCAGTGGCCGAGGCGGGCCTCGTGGATCCAGTCGACCAGTTCACCCTCGTGGTTGGACTGCCGGAAGTCCACGGTGCCGCCGTGCGCGGCCGCGGCCTTGGCGCACAGGGCCTCGATGTCGGCCAATGTGTCGGAGCCGTAGATCTCGGGCTGACGCTGTCCCAGCAGGTTGAGGTTGGGCCCGTTGAGGATCATGATCGGGGCGTTGGCCAGGGTGCGGGGCACGATTCCTCCGGTCCGTGGGAAATCCATGGAAAGACGAACGGCCCGGGAGGGACCGCTGCTCGGTCCGGTCTATCACGGTGCGCGGCGGCTCCTGTGAGGGGCGTCTCACCACCGCGCGCCCCCGTAACCAGTGATCACCCTGGGTAGTTGACGGAGCATGCATGATGCACGCACTGTAAGGAACCCCTCGATGCTGCGGCTGGCGGCCGCCTCGCTCACCGGGACCGCGATCGAGTTCTACGACTTCTTCGTCTACGGGACGGCCGCGGCGCTCGTCCTGGGACCACTGTTCTTCCCGACGTTCACGCCGCTCGCGGGGACGCTGGCGGCGTTCGGGACGTTCGGTGCGGGGTTCGTGGCCCGGCCGCTGGGCTCGGTGCTGTTCGGGCACCTCGGGGACCGGCGCGGCCGGCGTCCGGTGCTGGTCGCGTCCCTGCTGTTGACGGGCGCGTCGACGGTCTCGGTCGGGTTCGTGCCGGCGTACGACAAAATCGGGGTGGCCGCTCCCGTACTGCTGCTGGCGCTGCGCTTTCTGCAGGGGCTGGGGCTCGGCGGGGAGTGGGGCGGCGCGGTGCTGCTGACCGCGGAGCACGCGCCCGCCGGACGGCGCGCCCTGTGGTCGAGCTTTCCGCAGATCGGTCCGGCCGTCGGCTTCCTCCTTGCCAACGGCGTGATGCTGGCCCTGTCGGCGTCCCTGACGGACGCCCAGTTCGCGCAGTGGGGGTGGCGGGTGCCGTTCTGGGCGGCCGGGGCGATGGCTCTGAGCGGGCTGTGGCTGCGTTCGTCGCTCCCCGAGAGTCCGCAGTTCCTGGAGATCGAGGAGCCCGCGCGCAGGCCGTTCGCCGAGGTCGTACGGCACCACTGGCGGCTGGTGCTGCTGACGGCGGGGGCGCTCGCGGTCGGGTACGCGGTGTTCTACGCGGTGACGACCTGGTCGCTGGCGTACGGCACGGAGCGGCTCGGGGTGAGCCGTACGGTCATGCTGACGTGTGTCATGGCCGCCGTCGTGGTGAAGGGGTCACTCACGCCGGTGGCGGCCCTGCTGGGCGACCGCTACGGGCGGCGGTCGCTGTGCCTGGTGGGGTGCACGGCCTCGGCGCTGTGGATGTTCCCGATGGTCGCGCTGCTCGCGACCGGACAGCCGCTGCTGATGTTCCTCGGGTTCACCGGTGCCCTGGTCGCCTTCGTCACCATGTTCGCGGTGGTCGCCGCTTATCTGCCGGAGTTGTACGAACCGCGGGTGCGCTGCACCGGTGCCGCGGTCGGCTACAACCTCGGCGGGGTCCTCGGGGGCGCGCTGACGCCGATCGTGGCGACGGCGCTGGCGGAGCACAGTGGTCGGGTGCCGTGGGCCGTGGGGGCGTATCTGACGGCGATCGCGCTGCTGAGCCTGGGGTGCTTCGCGCTGCTGCCGGAGACGCGTCCGGTGCCGGTGCCGGTGGTGGAGGTCGAGCCGGTCGCCGGGTGAGGACCGCCGGACCTGCTACGGGTTGATCGCCAGCTCCAGGTAGGCGGCGAACAGCACCAGGTGGACGCCGCCCTGCAGCGGTGTGGCCCGGCCCGGCACCACCGTCAGGGAGCTGACCACCACGGTCAGCGCGAGCAGCAGCATGTGCGTGGCGCCGAGGCCGAGCACCAGGGGGCCGGAGAGCCAGACGGAGGCGAGGGCCACGGCGGGGATGGTCAGGCCGATGCTGGCCATGGCCGAGCCGAGCGCCAGGTTGAGGCTGGTCTGCACGCGGTCGCGGCGGGCCGAGCGCAGGGCTGCGATGGTCTCGGGGAGCAGGACCAGCAGGGCGATGACCACGCCGACCACGGCTTGGTGCAGACCGGCCGCCGCCACGCCGGACTCGATCGCCGGCGACACGCCCTTGGCCAGTCCGACGACCCCGACGAGAGCGAGGCCGAGCAGGCCGAGACCGACCCAAGCGGCGCGTACGGACGGGGCCGCGGCATGGTCGTCGGCGGCGATCACCTCGCCCTGCCGGGTGATCGGCAGGAAGTAGTCGCGGTGCCGCACGGTCTGGGTGGCCACGAACAGGCCGTACAGGATCAGTGACGACAGGGCCGCGAAGGTCAGCTGGATGCCGGAGAACTCCGGGCCCGGTCTGCTGGTGGTGAAGGTCGGCAGTACGAGGCTGAGCGTGGCCAGGGTGGCCACGGTCGCCAGGGCGGCGCCGGTGCCCTCGGGGTTGAAGAGCGCGGTGCCGTGGCGGAGTGAGGCGACGAGGAGACAGAGGCCGACGATGCCGTTACAGGTGATCATCACGGCCGCGAAGACGGTGTCCCGGGCCAGGGTGGAGCTCTTGTCGCCGCCGTCGACCATGAGGGTGACGATCAGGGCCACCTCGATGATGGTGACGGCGATGGCGAGGACGAGGGAGCCGAAGGGTTCGCCGACCCGGTGGGCCACGACCTCGGCGTGATGGACCGCGGCGAGGACCGATCCGGCGAGGACCACGGTCACCAGCGCGACGACCGCGCCGGGCAGACTGCGGCCCCAGGTGAACACGAGCAGGACGACCGCGAGCACCGGCACGAGGAACGTCCACCGGGTGGTGAGCGACCTGAGCCGAGTGATCATGCAGCGATGGTGGCAGAGGTGTACGGGCTTCGCATTCCGGTCCTTTCCGGCTCCCGGGGGGCCTGCCGCCGGCGCGGCGCGGCCCCCGGGGCGTACGGGTCTGGTCGGTCGGGCGATTACGTGAAGTCGGTCAGGTCCACGACGTCACAGTCGGTGAAGGACGGCGGCCGGGTGCACAGGGCGGCCATCTGCTCGGCGAACTTGCTCGTCTCGGGGTCGTCGCTGTTCTGCATGGCCTCCTCGTAGGAGTCGAACTCGATCACGCCGAGGTAGCGTCCCGGCCGGTTCCGATCCCTGAGGATCAGGCGGCGCGTGGGGCCGTTCTCGCGGCCGGCGAGCCGGCTGCCCATCTCGTCGGCGAGGGCCTTCAGCTCGTCGATGCGGTCGGTCTCGAAGTCGATGATCTGGACGAATGTCACGGTTGCCTCCACCGGGCGGCGGCGCCCCCGGACCGGGGACGTACCGCCACCCAACGAAGCATCCGGAGCGGTGGGTCGGCAATGCGCTTCGCACCGCTGCGCGGGGTGGTTGTTCCTACGTCCGACGTGGTCAGACGTCGATGCTGTCCTTCGGAGCGCCTTCGCTCCGAGCCCGCGCCGCCTCGGCCGCCGCCTGCTTCCTGGAGGCCCGCAGGCTGGTGATCGTGGTGACGATCAGGACCGCGCAGATCACGCCGAGCGAGACCGGGATGCTGATTTCCGGGACGTGGACGCCGGACTCGTGCAGCGCGTGCAGCACCAGCTTGACGCCGATGAAGCCGAGGATGATCGACAGGCCGTAGGACAGGTGGACCAGCTTCTTCAGCAGTCCGCCGATGAGGAAGTACAGCTGCCGCAGACCCATCAGCGCGAAGGCGTTGGCCGTGAAGACGATGTACGGGTCCTGCGTCAGGCCGAAGATCGCGGGGATCGAGTCCAGCGCGAACAGGACGTCGGTCGTACCGATCGCGAGCATCACGACCAGCATCGGGGTCATGACCCGCTTGCCGTTCTGCTGGATCCACAGCTTGGTGCCGTGATAGCGGTCGGCCACGCCGAACCTGCGCTCGGCGGCCTTGAGCAGCTTGTTCTCCTCGAACTCCTCTTCCTCCTGGTCGGCCCGGGCCTCCTGGATCAGCTTCCAGGCGGTCCAGATCAGGAAGGCGCCGAACAGGTAGAAGACCCACGAGAAGCTGGCGAGGATCGCGGCGCCCGCTGCGATGAAGACGGCCCGCAGCACCAGGGCTATGAGGACACCGACGAGCAGCACCCGCTGCTGGTACTGCGAGGGCACGGCGAACTTCGCCATGATCAGGACGAAGACGAAGAGGTTGTCGACGCTCAGCGACTTCTCGGTGATGAAGCCCGCGAAGAACTCGCCGGCGGGCTGGCCACCGCCGAAGACGAGCAGGCCGAGGCCGAAGAGACCAGCCAGGGCGATCCAGACGACGGTCCAGATTCCGGCTTCCTTGACGGACACGTCATGCGGCTTGCGGCCGATGAAGAAGTCGACCGCGATCAGGGCGGCCAGCCCCAGGATGGTGAGGACCCACAGGGTCACGGATACATCCACTGTTGCCTCCGGTTAGTGAACGGCAAAGATTCGGCGTTGCGCTACCGGAGGTCTCTTCCACCCGGGACGGGCCGACGCCCCGGGATCCGACCGGATCCGTATTGACGGGTACGCCGCAGCAGACAGGGAGTACTCCCCTCCGTACGGAAAACACTACCCCAACCACCAAGGAAAGGTAAAGTGATCGGCAAAGAAAAGATCAAATTACCTGGTCAGAGGATTTTACATGCGCTTGGTACGGGCTGCCGCGACCCGGGCCAGTACCTGCTGGAGCACCTGACTGCCAGGGGGCACGAGGCCGGGCTCGTACGTCCAGGCGTGCCCCACCCACGGGTCGGCCAGGTGATCGTCCGGTACCGGCGTGAGTCGCATCAGTGAACGCCAGAGCGGATCGAGCAACGGGCCGTAGGCGGCCGCGTCCTCGCGATCGGCGACCAGCACGAGATGGACGCCGACGTCCGGGCCCTCGTCCGCGAGATAGCGCAGCTGGGTGACGGCCCGGTCGTCGAAGCCGTGCGGGAAGTCGTTCACGACCAGCAGCTGCCGCGAGGTGTCCAGACCGGGCGGCAGCGCGTCGGACGCACCGCCCCGCACCGCCATCTGCACCAGGTCGACGCGCTCCGTGAGCCGTCCCAGCACACCCGCCACACCGGCAGCGCCCGTCGCGGGTGGCGCGTCCAGCGCACCGGCCCCCGTCAGCGGTGCGAACGCGGACGCCCCGGCACCCGCCGGATCGATGACCTGCACGCCGAACTCCCCCGCCGGATGGACGGCGAGCAGCCGGGCCGCGAGCGCCACCGCCGTCTGCAGGGCGAGGTGCCGCAGCTCACCCGGCTCCTCGAACGGGGATGCGTCGGGCACGCCGCTGTCGATCCACAGGCCCCGCTCCAGGGGCAGCCGGACCAGCATCGGGATGCGCAGCGGGGCGCTCTCCGGGAGGTGGAGGTCGCCCAGCCTGACGGCCATCGGCGGCTCCGTCGGCACCCGGTAGCCGTGCCAGACCGGGTTGTCCCAGCGGGCGTACGCAGGCGGCAGCGCGGGCTCGACGACCTCGGACTCGGCGGTGAGCTGCGCGAGGTCCCGGTCGAGTGCCGCTCTCGCCTGGTCGACCAGCTGGGCCTGCCGGGCCTGGGCCGCCTCGCGGGCGGCGTCGCCCGCCGAGCCCAGGCGGCTGCGCGGGTCGGAGAGGACCTGGTCGAGCTCCTTCTCCATACGCGACTCGGCGAAGTCGACAGCGCTACGACAGGCGGCGGTGGAGCGGGCCAGGTCCTCGAACATGCCCCAGACCTGGTTGTAGAGCCGCTCGTCCATGGACCAGCCGGCGGCGTCGCCCGCGACGGGCGACGCGGGCCCGTCCGCCGGGGCCGGAGCCTCGGGGGCCGGGGGCGGGGGCGTCCGGCGGCGCTTCGGATGTGTGTAGTCGACGGGACCGCCGGTGGGAGTGGCGGCCGTCGGGACGCCCGGCCCGCCGGAAGCCGCGGAGCTGCCGCCGTCGTCGGGCGTCGGGACGGTGCCCGGCAGGTCGGGGCCGGTGACGGAGGCGGCCGTACGCCGGGAGCGGTCGGTGTCCGTGGTGCGGGCCGGGACCGAGCGGGCCAGGCCGCGCGCCACCGCGTCCTCGATCCCCCGGGCGAGTTCGGCGGCCTGGGGCAGGCCCTGGTCGGTGAGGAGCCCTGTCAGTCCCTGCGCGTAGCCCTGGCCGACCGCGCGGATCTTCCAGGCGGCCTGGCGGCGGTAGAGCTCCAGGACGACCACCGCCGACTCGGCGTCCAGGCCGGTGAGGGTGTAGCCGGCGACCTCGGTGCCGTCGAGGCCGGTGACCGCGGCGCGCGGTGCGGCGAGGGCGCCGAAGCGGAGCGGACCGCCGGGGGCGGCGGGCAGGGCGATCAGGACGCTGACCCGGTGCACGGTCTCGGGCATGGCGTCGAGGTCGACCGCGAGCCGGTGTTCGGCGGCCGCCTGCCGGGAGACCTCGATCCCGGGCAGCGTGGGCGCGCCCGGATGGGCCACCCCGTCGGCACCCCGTACACGGCCGCCCTCGTCGGCGAGGGTGGCCCCAGCCACGACCGGCACGTCGGCCGAGATCCGGATCTCGATCCGGTTCCGCGAGAGCGGATGGTTCTGCCCGCGCACCAACTCGGCCGCCATTGCCCACGTCCCCCTGTGTGTCGTGTCCTCGTGTCCTCGTGTGCCGTCGGGCCACCGCTCAGCGCTCCGCTGGAAGTGCCGCGATATGCCGTCGGTCGACTGCGGCGCCCTCGTGGCTGGTCGCGCGGTTCCTCCCCCAGCCTTCGGCCGGGGTACCCCCAGCGCCCCTTCGGTGGCGCTGCCGAACCGCAGTGGACTTCACCCGGACTGCTCAGAGGATCGGCAGGATCGCCGGCACCAGGTCCTGGAAGGTGCGGCCCTTGGCCGGGACGCCCAGGGCCGTCATCGTCCAGCCGGATCCCGACCGGTGCACCTTCGCCATGATCTGGGCGGTGTACTCACCGCCGCCGTCGAGCGTGTAGCGGGCGAGTTCCTGGCCGGTGGTCTCGTCGACCAGTCGGCAGAAGGCGTTCTGCACTTCCTGGAAGGTCTGGCCGGTGAAGGAGTTGACGGTGAAGATGATCTGGTCGACGTGGACCGGCACGCGCGCGAGGTCGACGAGGATGGCCTCGTCGTCGCCGCCCTGACCCGCGCCGCCGACGAGGTTGTCGCCCGTGTGACGGACCGAGCCGTCGTCACTCACCAGGTGCCGGAAGAACACGACGTCGACGGGCTGCTTGTCGGCGAACAGCACCGCCGAGGCGTCCAGGTCGATCTCACGGGTGCGCGAACCGAACAGCCCGCGTCGGGGCGCCGCCTTCCAGCCAAGACCCATGCGGACCGCGCTCAGGGAGCCGCCGTCCTTCTTCTCCAGGCTGATGGCCTGACCCTTGGTCATGTTGACGGTCACGGCTGCTTCCCCTCGTCGAATGTCCCCGGTGGCCGCGAAGTGCGCGGTTGCCCGAAACCCTATGCAGCGCCACTGACAGCGCCGAACCCCGGCCCACGCTTTGTGTCGGTCTTGCAACACTTCGCGCCCATACCGGGGTCCGGTGGCGGCCCAGGGGTCAGGCCAGGCCCGCCTCCCTCATCTGGCGCAGTTCCTTCTTCATCTCGGAGACCTCGTCGCGCAGCCGGGCCGCGATCTCGAACTGCAGATCAGCGGCGGCGGCACGCATACGCTCCGTCATCTCCTCGATCTGCTCGGCGAGTTCGGCGGCCGGGCGGTCGGTGGGCACCGTTTCCTTGGCCTTGCCCTTGGCGGCCTTGCCGGCCTTCGCACCCTTGGCCGCCTTGTCGCCCAGGGACGGAACGGGAGCCTTGGGCCCCTTGCCGTCCTTCAGCTTGCGATAGCCCGAGCCGAGCAGCTGTTCTGTGTCGACCTCTTCGCGGGCGATCTGCGCGACGATGTCGTTGATCTTCTTCCGGAGCGGCTGCGGGTCGATGCCGTTCGCCTTGTTGTAGGCGACCTGCTTCTCCCGGCGCCGGTTGGTCTCGTCGATGGCCTTCTCCATCGCCGGGGTGATCTTGTCGGCGTACATGTGGACCTCGCCGGAGACGTTGCGCGCCGCACGGCCGATGGTCTGGATCAGTGAGGTACCCGAGCGCAGGAAGCCCTCCTTGTCGGCGTCGAGGATCGCCACCAGGGACACCTCGGGCAGGTCGAGGCCCTCGCGGAGGAGGTTGATGCCGACCAGGACGTCGTACTCGCCGGAGCGCAGCTCGCGCAGCAGCTCGACGCGGCGCAGGGTGTCGACGTCGCTGTGCAGGTAGCGCACCTGGATGCCGAGCTCCAGGAAGTAGTCGGTGAGGTCCTCGGCCATCTTCTTGGTGAGCGTGGTGACCAGGACACGCTCGTCCTTCTCGGTGCGCTTGCGGATCTCGTGCACCAGGTCGTCGATCTGGCCCTCGGTGGGCTTGACGACGACCTCGGGGTCGACAAGCCCGGTGGGACGGATGATCTGCTCGACGACGCCGTCCGCGCGGGAGATCTCGTACGTGCCGGGGGTCGCCGACAGATACACGGCCTGCCCGATCCGCTCCTGGAACTCCTCCCACTTCAGCGGGCGGTTGTCCAGGGCGGAGGGCAGCCGGAAGCCGTGGTCGACGAGGGTGCGCTTGCGGGAGGCGTCGCCCTCGTACATGGCGCCGATCTGCGGCACGGTGACATGCGACTCGTCGATGACGAGGAGGAAGTCATCCGGGAAGTAGTCGAGCAGGGTGTTCGGCGGGGAGCCGGGCAGGCGGCCGTCGAAGTGCATCGAGTAGTTCTCCACGCCGGAGCACGAGCCGATCTGGCGGAGCATCTCGATGTCGTACGTCGTGCGCATGCGCAGCCGCTGGGCCTCCAGGAGCTTGCCCTGCTTCTCCAGCTCGGCCAGGCGCTCCCCCAGCTCCTTCTCGATGTCGTTGACGGCCCGCTCCATGCGCTCGGGGCCGGCGACGTAGTGGGAGGCCGGGAAGACGTACAGCTGCCGATCGTCGCTGATGATCTCGCCGGTGAGCGGGTGCAGGGTGGACAGCGCCTCGATCTCGTCGCCGAACATCTCGATGCGGACGGCGAGCTCCTCGTAGACCGGGAAGATCTCGATGGTGTCGCCGCGGACGCGGAAGGTGCCGCGGGTGAACGCCAGGTCGTTGCGCGTGTACTGGATGTCCACGAAGCGGCGCAGCAGGTCGTCGCGGTCGATCTCGTCGCCCACCCGCAGTGGGACCATGCGGTCGACGTACTCCTGCGGGGTACCGAGGCCGTAGATGCAGGAGACCGAGGCGACCACGATCACGTCGCGGCGCGTGAGCAGTGAGTTGGTGGCGGAGTGGCGCAGCCGCTCGACCTCCTCGTTGATCGAGGAGTCCTTCTCGATGTAGGTGTCCGACTGCGGGACGTAGGCCTCGGGCTGGTAGTAGTCGTAGTACGAGACGAAGTATTCGACCGCGTTGTTCGGAAGAAGCTCGCGGAACTCGTTGGCCAGCTGGGCGGCCAGCGTCTTGTTCGGCGCCATCACCAGGGTGGGGCGCTGGAGCTTCTCGATCATCCACGCGGTGGTGGCGGACTTGCCGGTGCCGGTCGCGCCGAGGAGGACGACGTCCTTCTCACCGGCCTCGATGCGCCTGGCCAGGTCGGCGATGGCCGCCGGCTGGTCGCCGCTGGGCTGGTACGGGCTGACGACCTCGAAGGGCGCCACCGTGCGTTCGATGTGGGAAACGGGCCGCATGGGTTCCACCGTACGACCCCGCACTGACAACCGGTTCTGATCAGCGATTCTGCGGTGTGCGCGCGCTGTGGTGGCTCTGCTGACGGCCGACGCGGAGCTGCGGGCGGCGGCTCGGGTGGTGGGTGACCTCGTCGGCCGGGACGCCCGGCTTGTGCTCCACACGGAGCCGGTCGGGCTTGCCCGTGACCATCAGCGGGTCGAAGATCACGACGACGGCGGCCAGGCAGAGGAAGGCCAGCGGGCCGATCAGCATGGGGGCCAGCAGGGAGGCGGGAGAATCGCCCGGGGACGTCACGCCGGCGCTGTGGAGGTGCACGGTGAGGGCGGCCATGCCGGTGTAGTGCATGCCGCTGACGGCGAGTCCCATGACGAGGCTCGCGCCGACGCTCCACAGGAAGCCGCGGACCTGCCCGGCCGCCCACAGGGCGGAGGTGGCCGCGACGACCCCTATCACGACCGACGCGGCCACCGTGAGCGTGTTGTACTCCAGGGTTCCGTTGAGGCGCAGCCCGGCCATGCCGAGGTAGTGCATCGAGGCGATGCCCAGGCCGGTGATCGTGCCGCCCGTGAAGAGCGCGGTTCCGGTGGCGCCCCGGTAGCCGACTATGAAGATCCCGACGCCCACCATGACGACGGCAAGGCCGAGGCTCGCGTAGGTGAGGGGTTTGTCGTAGTGGATCGGCGTCTCCTTGACGCTGAACCCCATCATGGCGACGAAGTGCATGGTCCATATGCCGGAGCCGATCGCCGCCGAGCCCAGGGCGAGCCAGGCGGGCCGCCAGGAGTGGGCCACCAGCATCGCCCGGGTCGTGCAGCGCAGCCCGAGAGCGCCACCGAGGCAGGCCATCAGATAGGCCACCAGCGGGGTGACGACCCCATAGCTGAATCCGTCGACCGTGCCCTGCATGCGCGGCTGCCCTTCACCCTTTGCGTCCCGGAATATGTGCAATGCGCCCCCGTCCCAGGACCGCCCGAGCGGTCAGGGTTGACGCAGAGAGTATGACCCGCACCGGAATGGTCGAACGATTTTCCGGCAAAGAAACACGCCCTTGCCGCAGTTGTGCGGCAACGGTGAGCGGGCTTGGACGACTCCATTGAATCTGTGGCCATCCCGCACCCGACCGCTGTTGACTCACTGCTGTCACTCTTGTGCTGTCCGTATTCGCCCGACGTGAGGAGTGCGCATGCACGCGCGCGCAGTCGCCGCCACGGCCACCGCGCTGCTGGGAACGGCAGCCCTGCTGAGCCCCGTCCCCGCCGCCCGGGCCGGCGACGCCGCCGAACCCACGGTGCTCGCGCACCGGGGCGCCTCCGCCTACGCCCCCGAGAACACGCTGGCCGCCATCGACAAGGCGGCCTCGCTGGGCTTCACCTGGGTCGAGAACGACGTCCAGCGCACCAGGGACGGCCGGCTCGTCGTCATCCACGACGACAGCCTCCGGCGCACCACCGATGTCGCAAAGGTCTTCCCCGGCCGGGCGCCGTGGAAAGTGAAGGACTTCACCGCGGCCGAGGTCGCCCGACTGGACGCGGGCAGTTGGTTCTCCCCTTCGTACCGGGGCACGCGGGTGCCGACGCTGGCGCAGTACATGCGCCGGGTCGAGCACAACCACGAGAAACTGCTCCTGGAGATCAAGAACCCTGAGCTGTATCCCGGCATCGAGCGGCAGATCCTCGAGCTGCTGGGCAGCGAGGGCTGGCTGGACCGCCCGCATCTGGACCGGCTCGTCGTGCAGAGCTTCAGCGCGGACAGTCTGCGTACCGTGCACGATCTCCGGCCCGCCGTGACGACCGGATACCTCGGCACACCGTCCGTGGGGTCCCTGCACCGGTACGCGGGCTTCGTGGACCTGGTCAACCCGTCGGTGGCCTCGATCTCCGCCGGCTATGTGAAGGACGTGCACTCGTTCGAGGGACCGCACGGCAGGCCGCTTCACGTCTTCACCTGGACGGTGAACGACGCGGTCACCACCTGGAAGGCCGTCGGCTACGGCGTGGACGGGATCATCACCAACAAGCCGGACGTGGTACGGGCCGCGCTGTGCGCGAGCTGACCCGGGCCGGGGCGGCGGCATTGTCAGTGGCGGGCCGTACGGTGGGGCGCATGGACAGCGAAGGGCAGTACGGGCAGCGGGTGGTGTGGGCCGTCGTGGGCACCGACATCGGTCCGCTGCTGCTCGCGGCGACCGGCAGCGGCCTGGTCAACGTGGTGTTCCACGCCACTGAGGCGGTGCGGGAGCGGACGGTGGAGCGGCTGGCCGCCCGGCTGGGCGGCGAGCCCGTCGAGGATCCCACGGAGCCGGTGCTGGCCGAGGCGATATCCCAGCTGCGGGCGTACTTCGCGGGCCGGCGGCAGGACTTCGACCTGCCGCTGGACTGGTCGCTGATCTCCGGCTTCAACCGGCAGGTGCTGCGCGAACTGGCCGCCGGGGTCCCCTACGGCACGGTGGTCGGGTACGGCGACCTGGCGGGACGCGTCGGGCAGCCCGGCGGGGCGCAGGCGGTGGGCGCGGCGATGGGCGCCAATCCGCTGCCGGTCGTCGTGCCCTGTCACCGGGTGGTGGAGAGCGACGGCGGGATCGGCGGGTTCGGCGGCGGTCTGGAGACCAAGCGGAAGCTGCTCGCCCTGGAGGGCGTACTGCCCGAACCGCTGTTCTGAGGCGCGGTCCCCGGGCCCTGGCGGTGCGGCGCCCCGCCGGTGCGGTCAGTCGTAGTGCCGTGCCTCGACGACGTTGCCGTCGGGGTCCCTGAAGTAGAAGTTGCGCGGGGCGGTGCCGCGGGCGCCGAAGGAGTCGTGTCCGATGTCGGTCATGGGGACGGCGTGCTCGGCGAGGCGGGCGCGCAGGGCGTCGAAGGCGTCGGACGGCAGGGACAGGCAGACGTGGTTCACGGGGTGGCCCGCGCTGCCGGTGGCGCCGGGGAGTGCCGGCATGCGCTCGGCGAGGGTGAGCGGCGCGAGGTCGATGATGGTCTCCTCGTTGACGCGTACGGAGGGGAAGGGCACCTCTCCCGCGGTGAACTCGGCGACCCGCAGCGGCTCCAGGCCGAGCATCCGCTCGTAGAAGCCGGCCGCGACGGCCGGGTCGGCGCCCCAGAGGACGACATGGTCCAGACGTGCCGGGTGATTCGTCATGCCGCCCAGGCTGGTGGCGTCCCCCACAGGCCGCAAGCGTTTAGCCGGGTACGGCCCCCGCCAGAGATGAGGGAAGACCGACGGACAGGAGGCAGGCGTGGTGCTGGTGGTGTCGGAAGAGGTCAGGGAGGCGCTCGGCGCGGGTCGCGCGGTGGTCGCCCTGGAGTCCACGATCATCGCGCACGGGCTGCCGCGCCCGCGCAACCTCCAGGTGGCACTGGAGCTGGAGGACACGGTACGGCGTGCGGGCGCGGTGCCCGCCACCATCGCCGTGCTGGACGGGCGGCCCCATGTCGGCCTGGACAAGGACCAGTTGGAGCGGATCGCCAACGAGGACGGGATCCGCAAGCTGGGCCACCGCGACCTGCCGCTCGCCGTGGCGGCGGGGGCGAGCGGGGCGACCACCGTGTCGGCGACGGCGCAGCTGGCGGCGCTGGCCGGCCTCCGGGTGTTCGCGACCGGCGGTCTCGGCGGGGTGCACCGTGAGTGGACGGCCACCCAGGACGAGTCCGCCGACCTGGGCCTGCTGGCACGCACCCGGATCACGGTGGTGTGCGCGGGCGTGAAGTCGATCCTGGACGTGCCGGCGACCCTCCAGCGCCTGGAGACCCTGGGCGTGGCCGTCGCCGGTTACGGCACGGACCGCTTCCCCGGCTTCTATCTGTCCGACTCCGGGCATCCGGTCGACTGGACGCTCGAGACCCCGGAGCAGGTCGCGGACGTCATGCGGGCGCAGGACGCGCTGGACGCGGCGGACTCGGCGCTGATCGTCGCCAACCCCGTTGCGGAGGCGGAGCAGCTCGACCCCGCGCTGCACGCGCGCGTGCTCGCCGACGCGCTGCACGCGTGCGACGCGGAAGGGATCGCCGGTCAGGCGGTGACACCGTTCCTGCTCGACTATCTGGTCCGGCACACGGACGGCGCCTCGCTGGAGGCCAATCTGGCGGCCGTGCGCGGCAATGTCGGGCTGGCGGCACGGATCGCCTCGGCGTGGGCCAGGGGGTGACGACCGAGCGGGCGTCGGCGCCGGGCGGGGGCGGGGCGCTGCTGGTCGTCGGGGACGTCGTCACCGACGTGGTCGCGCGGTACCGGGGGCCGCTCGCGGCCGGCACCGACACGGCCGCCGTGATCCGGACCCTGCCCGGCGGGGCGGGCGCCAATGTGGCCTGCTGGGCAGCGCACACGGGCTGTGCGGACGTACAGCTGCTCGGGCGGGTGGGCGAGGACGCGGCCCAGTGGCACGAGCGGGAGCTGGCCGCCGCCGGGGTGCGACCCCGGCTGGTGGTGGACCCCGAGGCCGCGACGGGGACGGTGATCTGCCTGGTCGACAGCGGTGCCTCGGCCGAGCGGACCTTCCTCACGGACAGCGGGGCGTCCCTGCGGCTGGAGCCCGCCGACTGGTCGGACGCGCTGCTCGACGGCGTGGCCCGGCTGCATCTCTCCGGCTACCTGCTGTTCTCCGAACCGAGCCGGGCACTGGTGGCGACGGCCCTGGCGGCGGCCCGCGGCCGTGGCGTGCCGGTGAGCCTGGACCCGGCGTCGGCCGGGTTCCTCATGGCGCTGGGCGTGGACCGCTTTCTGGCGCTCGTCGAGGGGGTCGACGTCCTGCTGCCGAGCCGGGACGAGGCCTGTCTGCTGACGGGGCTGCCCGATCCGGCGGACGCCGCGGCCAAGCTGAGCCGCCAGGTGCCGCTGGTGGTGGCCAAGGCGGGGGCGGACGGCGCCCTGGTGGCCCGGTCGGGCGACGTCCTCGCCCGCGTCCCGGCCGCACCGGCGACGCCCCGGGACACCACGGGCGCCGGTGACGCCTTCACCGGGGCGTTCCTCGCCGCGCTGGTCGCCGGCCGGGATGCCCAGGAGGCGGCGGCGCTGGGCTGCAGGGCGGGCGCACGAGCGGTGGAACGCGTGGGTGCGAGACCGCCCGCCTGAGACCGACCAGGGCGGCCGTGAGCCCGTACGGCCGGCCACGGCGCAGACCGCGGCCGGCGGGCTTACGCCTTGCGGCCCCACGCAGAGATCATCGGGGCCGAGGCGAGGTCCATGCCGCCCGTCGCCACGTTGGCCAGGTGCTGGTCGATGTCCTCGTCGGTGGCGAGGCCGGCCGTGACGAGCCGACCCCGGATCTGCCGGACGGTGGCGGCCTCCAGGGCGGTACAGGCGGGCGAGGCGACGGGGAAGTAGGCGTCGGCCTCCACGTCGTGCAGCCCGGCCTCGCGGAGCAGCCGCGGAAGCTTGCGGCCGTACGAGAGGTCGGCGCCGCGTTCGGCGAGGAGTTTGCGGAAGCCCTGGCGCAGGCGGTTGGCGAGCCGCTGCTCGGGGCCGTACTCGTAGGGGCAGGTGAGGGGCTGGAGGGCGGGGTCGGCGTCCTCGATCAGCAGTAGTCCGCCGGGACGCAGCGCCTTGATCATGGAGCGCAACGCCCGGTCCCGGTCCGGCACATGGACCAGGACGAGCCGGGCGTGCACCAGGTCGAAGCCCTCCCCCGGCGGCTCCTCGGCCCCGACGTCGTGGGTGCGGACCTCGACGGGCGCGTGGGCGGCCGTGGCGAGCAGCGAGGTGTCGATGTCGGTGGCGACGACCCGGCCCGTCGGCCCGACCTTCCCGGCCAGCCAGGACACCACGGAGGTACCGCCGGCGCCGACCTCCCAGCAGCGCCACCCCGGTCCGACACCGAATGCGTCGAGGTGACGGAAGGTGGTCGGGTCGAAGAGGTCCGCGAAGGCGTCGAAGCGCTGTCCGGCCTCGCTCTGGTGGTTGTCGAGCAGATATCCGTCGGCCTGTGTCATGAAGCGATGATTTCAGCTGCCCGTCTTGTCCGCCCCGGCAGACGTTCCGCCGCGGCGGGCGTGCCGTCGGCGCGCACGGGGCACTCGGGGTCTTCCACAGGAGGGAACCAACCGGAACTCGCCGTTCCCACAGGCTTACCCGGGTCTCACACCGGGCTGGCAGACTGGCCGGGCAGGGCGGGAAGCGTTGCGCGAGTGGATCCATGCAAGGAGATCCGGATGACGATGGCAGGGAATCTGCGGAAGGTCACGGGGCTGGGCAGGACCGGCGGCCTGCGCAGGGTGGCGCGGCTGGCCAGGCGGCGGCCCCGCGTCGACCTGAACCATCACGCACGGTCCCCGCTGGGCTCCTCGGTGGTCAACTGCGTGACGTACGAGGACGGGGTACGGGTTCCGGAGTGCAGCGACCTGTTCTCCGCGGTGGAACGGGTGCGCAAGAGGGGCGACGGGTTCGTCTGGCTGGGGCTGCACGAGCCGACGGACAGCGAGTTCGCGGACATCGCCGAGCTGTTCGACCTGCACCCGCTGGCCGTGGAGGACGCGGTCGAGGCCCATCAGCGCCCGAAGGTGGAGCGGTACGGCGAGACGCTGTTCGCGGTGTTCAAGACGGTCTGCTACGTCGAGCACGAGCAGTTGACGGCGACGAGCGAGGTCGTGAACACCGGCGAGATCATGGTCTTCGTCGGCGAGGACTTCGTGATCACGGTACGGCACGGCCGGCACGGCTCACTGGGGCCGCTGCGCGAGGAGTTGGAGGCCACGCCGAGTCAGCTCGCCAAGGGGCCGGCGGCGGTGCTGCACGCGATCGCGGACCACGTGGTCGACGACTACCTGAGCGTCACGGACTCGGTGCAGGCCGACATCGACCAGGTCGAGGCGGACGTGTTCGCGGAGAACGGCGCGCGGGCCGACCCGGGGCGGATCTACCAGCTGAAGCGTGAACTCCTGGAGCTGAAGCGGGCGGTGGTGCCGCTCAGCAGGCCGATGGAGGAACTGACCACCCGGCCGATACGGGTGATCGCCCCGGAGATACAGGCGTACTTCAGGGATGTGCTCGACCATCTGATGCGGGCGAAGGAGCAGATCGCGGCCTTCGACGAGTTGCTCAACTCCATTCTCCAGGCGCATCTGGCGCAGGTGACGGTCGCGCAGAACGAGGACATGCGGAAGATCACGGCCTGGGCCGCGGTGATCGCGGTGCCGACGATGGTGTGCGGTGTGTACGGCATGAACTTCGATCACATGCCGGAGCTGCACTGGCGGTTCGGCTATCCGCTCGTCATCGGCGTCATATCCGTGGCGTGTCTGGTGCTGTACCGCGGCTTCAGGCGCAACGGCTGGCTCTGAGCCGCCCGGCCGCACCGGCCTTGAGCCGGTCCGGCGCAGGACCGCTCAGCCGCTCCACGCCGGATGCCGCGGGTCGTCGGCGCGGACCACGACGTCGGCCGTGCCGGCGGGGTCGGTCTCGGCCGCGTAGCGCTCGAAGGCGGGGAGGGTCCAGTGGTCGGTCTCGGGGGTACGGCGGCGCAGGGCGCCGGGAGTCAGGAGGAGGTGGACGGTCAGGTCGAACGGGAACCAGTGCCGCAGCAGGAGCGGTCCGTGCAGCAGCAGGAGGCCGCCGGGCGGGAGTTGGACATAGGGGCTGCGGGTGGCGCGGTCGGTGGCCGGGTCCCACAGATCGGGCAGGACGCGGCCGGTCCCGCCGGGGTCGAGGGGGCCGAAAACCTCCCGCCACAGGGCGTTGGTGTCGAACCAGCCGCCGTAGTACGACTCCGCGTCGCGCCGCCCGTGCTCCAGGCGCAGCGAGGCGGGACGCAGGAAGCCCTCGGTGCCCACGACGAGCGACGGCAGGCCCCGTACGCGCAGCGCCTCACCGACGCGCTCCGCGAGGTCGCCGGGCCGGGCGGCCGGGGCGCCGTCGAAGGCGACGCGTGGCCAGGCACTCCCGTCGGCGGGCTTGAGTTCGACCAGCCGCTCGGCGAGACGCTCGGCGAGCCGGTCCCAGGTGATCGCTTCGAGACGCACAGGATCATGATGCCGGGTCGGCGGTTCGGGTACGCCTGGGGTGGTTCCGTGGCCGGTAGCGGTGGCGGTGGGCGTCACGGGCCGCGGGCCGGACGGGAGGACGCCTTCGCCCGGCCGAAGGGGAGGGCGCGAACGACGTGAGATCAGTCCCCGGGGAGGGGAAAGTACCGCATATGACACGCCTCGCAACTCCCCCTCACCACGGTGGGCTTCTGGTCGTGCAGCCGCTGCGGCACAAGCGGTGTGCGGCGTGCCGGCGGGGGCCGTTGTCGCTGCTGGTGGTGGAGGACGGGGTGCCGCGGTGCCTGCAGTGCGCCGATCTCGGGCATCTGGTGTTCCTGCCCCGGGGCGACACGGCACTGACCCGGCGGTCGCGGGAGGAGAGCACGCTGTCGGCGGTGGTGGTCCGGTTCAACCGGCGCAAGAGCCGGTACGAGCGGCAGGGCGTCCTGGTCGAGGAGGCCGCGCTGGCCCGGGCCGAGGTGCGGTGCCTGGCCGACGCCGAGGCACGGCGGCGGCGCCGGGCACGGGACGCGAAGCGGCGGGCGGCGCAGGACGTGCGGTTCACGGAGGCGTTCGCGGCGGAGATCCTGCGTCTGTTCCCGGGCTGCCCGGTGGAGCGGGCCCGGGCGATCGCGGCGCACGCCTCGGTGCGGGGCAGCGGGCGGGTCGGGCGGACTGCGGCCGGGCGGGCGCTGACGGAGGGGGCGGTGGCCTCGGCGGTGGTGGCGGGGGTACGGCACGTGGACACGCCGTACGACCAGCTGCTGATGAGCGGGGTGCCACGGTACGAGGCGCGGCGGCGGATCGCGCGCACCGTGGAGGCGGTGCTGCGGGAGTGGGAGGCCGGGGTGCAGATCCGCCTGACCGGGTGACGGCGGGCGGGGACGGGGCGAGGAGGGCCGGCAGGAGCGGGGAAGGAGGTGGGGGCGCATGTGGCCGGATGTGTATGTGGACGGGCTTCACCCTCATGGGAAGGGGCGGCCCGTGGGCATTGATCTGAGAGGCGTAGGCGTCCAGGGGCGAGAGTGGGTGTGGTGGTCGTGATCGACGGGCCGTATTACGTGCTGGTCCTGTTGGGGGTGCTGGGGGCCGGACTGGTGGCGGGGGTGTTCTGCGGGTTCTCGACCTTCGTGATGCGCGGGCTGGCCTCGTTGCCGCCGGCGCAGGGGGTCGCCGCGATGAACGCGATCAACCGGGCGGCCCTGACCCCGGTGTTCATGCTGGTGTTCACGGGGTCGGCGGTGGTGTGCGCGATGATCGCGGTGGTGACGTTCGTGGTGTGGCCGGACCATGGGAAGGTGGCGCTGCTGCTTGGCAGCGGGCTGTATCTGTTCGGTTCGTTCGGGCTGACCGCGATGGCGAACGTGCCCCGGAACGAGGCGCTGGCCAAGCTGGAGCCCGGCACCCCGGAGGCCGTCTCCTACTGGCCGGTGTACGTGCGTGAGTGGACGCTCTGGAACCACGTGCGCACCGTCGCGTCGGCCGCGGCGGCGGTCCTCTACGTACTGGCTCTGTGAGGAGGAGGTGGCAGCGGACCGGCCCCGACTGGACACGGGCTGGACCAGGGCTGGACAGGGGCTGGATCCCGGCTGGCACCCCGCTGACTCCCTGCTGAGGAACCCCCGCCGGAAGGCGCTGTCGGCCACTCTGCGGGCGTAACCGAGGGGACGTATCGTGGCCGAAAGAGTGCCGCCCGATGACGCACGGCCTGGGGTACCGCACGCGAGGAAGACGACCATGGCCGATCCCAAGGGGTTCATGACCACGCCGCGCGAGGAGTGGCCGCGGCGGCCCGTCGAGGAGCGGGTCCGGGACTGGGACGAGGTGTACGTCCCCGGGGCGCTGTTGCCGATCATCAGCAAGCAGGCGGACCGCTGCATGGACTGCGGGGTGCCGTTCTGCCACGACGCGTGTCCCCTGGGCAACCTGATCCCCGAGTGGAACGACCTGGTGTCGCGGGAGGACTGGCGGGCGGCGAGCGACCGGCTGCACGCCACGAACAACTTCCCCGAGTTCACGGGACGGTTGTGCCCTGCGCCGTGCGAGGCGGGATGCGTGCTGGCGATCAACCAGCCCGCCGTCACGATCAAGAACGTGGAGTGCGCCATCGCGGATCACGCCTGGGCGGAGGGGTTCGCCTCGCCGCGGCCGCCGGAGCGGCTGTCCGGGCGGACCGTTGCGGTGATCGGTTCCGGGCCGACCGGGCTCGCGGCGGCGCAGCAGCTGACCCGGGCCGGGCACACGGTCGCCGTGTACGAGAAGGACGACCGGCTCGGCGGGCTGATGCGGTACGGCATCCCGGAGTTCAAGATGGAGAAGCGCCATCTTGAACGGCGGCTGGCCCAGATGCGGGCCGAGGGGACGAAGTTCCGTACGTCGGTGGCGGTCGGGCGGGATCTGCGGGCGACGGAGCTGCGGGCCCGGTACGACGCGGTGGTGATCGCGACCGGGGCGACGGCGTGGCGGGAACTTTCGGTGCCGGGCCGGGAGTTGGACGGAATACACCAGGCGATGGAGTACCTGCCGCTGGCCAACCGGGTGTGCGAGGGGGATCTGGCCGAGTCGCCGATGTCGGCGGCCGGGAAGCACGTGGTGATCGTGGGCGGGGGTGACACGGGGGCGGACTGTCTGGGGACGGCGTTGCGGGAGCGGGCCGCGTCGGTGACCCAGCTGGACATCTACGCCCAGCCGGGCGCGAAGCGGGACGAGGACGTCGAGCCGTGGCCGACGTATCCGAAGATCTACCGGCTCTCGGCGGCGCACGAGGAGGCGCGGGACCTGGAGACCGCGCCCTCGGCGGACGCGGACGCGCGGTTGTTCGCGGCGTCGACGCTTCGCTTCACGGGCGACGGGAGCGGGCATGTGCGGTCGCTGCATCTGGTGGAGGTGGACGCGGCGCGGCTCCCGGTGCCGGGGACCGGGCGGACGCTCCCGGCCGACCTGGTGCTGCTCGCGCTCGGTTTCTCCGGGCCCGACCGGGAGGACGGACTCATCGACCAGCTGGGCGTGGCGACGGAGCCGCGCGGCACCGTCTCCCGGGACGCGGGGTTCGCCACGAACGTCCCCGGAGTGTTCGCCGCCGGGGACGCGGCTCGCGGGCAGTCGCTGATCGTGTGGGCGATCGCAGAGGGGCGGGCGGTGGCGGCGGCCGTCGACCACTACCTGACAGGGAGTTCGCGGCTGCCGTCGCCGATATCTCCGCACGACCGGCCGATGACGGTGTAAGGGCCGGGGCCGACGGGCGGCGGCCGTGGGAAGCCGCCCGGCGGGAAGTCACCCGGTGGGCAGCCGCCCGCCGGGACGGGGGCCCGGGCTGCCGGCCCGGCGGACGCCCCGCCCGAGGACACCGGGCACGGACCGCTCGCCAAAGTCGCACCGTTCCCCGGGCCGTCGGCGGCGGGTCGGAGCCGCCTGGTATACGCGCCGAGGCGGATGTGGTCCCGGCTGTGACGCCCGTGCCCGAAGGGTCTCGTGACGCCCGTGCCCGAAGGGTCTACGGCTTGCGCGCCACCGCCCCGTAGCCCGGGATCACCCCGTCGTCCTGTCCCGGTACCAGCTCGCCCAGCTCCGGGTGCCAGTGGTGGACCACCGACACGCCCGGCTCGACGAGTTCGAGGCCGTCGAAGAAGCGGCCGAACTCCTCGCGGGAGCGCAGCGCCAGCGTGACCCCGGCCGCCTTGAGTTTGGCGATCGCCGCCGCCGACTCCTCCGGGGTGAAGTCGGCGGTGGCGTGGGTCATCATCAGGTAGCTGCCGGACGGCAGTTCGGAGAGCAGCCGGCCGACCAGCTCGTGCGCCCCGTCCTCGTCGGAGACGAAGTGGAGCAGGGCGACGAGCGACAGCGCGACCGGGCGGTCGAGGTCCAGGACCGCCCGCGCGCCGGCCACGATCGCGGCCGGGTCGCGCACGTCGGCCTGGAGGTACTCCGTTGCGCCCTCGGATGTGCCGCGCAGCAGGGCCGTCGCGTGGGCGAGCACGATCGGGTCGTTGTCGCAGTAGACCACCCGGGCGTCGGGCGCGATGCCCTGGGCGATCTGGTGCAGGTTGGGCTCGGTCGGGATGCCCGTGCCGATGTCCAGGAACTGCCGTACGCCGTGCTCGGCCAGCCACCGGGTGGCGCGGTGCATGAAGGCGCGGTTGACCCGCGCCATCACCGGCACCCGGGGGTCGAGGGCGAGCATCTGCCGGCCCATCTCCTCGTCGACGGGGTAGTTGTCCTTGCCGCCGAGATACCAGTCGTACATGCGTGCCGGGTGCGGCTTGCCGGTGTCGATCACGAGGCACTCCGTAAACGTCTGACGTGGTCGATGATCAATTCAGCACCATTACAAAGAAGTTGAATAAGAAGAAAGAAAAGCAGACAGAAGGAGACAGAAGAGGTTCAGGAGAGCAGGAAGTCGGCCTCCCCCGCCTTGGCGCCTTCGATGAAAGCCGTCATCTCGTCCGTGGTGTAGATCAGCGCCGGCCCGTCCGGGTCGGTCGACTGACGGACGGCGATCCGGCCGTCGGCCAGCTTCATCGCCTCCAGGCAGTTGCCCCCGTTGCCGCCGCTCCACGGCTTGTGCCAACCCTCGCTGCCCAGCTCCCGGGCAGGCATGCCGTTGTAGATCCGCTCAGTGCGGTTCCGCGGCCCGGACTGGGGCTTTATGCGATCCATTCACAGCTCCTTGCGGAGATCCCGGAGGATCTCCTTCGTGCGTTGTGCCGTAGCGGCCTGCGCCGCCATGCGGTCCATGACCTCGAGGTGGGTCGCCACCTCGGTGCGCGCGTCCAGGTAGACGGCGCCGGTCAGGTACTCGCTGTAGACCATGTCCGGCAGTTCGGGCATGGCAAATCGGAACAGCACGAAGGGCCCGTACGTCCCCGGGTGCGGCCCGCTGGAGAACGGGGCGACCTGGAGCGTCACATTGGGCAGCTTCGTGACGTCGAGCAGTCGGTCGATCTGTGCGCGCATCACCTCCGGACCGCCGACCGGGCGGCGCAGGGCGGTCTCGTCCATCACCACCCAGAAGCGGGGGGCCTCGGCACGGGTGAGCAGTTGCTGGCGCTGCATGCGCAGGGCGACGTGGCGTTCGATCTCCTCCGGCTCGGTCTGGCCGACGGCGCCCGACTTCAGCACCCCGCGCGCGTAGTCCTCGGTCTGCAGCAGCCCTGGCACGAAGTGCGGCTCGTAGGAGCGGATCAGGCTCGCCGCACCCTCCAGGCTGACGTACATGGAGAACCAGCCGGGCAGGATGTCGTGGAACCGCTGCCACCAGCCGGGCCTGTTGGCCTCCTCGGCGAGCCGGACGAAGAGGTCGGCCTCGTCGTCGTTCACCCCGTAGGCCTTCAGGAGCAGTTGCAGGTACGGGATCTTGAGGGCGACCTCGGCCATCTCCATACGGCGGACGGTGGCTGGCGCCACGCGGAGCACACGGGCGGCCTCCTCACGCTTGAGCCCTGCGCGTTCCCGCAGGTCGAGGAGGCGCCGACCGAGGACCACCTGACCCACCGTCGGCGCGGACCGCGGCTCGCTCACGCTCCACCTCCACGAAGTTCCCTGTTCCCTGGCCAGGCTCGCCGGCGTCCTGGCCGCCACACACGCATACGCGGTCACACCCCATACGCCGTCACGCACGTACGCGGCCAACCACACACGGTCACGCGCATACAGGTGTCACCCGGCACGCCGACAGCCCAGCGGCGCCATTCGAAGACTCATTCGACGATCTGACGGGATGACCGGAACAACCAGTGAGACCGAATTGGCCGTAACAGCCGGAACATCCTGCTCGGTCACATCGATCGCATTGGCCGGATCGGTCCGTCGGATCCTCACTGATCCCAACTGGCGCCGCTCGACATGCTGTTGCGAGCAGTGTGCCACGGCCCTTCACCGCGTCACACAGCACTCTGCATTTTTCAGAGTGACACTTGCCAAGTGTTCACGGCGGGGAGATAGTGGCAAGCGTGATTCCGTCCGCGCCCTTAGGAACAGACGCCGCCGCAGACCGTCTCGGTCTCGCAGTCGCCCCAGGTGAGGGCACTGCCTCGCGCCGGTTCCGGTTCGAGCTGGCCGCTCATCCGGGTTCCCCCGCCCAGGCGAGACGCCTGGTGCGTGCCCGGCTGACCGGCTGGTCGGTCTGCGCGGACACCTGTGACACCGCCGCCCTGGTCATATCCGAGCTGGTCACCAACGCGATCGTGCACACCGCGAGCAGTCGCGTCGTGTGCGAACTGCACGACCACGACGACACGGTGCGCATCGCCGTGCAGGACGAGGGCTGTGCGCCCGACGAGCCCCACCCGTCCCCGCAGCGCCCGGAGGAGGAGCACGGGAGGGGGTTGCTCCTCGTCGAGGCGCTGTGCCGGGCGTGGGGGGCTCAGGAGCACGGGTCCGGGCTGCTGGTCTGGGCGGAGCTGCCGCGCCAGACCGACGCCGCCCGGGACGCCGCCGAGCCGCGCAACGACCTGGGCTGGGGCGCGCGCCCCGCTCCGGGTCCGTCGCACGGCACGTCCCACGAACCGGCGCACACGTCGGTGCCCCGGCCCTCGTCGGGTTCCGGCGCGGCGGGGCGGTCCGAGGCGCTGGGGTCCGTGCCCCGGCAGAGGCAGGCATGAACGGCGTGTCCGGCTCCGGCCATTCGCTGGGCCTCGACACGCTGATCCGCCTGAAGCGCGACCGGCGGTCGTCGTTTGCGGGCGGTGCCGCGGGATCGTTCCCGGTGCCCGAGGGCATGACGGCACCGCTGGGCTGCGACGCGGTGGAGGTGCCGGCGCGGCTCGGGCCGCTGGTGGTACCGCGGCTGCCGCGGGTGGGATGCGTGTACGCCGATGGCACGCACTGGTGGTGGATCGTCCCGACGGACTCCGACGACGCCCTCACCTGGCCCGCCCCCGCCCGCTACCTCCCGGGCGCCCCGCTTCCCGGCACCGCCCGCCTGATCCACCGCCCCGAGGGCACGGTGCCGTACACCCCGCCGATACCGCTGTACCTCGCCCTGTGCCGGGTGACGGGTACGACACCGGAGTGGTCCCGCCCCCTGAGCGCGTGACGCTGCGCCGCTTCGGCCGGCAGAGCCCCGGGTGAGCCGATCGCGCCGGTTCTGCTCTCGGGCCGCCCAGGCCGCTCGGGTTGCCACGCTCCACACCTCCCTCGCACCCCCTGCGGCTCGGGGATGTCCCGGTCCGCACACCCGCGCGCACTCCCCGCGGCTCGGGCCTGCCTCGGGCCGTACCCCCGCACACTCCCCCGCGCCCCACGAGCCTCGTCGCACGCCCTGCCCGGTGGCGACTCCGCCCGCGATAGTGGCCGTTCGTCCACGGACACGCTCACGGACACGGACACGGACACGCTCACGGACACGGCCAGGCTCACGGTCACGGTCACGGTCACGACCCCGGGGAGGATCGCGGTGAGGAAGAAGCGGGACACGGCGGTGCCCGAGACGTCGGAGTCCGAGCAGCTGCTGTTCGGCGGGCCGCTCCGCTACGACATGGGCTGGAGCCAGCACGGAAACGCCTTCCTGGAGCTGGACTTCCGCGCCATGATGACCCGGCTGCCCGGCATGCTCGCGTCCAGTCTGCGGCTGGCCCGGCAGGCGGACGCCGGAGCCGCGCGGATCGTGCTGGCCGCACAGGTGGGTGTCGGAGTCGCCCAGGCGGTGAGCCTGCTCGCCGTGAACAGCGTGCTGGGCCGGCTGATCGGCACCGGCGCCCTCGAGGAACGGCTCCGAAGCTCCGCCCCCGCCCTGGTGGTCATGGCCGCCGTCATGTTCGTGGCCGCCCTGCTGCGCGCCGCGTCCACCTACGCCACCGGCCGCCTGGAGCCCAAGGTCGAGCGGGTGGCGACCGAGATGTACCTGGAGCGGGCCGCGGCCGTCGAACTCGCCGCGATCGAGGACCACGCCTTCCACAAACTGCTGGACACGGCCCAGTACGGCGCCTCCTCCGCGCGCCGCATGATCATGTACGGCACGCGTGTGGTGAACGCCATGATCTCGCTGATCACCGCGGCCGGTGTGCTGACCGTGCTGCACCCGGCCCTGCTCCCGCTCCTGATCACGATGACCATCCCGAGCGCCTGGGGCGCCCTGACCATCGCCCGGCGCCGCTACGAGTCGTTCCACACCTGGGTGCAGCACGTCCGCGCCGGCCACCTGATCAGCACCCTGCTCACCGAACCGGAGGCGGCGCCGGAGATCCGGGTGCACGGGGTCGGCCCGTTCCTGCTGCGGCACTACCGGGCAATGTCGGAGACGGCGGAGGCGGAGCAGGCCCGGCTGGCGCGGCTCGCGGCCCGTACCGGCCTCATCGCGGCGGCCTGGACGGGCCTCGCGACCGTCGCCACGTACGCGACGCTCGGCGGGCTGCTGCTGAGCGGGGCGATGGCCCTGTCGGTGGCCGGTACGGCAGTGATCGCGATCCGCAGCGGCTCCGCGAGCCTCAGCACCCTCGTGCTGGAGATCAACACGCTGCACGAGGAGGCGCTGTTCGTGGGCGACCTGGAGCGGCTGTACGTCGAGGCGGCGGAGCGCGCGATCCCCCTCGGCGGTGAACCGCTGCCCGAAGACCCTCAGGAGATCCGCTTCGAGAACGTCACCTTCACCTATCCGAGCGATCACCCGAGCAATCACCCGAGCGATGATCCGAGCGATGATCCGGGTGGTCGTACGGGTGGTCGTACGGGTGGTGCCGCCCGCCCCGCCCTGGACGACGTGACGCTCGCGCTTCCCCTCGGCCGGATCATCGCCCTGGTCGGCGAGAACGGTTCCGGCAAGACCACCCTGGTCAAGCTGCTGGCGGGCCTGTACCAGCCGGACCACGGCCGCATCCTGTGGGACGGCGTCGACGCGGCACGGGCCGACCGGCACCGGCTCGCCGAGCGCATCGCCATGGTCGCCCAGGACTTCAAGCGCTGGCCGTTCACCGCCAAGGTCAACGTGGCCGTCGGCCGCTCGTCGGCACCGCTCACCGACGAGCGGCTGGCCGCCTCGGTCGCGGAGGCGGGCGCGCAGGAGGTGGTCGAGGACCTGCCGCGCGGCCTGGACACCCTGCTGGCCCGCAACTTCAGCGGCGGGCACGAGCTGTCCGGCGGTCAGTGGCAGCGGCTGGGCATCGCACGGGCCGCCTACCGGCGCGGTCACATCCTGATCGTGGACGAGCCGACGGCCGCCCTGGACGCCCGGGCCGAGCTGGAGGTCTTCGAGAAGATCCGCGCGCTCGCGGGCAACGGGCAGACCGTCGTACTGATCACCCACCGGCTGGCGTCGGTCCGCCACGCGGATCTGGTGCACGTTCTCGACCAGGGCCGGGTGGTGGAGTCGGGCACCCCCGACGAACTCCTGGCGAGCGGCGGGGTCTACGCGGAGCTGTACGCGCTCCAGGCGGACCAGTTCACGGCGAAGCTGCCGGTCCGTAAAGCCGGTTAGCCGTCGAGGCCGCCTAGCCCTCCACCCCGCCGGTGCCGCGCACGATGACCAGGAACGTGTCCGTGGCCAGATCCATCACGACCTCGGCAGGCAGCCCTTCCAGCCGCCGGGCCTGCGCGAACTCCTCCGCAGGCCATGATCCTCGCGGTCCGCCTGCGGGAAAGCGTTCGAGCACGGTTCGCCCGTTCACCATCCTGCACCTCCAGAAATGCGTCGTACCTGTAGGAGTTAACGCTCTGGAGAACGCGAATGGCTCGCCCGGTGACGCTACTGAGACATACCCGACACACCCTCGGCGCGGACGGTGAGGGTCCGTTGACTTTCGGCTGACTTTCGGCCACTTCCGTGACCGGCTGTGTCAGTCTTCGTACTCGTCGTGATAACGGACGCGGTCGCTGCCCTCCGGCACCCGGCCGAGGGCCGTGAGGTCGAGCAGGGAGGTGGCCGGGCCGAGTCCGTCGAGGCCCCGGTCGTACACCGAGTAGGTGTGGAAGACCCGGTCGTGCTCCCGCAGGAAGCAGCTGATGCCGGGCCGTTCGACCGGTTCGTCGTCCACGACGATGGTCGCCTCGAAGTCGCGGTTGAAGTCACGGCTGAAGTCGCCGTGGCAGGAGGAGTACCAGGGCAGCGTCCAGCCCATCCGCGCCTTGAACGGCAGGATCCTGGTGAACGCCGCCCGGGAGACCACCGCGAACGCGGTGCCGCGCGCCCGCAGATGGGCGAGGTGGCCGACCTGGTCCAGGAAGGCGGCGCAGCAGGGGCAGCCGGCCTCCCACTCCGGGGCGAACATGAAGTGGTGCACGACGAGTTGCGGCCGCCCGTCGAACAGGTCCAGCAGGGTCGCCTTGCCGTCGCCGCCCTCGAAGACGTACTCGGGGTCCACCTCGACCATGGGCAGCCGGCGCCGCTCGGCGCTCAGCGCGTCCCGCGCACGCGTGAGCGCCTCCTCCTTGCGCAGTAACTCCGCACGCGCGGCACGCCACCGCTCACGCGAGACGATCTCCGGAAGCGACATGGGCCCTCCTGTACAACAGTCGGTCCGGGTGGTGACCGCGGGAGGGAAGAGAACTCATCGGTGGGGCCGGAGGTTTTTCTCCGTGCTTTCGGCACCCTTGTCGGCCCGGGCGCGGGTCCGTCAGGTGTCGTACTCCTGGATGCGCCGCCCGTGTTCGCGTTCCTGCCGTCGGTGGGCGAGCATCCGGCGGCGCGGGGCGGCGGCGTCGGACCACGCGTCGGTGCGGGCACGGTTCGGGGACTGAGGCGGACGGCGCGGCCGCGGTCGCCTATGCCGCGACCGGCATCCGCGGCACCGAGACCCCGAGCCGCTGCCCACCGCGCTCCAGCTCGGCCGCCAGGTCTTCGAGCTGCCGGGCCTGCCGGGCGGTCAGCCGACCCGTCTCGTCGAGGTGCACGGCGCACGCGGTGGTCGTGTCCACGAGCCGTTCGAGTACGGCGGCCACCGCGTCCGTGCCCTCGGTGTGCCGGGCGAGGGCCGGGAGTTCGGCGGCGGCGAGCGCGATGGCGGTGCGGGCCTCGGCGAGGGTGCGGTAGGCCTCGCGGCGCAGGGCCCAGCGTTCGCCGCGGTCGCCGGACTCGCTGAGGACGTGGTCGAGATAGGCGTGCGCGGCCCGCCCGGCCGCCGCGAGCCGGGCCCGAACCCCGCCGCCCCGCTTCCCCGCCAACGGCAGATGGCCGACGATCAGCACGAGCGCGCAGGCCAGCAGTGTCTCGCCGATCCGGCTGACGGAGGCCTGCGGTTCGCCGCCGACCATGACGAGGGCGAGCACGAGGACGGTGACGACGGCGGTCTGGGCGCCGAAGTGCCGGGTGGAGACCGGGATGACCGCCCCGCAGACGGCGACCAGCGCGATGAGCCCCTCGGGCCGGGGCAGTACGGCGGCGAGGCCCGCGAAGACGAGGGCGCCGAGCACGGTCCCCGCGGCCCGGCACAGCACCCGGGAGGCGAGCGGCCCGAGGTCGGGCTTGACGAGGAAGACGGCGGTGGCGGGCAGCCAGTACCAGTGCTGGTGCTCGCCGTACCAGCGGGCGTGGTGCAGGGCTTGGGCGATGGCGGCGCTGGCGCCGAAGCAGAGGGCGACCCGCAGCCCGTACTCGCGCCCGCCGCTGCCGAGCGCGGCCCGCACGAGGTCGAGGGCGGGGCGGCGCCGGGCCGGTGGCCGCTGGTGGCCGCCCTCGGCCCGGTCGAAGGTCTCCGCGGCGCGCAGCAGGGCGTCGTCGAGGGCGCGCAGCGCGGGCGCGGACCGCGAGGGTGCGGGCAGCGGTCCGGTGGCGCCGCTCTCCCGGACGGCCACGGCGAGCCGCCGGGGCCCCTCGGCCGCCCGCGCGGACACCGGCTCCCCGGCCCAGGCGAGGGCGGTCGCCGCCTCGGCGAGGGGCAGGGCCGCGGCGTACTGCGCGTGCAGCCGGCGTTCGGCGGCGGAACTGGCGTACCGCCGCAGCCGGGGACCGGTGAGCGCGTCCTGGGCGTGGTCGAGCGCGGCGGTGAGGGCGACGCGCTGGCGGCCGGCGGCCTCGCCGCCCACCGCGTCGAGGAGGTCGGCGACCGCGTCGTACACGGCGGCGACGGCGTCCCGCTCCCCGTCGAAGCGGAAGTCACCGGCAATCGCGCCGGGGGTGGGCAGGGCGAGGCGGAGCACGACCAGCCACCCGGCGCCCGCGAGGAAGGCGAGGGCCCGCTGCCAGCCCGCCTCGGCGACCGGCATCCCGGCGCCGATGGCGGCGGCGACCAGCAGCTGGGTCCCGGCCCCGGAGGCGACGGGCCCGACGGCGCTCGTCCCGCCGGCGACCAGTCCGAGCCCGGTGAGCAGCAGGGTCAGGGGGACGGCGGTCAGGTGCTCTCCGCCGTACGTCCCGACGAGCAGCCCGAGCGCCCCGGCCGCCGCGGGCACCCCGAGCCGTCGGACGGCGGACCGCCGGCTGCCCGGCCGGTCGTTGATCCCGGCGAGCATGGCGGCGATGGCGGCGACGACGCCGAGGGAGGTGCGGTGCAGCAGGACCGCGGCGAGCAGCAAGGGCCCGGCCGCCAGCGCCCCTCTCGTCACGGCGCTCCAGGACACGGGCCCGCGCTGGGTGCGCAGGGCATGGGCGAGCCAGGGCGGCAGGGCGACACGACGGGACACGGGGCTCCAGTTCGGACGAGGGCGGGGTGTGCCTTCGGGCGACGGTGGCCGGGCTGTTGGCTTCGATCTCCCACGGTAGATCGCGTTCCCGGGCGAAAAGGTGCGTTCGCATTTCGTGGGTGTGACAAGTGCCGCAGAGAGCCGCTTTCTTTATGAACGCAATTCCGTGCGGGTCCGGTTCGGGGCGGAACGCGAGCGGGCCCGCTCGGACCTGCAGCGGCAACCGGCCTGTACCCACGCTGTTTCGAGCAGGGCGGCCGGTGCCGGGGAAGGCCCGCAGCACTTCGGGTATGTGCCGGCGGCCGGGCTGCGGGCCCGGGGCTGGACGCCGGGCCTGGTGCGGCGGCTGTAGGGAGGTCCGGGTGGTGGCGGCTGCTGCCGCGCGGCGGTCCGCCGTGGCACGGGCCGCCGCCGTGCGCAGGTGGCGGGAGGTGCCGGCACGGATCGCGGCGGAACCGTCGAAGTGCCCCGGCCGGCGCGGGACCGGCTGGTGGTGCCGGCGGTCGAGCATCACGAACGGGCGGGCGGGAGGCGGGAGTCCGAGGCGCACGGGCCGGCGGCTGTCGGCACCGGCACGCCTGCCGTCGCGCTCGACCGCTGGAAGGCCGGCTGCCTGCGCCATCGGCCGGCCCGCTACGACGAGATCCTGGACGCGGCGGGCGGGCGGCGGAGCAGTTGCTGCTGCGCCGGGTGTACGCGGCCGTCTCCGAGGCGTACCCGGTCGTCTTCGGCGAAGGACGCCGGTTCGCGCTCTGGGACCCGGGGCGGGAAATTCAGGTGCGATCACCCGGCGGGGCGCGGATGATCGACAGGTCGTCCGCCGTTCACCAGGAGCTCCTGTGATCCAGCGCGTCACCGCCCCGGCTCTCTTCCCGCCGCCCGGCTACTCGCACGTCTCCGTCGTGGAGGCCGGCACGAAGCTCGCGTTCCTCGCCGGTTCCGTTCCGCTGGACGACGAGGGGAAGCTCGTCGGCGAGGGGGATCCGCCGCGGCAGGCCGAGCAGGTGATCGCCAACCTGCGGGAGCAGCTCCGCTCGGTCGGCAGCGACCTGGAGCACGTGCTGGCGACCGATGTGTACGTCGTGAGCAATGAGCCCGCGGTGCTGTCCAGCGTGTGGGAGGTCGTCGAGGCCTCCGGGCTCAGCACCGGACCGCACTCGTCGACGCTGGTCGGGGTCGCCTGTCTGGGCTACACCGGGCAGCTGGTGGAGATCACGGCCACGGCCGTCGTACCCGAGGGGCCGCGGGGGTGAACGCCGAGGTCGTACTGCGCCGCGCCGGCGGGCCGGATGCCGCCGGGGTCGCCGATGTGTGGCTGCGGTCGTTCGGCGCCGCCCTGCCCACCGTCGTCCGGCCGCGCTCGGACGACGAGGTGCGCGCGTACATCCGGGACGTCGTGGTGCCGGCGCGGGAGACGTGGGTCGCGGAGGCCGACGGCCGGGTCGTGGGCATGATGGTGCTCGCGGGGGACCTGCTGTCCCAGCTGTACCTGGCCCCGGAGTGGCGCGGGCGCGGCATCGGTGACCGGTTCGTCGCGCTGGCCAAGGAGCGCTCCCCGTCGGGGCTGACGCTCTGGACCTTCCAGGTCAACAAGCCCGCGCACCGGTTCTACGAGCGGCACGGCTTCGCCGCCGTCGAGCACACGGACGGGAGCGGGAACGAGGAGCGGGAGCCGGACGTGCGGTACGTGTGGCGGCCCTGAGCCGGCCCCGGGCGCTGTCGTCCCCTTCGAAGACCCACGCACTACGGCCGCCCCGGTACGGTCCCCCACACCCGTCTCTTCGCGAGCGGCTTCCGGTAGCTGCCCGCCCGGCTGGTCGTGAGCCCCAGCGCCACCAGCGACTCGGCCAGCTTCACCGCCGCGCCGACCCCGTCGACCACCGGAACGCCGAGCTTCTCCCCCACCACCCGCTGCAGCCCCGTCATTCCGGCACAGCCGAGGACCAGGACCTCGGCGCCGGCGTCCCGGACCCGCTCGGCCGCCGCGAGGAACGCGGCCTCCGTGCGCCCGGGGTCACCGGTGAGGTCCAGGACGCCGAGTCCGGTGCCGGCGACGGCGACGCAGTTGCGGGCCACCCCGGCGGTCTCCAGGCTGTCCTCGATCTGCCCGCGCGACCGGTCCAGGGTGGTGACGACGCCGTAGCGGCGGCCCAGCAGACAGGCGAGATGGGCGGCGGCCTCGGTGATGTCGACGACCGGCACGTCCACCAGCTCCCGGACGCCCTCCCGCCCGTGCTCGCCGAAACCTGCCATCACCACCGCGTCGTACGGCGGACCGGCGTACGACCGCAGCGCGTCCAGGACCGCCGCCGCGGACAGGTAGCTGTCGAGCCAGCCCTCCGCCGACTCGGGGCCCCAGCCCGGGGTCAGCCCGGTCACGGCGGTGCCCGGGCCTGCGGCGGCCCGGGCACCTCGTACGATCTCCTCGGTCATCTCCTGCGTGGTGTTGCAGTTGGTGACGACGATCCGCACGTTCTTCAGACCTCCTCGGCGACGGGGACGGGGGCGGGGGCCGGCGCGCGGTCACGGCGGCACAGTGCCAGGTACAGGCCCGCGGCCAGGGCGGTGCCGATGAACCAGGAGTACGGCGCCACGCCGCTGAACGTCTTCACCAGCGCGAGCACGGCCGCGACCGCAGCCGAGGGCAGGAACGCCCACAGGGCCTTGGGGTTGACGCCCTTGCGGTAGTGGTACGGGGAGCCGGGGGCCGCGTTGAAGAGCTGCTGGACGTCCACGTCGCCGCGCTTGATCACGTAGTAGTCGACCATGATCACGCCGAACAGCGGGCCCAGGAAGGCGCCGAGGCCGCCGAGGAAGTAGTTGACGACGGTGGGGTTGGAGAAGAGGTTCCAGGGCGTGACGACCAGGGCCGCCACCGTACTGATCATGCCGCCGACCTTGAAGCTGATCTTCTGCGGCCAGACGTTGGCCAGGTCGTACGCCGGTGAGACGAAGTTGGCGACGATGTTGACGCCCATGGTGGCGACCGCGAAGGTCAGCGCCGCCACGACCAGGACCCAGGTGTTGCCGACCTTGGCGACCAGCTCGGCCGGGTCGGTGATGGCCTCGCCGAAGACCTCCAGGGAGCCCGCCGTGACGATGACGGAGACCACCACGAAGGCCGTGGAGTTGATCGGCAGGCCCCAGAAGTTGCCGCGGCGCACGGTGCGGTAGTCGGGCGCGAAGCGGGAGAAGTCGCAGAAGTTGAGCATCAGGGTGCCGTAGGTGGCGAGGATCAGGCCGATCGCGCCGAACCACTGCCGCCACTGCTCGCCGGTGGAGACCGGGTGCGGGGTGGAGGTGAGCGAGATGGTCCAGTGGGCCTTGGCCAGGATCCAGACCGCGAGGGCGATCATGACCAGCCAGATCGCCGGGCCGCAGAAGTCCTGGAACCTGCGGATCGTCTCCATGCCCCGGCTGATGATCGCCGCCTGGATCAGCCAGAGCGAGACGAAGGAGATCCAGCCGAGCGAGTCCAGGCCGAGGAAGGAGCTCTCCGTCAGGGACTTCAGGCCCGGCCAGGCGGCCAGCAGCATCACGTTGACCGCGACGGACGCCAGGTAGGTCTGGATGCCGTACCACATGATGGCGATCACGGCCCGGATGAGCGCCGGGATGTTGGCGCCCCAGACACCGAAGCTGATGCGGCTGACCACCGGGAACGGCACGCCGTGGCGCTGGCCGATCCTGCCCATCCAGTTCATGCCGACGTAGATGAGCACGAAGCCGGCGAGGAGGGAGGTGAAGACCTGCCAGACGTTCATGCCGAGGACCAGCAGGCCGGCGGCGAAGGTGTAGTTGCCGAGGTTGTGGACGTCGGACATCCACATGGCGAAGAGGTCGAAGACCTTCCAGTTCCGCCGCTCGGCGGGGGCGAGGTCTTCGTTGGTGAGCCGGGGATCGGGGACGAACACGGTTGCGCCGGTGGCTTCGGCGCGGTCGGCGAGGGACACGGGGCCTCCAGGGAACCAACCGGTGTACCAGCTTTTGGTATACCAAACTGCGGTCATGGTGCTCCCGTCAAGCGTTCGGACCGATGTCCGTCCCGTTACGGCTCCGTAAAAGCCCCCCGGGTCGGCGAAAATGACCTCATGGGCTCCCCCACCACGAAGATCGAACCCCTGGGCGCGGTGCGCGAACGCGTCCTCGCGACCCTGCGCCAGGACATCATCGCGGGGCGATTGGGCCCGGGCGACCGGCTGGTGGAACGCGAGCTCGCCGAGCGGTTCGGGGTGTCCCGGGTGCCGGTCCGGGAGGCGATCCGGGCCCTGGTCGCCGAGGGCTTCGTCCTCTTCGAGTCGGCCCGCCGTACGGTCGTGCGCCGGCTGACCCCGACCGACGTCAAGGAACTCTTCGAGCTCCGCGAGGCGTTGGAGGTGTACGCGGCCGGGCTGGCGGCGGCGCGGGCGACCCCGGAGGCGCTGGCCGAGCTGCGGGAGCTGCTCGGCCGGGCGGCCACGGCGACCGAGGCGGGCGACGCCGAGACCATCACCGACGTCAACACCCGTTTCCACGACCGGATCCTGGCCCTGGCCGGCAACAGCCTGCTCATCTCGGTCATGGAGCCGGTCGACGGCCGACTGCGCTGGCTCACCCGGCGCAACGAGGAGTGGCCCCAACTCCTCACCGAACACCGCGAGTTGTACGACGCGATCGCGTCCGGCGACCCGGACCGCGCCCGTGCCCGCGCGCTCGGCCACGTCCAGGCCAACTACCGGTCGACCGTCCGGCACCTGTTCGGCGGGGACACCGGCGACCAGCCGCGAGATCCGGCTGCCGAGTAGCCATCCACAGGAACACCTGTTCGCGCACAAATCTCCTAGAGTTCTCCTCACCAGTGAAGATCGAAACGGATCCGCACGGACCGGCCACGGATCCGGGCGGACCGGACGGGGAGGGCATGACCATGGTGAGCAGACGGGGGCTGTTGAGCGGAGCCGCGCTGGTGGGGATGGGCGCGGTGGCCGGCATGACGGTGGGCACGGGGAGCGCCGCCGCCGACGAGCCGCTGGACACGCCGTTCACCCCGGTCGGCGCACCGCATCTGGCCGAGGCCGAGCAGCTGGTGCGGTACCAGCGGCTGCTGGCGGCCGGCTGTCTGCCGACCGGACTGGCCGGGCACTGGCCGCTGGACGGCTCCGGCGCCGACGGCTCCGGCCTGGAGCACCCGGTCACCCTGGGCCCGGGAGCGAGCTGGACCGGTCTGCGGGCGGGCGGCGAACTGAGCTTCGACGGCACCGCCGGTGCCTACGCCGCCACCGCCTCCGTCCTGGACACCACGGCCCCGTTCACGGTCACCGCCTGGGTCCGGCTGGCCGACGACGCCGTGCTCACGAACATGTACACGGCCGTGAGCCAGGACGGCGGCAGCGTCAGCCGCTTCCTGCTCCAGTACGACGACACGGCCGGGACCTGGGCCTTCAAGGTACGCAGCGAGGACCAGAGCACCAAGGTCTCGGCGCTGGCCGCCGCCCCGGTGACGAAGACGGGAGTCTGGACCCACCTGGCGGGCGTCTGGGACGGCACCCGCGTCCAGCTCTATGTGAACGGCGTCCTGGAAGGAAGCGCCGCCACCACCCTGTCCTGGGCCGCGACCCAGGGCTTCAGCATCGGCCGGGCCCGCTGGGACGGCGGCTACGTGAACCGCTTCAAGGGCGCGGTCGACGACGTCCGCGCCTACGGCCGAGCCCTCGACGCCGATGAGATCGCCCTGGTCAGCGGGCGTACGGCGCGGGCGAACAACGTCTATCTGATGGACGCGTCGGCGACCGTGACCTGGGGCCGCCCGGACGACCTCGCCGGCTGGGTGGCGCGAGCCCGCTGCTCGTCCTTCGTCACGGCGCTGCTCAGGCACACCTACGGGTGGGCGACCGACGCCTACTTCCTCCAGTACTTCCAGGAGAAGGGCCCGGAGGCCGCCGACTACTGCTCGGCATTCCGGAACGACACCGCCGGACCGCGCTTCCGCCGCATCCGCAAGGTCACCGACCTGCGGCCGGGCGATCTGATCGCCGTCGACTACAACGGGCAGGACGCGGAGAACACCGGGCACATCGTCATGGTCCGCGAGGTCAAGGGCGTCTTCAGCGGGGTCGCCGACTTCACCGGCGAGACCCAGTACGCCGTCGAGATCGTCGACTGCACCTCCGACCCGCACGGCGTCTACGGCCTCAGCAACTACCCGCGGTACCCGGACACCCGCATGGTCAGCAACGTGGACGGCGAGAGCTTCCAGGGCGTCGGCATCGGCCACATGATGTTCTACGCCTCCGACGCCACCGGCGAGTTCTCCCGGTACCGCTGGAGCGTCAACTCCTCCGCCTCCACCGGCACCCACACGGTGGACGACCGCCCGGTTGCGGCGGCCCGGATCGTCTGAGCCCCGCCCCTCACACCAGCCCGGCCGCCTCCGCCGCCGTCCGCAGCACGTCGCGGAGCATCTCGGGGGTGAGGCGGCCGGTGAAGGTGTTGCGCTGGCTGACGTGGAAGCAGCCGAAGAGGTCCAGGCCGCCGAGGCCGACCCGGGTGCCGTGGGCGAAGACCGGGCGGGGCCGGGGCACGGTCCAGCCCGCCTCCGCGAACGCCGGCAGCGCGGCCTGCCAGCCGAAGGCGCCGAGCACGACGGCTGCGCGCAGCGTCGGCCGCAGCAGTGTCAGCTCCTCGGTCAGCCAGTGGCGGCAGGTGTCACGCTCCTCGGGGGTCGGCTTGTTGGCGGGCGGGGCGCAGTGCACGGGCGCGGTGATGCGCACGCCGTACAGCTCCAGGCCGTCGTCTGCGCTCACCGAGGTCGGCTGCGAGGCGAGCCCGACGTCGTACAGCGCCTGATACAGCACGTCTCCGGAACGGTCGCCGGTGAACATCCGGCCGGTGCGGTTGCCGCCGTGCGCGGCCGGGGCGAGGCCGATGATCAGCAGCCGGGCATCGGCGGGCCCGAAGCCGGGGACGGGCCGGCCCCAGTACGTCCAGTCGGCGAACGCAGCGCGCTTGGTACGCGCGACGTCCTCCCGCCAGGCGACCAGGCGCGGGCAGGCACGGCAGACGCTGACGCGCTGGTCGAGGCGGCCGAGCCGGCTGAGGGGGGTGCGGTCCACGGTTCAACGGTAGGGCCGAGGCGAGGTCTGCCGGAGCGGCTCGGGTGGGGGTGGCTCCTTCGGGGCGGGATGACGGGCGTCGGCAAAACGGTTCCGTCGGTGTCGGCTCGGGGGGCTAAGGTCGGGGCATGGCTTCTGAGGATGCGGACGAGGGCAGGGAGCAGGAGAGCGGTGGGACCGGCACCCCCACCGAGGCCGCGCCTGCCGAAGGCACCGACGCCGCTGCCGCCCAGTCCCTCGACCCTGCCGCCGTGGCCGCGGCCGTCGCCGCCGCCGAGGCCGCGGGGCCCGCTCCCGGTGAGAACGTGCGGATCGACAGCTGGGTCTGGGCCGTCCGCCTGATCAAGACCCGCTCCATGGGAGCCACCGCCTGCCGTGGCGGGCACGTCCAGGTGAACGGCGAACGGGTCAAGCCCGCCCACTCCGTGCGCGTCGGCGACGAGGTGCGGCTGCGCCACGAGGGGCGGGAGCGGGTCGTCATCGTGAAGCGGCTGATCCGCAAGCGGGTCGGCGCCCCGGTGGCCGCCGTGTGCTACATCGACAACTCCCCGCCGCCCCCGCCCCGCGAGGCCTTCTCCCCCCTCGGCATCCGCGACCGCGGTACCGGCCGCCCCACCAAGCGCGACCGCCGCGAGCTGGAACGACTGCGCGGCATGGGTGGGATGGGCGGCACGGGCGGGACCGGCGCGGGTGGAACGGGCTCGGCAGGCCGGCCGAGCGGTGGACGCCGCGGCGGACGGTGATCCATCGGGCCTGGCCCCGCGGGCCAGGCCCGGCCGGCGGACCCGGCGCCACGCCCGCTCGGCGGGGTCACCCCAGCCGAGCCGCCGGTACCGCCCTCACCCACGTCCCGTCCTCGGTCAGATACTCGGCCACCTCCAGTCCCGCCTCCGCGAGCGCCTCCTCGAACTGTTCCCGGGTGAGCGGCCGGGCCAGGAAGGTCTGGGTCCAGATCGCGTCCGGGAACTCGTACTCCACGTGCACCGAGTTCACCCCGTCCCCGACCGGCTCGGCCGACAGGATCCGGACGGTGTAGCCGCCGGGGTCGACCCTCTCCCTCGGCACCTTCGTGTGGTAGTCCGCGCCCTCCCGCTGGACGAGCACGCAGCCGCCGTCCGCCACGTGCGCCGCGCAGGTGCGCAGCATGCCCTGGCGCACCTCCGCGTCCCCGGTGTGCACCAGGAAGGACGCGAGCATCACCACGTCGAACTTCTCGCCCAGGTCGAGCCCTTCGATGGTGCTGCGTATCGTGCGTGCCCCGCGCACGCGCGCCAGCATCTCCGCCGACTCGTCCACCGCCGTGACCGTGAACCCACGTTCCAGGAGCGGGTGCGTCATGCGCCCCACACCGCTGCCCAGCTCCAGGATGTGGGCACCGGCCGGCACCGCCGCCTCGATGATGTCCGGCTCGGCTCCGGGGGCCAGGCGCGAGTAGAGCTCGACCGCGCAGCCGTCCGGGGTGATCGCTCCCGGCCCCGTTCCCTCGTACCCCTCACGCATTTCAATCGTCATGCCCGAACAACGGCCGGTCGCCGCACCGCCGTTCCCGCACCCCGACGGTTCACTCGTTCGAGCAGTTCGAAAGGTCGACGGGAACTTTCCCGCGGAAGGGCACGGTTGACAGCCGTCACTGGTCCCACGGGAACCATCCGTGCCCGACGTACCAGTGGCCGCCCGCCCGCAGGTGGTCGCCGACCGCCCGCTCCATCGACGTCCGGCGGGGCAGGTCCCGTACCGGCAGGTCGGGATCGCCGAAGACGAAGCCGACCGGTGTGGTGTCGGCCGGCTCCGGGTCCGCCCATCCGGGCCGGAACCGCTCCTGGAAGCGGACGATGTTGGAGTCCGCCGCGAGGTGCCGGCGCAGCTGTGGATCGAGCAGCCAGGAGTGGCAGGTCGCGACGGCGTGGGGCTCCTCGGGGAAGTGCCGGGCGAAGAACTCCCGGGCGTGGTCCAGGGAGCGGTCGCAGGCGACCGGGGTGAGCGGTCCGAGGAAGTCGGGGATGTGCAGGTTCAGGGAGGGCTCGCCGCCGGTCACGTCGGTGCCGGCCGATCTGATCGCCTGCGCCGTGCGTTCGCCGAGTCCCGTCCGCTCGTACTGCAGGCGTCCCAGCTGGTAGAGCCGCCCGCAGAAGTGCCGGGTGAGCCAGTGCCCCTGGCGCGCACCCAGCCCTCCCCTGCCGTACCGCCGGCGGTGCAGTGCCATGCCGCGGCCGAGGTCGGTGAGCGTGTGGCGGGAGACGTCGTCGGGAATGCCGCGCGCCCGGTGCACCGCGCGGACGTGCGGCACCGCCGCGAGGAAGACGTACACGAGGAAGTAGTCGCCCAGGGCGGCCGGGGCCTGGGCGGCCCGGTCGGCGAGCCCGGACGGGTCGTCGACCTCCCGGACGGCACCGGTCACGTCTCCGGCGCCCGCCTCCACCAGCCGCCGTACCCCGGGGTCGGCGGCCACGGCCCGCCGCAGTGCCACCACCTCGTTGATGTCCTCGTGCGGCACGGCGAGGTCGAGGAGCAGGTCGGGCAGGTCGGCGGCGTCCGGCAGCACGGCGGGGTCCCCCTTGGTGAATGTGCGGTCCAGGAGTACGTTGCAGACAGGAGTGGTGATCCGGGATGCGTACGGGCAGTGAACCGGTGACCGCCCGCAGTGCCCTGCGGGCGCGGCTGTGGCTGAGCGTGTGGGGTGCGGCCTGGGCCGTCTTCGGCACGGCCGCGTTCGCGCTGGTCGGGCGCCCCGGCTGGGCTGCTGCCTGCGGGGTGCTGTGGCTGGTGACCATCGTCGACATGGCCGTGATCCTCAGGCACATCCGGCAGGGCCCGCACTATCAGCCGGGCCGCGACGTGCCGCCGTACCGGCCCGCGGACACCCGCCCGCCGCCGCTCCGGCGCCCACCGCAGCACCGTCACCCGTGAGGGAGCGTTCGGACACGCTCCGTCGGCCGACGCTCCGCGGGCGCACGCTCCGTCGGCTCACGCGTCAGTGTCGAAGCGGGCCGCTTTCAGGTACTCCGGGTTCGGGTCCAGGGCGGCCGCCAGCCGGAAGTGGCGTATCGCGAGGTCGGCGCGGCCCTGGCGCTGGTAGGTGCGGGCGAGGGCGAAGTGGGCGAACGCGTTGTCCGGTTCGCGCTCCAGGACGATGGTGAACTCCAGCTCGGCGGGGCGCAGTTGCGCGGCGGCGAAGAAGGCACGCGCGCGCAGCAGCCGGGCGGCGGTGTTCTCGGGGTGCGCGCCGATCACTCCGTCGAGCAGCTTCACCGCGCCCCGCGGGTCCCGTGCGTTGAGCAGCTGCTCGGCCGCACGGAAGTCGATGACATGCGTCTCCGGAGTACGTCCGGTCGAACCGCTGGTCTCGGGCACGGCAAAGTCCTTCCCTCACTGAAGCGGTTCAACGCCCGGACGGGTGCCCGCTATTTCGAAGACGCATTCCGCTCGTTCGAACCGGCCGTCCGCGCACGGCGCAGGAGGTCGGCCCACACCTCCTGGACGCGCTGCCGGAGCACGTCCAGGGGGACGTCGTTGTCGATCACGATGTCCGCGATCTCCAGGCGCTTCTCGCGCGTCGCCTGCGCGGCCATGCGGGCGCGGGCGTCCTCCTCGGTCATCCCCCGCAGCCGCGTCAGCCGGTCCAGTTGGGTCTCGGGGGCGGCGTCCACGACGACCACGACGTCGTAGAACTGCGCGAGGCCGTTCTCCGTGAGGAGCGGGACGTCGTGGACCACCACGGCGTCGTCGGCGGCCGCGCTCTCCAGCTCGCGGGAGCGGGCTCCGACGAGGGGGTGCACGATCGAGTTCAGTACGGCGAGTCTCGCCGGGTCGGCGAAGACGATCGAGCCGAGCCTGGGCCGGTCCAGGCTGCCGTCGGCGGCCAGCACCTCCGGGCCGAAGGCCTCGGTCACGGCGGCCAGACCGGGGGTCCCGGGCGCGACGACCTCACGCGCGATGCGGTCCGCGTCGATCAGCACGGCGCCGTGCTCGACAAGCAGCCGCGACACCTCGCTCTTGCCGGCGCCGATTCCACCGGTGAGGCCAACTTTCAGCATGCCCCGAAGCTTAGGCCCTGCCCCCGACACCGCCGTGACGGGGCTCGGCCGCCACCGGCCGGGGCTCGCCGCCCCGGCCGGTGTGTGCGGTCACGTGCGGGCGGGCCTCAGTTGTCGCCCTCCCGCTCCGCGAGGAAGCGCTCGAACTCGAGGCCGATCTCGTCCGCGGAGGGGATCTCCACCGGCTCGGCGAGCATGTTGCCCCGCGTCTCGGCGCCCGCGGCCGCGTCGTACTGGTGCTCAAGCCCCTGTACGAGGGCGGTCAGCTCCTCGTCGCCCTCCTGGATCTGGCTGTCGATCTCCGTCTGGGTGCGGTGGGCGTCCGTGCGCAGGGCGTGCGCGATGCCCGGGAGGACCAGGCCGGTGGCGGCCGTGACGGCCTCCAGGACGGTCAGGGCGGCGTCCGGGTAGGGCGAACGGGCGATGTAGTGCGGCACGTGCGCGGCGACGCCCAGGACGTCGTGTCCGGCCTCCATGAGGCGGAATTCGAGCAGCGACTCGGCGCTGCCGGGCACCTGGGCCTCGTCGAAGGGGCTGCGGTGCCCGGGGACCAGGTCGGTGCGGTTGCCGTGCGGGGTGAGGCCGACGGGGCGGGTGTGCGGGACGCCCATGGGGATGCCGTGGAAGTTCACGGACAGGCGGACGCCGAGCCGCTCCACGATCTGTCGTACGGCCGCGGCGAAGCGCTCCCACTCGACGTCGGGCTCGGGGCCGGACAGCAGCAGGAAGGGGGCACCGGTGGCGTCCTGCACCAGGCGGACCTCGATGCTGGGCTCCTCGTACTCGGTCCAACGGTCCCGCTTGAACGTCAGCAGCGGGCGGCGCGCCCGGTAGTCCACGAGCCGGTCGTGGTCGAAGCGGGCGACGACCTGGTGGGGCAGCGAGTCGAGGAGCCGGTCGACGATCTGGTCGCCGGTCTCACCCGCGTCGATGTATCCGTCGAAGTGGTAGAGCATGACAAGACCGGCCGACTCCTGGGCCAGCGCCATGTCGACGACGGCCAGCCCCTTCGGCTCCCATGCGTACAAACCCTGCGGATCAAGCACTGTGACCGCTCCTCCTCGTGTTCGTACGGTTCAACGCGGCACTGACCACAGGCATTCCCGCCGGCCCGCTGAACAGGCCCCTCTCAGCGCCTTCTCATGCCGGGAGAAGGGGCACGCGTCGTGCCGGGAGAAGGGGCACGCGCGCGTGCGTGCGTCCGCGCCGGACGCGGTCACGCGCGCGTGCGGGGGTCAGGCCGCCATCACGCGCGCGTGGAGCGCCGTCACCGCCTTGCGTGCCGAGCTGAAGGCGCCGTGCTGCCAGGCGTCCGTGTAGCTGAGCCAGTCGCCGGCGAACCAGACCCGGCCGGCGGGCTCGTTCAGGGGCTTGTAGCGCGCGTCGTCGGGGCCGCCGGGGGTGTCGTGCCAGGCGGCCTCCAGGTGGGGTGTCTGGCGCCAGTGGTGGGAGAAGGAGGAGGCGAGTTCGGTGCGGTACTTGTCGCCGTAGATCTTCACTCCGGCGGCCACGGCACGCTGTTCGCGCTGGGCGGGGGTGAGCTTGGCGTAGGAGTCGGCGTCGTCGTCGTAGTTGTAGTAGCCGATGAGAACGCCTCGTTCGCCGTGGAAGCCGTACGAGGGGTGCCAGATGTGGGTGACGTCCTGGTCGGTCTCGGTGATGCCGCCGTAGATGTGGTGGTCGAGCTCCCACCAGCGGGAGCGGTATTCGAGGCCGATCTTGGCGGCCGACGACGGGGTGACGGCCTCCAGTGCGCTCTGCACGCCGGAGCCCAGGTTGTGCGGCACCTTGGCGAGGATGTTGGGCGGCATGGCGGCCACGCAGTAGTCGGCCTCGACGACCTTGGTACGGCCGCCCTGGGTGTACGTCACCGTGACACCGCGTCCCGTGTCGGTGATCCTGGAGACGACGGCTCCGGTGCGGATGCGACGGGCGCCGATCGCCCGGGTGAGCGCCTTCGGTATCTGGTCCATGCCCCCGACCGGCTGGAACATCAGCATCGCCTGGTCGAAGCCGAACTCGAACGAGAAGTAGCGCCCGACCCCGCTCGCGAACACCGCGGAGGCGGTCGGGACATCGCCGAGAAGCACACCGGGGGTGCCGGCAGCGGCCGGTACGGTCGTGTATCCACGCCGCTCACCGCCCTCGTACGTCAGTGTGTCGCCGAGTTCACCCCAGTCCTTGAGGAACTCGACGAGCCGCTCCTGGTCGGTGGCCGTCAACGCCCCGTCCAGGGCACCCTTGTTCGTCGCTTTGGCGAGCAGCTCCGAGACGTAGCCGTACACGTCGGCCTTGGCGGTGCGGTACCGCTCGGGCTTCGTCATGCCGGCGGACTCGTTGTAGAGGTACGCGTCGGCGTTGACGTTCGTGAACACCTCTACGGGGACTCCGAGTTCGCGACAGTAGTCGAGGGTGATCATCCACTGCGGGATCCGGGCCGGCCCGGCGTTCATGTAGTGGCCGTCGGCGAACCGCGCGGTCTGCGTGTTGCCGTAGAGGTCGGTGGTGGAGTCGCCGCCGCGCACGGTGAAGTTGCGTCCGCCGGTACGGTCCCTGGCCTCCAGGATCGTACAGTCGTAGCCGGCCTTGCCGAGTTCGTAAGCGGTCGCGAGGCCCGCGATACCGCCGCCGAGGACGACGACCCGGGCCGCGGCGCGCCCGGTGAGGGTGAAGTCGCTCGCGTTGAGCGCCCGGAAGGGCTGCTCGCGCTGGGCGGCCTGGGCGGTGGGAGCGAGTCCGAGGGCTCCCATGGTGGCGAACATGGCGCCGGCGCCACCGGTGAGACCGACGTTCCGCAGGAACGCCCGCCGACTCGTCCCTGACCTGTACTGAGGCTGTGCCATGACGCGACTCCCCTTCCGATCTTGAACGAAGACCGGGGAAGCGTCCCAGCGCGGCGTTACGGCCCAGCAGCTATTCGTGTATCCCACACGTTTCGACGGGCGTCCGCGGCAACTCCCCCAGGGGCGCGGGGAACTGCAGGCCCCCACCGGCCGTCGGCCGAAGAACGACCGGACAACACCGAGGGGCCGCACCTCGAAAGGTACGGCCCCTCGGTCAGGAGCTACTGCTCAGCGAGCGTTCAGCTCTGGCCGCCCGCGAGCTTCTCGCGGAGCGCGGCCAGCGCCTCGTCCGAGGCCAGCGCACCGGAGGTGTCGGCGCCCTCGGAGGAGTACGAACCGCCACCGGCGGCCGGAGCCGCACCCGCGGTGTCGCCGCCCTCGGCAGCGGCAGCGGCGTCGGCCTCGCGGCTCTTGATGACCTGCTGCTGGTGCTGCTCGAAGCGCTGCTGCGCCTCGGCGTACTGGCGCTCCCACTCCTCGCGCTGCTTCTCGTAGCCCTCGAGCCAGTCGTTGGTCTCGGGGTCGAAGCCCTCGGGGTAGATGTAGTTGCCCTGGTCGTCGTAGGACGCGGCCATGCCGTACAGGGTCGGGTCGAACTCGACCGAGGCCGGGTCGGCACCGAAGGACTCGTTGGCCTGCTTCAGCGAGAGGCTGATGCGGCGGCGCTCGAGGTCGATGTCGATGACCTTGACGAAGATCTCGTCGTTGACCTGGACGACCTGCTCCGGGATCTCCACGTGGCGCTCGGCCAGCTCGGAGATGTGGACCAGACCCTCGATGCCCTCGTCGACGCGGACGAACGCACCGAACGGAACCAGCTTCGTGACCTTGCCGGGCACGACCTGGCCGATCTGGTGGGTGCGGGCGAACTGCTGCCACGGGTCTTCCTGGGTCGCCTTCAGCGACAGGGAGACACGCTCGCGGTCCATGTCGACGTCGAGGACCTCGACGGTGACCTCCTGGCCGACCTCGACGACCTCGGACGGGTGGTCGATGTGCTTCCAGGACAGCTCGGAGACGTGGACCAGGCCGTCGACGCCACCCAGGTCCACGAAGGCACCGAAGTTGACGATCGAGGAGACCACACCGGAGCGGACCTGACCCTTCTGGAGGGTCGTGAGGAACGTCTGGCGGACCTCGGACTGGGTCTGCTCCAGCCAGGCACGGCGGGACAGGACCACGTTGTTGCGGTTCTTGTCCAGCTCGATGATCTTCGCCTCGAGCTCCTTGCCCACGTAGGGCTGGAGGTCGCGGACGCGGCGCATCTCGACCAGGGAGGCCGGGAGGAAGCCACGGAGGCCGATGTCGAGGATGAGACCACCCTTGACGACCTCGATGACGGTACCGGTGACGATGCCGTCCTCTTCCTTGATCTTCTCGATGGTGCCCCACGCGCGCTCGTACTGGGCGCGCTTCTTCGAGAGGATCAGGCGGCCTTCCTTGTCCTCCTTCTGGAGGACGAGGGCCTCGATCTCGTCACCGACGGCGACGACCTCGTTGGGGTCGACGTCGTGCTTGATCGAAAGCTCGCGGCTCGGGATGACACCTTCGGTCTTGTAACCGATGTCGAGCAGGACCTCGTCCCGGTCGACCTTCACGATGACGCCGTCGACGATGTCGCCGTCGTTGAAGTACTTGATCGTCTCGTCGATCGCGGCGAGGAAGGCTTCCTCGTTACCGATGTCGTTGACCGCTACCTGCGGGGTGGTGGCGGTGGTCTCGGTGCTGCTCGTCATGTGAGAAAGGGCTCCGGTACGGACATTGAAGTCGTAGGTACTGCTTACGCCGGGAGCCTGTTTCGCTCTGTAGAAGCCGGACAGCCTAGGAAGCGCCACCGGAACCGCTGGTGGCGCCTCGACAACCGAGGGGACATACAACAGATGCGAGCGCAGCCTGCTACGTCTGAGGTGCGCAGGCCCGCAGCGCAACTTGTAGCATACGGGGGCAGCCGGGCAGGGTCAATGCGCGAAGGCGCACACCCGGGGCGGAACGCCGCATACCCGGCACAAGAAACGTCCCACGAGGCCACGCAGGCCTGACACACCCCGTCCGTGACACGCCCGTGACGGGGTTGCACGGAAGAGTACGACGAGGGAGCCGATCATCCAAGAGCCCGATTCGTTCGACCTCGGAGCGGCCGGTGCGACGACCGGCGCAGAGGCCGAACCGGAAGCCACCCGGCGTGCCGCCGGGGTCGCGGAGAGCAGCCGGGCCAACCGGGGCTGGTGGGACCGCAACGCCGACGAGTACCAGGTCGAGCACGGCACGTTCCTCGGCGACGACCGTTTCGTGTGGGGTCCCGAGGGCCTCGACGAGGTGGAGGCGGAGCTGCTCGGCCCGTCGGAGGAGCTGAAGGGCAAGGACGTCCTGGAGATCGGCGCCGGCGCGGCCCAGTGCGCGCGCTGGCTGGCCGCCCAGGGCGCCCGTCCCGTCGCCCTGGACCTCTCGCACCGCCAGCTCCAGCACGCGCTGCGCATCGGCGGATCGTTTCCCCTGGTCTGCGCGGACGCGGGCGCGCTGCCCTTCGCGGACGCCTCCTTCGACCTGGTGTGCTCGGCGTACGGCGCGCTCCCCTTCGTCGCCGACCCGCGCCTGGTGCTGCGCGAGGCGCGCCGCGTGCTGCGGCCGGGCGGGCGGTTCGTCTTCTCGGTGACGCACCCGATCCGCTGGGCGTTCCCGGACGAGCCCGGCCCCGAGGGGCTCTCGGTCTCGGCCTCCTACTTCGACCGGACGCCGTACGTCGAGCAGGACGAGGACGGCCACGCGGTGTACGTCGAGCACCACCGCACGCTCGGCGACCGGGTCCGGGACATCGCCTCCACGGGTTTCCGGCTCGTCGACCTGGTGGAGCCGGAATGGCCGGCCTGGAACACGTCCGAATGGGGAGGCTGGTCCCCGCTGCGGGGCAATCTGATCCCGGGGACGGCGATCTTCGTGTGCGAGCGAGGCGAGACGGGGGTCCCCCCGGCCGAAGGCTGGGGGAGGGACTGAACATCTCCTGGGATGCACGCGCGCGTGCATCCCAGGAGGGGCACGCGCGCGTGAGGGGCGCTTTCGGCCGCGTACGACACTAGGTGCGTGATCCGTTACGACGCCCTGGACGCGCTGCCCGTGCGGCAGGCCCTGCCCGGTCTGCAGGACGCCCTGGAGGGGCACGGCACCGCCGTCCTCGTGGCACCGCCCGGCACCGGCAAGACGACGCTGGTGCCGTTGGCACTGGCCGGACTGCTGGGCGCGGGGGCCGCCCGGCGGGTGGTGGTGGCCGAGCCGCGCCGGATCGCCGCCCGCGCGGCGGCCCGCCGGATGGCCTGGCTGCTCGGCGAGCAGGTCGGGCGGAGCGTCGGCTACACCGTGCGCGGCGAGCGGGTCGTGGGGCGGCACGCGCGCGTGGAGGTCGTCACGACCGGTGTCCTGTTGCAGCGCCTGCAACGCGACCAGGAACTGTCCGGCGTCGACGTCGTGGTCCTCGACGAGTGCCACGAACGCCATCTGGACGCCGACACGGTAGCGGCCTTCCTCTGGGACATGCGGGAGACCCTGCGGCCGGAGCTGCGCCTGGTGGCCGCGTCGGCGACGACGGACGCGCAGGGGTGGGCACGGCTGCTGGGCGGGGCGCCGGTGGTCGAGGCGGCCGGTGTCTCGTACCCCGTGGAGACCGTGTGGGCGCCGCCGGTACGGCCGGTGCGGCCGCCGCACGGGATGCGGGTCGACCCGGCTCTGCTCGCGCATGTGGGGTCGGTGGTACGGCGGGCCCTGGCCGAGCGGGACGGGGACGTGCTCTGTTTCCTGCCCGGCGTGGGCGAGATCGCGCGCGTGGCGGGCCGGCTGGGTGACCTGGGGGACGTGGAGGTGCTCCAGGTGCACGGCCGGGCACCCGCCGCCGTCCAGGACGCGGTGCTGGCGCCCGGGGCGCGGCGCCGGGTGGTGCTGGCCACGGCGGTCGCCGAGTCCTCGCTCACCGTCCCCGGCGTACGGGTGGTCGTCGATGCGGGGCTCGCGCGGGAGCCGCGGGTGGACCACGCGCGCGGGCTGAGCGCGCTGGCGACGGTACGGGCGTCCCGGGCGGCCGGGCGGCAGCGGGCGGGGCGGGCCGGGCGGGAGGCGCCAGGGGCGGTGTACCGCTGCTGGTCCGAGGCCGAGGACGCCCGTCTGACGGCTTTTCCGGCCCCGGAGATCCGAGTGGCCGATCTGACCGCGTTCGCCCTCCAGACGGCCTGCTGGGGCGAGCCGGAAGCCGCCGGACTGGCGCTGCTGGACCCGCCGCCGGCCGGGGCGATGGCGGCGGCGCGGGAGGTGCTGACGGCGATCGGTGCGGTCGACTCCGCCGGCCGGGCGACGGACCGAGGGGTACGGCTGGCCCGGCTGGGGGTGCATCCACGGCTGGGGCGGGCGCTGCTGGACGCCCCGGGCGGGGGCGCCGAGGTGGTCGCGCTGCTGAGCGAGGAGCCGCCGCGGGAGTACGGGGACGACCTGGCGGCCGTGCTGCGCGCCGCCCGGCGGGGCGGCGACGCCTATGCCGGTCGCTGGCTCGCGGAGGTACGGCGGCTGAAGGCGGACGGCGAGGGCGCTTCGGTGTCCGGCGTGGACGACCGCACCGTGGGCCGCGTCGCCGCCCTCGCCTTCCCCGAACGCGTCGCAAGGGCCGACGGAGGGTCGTACCTGATGGCCTCCGGCACCCGCGCCGAGCTCGGTGACGGCAGCCCGCTGCGCGGTGCGCCGTGGATCGCGGTGGCCGTGGCGGACCGACCGGTCGGCAGCGGACACGCGCGCGTGCGGCTCGCCGCGGTGGTGGACGAGGACACGGCCAGGTCGGCGGCGGCCTCGCTGTACGCGGAGGACCGGGAGGTCCGCTGGGCCGACGGTGACGTCGTCGCGCGGCGGGTGGAGCGGCTCGGCGCGATCGAGCTCGCGGTGCGGCCGTTGCGGGACGCGGACCCGGCCCTCGTACGCGACGCTCTGCTCGACGGGCTGCGGCGCGAAGGGCTCGGCCTGTTGCGGTGGACGCCCGACGCCGTCGCGCTTCGGCAGCGGCTCGCCTTCCTCCGGCTGCGTCTCGGTGAGCCCTGGCCGGACGTGTCCGACGAGGCGCTGCACGCGCGCGTGGACGAGTGGCTGGAGCCGGAGCTCGGCCGGGCCCGGCGGCGGGCCGATCTCGGGCGGATCGACGCCGGGGAGGCGCTGCGGCGGCTGCTGCCGTGGGCGGGCGGGGAGGCCGGGCGGCTGGACGAGCTGGCGCCCGAGCGGATCGCCGTACCCAGCGGGTCGCGGATCCGGGTCGACTACGGGAATCCCGAACAGCCGGTGCTCGCCGTGAAGTTGCAGGAGATGTTCGGCTTGCAGGAGTCGCCCGCGGTGGCCGGGGTGCCGGTGCTGGTGCATCTGCTGTCGCCGGCCGGGCGGCCCGCCGCCGTCACCGCCGACCTCGCCTCGTTCTGGAAGGACGGCTACAAGGGCGTACGGGCCGAGCTGCGCGGACGGTATCCGAAGCATCCCTGGCCCGAGGATCCCGCCACGGCCGAGCCGACCCGGCACACCAACGCGCGGCTCAGGCGCTGACCGGTTCCGGGACCGGGGTGCCGGCCGGTGCCGGGTCGGCGGGGCGGCGGCCGCGGGCCTCCAGGTAGAGGGAGAGGGCGAGCAGCGCGATGCCGAGGGACAGGAACCCCCAGGGAAGGTAGGAGGTCAGCATCAGGACGAGGGTGCGGTTGTGCTTGACCAGGGCGACCGTGCTCTCGATGTAGTCCTCGCGCATCTTCACGTCGCCGGCGAAGGCCGTCACCTTGGCGCGGCCGCCCAGCAGGGTGCCGCCGCGCAGCTCCTCCTTGTGGATCTCCTCGCCGTAGACGGGTGCCCCGGTGGCCGGCTCGACCCAGAACCTGCGGACGGTGGTGTACCACCGGGTGGTGCCGGTCTTGGCGATGCTCTCCGGGGTGATGCCCTGCACCGGCATCTTCTTGGGCATCGGGACCTTGGTCCAGGGAATGGTCTGCTCGAAGTAGTAGACCTTGACGCCGCGGAAGGTCTGCGTCCCCTTGTAGTGGATGGGGTTGGTGGTGCGGGTCTGCGCGTCGAAGTACTCGTAGTCCCGTTTCTCGGTCAGGAACGGGAACTTGAACTCGATGCCGTCCCGGGTCACCGGGTCGCCGTCGACCATCTCACCGGTGGCGTGCACGGGTTCCTGGCTGTGAGCGTCGAAGATGTAGCGCTCGGGGATCTCGGAGACCATCTTGCCGTCGGGTCCCTGGACGTAGGACAGGCCGTCCCAGACGACGACGTCCCGGCCCGCCGTCTTCTCGATCCTCTTCGCGGCCGCCACGTCGCCCTTGAGGGTCTGCACGATGGTGACCTGGGGGACCTTCTTCGCCTTCATGGTGCCGTAGTCGAGGAGCGTGGCGTTCTTCGCCACCAGGACCATGTCCTGGTACTGGTTCGGCGGGATCTTGGCGAGCCGCGGGAAGGCGTACCAGCGCAGCAGCGGGGACAGCGCGGCGAAGAACACGGCACAGGCGAGCAGGACCAGACTGGCCTTGCGGCGCATCTCGGCCTCCCGGGGCGGCGGTTACGGGTGGGACGGCACCGTGGTGAGCAGCGGCTTGGGGGACGTCTTTCCGTCCGGCGACCCCAGGGCGCTGATCGTCACGACCAGGACGACCGCGAGGACGAGACCGCTCGCGGCGGCGATCAGGGCGCGCATGCGGGGCCTCCCTACGGCCGACGACTTCCTGATGGATCGTCAGGTCCGGGCACCGTAGCAACGGGAGGGTGAGATGAGAACAGGTCGTACGACGACGAGGGCGCCCTCCCGCGTCGGCGGGAGGGCGCCCTGGTGGTCGTACGACGGTGGATCAGGAGGAGGCGGAGGCGCTCGGGGAGGCGGAGGCTGAGGCCGACGCGGATGCGGAGGCGCTCGGCGACGGGCTGGACGAGGGGTCGGCCGCGGCGACCGTCAGTTCCACGGTGAGAGTGGCGCCGCCGGTGGTGGTGATGCGGAGCAGGAACGTGCCGGTGGTGTCGTCCGCGTACAGCTTGGGCAGCGTGAGCAGGCCGTTCGCGTCCGTCTGGAGGTCCGTGAGGGTGCGGACGGCGTTGCCGTTCGCGTCCTTGAAGTACGGGCCCTTGTCGTTCTCGCCGGCGTCGTCCGCCGACTTGACGAGCGTGGCCGTGGCGGCGACCTTGCCGGCGACGGCACCCTGGTAGGTGGCCTTCGTCTGCACCTGGTCGGCGAACTCGCCGCCCGGAGTGCAGGTCAGCGCGGTGGTGTTGACGAGGGCGAGGGCGTCGGCGGCGCGCGCGGTGACGGTCGCGTCGTAGTCGACGCCCTTGACCGTGCGGCCGACCACGCTGGCGTGGACCGTGAAGTCGCCGGTCTTCTCGCCCGCCTGGAGTGCCGGCGCGACGGCGACACCCTTGCTGTCGGTGACGACCGTGGCGGTGTCCTCGCCGCCGCTGAAGGTCGCGTCCGTGTCCCCGACGATGGTGAAGCGGACCCGGACCTTGGCGACGACCCGGCCTGCCTTGGTCTCCGCGCGCGTGCTGATCTGCTTGCCGAACGCGTCACCGGCCATCGCGGTGAGCGTGGCGGTGCCCGCGTCCTCCAGGTGGTCCACGGTGTCGGTGGCCGTGGGCGGCAGGCTCGGCGACGTGCTCGGGATGCTCGGCGTGGGCTCGTCGGGACTGGGTGTGGTCTTGCCCGGCTTCGTCGTGGAGCCGCCGGAACCGGAGCCTACGGAACCGGAGCCTCCGGAGCCGGAGCCGGTCGAGCCGTCACTGCGGTGCGACGGCAGGGTGCCCGTGCCGTCCGGTATCGAGTGGGTGCCCTTGCGGTAGAACTCGTACCAGGACAGGACCAGGTTGAGGTAGTCCTGCGAGTTGTTGTAGCTGAGGATCGCGCTGTTCATGTCGGCCTGGACGGACAGGTCCCAGCCGTTGCGGCACAGGTAGTGGCCGGCCGCGAGCGCCGCGTCGTAGACGTTGTTGGGGTCCTTGACGCCGTCGCCGTTGCCGTCGCGTCCCGCCCACGCCCAGGTCGACGGGATGAACTGCATGGGGCCGACGGCCTGGTCGTACTCGCTGTTGCCGTCGTACTTGCCGCCGTCGGTGTCCGGGATCAGCGCGAAGCCGTTGCCGTCGAGCTGCGGGCCGAGGATCCGGTGCAGGGTGTTGCCCTCGGCGTCCACGTCACCGCCGCGGGCCTGGCCGGACTCGACCTTGCCGATGGCGGCCAGCAGCTGCCAGGGCAGATTGCAGCCGGGCTTGGAACTGCGCAGCTCCGCCTCGGCCTTCTTGTAGGCGTCGAGGACGGTGGCGGGGATGCCGGCCTCGGCCGCGCCGCGGGAGACGGCGGTGCCGATGCTCGACGAGGAGGCCGTGGGGCTCGCGCTGGGGTTCGGGCTGTTGAGCGGCGGCAGGTCCGTGTAGTACGGCGAGTCGCCGGTGGCGCCGTCGGCCGCTCCGGCTCCGTCGGCCGCGGAGGTGCTGGCGCCGGCGTTGGCCTGTCTGCCCGTGTCTCCGGACGTGGCGCCCGGTGCCTGGGACGCGGACAGAGCCGCTACCGCCAACGCGGCCGCGGCGGTCGTCGCCGCTCCCTTGCGCAGCCGCCTGCCGAATTGCGCCGCCATAAGGTGAACCCCTCCCATGGACGCCTTCTGAGCGCCCGTCTCCGTCTGTCCGCTCGCCTCTGGTGTGACGGTCGACCCGGTGCTGTGGTTGCCCCTGTTACCTCTTTCGCGTGGCGAGGTAGCGCATCCGGCCGTGCACGCCGGGGCGGCGACCCAGGCGACCCTACGACAACTTGCCTTCCACGGACACCCGGCGGTGCCCGATTTTCACCAGTTGGCCATCCCCCGTTGAACGATGGTGGTGTCGCGGATACTTGCCGTACGCGATCACTTGTTCGGCGCGCCGGCCGACGACTGCTTCAGGGGGCCCGGGTGCCGTTCACTCTCAGCCACGCCGCCGCCGTACTGCCCGCCGTACGCGGCGACGGGACCGGGCGCGGGCGGCTGGTGCCGGCGGTGCTCGTCGCGGGTTCCTTCGCACCGGACCTCACCTACTACGCGGCGAGCGCGGTGCCGGACGCGATGGAGTTCGGCGACTTCACGCACTCCTTCACCGGTGTCCTCACCGTCGACGCGCTGTTCGCCTGGGCGTCGGTGGCGCTGTGGCTGCTGGTCCGGGAACCCCTCGTGGCCCTCGCGCCCCGCGCCCGACAGGGGCCGGTGGCAGCGCTGCTGCGCTGCGGGGCGCCACGCGCGCGTGCCGGGCTCTCCGTGGCCGCCTGGTGGTACGTCTCCGCCGTGCTCGGCGCGCTCACGCATGTCGTCTGGGACGCGTTCACGCACCACGACCGCTGGGGGACGCGGCTGATCCCGGCAATCGGCCGGAACGTCGCGGGCATGCCGCTGTACACCCTGCTCCAGTACGGCAGTTCGGCGGTCGGCGCGGCCGTGGTCGCCGCGTTCGCGGTCCGCGCGGTACGGCGGGCGCCGGCCGGGAAGCCGGTGGGGGTGCCGCTGCTGTCGGTACGGGACCGGTGGTGGGCCGGCGCCGGAATCACCGGCTGCGCCCTGCTCGCGGCGGTGCAGCGGGCGGTGCGGTGGTGGGAGTACCGGGGAGCTGTGGCGAAGCCCTGGGAGCTGCTGCCCACAGTGCTCTTCGGAACGGGCGCGGGGCTGCTGCTCGGGGTGCTGGGGTACGCCGTGGCGGTCAGGGTGTGGCGTCCGGCGCCGGTGGCCGACGGCGTGCGGCGGAGTTCTTCGGCCCTTCGGTGAGGCAGGCCACGAACACGGTCATGGTGCGGGGGCGGCGAGGGCCGGGGAGCGCGGTGAGGAGCAGCGCGAGGTAGCTGCGGGCCAGGTCGAACCACTGGCGCAGGCCGGGGCGGGCGCGGAGCCTGCGCCGGAAACGGGTGGCCGCCCGGCGCACGGTGACGGCGAGGTCGGCGGGGATGCGGGCGGAGCTGGCGCCGGCCGCCAGGGCCGGGGCCGACACAGGCGCCGTGACCTGGGAGGAGACAGAGGCGGAGCGGCTTTTGGCCGGGGGCCTGCTCTGGGGCGTCCGGCGGTGAACCATGCGTATACCCATGGCCGCATCCTTGCCGGTGGCGGGGGCCGAGGCGTTCTGACGGGGTCCACGCGAGTGACGGGGCTGCGCCCCTTTTTTACCTCTCCCCCCGCTTGGGCACCGGCGCCCTATTTCTTTCTCCGCCGCAACGGCGAGCAGCCGAAGCGGCGCTTTCCGGCGGTGCCGAACCGGGCGCATCCCGTGGGTCCGGCACCGCCGGGAGCCGCTGTCGTGGCTGAGCACCGTTGCGGCGGAGAAAGGAGGGGCGGCGCCGAGGAGGACGGCGGTGATGGCGCCGCCGAAGGGGCGGAAAGAGGGACGGCGCCGCTCCATCAGGATCGGGAAGCGGCGCCCTCTGTCGGCCGCCTTGGAGACGCGCCCTCTGCCGGCCGCCTTGGAGACGCGCCCTCTGCCGGCCGCCGCGGCAGCGCGCCCCCTGTCGGTCACCTGGGCAGCGCGCCCCCTGTCGGCTCTCGCCGGAGGCGTCAGTGCGCTGCCGACTCCCAGTCCGGGCCCACGCCCACCGAGACGTCCAGGGGGGCCCGGAGGTGGACCGCGTTGGACATCTGGTCGCGGAGGACGGATTCGACCCGGTCCCGCTCGCCGGGGGCGATCTCCAGGACGATTTCGTCGTGAACCTGGAGGAGCATGCGGGACTTCAGGCCGGCCTCGCGCAGCGCGCCGTCCACCCGGAGCATGGCGATCTTGACGATGTCCGCCGCCGTGCCCTGGATGGGCGCGTTGAGGGCCATCCGCTCGGCCGCCTCCCGGCGCTGCCGGTTGTCGCTGTTGAGGTCGGGAAGGTAGCGGCGGCGCCCGAAGAGCGTCGCCGTGTAGCCGGTGGCGCGGGCCTCGTCGACGACGCGGCGCAGATAGTCGCGGACCCCGCCGAAGCGCTCGAAGTACGTGTCCATCAGGGCCCGGGCCTCGCCCGCGTCGATGTTCAGCTGCTGGGAGAGGCCGAAGGCCGACAGACCGTAGGCGAGGCCGTACGACATCGCCTTGATCTTGCGGCGCATCTCCGCGTCGACGGCCGAGCGGTCGACGTCGAAGACCTGGGAGGCGACCGTGTTGTGCAGGTCCTCCCCGGAGGTGAACGCCTCGATCAGGCCCTCGTCCTCGGAGAGGTGGGCCATCACGCGCAGTTCGATCTGGCTGTAGTCGGCGGTCATGAGCGCCTCGAACCCCTCGCCGACGACGAAGCCGCGGCGGATGGCCCGGCCCTCGTCGGTGCGGACCGGGATGTTCTGGAGGTTCGGGTCGGTGGAGGAGAGGCGGCCGGTGGCGGCGACGGTCTGGTTGAACGTGGTGTGGATGCGGGCGTCCGCGGCGACGGTCTTGATCAGGCCCTCGACCGTGACCCGCAGCTTGGCCTGCTCTCGGTGCCGGAGCATGATCACCGGCAGCTCGTTGTCCGTCTGGCCGGCGAGCCAGGCGAGCGCGTCGGCGTCGGTGGTGTAGCCGGTCTTGGTCTTCTTCGTCTTCGGGAGCGCCAGCTCGCCGAAGAGGACCTCCTGGAGCTGCTTGGGCGAGCCCAGGTTGAACTCGTGGCCGGCCGCCGCGTGTGCTTCCTTCACGGCCTGCTGCACCGCGCCCGCGAACATCTGCTCCATCGCTTCCAGGTGCGCGCGGTCGGCGGCGATGCCGTGCCGCTCCATCCGGGCGAGCAGGGCGGAGGTGGGCAGCTCCATGTCACGCAGGAGGTCCGCGGCGCCGACCTCCTGGAGCCGGGCCTCGAAGGCCTCGCCGAGGTCGAGGATCGCGCGGGCCTGGATCATCAGGGCCTCGGCCTCGGCGCCGTCGTCCGCGCCGAACGCCAGCTGGCCGTCGGCCGCGGCGGCCGGCGCCAGCTCACGGTGCAGGTACTCCAGGGACAGCGCGTCCAGGTCGAAGGAGCGGCGGCCGGGCTTGACCAGGTAGGCGGCGAGCGCGGTGTCCATGGTGACGCCGTCGATGGTCCAGCCGTGCTCGGCGAAGACCCGCATGGCGCCCTTGGCGTTGTGGAAGACCTTGGGCCGGGCGGCGTCGGCCAGCCAGGCCGCCCACGCGTTCTCGTCGGCCTCGTCCAGCTCGGCGGGGTCGAACCAGGCCGCCGCTCCCTGGGCCGCGGCCAGGGCGACCTCGGCGACCGAGCCGGTGCCGAGCGCCCAGGTGTCGACGGTGGCGACGCCCAGCGGCCCGGTGCCGTGCCCGGCGAGCCAGCCGGCCAGCTCACCGGTGCCCAGGACGGAGCCGTCGACCTCCACACCCGCCTCGGCGACCGGCGTGGACTCGGCCTCCTCGGCGCCGGGGTCGACGGCGTAGAGCCGCTCGCGCAGCGACGGATTGCGGATCTCCAGGGTGTCCAGGATCATCGCGACGTTCTTGCGGTCGTACGGCGCGCGCTCCAGGTCGGCGACCGTCCTCGGCAGCTCCACGCCGCGCTCCAGCTCGGTGAGCCGGCGGTTGAGCTTGACGGACTCCAGGTGGTCGCGGAGGTTCTGGCCGGCCTTGCCCTTGACCTCGTCGACGCGCTCCACCAGCTCGGCGAAGGAACCGAACTGGTTGATCCACTTCGCGGCGGTCTTCTCGCCGACGCCCGGGATGCCGGGGAGGTTGTCGGACGGGTCGCCGCGCAGGGCGGCGAAGTCGGGGTACTGGGCGGGCGTCAAGCCGTACTTCTCGAAAACCTTCTCCGGGGTGAACCGGGTCAGCTCGGAGACGCCCTTGGTCGGGTAGAGGACCGTGGTGTGCTCGGTGACCAGCTGGAAGGAGTCGCGGTCGCCGGTGACGATCAGGACCTCGAAGCCCGCGGCCTCGGCCTGGGTGGCGAGGGTGGCGATGATGTCGTCGGCCTCGAAGCCCTCGACGGCGAAGCGCTGCGCGTGCATGGCGTCGAGCAGTTCGCCGATCAGCTCGACCTGGCCCTTGAACTCGTCCGGGGTCTTGGAGCGGTTCGCCTTGTACTCGGTGAACTCCTCGGAGCGCCAGGTCTTGCGGGAGACGTCGAACGCCACCGCGAAGTGCGTGGGCGCCTCGTCACGCAGGGTGTTGGCCAGCATCGACGCGAAGCCGTAGATCGCGTTCGTCGGCTGGCCCGTCGCGGTCGTGAAGTTCTCCGCGGGCAGCGCGAAGAACGCGCGGTACGCCAGCGAGTGCCCGTCCATGAGCATCAGCCGGGGACGGGGGCCGCCGGGGGTCTTGTCGGTCTGCTTCGCTGCTGTCTCTGCCACGCCCCCGATCCTGCCACGCCGCACTGACAGTGAGGGCCGACGGTTCGGGTTGCGGCGCCCCGCCCCTCTCGGGCATCGCTCTCGGCAAACACTGGTTCCGTTCCCGTGCGCGGACCGTGCTCGATGGTTGTCGCCGGCGCGTGCGAGTATCGGGTGCACATGGCAGGTGCCGGCGTAGAGGGAGAGCGTGCGATGGCGACGAAGCCGCCCAAGGAGGATCCGGTCCAGGACGCGCCGCAGGTCGCGGAGCCGAAGCACGCGGCCGCGGGGCTGCCCGCCATCGGCCACACGCTGCGCATCGCCCAGCAGCAGATGGGTGTGAAGCGCACCGCGCTGACGCTGCTGCGCGTGAACCAGAAGGACGGCTTCGACTGCCCCGGCTGCGCCTGGCCGGAACCCGAGCACCGGCACACGGCCGAGTTCTGCGAGAACGGCGCCAAGGCGGTGGCCGAGGAGGCCACCCTGCGGCGGGTGACCCCCGACTTCTTCGCCGCGCACTCGGTCGCCGACCTGCACCACCGCAGCGGTTACTGGCTCGGCCAGCAGGGGCGGCTCACCCACCCCATGTATCTCGCCGAGGGCGCCGAGCACTACGAGCCGGTCGACTGGGAGCGCGCCTTCGACATCATCGGCGAGGAGATCGCGGCCCTCTCCTCCCCCGACGAGGCGGTCTTCTACACCTCGGGGCGGACCAGCAACGAGGCCGCGTTCCTGTACCAGCTGTTCGCCCGCGAGCTGGGCACCAACAACCTTCCGGACTGCTCCAACATGTGCCACGAGTCCTCGGGCTCGGCGCTGAGCGAGACGATCGGCATCGGCAAGGGCAGTGTCAGCCTCGAGGACCTGTACAAGGCCGACCTGATCATCGTCGCCGGGCAGAACCCGGGCACCAACCATCCCCGGATGCTCTCCGCGCTGGAGAAGGCCAAGGCCAACGGCGCGAAGATCATCAGCGTCAACCCGCTCCCGGAAGCCGGCCTGGAGCGGTTCAAGAACCCGCAGACCCCGCAGGGCATGGTCAGGGGCGCCGCCCTCACCGACCTGTTCCTGCAGATCCGCATCGGCGGCGACCAGGCCCTGTTCCGGCTCCTCAACAAGCTGGTGCTGGAGACCGAGGGCGCGGTCGACGAGGAGTTCGTGCGCGAGCACACCCACGGGTTCGAGGAGTTCGCGCAGGCCGCCCGCGCCGCCGACTGGCACGAGACGCTCACCGCCACCGGCCTCACCCGCGCGGAGATCGAGGAGACCCTCGGCATGGTGCTCGCCTCGCGGCGCACCATCGTCTGCTGGGCCATGGGGCTCACCCAGCACAAGCACTCGGTGCCGACGATCCGGGAGGTCGTCAACTTCCTTCTGCTGCGCGGCAACATCGGCCGTACCGGCGCGGGCGTGTGCCCGGTCCGCGGCCATTCGAACGTGCAGGGCGACCGCACGATGGGCATCTTCGAGCGGCCGGCCCCGGCCTTCCTGGACGCCCTGGAGAAGGAGTTCGGCTTCGCGCCCCCGCGCGAGCACGGCTTCGACGTCGTCCGGGCCATCCGCGCGCTGCGCGACGGCGAGGCGAAGGTCTTCTTCGCGATGGGCGGCAACTTCGTCTCCGCGACGCCCGACACGGAGGTCACCGAGGCGGCGGTGCGACGGGCACGGCTGACCGTGCACGTGTCGACGAAGCTCAACCGCTCGCACGTCGTCACGGGCGCGCGGGCGCTGATCCTGCCGACGCTCGGCCGGACCGAGCGCGATCTCCAGGGCAGCGGGGAGCAGTTCGTCACCGTCGAGGACTCCATGGGCATGGTGCACGCCTCGCGCGGCCGCCTGGAGCCCGCGAGCCCGCACCTGCTGTCGGAGCCGGCGATCGTGTGCCGGCTGGCCCGCCGGGTGCTCGGTGAGAACAGCCGTACGCCGTGGGAGGAGTTCGAGAAGGACTACGCGACGGTCCGGGACCGTATCGCGCGCGTGATCCCCGGCTTCGACGACTTCAACGCGCGCGTGGCGCACCCGGGTGGCTTCGCACTCCCACACGCCCCGCGCGACGAGCGGCGCTTCCCGACGGCGACCGGCAAGGCGAACTTCACCGCGGCCCCGGTCGAGTACCCGGAACTGCCCGAGGGGCGGCTGCTGTTGCAGACGCTGCGCTCGCACGACCAGTACAACACCACGATCTACGGCCTGGACGACCGCTACCGGGGTATCAAGAACGGCCGTCGGGTGGTCCTGGTGAACCCGGAGGACGCGCGGCTGCTGGGCGTCGCCGACGGGTCGTACGTGGACCTGGTCGGTGAGTGGAAGGACGGTGTGGAGCGCCGGGCGCCGGGCTTCCGGGTGGTGCACTACCCGACCTCCCGGGGCTGCGCGGCCGCGTACTACCCGGAGACCAATGTGCTGGTGCCGCTCGACTCCACGGCGGACATCAGCAACACCCCGGCCAGCAAGTCCGTGGTGATCCGCCTGGAGGCCGGTGTGCCGCACCCGCGAGCCGCCGTCTGAGCGCCCGCTCAGCGCGTCTGGAAGAATCGGCGGCCTACTGAGCGTTTGCTCAGTCGGGAGAGACAGCCGCACGACGAACGGAGCCGGCCCATGGGCGAGCAGCAGCACGTGAAGTTCCCGCAGGAGGTCATCGACGAGTACGCCTCGCTCGGCATCGACCTGCGGGCCCTGTTCTCGGCGGGCCACCTCGGCAACCGTATGGGCGTGCAGATCGTGGAGGCCTCGGCGGAACGGGTCGTCGGCACCATGCCCGTGGAGGGCAACACCCAGCCGTACGGGCTGCTGCACGGCGGTGCAAGCGCGGTGCTGGCGGAGACCCTGGGCTCGGTCGGTTCGATGCTGCACGGCGGCAGTTCGAAGATCGCGGTCGGTGTCGACCTGAACTGCACGCATCACCGCGGGGCCCGCTCCGGTCTGGTCACCGGCGTGGCCACGCCCGTCCACCGGGGTCGGTCCACGGCGACGTACGAGATCGTGATCAGCGACGAGGAGGGCCGGCGGGTGTGCAGCGCGCGCCTGACCTGCCTGCTGCGTGACGCGCGCCCGGGCGACGAGGCCCATGTCCGGGGCGCCGGCGCCTGACCCGCACCCCCGGCGGGACGAAGGACCTCGGCGCCGCACGCCGAGGTCAGCGCCCGGTAAGAGAGCGGCAGGGAGGGCAGTGAACGGCCGGCGGCACCGCCGGCCACCTCGCCGGGAAATGCGAAAAAGTTCCGAAGGCTTGACTTTCTTTCCTCGGCGTAACTCTACGTAATACGCGTGTAATCCACATTCGCTGTTTCACCCCAGTTCCCGGGGCCCGTCGCGTCTCCCGCCCGCTCCGAAAGTCGCCCACAGCAACGGCCGGGCGTCATGGCCAAAACCGTCGAGACGCCTGAACGGATCATGCCGGGTCCTGCAGGTTCTCAGAATGCGGACGGGGCGAATCGGGCTCAATTCCTGCTTTCCCCCCACGATGTACCGCTCTGCATTACCTCGTGTCATAACAAGAGCGTCACAGCCTTCGACAAGCACTCCTCCCCGTTCCTCACCCGCGCTTAGAGTCACGGCCAGTCACCGCTCCATAGGGAGTTCGGTACCGGCGCGGCACCCGTCGTTCCCTGCGAGGGGGCGCATGCCCGCGGAAAGGATCGATTGTGCGACAGCGTTCTCTGGTGATTCTTACCTCCGTGCTGACCACCGGAGCCCTGACCCTCACCGCCTGCGGCTCCCGCGACGACAACAGCAAGAGCGGCGACAGCGGCAACGTGACGGTCACGATCGGCGTCGACGCCCCGCTGACCGGCCAGAACTCCGCCACGGGTCTCGGCATCCAGTACGGCGCCCAGATCGCCGTCGACGACGCCAACAAGAACAAGACCGTCCCGGGCGTCACCTTCAAGATCAAGGCGCTGGACGACAAGGCGATTCCGGCCACCGGCCAGCAGAACGCCACCCAGCTCGTCTCGGACAAGACGGTGCTCGGCGTCGTCGGCCCGCTCAACTCCGGTGTGGCCACGCAGATGCAGCAGGTCTTCGCCACCGCCAACCTGGTGGAGATCTCGCCGTCCAACACCAACCCCGAGCTGACGATGGGCAAGAACTGGCAGACCAGCCCGTCCCGTCCGTTCAAGACGTACTTCCGCACCGCGACCACCGACGCCCTGCAGGGCGCCTACGCGGCGGACTACGCGTACAACGGCGCCAAGAAGAAGAAGGCGTTCGTCGTCGACGACAAGCAGACCTACGGCGCCGGTCTGTCGAAGATCTTCTCGGAGCAGTTCGCCAAGCAGGGCGGCAAGGTCATCGGGACCGACCACGTCAACACCGGCGACCGCGACTTCTCCACCCTGGTCACCAAGATCAAGAACTCGGGCGCCGACATCCTCTACTACGGCGGCCAGTACGACGAGGCCCAGGTGCTGACCAAGCAGCTCAAGGCCGCGGGCGCCAACATCCCGCTGTTCGGCGGCGACGGCATCTTCAGCGACACCTACATCAAGACCGCCGGCAAGTCCGCCGAGGGCGACCTCGCCACGTCGATCGGCGTCCCGGTCGACACCCTGCCCGCCGCCAAGGACTTCGTGGCCACCTACAAGGCCAAGAAGTACCCCGGTGACTACGGCACCTACGGCTCGTACTCCTACGACGCCACCAACGCGATCATCAAGGCCGTCGGCAGCGTCGTGAAGGACGGCAAGATCCCGGACGACGCCCGCTCCCAGATCGTCGACGCCGTCCAGAAGAACACCTTCGACGGCATCTCCGGCAAGATCGCGTTCGACCAGTACGGCGACACCACGAACAAGCAGCTGACCGTCTACAAGGTCGTCAGCGGTGCGTGGAAGTCGGTCCAGAGCGGTGTGGCCACCCCGAAGTAACCAGCCGAAGCACAGAGCAGTACCAGGGCCGCGCGGCGCAGACCACCGTCACCGCGCGGCCCGCCCTCTACCGCCCCCCTGACTCTCCCCACCACATGGAGGCCATGCGGTGAACACCCTGCCGCAGCAGCTGGCCAACGGGCTGTTCCTCGGCTCGATGTACGGTCTGATCGCCATCGGCTACACGATGGTGTACGGCATCGTCCAGCTCATCAACTTCGCCCATGGCGAGATCTTCATGACCGGAGGCTTCGGCGCCCTCACGGTCTACCTTCTCCTGCCGGACGGCATATCCATGTGGGTTGCCCTGCCGGCGATGCTCATCGGCGGAGCCCTGGTCGCCGTTCTCATCGCCGTCGGCGCCGAACGCTTCGCCTACCGTCCGCTGCGCGGCGCACCACGCCTCGCCCCGCTGATCACCGCGATCGGCCTGTCGCTCGCGCTCCAGCAGGCGGTCTTCAACTGGTACCACATCGACGGCGACGCCAAGACCGCCCGGGTCTTCCCGCAACTGCCGTTCGGACCGCTGCACATCGGCTCCGTGACCGTACAGAGCGGTGACATCTTCCTGATCATCGCCGCCCCGCTGTGCATGGCGGTCCTCGCCCTGTTCGTCCGGCTCTCCCGCACCGGCCGCGCCATGCAGGCCACCGCCCAGGACCCGGACACCGCCCAGCTGATGGGCATCGACACCAACCGCATCATCGTCATCGCCTTCGCGATCGGCGGCTTCTTCGCGGCCGTCGCCGGTGTCTCCTACGGCCTCAAGTACGGTTCCGTCTCCTACGACATGGGCTTCATCGCCGGTCTGAAGGCGTTCACCGCGGCCGTCCTCGGCGGCATCGGCAACATCTACGGCGCCATGCTCGGCGGCCTCGTCCTCGGGATCGCGGAGGCCATGGCCACCGCGTACATCGCCAACATCCCCGGCATGCAGCAACTCGGCGGCGGCGGCTGGGCCTCGGTGTGGGCCTTCGTCCTGCTGATCCTGGTGCTCCTCTTCAGACCACAGGGTCTGCTCGGCGAACGCGTCGCGGACAGGGCGTGAGCAGCATGACCGACACCACCACCATCTCCCCGGCGGCGCCGGAGCGCGGGCCCGTCCCGCTGCCCCTGTCCGTCGCCCGGCTGCTCGTCGTCGTGGGTGCCGTGGGCACCATCGCCAGCACCTTCATGAGCTGGACCTGGACGTCCGACTTCCCCGGCGACCTGACGGTCTACGGCTACCCGGCCGGCCTGCAGATCCTCGCCCTCGTGGGCGGCGCCCTCACCCTGCTGTTCGGGCTGACCCTGTGGGACGTCAAGTGGCTGCGCTGGCTGAACCCGGCGGGCGCCACCTCCCCGGTCTTCCTGACGGCCCTGTCGGCGTTCGCCGTCTGCTGGTTCACCGGTATCGCCATCGCCGTCGACCTCGGCGGCCTGGTCAACCTCGACCCGGGCGCCTACGTGGCGATGGCGGCCTCCGCGCTGCCCGTCGTCGGCGCCCTCGCCCTGCCCCACCCGGCGCCGGGCACCGGCTTCCGCGGCTACCTGACCAAGCCTCAGCTGCCCGCTCCCGGCAAGGCGTCGCCGCTCGTCGAGCGCCTCGTCCTCACGGTCGGCGTCGCGCTCGGCCTGCTGGCCTTCTCCTACGGCATCGGCATCGACAACGACGCCAGCGAGACCTTCATCGGCTACCTGCTGCTGCTCGTCTTCGCCGCCTGGGGCCTGATGCACACCGGCCTGGTCGACCGCTTCGCGACCACCGCCGCGCACCACAAGGGATTCGCCTCGGCGCTCGCCTTCGTCGCGGCCGTGATCTTCCCCTTCACCCAGAACGACGACCACAACGCCAACGTCGGCGTGAACATCCTGATCTTCGCCACCGTCGCCCTGGGCCTGAACATCGTGGTCGGCCTGACCGGTCTGCTCGACCTCGGTTACGTCGCGTTCCTCGGTGTCGGCGCCTACGCGGCCGCCCTGGTCTCCGGCTCGGAGTACTCCCGGTTCTCCGGTGTGCACTTCCCGTTCTGGGCCGCGGCCCTCACCGGCATGGCCGCCTCGCTGGTCTTCGGTGTGCTGATCGGCGCGCCGACCCTGCGGCTGCGCGGCGACTACCTGGCCATCGTGACACTCGGCTTCGGTGAGATCTTCCGCATCACCGTCAACAACCTGGACGGCGACTCCGGACCGAACATCACCCGCGGCCCCAACGGCATCACCCAGATCCCGGACCTGAACATCTTCGGGTTCAACCTGGGCGAGTCGCACGACGTCCTCGGGCACACCCTGGGCCGGTTCGCCAACTACCTGTTCCTGATGCTCATCGTCACGGCGATCGTCGTGCTCGTCTTCACCCGCGCCGCCGACTCCCGTATCGGCCGCTCCTGGATCGCCATCCGCGAGGACGAGACCGCCGCCACCGCCATGGGCATCAACGGCTTCCGCGTCAAGCTGATCGCCTTCGCCCTCGGCGCCTCCCTCGCGGGTCTCGCCGGCACCGTGATGGCGCACGTCAACTACAGCGTGAACCCGCAGCCGTACCAGTTCGCCGGCGCCGCTCCGCCCAACTCGGCCTTCCTGCTGGCCGCCGTCGTCCTCGGCGGCATGGGCACCGTCAGCGGCCCGCTGCTCGGCGCGAGCGTGCTCTACCTGGTCCCGGAGAAGCTCCAGTTCCTGCAGAACTACGAGCTGTTCGCCTTCGGCGTCGCGCTGATCCTGCTGATGCGGTTCCGGCCGGAGGGCATCATCGCCAACCGCCGCCGTCAGCTGGAGTTCCACGAGACCGGCCAGCTCGACGTACCGGCACAGGTGACGCTGAGCGACGATCCGGCCGTCACCAAGGCAGGGGCGTAAGGAACCATGACGACACCTGTACTCGAAGCCCGTGACGTCACGATGCGCTTCGGTGGTCTGACCGCCGTCCGGTCCGTGGACTTCACGGTCAACAGCGGCGAGATCGTCGGCCTGATCGGCCCGAACGGCGCCGGCAAGACCACCTTCTTCAACTGCCTCACCGGCCTGTACGTGCCCACCGAGGGCACGGTCTCCTACCAGGGCAAGGTGCTGCCGCCCAAGCCGCACCTGGTGACGCAGGCGGGCATCGCCCGGACGTTCCAGAACATCCGGCTCTTCGCCAACATGACCGTCCTGGAGAACGTCCTCGTGGGCCGCCACACGCGGACCAAGGAGGGGCTGTGGTCCGCGCTGCTGCGCGGTCCCGGCTTCCGCAAGGCCGAGAAGGAGTCCGAGGCGAAGGCCATGGAGCTCCTGGAGTTCATCGGCCTGGCCGCCAAGCGCGACCACCTGGCGCGCAACCTGCCCTACGGCGAGCAGCGCAAGCTGGAGATCGCCCGCGCACTGGCCAGCGAACCGGGCCTGCTGCTGCTCGACGAGCCGACGGCCGGCATGAACCCGCAGGAGACCCGGGCCACCGAGGAACTGGTCTTCGCCATCCGGGACAAGGGCATCGCCGTCCTCGTCATCGAGCACGACATGCGCTTCATCTTCAACCTGTGCGACCGGGTGGCCGTCCTCGTCCAGGGCGAGAAGCTCGTCGAGGGCACCTCCGACGTCGTACAGGCGGACGACCGGGTCATCGCCGCCTATCTGGGCGAGCCCTTCGAGGGCGACCCCGGGGCGGCGGAGGCGGCCGACGTCGAGGCCGCGGAGGCCGCCGCGGAGGACCGGACCGCCGACGCGGCCCCGGCCACCGACGCGGAGGACGCCGGCGCGGAGAGCACCGAGGCGGACAGCACCACCAAGGGAGAGGCCCAGTGACCGCACTGCTGGAGGTCGAGGACCTCAGGGTCGCCTACGGCAAGATCGAGGCCGTCAAGGGCATCTCGTTCAGCGTCGAGGCCGGTCAGGTCGTGACCCTCATCGGCACCAACGGCGCCGGCAAGACGACGACCCTGCGTACCCTGTCGGGGCTGCTCAAGCCCTCCTCGGGGAAGGTCGTCTTCGACGGCAAGCCGCTCGGCGGGGTCCCGGCACACAAGATCGTCGCGCTCGGGCTCGCCCACTCCCCCGAGGGCCGGCACATCTTCCCCCGCCTGACCATCGCGGAGAACCTGCAGCTCGGTGCGTTCCTCCGGAAGGACAAGGCGGGCATCGAGAAGGACATCCAGCGCGCCTACGACCTCTTCCCGATCCTGGGCGAGCGGCGCAAGCAGGCCGCGGGCACCCTCTCGGGCGGTGAGCAGCAGATGCTGGCGATGGGTCGGGCGTTGATGTCCCAGCCGAAGCTGCTGATGCTGGACGAGCCGTCGATGGGGCTGTCGCCGATCATGATGCAGAAGATCATGGCGACGATCCTGGAGCTGAAGTCGCAGGGGACGACGATTCTGCTGGTCGAGCAGAACGCGCAGGCGGCGCTGTCGCTGGCCGACCAGGGGCATGTGATGGAGGTCGGCAACATCGTGCTGTCGGGCAGTGGGCAGGATCTGCTGCACGACGAGTCGGTTCGTAAGGCCTATTTGGGCGAGGACTGACGGCCGTGGGGTCACTGCGGGCCGGATGGGGCTGGTCGCGCAGTTCCCCGCGCCCCTTACGGGGCGCTGCCCTGAGCGGCGCTGCAAAGGCCCGTGCTCCCTTCTCCGGAGCACGGGCCTTGGTGTTCGTGCGTGTGCGGGTCAGCCCTTGCCGGACTTCTTCTCCTCGCTGTCCGCGATGACCGCCTCCGCGACCTGCTGCATCGACATACGGCGGTCCATCGACGTCTTCTGGATCCAGCGGAACGCAGCCGGCTCCGTCAGGCCGTACTCGGTCTGCAGGACGGACTTCGCGCGGTCGACGAGCTTGCGGGTCTCCAGGCGCAGGGTGAGGTCGGCGACCTCCTTCTCCAGCTGCCGCAGCTCGTTGAAGCGGGAGACGGCCATCTCGATCGCCGGGACGACGTCGCTCTTGCTGAACGGCTTGACCAGGTACGCCATCGCGCCGGCGTCCCGGGCCCGCTCGACGAGGTCGCGCTGCGAGAAGGCGGTGAGCATCAGGACCGGGGCGATGGACTCCGCGGCGATCTTCTCGGCCGCCGAGATGCCGTCGAGCTTGGGCATCTTGACGTCGAGGATGACCAGGTCGGGGCGGTGCTCGCGGGCCAGCTCGACGGCCTGTTCGCCGTCGCCCGCCTCGCCGACGACCGTGTACCCCTCCTCCTCCAGCATCTCTTTCAGGTCGAGCCGGATCAGGGCCTCGTCCTCGGCGATGACGACACGGGTCGTCAGCGGAGGCACGTGCGACTTGTCGTCGGGTGCGTCGACTGGCTGGGGCGACTCGGCGGCGGTCACGGGGGCTCCTCGTTCAGGGCAGGGGTACTGCTGACAAGAGCCTACCTAGCTACGGTATGGTGGACGCGCGGAGGGTCGGGGTTCACCTTGGATTCTTCGAGCCCCGGTAGCCCAATTGGCAGCAGGCAACGGATTCAAAACCCGTACAGTGTCGGTTCGAGTCCGACCCGGGGCACTTTTCCTTGGATTCCAAGGTCGCGTAATTGTGTGGCTGAAGGGCCTCTCCGCCGGCCGGAGGGGCCCTTCGCACGTTACTTGGGGCTGTCGTCCTCACCGATGTGGTGAACCCGGACCATGTTGGTGGAGCCGGAGACACCGGGCGGGGAACCCGCCGTGATGACCACGATGTCGCCCTGCTCGCAGCGGCCGTACTTCAGCAGAAGTTCGTCGACCTGGTCGACCATCTTGTCCGTCGAGTCGACGTGCGGGCCGAGGAAGGTCTCGACGCCCCAGGTGAGGTTGAGCTGGGAACGGGTGGCCGGATCCGGGGTGAAGGCAAGCAGCGGGATCGGCGAGCGGTAGCGGGAGAGCCGGCGGACGGTGTCTCCCGACTGGGTGAACGCGACCAGGAACTTCGCGCCCAGGAAGTCGCCCATCTCGGCGGCGGCCCGGGCGACCGCGCCGCCCTGGGTGCGGGGCTTGTTGCTCTCGGTCAGCGGCGGCAGGCCCTTGGCGAGGATGTCCTCCTCGGCCGCCTCGACGATCTTCGCCATGGTGCGGACGGTCTCGATCGGGTACTTGCCGACGCTGGTCTCGCCGGAGAGCATCACCGCGTCCGTGCCGTCGATGACGGCGTTGGCGACGTCGGAGGCCTCGGCGCGGGTGGGGCGCGAGTTCTCGATCATCGAGTCGAGCATCTGGGTGGCGACGATGACCGGCTTGGCGTTGCGCTTGGCCAGCTTGACGGCGCGCTTCTGGACGATCGGCACCTGCTCCAGCGGCATCTCCACGCCCAGGTCGCCGCGAGCGACCATGATGCCGTCGAAGGCGGCCACGATGGAGTCGATGTTCTCGACGGCCTGCGGCTTCTCGACCTTGGCGATCACGGGGAGACGGCGGCCCTCCTCGTCCATGATGCGGTGGACGTCCTCGATGTCCCGGCCGCTGCGGACGAAGGACAGGGCGATCACGTCGAAGCCGGTGCGCAGCGCCCACCGCAGGTCGGCCTCGTCCTTGCCGGACAGGGCGGGCACGGAGACGGCGACGCCGGGGAGGTTGAGGCCCTTGTGGTCGGAGACCATGCCGCCCTCGACCACCGTGGTGTGCACCCGGGGCCCGTCGACGCGGGTGACCTCCAGGCAGACCTTGCCGTCGTCGACGAGGACGCGCTCACCGGGGGTGACGTCACCCGCCAGACCCGTGTACGTCGTCCCGCACTGGTGCCGGTCGCCCTCGGCGCCCTCCTCCACCGTGATGACGAAGGTGTCACCGCGTTCGAGGAGTACGGGGCCTTCGGTGAAGCGGCCGAGCCGGATCTTCGGGCCTTGAAGGTCGGCGAGCATCCCGACGCTGCGACCGGTCTCGTCGGAGGCCTTGCGCACCCGCTGGTAGCGCTCCTCGTGCTCGGCGTAGCTGCCGTGGCTGAGGTTGAATCGGGCGACGTCCATTCCGGCCTCGACCAGGGCCTTGATCTGGTCGTACGAGTCGGTGGCGGGCCCCAGAGTACAAACGATCTTTGCTCGGCGCATGGTTCGAGCCTAGGCCTTACCGGCGGGTAGAGAATCGGTCGCACATGACGACCCAACAACCTTTGCGTGAAGGCCTATTGACAAGTGTTGAATGTGCGGCGCCCCGCTCCTATGAGCATCTCGCACTTGTTGAATACGGCGTGTTCAGGTCATCAGATCGAAACCTCCCAGGCCTGTTGCCGAGCGACATGCCCAGGACAGAATCTACGCGCGTCGTTGACCGAATCGCGAGGAGACCAAAAGATGCCCTTGAACCGTCGGAAGTTCCTGGAGAAGTCCGCCGCGACCGGAGCGGGCGTGGCGATCGCCGGCGCGGCGGCGGCCCCGGCACAGGCGTCGGTACGGCCGGCCCGGCACCCCCGGCGGTACTCCCTCACCGTCATGGGCACCACCGACCTGCACGGGCACGTCTTCAACTGGGACTACTTCAAGGACGCGGACTACTCCGACAAGGCCGGCAACGCGATGGGCCTGGCGCGCATCTCGACCCTGGTCGACCAGGTGCGCAAGGCGAAGGGCCGCCACAACACCCTGCTCCTGGACGCCGGTGACACCATCCAGGGCACCCCGCTGACGTACTACTACGCGAAGGTCGACCCGATCACCGCCAAGGGCGGCCCGGTGCACCCGATGGCGCAGGCCATGAACGCGATCGGGTACGACGCGGCGGCGCTCGGCAACCACGAGTTCAACTACGGCATCGAGACGCTCCGCAGGTTCGAGGACCAGCTGCACTTCCCGCTGCTCGGTGCCAACGCGGTCGACGCGAAGACCCTGAAGCCCGCCTTCCCGCCGTACTTCATCAAGAAGTTCCACGTCCCGGGCGCCCCGCCGGTCAAGGTCGCCGTCCTCGGCCTGACCAACCCGGGCATCGCGATCTGGGACAAGGCCTTCGTCCAGGGCAGGCTGGCCTTCCCCGGTCTGGAGGAGCAGGCCGCGAAGTGGGTGCCGAAGCTGAAGGCGCTGGGCGCGGACGTGGTCGTGGTCTCGGCCCACTCGGGTTCCTCGGGCACGTCCTCCTACGGGGACCAGGTGCCGTACGTCGAGAACGCCGCCGCCAACGTCGCCAGGCAGGTGCCCGGCATCGACGCCATCCTGGTCGGCCACGCGCACGTGGAGATCCCCGAGCTGAAGGTCGTCAACGAGGCCACCGGCAAGACCGTCGTCCTCTCCGAGCCGCTGTGCTACGCCGAGCGCCTCTCCCTCTTCGACATCGAGCTGGTGTTCGGCAAGGGTGGGTGGGAGGTGGAGTCGGTCGCGTCCTCGCTGCTGAACTCCAACACGGTCGCCGACGACCCGAAGATCACCCGGCTCCTGGAGGACGAGCACGCCAAGGTCGTGGCGTACGTCAACCAGGTGGTCGGCACCGCGACGGAGACCCTCACCACGGTCGAGGCCCGTTACCGGGACGCCCCGATCATCGACCTGATCACCAAGGTCCAGGAGGACGTGGTCAAGGCGGCCCTGGCGGGCACGGAGTACGCGTCGCTGCCGGTGCTCGCGCAGGCCTCGCCGTTCTCGCGGACGTCCGAGATCCCGGCCGGCAACGTGACCATCCGGGACCTGTCGAGCCTGTACGTGTACGACAACACGCTGGTCGCCAAGGTGATGACGGGCGCGCAGATCCGCGCGTACCTGGAGTACTCGGCGGAGTACTACGTCCGGACGGCGGCGGACGCGGCGGTCGACGTGGAGAAGCTGACCAACGCGAACGGCCGTCCGGACTACAACTACGACTACGTCTCGGGCCTGCGGTACGACATCGACGTCGCGCAGGCGGCCGGTTCGCGGATCAAGAACCTGACCTACGACGGCGCCGCCCTCGACGACGCCGCGCAGTTCGTGCTCGCGGTGAACAACTACCGCGCCAACGGCGGCGGCGCGTTCCCCCACGTCGCCTCGGCCAAGGAGCTGTGGTCGGAGTCGACGGAGATCCGCACCCGGATCGCGGAGTGGGTGACCGCCAAGGGCGTCCTGGACCCGAAGGACTTCGCGTCGGCGGACTGGAAGCTGACCCGCGACGGCACGCCGGTGTTCTGAGCGGGCCCGAAGGGCGCCGGTCCCCGGACCGGCGCTCCCGGGATCGGCCGGCGAAGCGCTCAGTCGACCAGCGGAGTGAGCTGCCTCGGCTGCTGCTGCGCCGGGACCCGCTCCTCCGGCCGCTCCAGGCCGAAGCTGGTGAAGGCCGTGCGCGCGGGCAGCGGGTAGGGGTCCTTGCCCGTGAGGGTGTTGAGGATGGTGGCGCTGCGCCAGGCGGCCAGGCCCAGGTCCGGGGTGCCGACGCCGTGGGTGTGGAGTTCGGCGTTCTGGACGTACGCCGCTCCGGTCACCGACGGGTCGAGGACCAGCCGGAACCGCTCGTCCACCCGCGGGCGTTCGCTGTTGTCCCGGCGCAGGTAGGGGTCGAGCCCGGCGAGCAGACGGCCGAGGGGGCGCTCGCGGTAGCCGGTGGCCAGCACGACGGCGTCGGTGGTGAGCCGGGAGCGGCTGCCCTGCTGGACGTGTTCGAGGTGGAGCTCGACCTTGGTGGTGGCGACGCGTCCGGCCGTGCGGACCTGGACACCGGGGGTCAGGACGGCTTCGGGCCAGCCGCCGTGCAGCGTGCGGCGGTACAGCTCGTCGTGGATGGCGGCGATGGTCTCGGCGTCGATGCCCTTGTGCAGCTGCCACTGGGCGGAGACGAGCCGGTCCCGGACGGGTTCCGTGAGGGCGTGGAAGTAGCGGGTGTAGTCGGGGGTGAAGTGCTCCAGGCCGAGCTTGGAGTACTCCATGGGCGCGAAGGCCTCGCCGCGCCCGATCCAGTGCAGCTTCTCGCGGCCTGCGGGCCTGTTGCGCAGCAGGTCGAGGAAGACCTCGGCGCCGGACTGCCCGGAGCCCACGACGGTGACGTGCTCGGCGGCGAGGAAGGCCTCGCGGTGGTCGAGGTAGTCGGCCGCGTGGATGACCGGGACGCCCGGGGACTCCACGAGGGGCCTGAGCGGATCGGGCACGTAGGGGACGGTCCCGACCCCGAGCACGACGTTCCTCGTGTACGTACGGCCGAGCGACTCGGCCTCGCCCTCGGCGTCGAGCCGGGTGAAGTCGACCTCGAACAGGTCGCGTTCGGAGTTCCAGCGGACGGCGTCGACCTGGTGGGAGAAGCACAGTCCGGGCAGGCTCTCGGCGACCCAGCGGCAGTAGGCGTCGTACTCGGCGCGCCGGATGTGGAAGCGCTCGGCGAAGTAGAAGGGGAAGAGCCGGTCGCGGGCCTTGAGGTAGTTGAGGAACGACCAGGGGTTCGCGGGGTCGGCGAGGGTCACCAGGTCGGCGAGGAACGGCACCTGGATGGTGGCGCCGTCGATCAGCAGCCCGGCGTGCCAGTCGAAGCCCGGACGCTGCTCGTAGAAGACGGCGTCGAGTTCGGCGAGCGGGTGGGCAAGTGCGGCGAGGGAGAGGTTGAACGGTCCGATGCCGACGCCGACCAGGTCGCGGGGTGCTTCGGGCTCGTGGCGTGGGGGGATGGGCGTCGAACTCATTGCAGCGTGGTTCCTTCCACGAGTTTCAGGAGGAGGGCCAGTTCGTCCGGCCGGGTGAGGGGGTTGAGCAGGGTGGCCTTGAGCCAGAGCCGGCCGTCGAGCCGGGCCCGGCCGAGTACCGCCCGGCCGTCGTGCAGCAGCCTGCGCCGTACGTCGGCGACGTCGTCGTCGGTGGCTCCGGTGGGGCGGAACAGCACCGTGCTGATGTCCGGCCGGTCGTAGAGCTCGAAGGCGGGGTGCTCGCGGACCAGGGCGGCGAACTCCCGCGCGCGTGCGCACACCTGGTCGACCAGCGCGCCGAGTCCGGTGCGGCCCAGGGTCTTGAGGGTGACCGCGATCTTGAGGACGTCGGGGCGCCGGGTGGTGCGCAGGGAGCGGCCGAGCAGGTCGGGGTAGCCGGCCTCGGTGTCGTCGCCGGCGTTGAGGTAGTCGGCGTGGTGGTGGAGGACGCCGAGCTCGCCCGGCCGGGCGACGGCGAGGAGGCCGGCGGCGACCGGCTGCCAGCCGAGTTTGTGCAGGTCGAGGGTGACGGTGTGGGCGCGTTCCAGACCGGCGAGCTTCTCCCGGTGCCGGTCGCTGAAGGCGAGGCCGCCTCCGTAGGCGGCGTCGACGTGCAGCCGGGCGCCGTGGGCGGCGCAGAGCCCGGCGATCTCGGGGAGCGGGTCGATGAGCCCGGCGTCGGTGGTGCCGGCGGTGGCGGCGACCAGCAGCGGCCGGGGCAGGTGGGTGAGGGCGGCGTGCAGGGCGGCCGGGTCGAGGGTGCCGTTCGGGGCGGGGACCACGACGGGGTCGGGCAGGCCGAGCAACCAGGCGGCGCGGGGCAGCGAGTGGTGGGCGTTGTCCCCGCAGACCAGCCGGAGGCCGCTCCCGAGGGCTTCGCGGGCCAGGAGCAGCGCGAGCTGGTTGGACTCGGTGCCGCCGGTGGTGACCACCGCGTCGGAGAGGCCGATGGTATGGGCCAGGGTGCGGGTGACCAGGGCTTCCAGGGCGGCGGCTGCCGGGGCCTGGTCCCAGGAGTCCAGGGACGGGTTGAGGGCGCTCGCGGCGAGGTCGGCGGCGGTGGCGACGGCCAGCGGCGGGCAGTGCAGATGCGCCGCGCACAGCGGGTCGGCGGGGTCGGCGGCGCCCTCGGCGAGGGCGGCCACCAGGGTGCGCAGGGCGTCGGGGTCGCCGTCGTCCGGGAGGACGTCCCCCACCGCCTCCGCGACCCGCTCGGCCACCGCCTCCGGTCCGCCCGCGGGCAGCGGTCCGCCGCGCGCCCGGCCGCCCTCGCGCAGCGCGTCGAGCACGGTGTCCAGCAGAGGCCGCAGGGCGTCGGGGCCCTGGGGTCCGGATGCGAGAGGCGGCGTGCTCATGGGATCTCCTCGGGGCGCCGGCCGAAAGGGGTTGTCCGCGGGGGGAGTTCCAGCTTGTACGGGATTGGGTCTGCGCGCCCCCAAAGCTCAACGATCGAAACCCGAAAGTGGGTACTGCCGTGCGGGGAAAACCTGTCGGGGCGGTGCGCCCGGGGCGCGTCGGAGCAAGCGGTGAAAGGGCGTTGAGACCGTGGCTGACCGGGGTTAACGTCGGTCGCGTGGTTGACGCGTGGATGATCGACGTGCCCGGTGAGCGGGTGCTGGTGCGGGAGCCGCGGCCCGCGGACGAGGCGCCGCTGCTGGACCTCTTCGCGGCCTGCGAGGACTGGTTCGTGGCGGCGACCGGGCTGCCGTCGGGGCCGGGCGACGTGCAGAGCCTGTTCTACGGGCTGCCCGAGGGCGCCGAACCCGACGACAAGGTGCTGCTGGTGCTGGAGCGGGACGGGGTCGTCTCGGGCCTGGTGGACGCGGTACGGAACCATCCGGCGCCCGGCGCGGTCGCGGTGGGGCTGTTCCTGCTGGCGCCCTGGGCACGGGGCCGGGGCCTCGGGCGGGCGCTGGCCGAGTCGCTGCTCGCGCATGCCGACGGGGTGTCCCTGGTGACGGCGTCGGTGCCGCCGGGCTGGCGCTCCGGGGAGTGCTTCCTGGAGCGCCTGGGCTTCACGCTGGGCGCGGAGACGTCCCGGACGGCGGAGGTGGGGAACCGGCGGGCGGGGCCGCGGGAGGGCGGGGTGCGCCGGGCGGAACTGCGGCTGTCCGCGGGCTGACGGGGCCGGTCGGGGAGGCAGGGACTTCACGGGCGGAAGTCGGCCGCGTGGTCGGCGGCCCACTGCCCGAAGGTGCGGGCCGGGCGGCCGGTGATCTCCTCGACCGTGCCGGTGATCTCCGGCGGCACGCCGACGGTGGCAGCGAAGGTCTTCAGCAGGCCCTGGAGGAACTCCGGCGGGGTCCCCGGGAACAGCGGGGCAGCCTCCTGAGGCGGCACCTCCACGAAGGTCAGCTCGCGGCCGACGGCCCGCCCGATCGCGGCGATCTGGTCGGTGTTGGTGGTGGCGGCGGGGCCGGTGAGGCGGTGCGCGGCGCCCTCGTGGCCGTCGTCGAGGAGGGCGCGTTCGGCGACCGCGGCGATGTCGTCCTCGTGGATGGGTGCGGTGAGCATGCCGGCGAAGACGCCGTGCACGGTGTCGCCTGCGCGGATCTGGGGCGCCCACTGGAGGGCGTTGGTGGCGAACGCGTTGGGGCGCAGGAACGTCCAGGCGAGCCCGCTGTCGCGGATCTGCCGCTCGGCGGTGGCGTGCATGACGTGGATGGGGTGGGTCTCGTCGGCGCCCTCCCGGATGATCCCGGAGGAGAGCAGGACGACCTGGCGCACCCCGGCCGTGCGAGCGGCGGCGAGGAGTTCGGGCAGCCGCCCGCCGGCTCCCTGGACATACAGGAAGAGCTTGGTCGCCCCCGCGAGCAGCGGGGCCGGGTCGTCCGCCCGGAACCGCACCACCTCGGCCTTGTCGGGCAGGCCGGCCGTCTCCGGGGCGCGGGTGAGGGCTCGCACGGGCTGTCCGTCGGCGACGAGGCGTGTAACGAGGGCGCGGCCGACGTTGCCGGTGGCACCGGTGACTACGATCACGGGTCTCTCCCAGGGTCTCAGATGCTTCTCCGGCACCGAGCCTAGGAGCGGCGGCCGGTCCCCGCATCGTGATTACGGACCGGCCGTGCCCGTGTCGTAGTGCGTCCGCGGCCCTATGCCTCGCGGACCCGCAACGCCCTTTCCAGGTCGTCCAGTTCGTCGACCAGGCGGCGACGCAGGGCCGTCACCGGCTCGGCGTCGGCCAGGCAGGCCCGGCCGAGGGCGAGGTTCTCGGCGTCGACGGCGTGCGCGGGGAAGGCCTGCCGGCCGGTGACCGTGGCGATGCGGGGGCCGCGCCGGGCGGCGACGGCGACCGCGTCCTGGTAGTAGCGCGGCACGTAGTCGCGGACCAGGTCGGCCTGTTCGGGGTGCCAGAAGCCCTCGGCGGTGGCCGTGAACAGGTAGTTGGACAGCTCGTCGTCGGTGAACATCGCCTCCCAGGCCGTGCGCTTGGCCTCGGGGTCGGGCAGCGCGGCCCGGCAGCGCGCGGCGCCCTCCTGGCCGCTGGCGCTGGGGTCGCGGGCCAGTTCGGCGGCGATCCGGTCCTCGTCGACGGCGCCGAGGACGGCGAGCCGGGTCATGATGCGCCAGCGCAGCTCGGGGTCGAGCTCGGGTCCGCCGGGCACGGTGCCCTCGGCGAGCCAGGCGGCGATGGTGTCGGGGTGGGCGGCGGCGGCGATGAAGTGCCGTACGGCGATCAGGCGCAGCCCGGGGTTGTCGCCGTCCTCGGTGCGCCGGATGAAGTCGCGGCACAGGGCGGAGACGGTGGCGAGGGCGGCGGGGCGGTCCTCCGGCCTGAGGTACCGGTCGACGACGTGGACGGCGGTGAAGGCCAGGACGCCCTGGACGAGGGCGAGGTCGGTCTCGTGCGGGAGATGGGCGCGGGCGGTCTCCAGGTAGGCGGCGGGCGGCAGCTCGCCGTCGCGGACCGCGTCCCGCAGGGCGTTCCAGACCACCGCGCGGGTCAGCGGGTCGGGCACGCCCGACAGGTGGGCGCGGACGGTGGCGGCGGACTCGGCGTCGAAGCGGACCTTGGCGTAGGTCAGGTCGCCGTCGTTGAGCACGAGCAGGGCGGGGCGCTTGCCGAGGACCTGCGGGGCGGCCTGCGGGATGTCGAGGTCGATGCGCTCGCGAAGGGTGAGCCGGCCCTCGTCGGCGAGGTCCTGGTCGTAGACGCCGACGCAGATGCGGTGCGGGCGGCTGCCGGTGCGCTCGACGGTGAGGGTGTGGGTGCCGTCGGCCGCGGTGGCCAGGACCGGGGTGAGGGTGTCGACGCCGGTGGTGCGCAGCCAGGTGTCGGCCCAGGCGTGCACGTCGCGTTCGGTGGCGGCGGCGAGGGAGTCGATGAAGTCGGCGAGGGTGGCGTTGCCGAACCGGTGCCGCTGGAAGTGGATGTTGATGCCGGCGAGGAAGTCCTTCTCGCCCATCCAGGCGACCAGCTGGCGCAGCGCGGAGGCGCCCTTGGCGTAGGAGATGCCGTCGAAGTTGAGCAGGGCGGCGGCGGTGTCGTCGACGGCCTCGGGGGCGACCGGGTGGGTGGAGGGGCGCTGGTCGGCGTCGTAGCCCCAGGCCTTGCGGGCCACCCCGAAGTCGACCCAGGTGTCGGTGTAGCGGGTGGCCTCGGTGAGGGTCTGGTAGCCCATGTACTCGGCGAAGGACTCGTTCAGCCAGATGTCGTCCCACCACCTGAGGGTGACGAGGTCGCCGAACCACATGTGGGCCATCTCGTGGGCGATGACCATGGCGCGGGTCTGCCGCTCGGTGTCGGTGACGGCGGAGCGGTAGACGAACTCGTCGCGGAAGGTGACCAGGCCCGGGTTCTCCATGGCGCCGGCGTTGAACTCGGGGACGAACGCCTGGTCGTAGGAGTCGAAGGGGTAGGGCTCCTCGAACTTCTCGTGGTAGCGGTCGTAGCACGCGCGCGTGATGTCGAGGATCTCCTCGGCGTCGGCGTCGAGGTGCGGGGCCAGCGAGCGGCGGCAGTGGATGCCGAAGGGCAGTCCGCGGTGCTCGGTGCGCACCGAGTGCCAGGGGCCGGCGGCGACGGCGACCAGGTAGGTGGAGATCAGCGGGGTGGCGGCGGCCTGCCAGCGGCCCTCGCCGAGGTGCTCGGTGACGCCGTTGGCGAGCACCGTCCAGCCCTCGGGGGCGGTCACGGAGAGCTCGAAGACGGCCTTCAGGTCGGGCTGGTCGAAGGCGGCGAAGACGCGCTGCACATCGTCCATGAACAGCTGGGTGTACACGTACGTCTGGTCGTCCGTGGGGTCCGTGAAGCGGTGCATGCCCTCGCCGGTGCGCGAGTAGCGCATGGTGGCCTCGACGCGCAGCTCGTGCTCCCCGGCGGTGAGGTCCTTCAGGGGCAGCCGGTCCTGGTCCAGCGTCTCGGGGTCGAGGGGCTGTCCGTCGAGGGTGACGGCGCGCAGGGTGGCGGGCTTCATCTCGACGAAGGTGTCGCCGTCGGACCGGGCCGTGAACCGGATCACGGTTCGGGAGTCGAAGGTCTCGTCCCCGGTGGTCAGGTCGAGGTCGATCGTGTAGCGGTGGACGTCGAGGAGCTCGGCGCGGCTCTGCGCTTCGTCGCGAGTCAGTACGGACATGCGGGCCATGCTGCCTGATGACAACGACAACGCACAGGGGCGGGAGCGGTACGCGGCATATGTCCGGCCCGGGGTCGTGAGGTGGCGCGAGACGGCGCTGATGGGCACCCCCTCTGCGCCTGGAGCGCCTGTTCGAGCGCCGCGTCACCGCGCGGGGGTCGCCCTGCGGTGATCGTCACCGCACGGGGTCCCCCTGTGGTGCCGGACGCTCATCGAGGCGTACTGCGGTCGGCCGGATCAGTGCCCGTCCGTCTCCCGGCCGTTCACGGTGTCCTCGGCGATGGACTCGTGGTGCCTGATCACCTCGGCGATGATGAAGTTCAGGAACTTCTCGGCGAAGGCGGGGTCGAGCTTGGCGTTCTCGGCGAGGGCGCGCAGCCGGGCGATCTGCCGGGCCTCGCGGGCCGGGTCGGCCGGGGGCAGCCGGTGGACCGCCTTGAGGTGGCCGACCTGCTGGGTGGCCTTGAAGCGCTCGGCGAGCATGTGGACGACGGCCGCGTCGATGTTGTCGATGCTGTCGCGCAGCCGGCCGAGTTCCTCGCGGACGGCGGGGTCGACGTCACCGGTACCGGTGTTGCTGGTGGTCATGGGCGTCAACCCTAAGGGGGGCGACGGGGTGATCCCTAAGGGCCGTCGGCGGGTTCGGCCACCGGCGGACCCGGTTCGCCGTCCTCCTGGAGGCCCTCGTTCCAGTCGTCGGGCACGACCCGGCTCTGCTGGGCGCGAAAGCGCACCGGGGCCGTGCCGACCCGGCGGGTGAACAGGCGGGAGAAGTAGGCCGGATCGTCGTAGCCGACGCGGCGGGCGACGGCGGCGACGGACAGTTCGGTGGTGGCGAGAAGTTCCTGGGCGCGGCCGAGGCGGATGCCGATCAGGTAGTCCTTGGGGCTGCACCCGGCGACCCGGCGGACGGCGGTGCGCAGCTCGGCCGGGGTCATGCCGTGCCGGGCCGCGTGGTCGGCGACGGTCATCCCGGTGCAGGCGTCCCGGGCGAGCGCGTGCAGCATCGGGTCGCCGTCGGGGGCGAGGTCGGCACGCGCGCGTCGCAGGGCGACGAGGAGCTCGTGCACGGCGGCGCCGGTCTCGACCTCCAGGAGGGGGTTGCCACGGCGGGCGGCGCGGGCGATACGGGCGATGACGTCCCGGGGGCCGGTGGCGTCCGCGAGCGGCACCACGGGCCGCTCGGGCTCGATGTAGCCGAGCTCCGTATAGGTCGCGGTGTCGGGTCCGGCGAAGGTCACGAACGCCTCGTCCCAGCCGCTGTCCGGGTCGGGGCCGTAGTGGTGCGGGACGCCGGGCGTGAGCCACACCAGCGCGGGCGCGGTGACGGTGGTACGGCGCCCGTCGGGCATCCGGTACCAGCCCCGGCCCGCGCTGATCACCACGGCGACGTGCCCGTCCAGCACGCGCGGTCCGACGGCGGGCACCGCGCCGTGCTGGAGACCGACACCGAGACAGACCAGGCCGAGCCGGTGGTGGACCGCGCCGGGCGTGAAGAACCGCATCCAGGTGCGGAAGACCGGCGCTCCCTGCGGCACTGCGCGCCCCTTCCGTGCGTCTCTTCCGTCCAAGTGCTGCTGATCTTTGTCCATGGTCTCGGCGCACGCCAGCAGGCCAAGGTGAGCGTATGAGCGACTTCACGGTGGGCGAAACGGATTTCCTGCTGGACGGCCGGCCGGTACGGCTGCTGTCCGGCGCGCTGCACTACTTCCGGGTGCACGAGGAGCAGTGGGGCCACCGGCTGGCGCTGCTGCGCGCCATGGGGCTGAACTGCGTGGAGACGTACGTCCCCTGGAACCTGCACGAGCCGCACCCCGGCGGTTTCCGCGACGTCGAGGCCCTCGGCCGCTTCCTGGACGCGGCGCGGGAGGCGGGCCTGTGGGCGATCGTGCGGCCGGGGCCGTACATCTGCGCGGAGTGGGAGAACGGCGGGCTGCCGCACTGGGTGACGGGCGAGCTGGGAGCGTCGGCACGCACGCGTGACGAGCGGTTCCTCCGGTACACGGACCGCTGGTTCCGCCGGCTGCTGCCCGAGGTCGTGTCCCGGCAGCTGGACCGAGGCGGCCCGGTGATCATGGTGCAGGTCGAGAACGAGTACGGCAGCTACGGCTCCGACACCGCCTACCTGGCCCACCTCACCGACCTGCTGCGCGCCGAGGGTGTGACGGTGCCGCTGGTCACCTCGGACGGCCCCGAGGACCACATGCTCACCGGCGGCTCGGTCCCCGGGCTGCTCGCGACGGTGAACTTCGGCTCGCACGCGCGCGAGGCCTTCGCGACCCTGCGCCGCCACCAGCCGCACGGCCCGCTGATGTGCATGGAGTTCTGGTGCGGCTGGTTCGACCACTGGGGCGGCGAGCACGTCGTCCGGGACGCCGGGGACGCGGCGGCGGCGCTGCGGGAGATCCTGGAGTGCGGGGCCTCGGTCAACGTCTACATGGCGCACGGCGGCACCAACTTCGCCGGCTGGGCGGGCGCCAACCGCCCCGGCGGCGAGCTGCACGAGGGCCCGCTGGAGGCGGACGTGACGTCGTACGACTACGACGCCCCGATCGACGAGTACGGCCGCCCCACGGAGAAGTTCTGGCGCTTCCGCGAGGTCCTCGCCGGGTACCACGACGCCCCGCTGCCGGAACTGCCCCCGACGCCGGCCCCGTTGACGTCACCGACGGACGTGGAGGTGACCGCCTGGTCCCCCCTCACCGGCGTCCTGGAGACCCTCGGCACCCCCGAACGGGTCCACCCGGTCCCGCCCACCTTCGAGGAGCTGGACATCGCCCGGGGCCTGGTCCGCTACGAGGTGGACGTGCCGGGCCCACGGCAGCCGTACCCGCTCACCGGGCGGGGTCTGCGCGACCTCGCGGTCGTGTACGTCGACGGGGAGCGGGCCGGGGTCCTCACCGAGGAGGAACCCCAGCTCAAGAAGCCGGTCTCCGGCCCCGCGCGCGTGGAGCTCTGGGTGGAGTCCCTCGGCCGCGTCAACTACGGCCCGCGCTCGGGCGAGCCGAAGGGCATCACCGGGGGCATCCTGCACGAACGCCAGTTCCTGCACGGGGTACGCGCGCGTGGACTCGACCTGGACGCGTTCGAGGGGGGCGTGGCGGCGGTGCCCTTCGGCCCCCTTCCGGAGGACGGCGCACCGGGCCTCTACCGGGGAACGGTCACGGTCCGCGGCGCCGGGGACGCGCGCGTGGAACTCCCCGGCTGGACGAGAGGCTTCGTCTGGATCAACGGCTTCAACCTTGGCCGGTACTGGTCGGCGGGCCCACAGGAGTCGCTGTACGTCCCCGGCCCGATCCTGAAGGAGGGCGAGAACGAGGTCTGGGTCCTGGAGCTCCAGGGCACTGATCAAGGAACGGCGCGCCTGGCGCCCCTTTAGGGGCGCTGGGGGTACCCCCGGCCGAAGGCTGCAGGAGGAACTGCGCGATCAGCCCCCACTCGCCCGCAGACATCGAACAACCTTCCGCCCCCCGATTTCCCCCATCCCCCGCATACTGTGAAAGACAGCTCCAGCGACGTCTGTGGGGGTAAGGGACGTGGCGAACGGCGGCCCGGTAGAACACGGCTACCCGCACCTGGACACCGTGCGGGCCGCCATCACGGCGTTGTACCGACGGCTGTCGTACGACACTGTCCAGACCTTCGCCACCAGCGTCCTCCCCGCCGACGTCGCGTTCTGCGACACCGACGACCTCCACCTCGGCTCACACCGCGTCGCCCGCGAGCTGGTCCGGCACTTCCGCCTGCCCGACGCCCGCATGATCGTCGGCTTCAAGGACATGACCCACGCGGCGAACGTCGAACTCACCGCGGGCCCCGAGTACTTCATCGAGCTGAACGACCGTTTCCGCACCCACCGCAGGGACATCGGCGCGGCCCTCGCCCACGAGGTGATGCACGTCTACCTGCACCGCCTGGACCTCTCCTTCCCGGGCGTCCGGGAGAACGAGATCCTCACGGACACGGCGACCACCTACCTCGGGGCCGGCTGGCTGCTCCTGGACGCCTACCGGGAGCACGGCGAGGCGTCCCAGAAGCTCGGCTACCTCACCCCGGAGGAGTTCGGCTACGTGCTGGCCAAGCGCGCCCTCGTCTTCCACGAGGACCCGTCGGTGTGGTTCACCAGCCCGCAGGCCTACACGGCCTACCAGAAGGGCATGGCCCGGGCCCGCCAGGACGAGGAGCAGCCGCCGCTGAGCGCTGCCGGATGGGCGGGCCGCCGCCGCTACGCCCGGGACCGCCGCCACGCCCCCGGCGCGCCGCCTCCGCAGCCCGGTGCCTCCTACGCCTTCACCCCCGACAGCGGCGGCCGGCTGCGGGTCTCGTTCCCGTGCCCGACCTGCCACCAGCGGATCAGGGTGCCGGTACGGGGCCGGGTCCGGGCGCGGTGCTCACTGTGCCGGACGGTACTGGAGTGCGACACCTAGACCCGGCGCCCCGGTCTCACGCCCCGTACACCGCCCCGGGCGCCTCCGCCTCGGCCAGCAGTTTCAGCGCCGTCTCCCCCGCCTCCGCCGGGGTCCACCGGGCCCCCTTGTCGGCGGTCGGACCAGGGCGCCACCCCTCCATGACGGTGATCCGGCCGCCCTCCGTCTCGAACACCCGCCCGGTGACTCCGGTGCTCGCGGCGGAGCCCAGCCAGACCACGAGCGGGGAGACGTTCCCGGGGGCCATGGCGTCGAAGCCGGCGCCGGGGGCGGCCATGGTCGCGGCGAAGGCCCGCTCGGTCATCCGGGTGCGGGCGGCCGGGGCGATGGCGTTGACCTGGACGCCGTAGCGGGCAAGTTCGGCAGCCGCGACCAGGGTGAGACCGATGATGCCGGCCTTGGCGGCGCTGTAGTTGCCCTGCCCGACCGAGCCCAGCAGGCCCGCGCCGCTGCTGGTGTTGACGATCCGGGCCACCGGGGTGCGGCCCGCCTTGGCCTCGGCCCGCCAGTGCGCGGCCGCGTGCCGCAGCGGCAGGAAGTGGCCCTTGAGGTGCACCCGCATGACCGCGTCCCAGTCGTCCTCGCCGAGGTTGACGAGCATGCGGTCGCGCAGGAAGCCGGCGTTGTTGACGAGGGTGTCGAGGCGGCCGTACGCGTCCAGGGCCGCCGCCACCAGCGACTCGGCACCGGCGTCCGTCGCGATGTCGCCGCCGTGGGCCACCGCCTCGCCGCCGGCCGCCCGGATCTCGTCCACGACGGCCCCGGCCGGGCTGTCCTTCCCCGGCCCGCCGTCGAGGCCGACGCCGAGGTCGTTGACGACGACCCGGGCGCCCTCGGCGGCGAAGGCGAGCGCGTGGGCCCGGCCGAGCCCGCGCCCGGCGCCGGTGACGACGACGACCCGGCCCGCGCAGATTCCGCTCATCTCAGTCCTCCTTGTCGGACGGCTTGTTGGCAGTTGCGGCATCGAGGAAGGCGGGCCGCTCCCCGCCCCCGTGCACGAGCAGGCTCGCCCCGCTGATGTAGGCGGCCGCGTCGGAGGCGAGGAAGACGGCGGCGGCGCCGACGTCGGAGGGGGCGGCGAGGCGGCCGAGCGGGACGGTGCGGGAGACCGCCTCGATGCCGTCCTGCCCGCCGTAGTGGAGGTCGGCCAGTTCGGTGCGGACCATGCCGACCACGAGGGTGTTGACCCGGACCTCCGGCGCCCACTCCACCGCCATGGACCGGGCGAGGTTCTCCAGCCCCGCCTTGGCCGCGCCGTAGGCGGCGGAGCCCGGCGAGGGGCGGGCGCCGCTGACGCTGCCGATCATCACCACCGCTCCCCGGGCCCGCCGCAGGTGCTCGTACGCGGCGAGGGAGGCGGTCAGCGGGGCGAGGAGGTTCAGCTCGATCACCCGGACGTGCCGCTCGGCGTCCACGTCGGTGAGCCGCCGGTAGGGGGTGCCGCCCGCGTTGTTGACGAGCACGTCCACCCGGGGCAGGGCGTCGAAGAAGGCGCGCACGGCAGGTGGGTCGCGTAGGTCGAGAGGGGTGAACTCGACGCCTTCGACGGGTTGTTCGGGCGGCCGGCGGGCGCAGGCCACGACCTGGGCGCCGGTCTCCGCGAAGGCCCGGGCGATCCCGGCGCCGACCCCCCTGGTACCGCCGGTGACGACGACCGTCCTGCCGCTCGGCGAGTTGTCCACAGGGCCTCCCACTCGTCCGCACCGGCTGCTAGCTTCGAAGCCTCACACCTAACAAATGTTTGGTGGAAAGGCAGCTGACTGCGAAGGTAGCTGATGCGTCCATGGGTGTCTCCACCTCGTCTCCGGAAAAGGGCATCGCGCTCGTCACGGTCGACCACCCGCCGGTGAACGCACTGCCGGTGCGGGGCTGGTTCGCGCTGGCGGACGCGGTGCGCGCGGCCGGCCGCGACCTCGGGACCCGGTGTGTCGTGCTGACCGCGCGGGGCCGGGGCTTCAACGCGGGCGTGGACATCAAGGAGATACAGGCGGACGGGCACGAGGCGCTGCTGGGCGCCAACCGGGGCTGCGCGGAGGCGTTCGCGGCGGTGTACGAGTGCGAGACCCCGGTGGTGGCCGCGGTGCACGGCTTCTGTCTCGGCGGCGGGATAGGGCTGGTGGGCAACGCGGACGCGATCGTGGCGAGCGAGGACGCCGTCTTCGGGCTGCCGGAGCTGGACCGGGGCGCCCTGGGCGCGGCCACCCACCTGGCCCGCCTGGTCCCGCCGCACCTGATGCGGACGCTGTACTACACCTCGCGCACGGCGACCGCGGCCGAACTGCACGCGTACGGCTCGGTGTGGCGGGTCGTGCCCCGCGAGGAGCTCGGCTCCGCGGCACTGGAGCTGGCGCGGGAGATAGCCGCCAAGGACGGCCGGCTGCTGCGCCTGGCCAAGGCCGCCATCAACGGCATCGACCCCGTCGACGTGCGGCGCGCTTACCGCTTCGAACAGGGCTTCACCTTCGAGGCCGCCCTCAGCGGGGTGGCCGACCGGGTACGCGACACCTTCGGGAAGGAGGGTGCGGGGAGTGACTGACAAGACGATGACCGCCGACGAGGCCGTCGCCCGGCTGAGCAGCGGCATGACCCTCGGCATCGGCGGCTGGGGTTCCCGGCGCAAGCCGATGTCGCTGGTCAGAGCAGTGCTCCGGAGCGGCATCGACGATCTGACGCTGGTCTCGTACGGCGGCCCGGACGTCGGGATGCTGGTCGCGGCCGGCCGGGTGCGCAAACTGGTGACGGCCTTCGTGACCCTCGACTCCGTCCCGCTCGAACCGCACTACCGCGCGGCCCGCGAACGCGGGGCTCTGGAACTGACGGAGGTCGACGAGGGCATGTTCATGTGGGGCCTGCACGCGGCCGCGAACCGGCTGCCGTTCCTGCCGGTGCGGGCCGGGATCGGCTCGGACGTCCTGCGGGTCAACCCCGGCTTACGGACCGTCACCTCACCCTACGACGACGGGGAGACGTTCGTGGCGATGCCCGCCCTGCACCTGGACGCGGCGCTGGTCCACGTCAACCGCGCCGACCGGCTGGGCAACGGGCAGTACCTGGGCCCGGACCCGTACTTCGACGACCTGTTCTGCGAGGCGGCGGACGCGGCCTACGTCTCCTGCGAACGGATCGTGGACACGGCCGAGCTGACGAAGGAGGCGGCCCCGCAGTCCCTGCTCGTCAAACGGCTGAACGTGACGGGGGTCGTGGAGGCGCCGGGCGGTGCGCACTTCACGTCCTGCGTGCCCGACTACGGGCGGGACGAGGACTTCCAGCGGCTGTACGCGACGACGTCCTGGGCGGAGTTCTCCGGGCGGTTCCTGGCCGGGGACGAGCAGGCGTACCGGTCGGCGGTGCGGAACTGGCAGGAGGAACAGGAAGGGAAGGAGGGACAGGGATGACGGACACACCGCACACGCAGGTGCTGCGCTCCGAGTACTGCGTCATCGCCTGCGCCGAGGCCTGGCGCGGCTCCGGTGAGATCCTGGCGAGCCCGATGGGCCTGATCCCCTCCCTGGGCGCCCGCCTGGCCCGGCTGACCTTCGCACCGGACCTGCTGCTGACCGACGGCGAGGCCCTGCTGGTCCGCCCGGACGGGACGCCCGAGGGCTGGCTGCCCTACCGGCAGCACCTCGCCCTGGTGTCCGGCGGGCGCCGGCACGTGATGATGGGCGCGAGCCAGCTCGACCGGTACGGCAACCAGAACATCTCCTGCATCGGCGACTGGTCCCGGCCCCGCCGCCAGCTGCTGGGGGTGCGCGGAGCGCCTCTCAACACCCTGAACAACCCGACGAGTTACTGGGTCCCCAAGCACTCCCGGCGGGTGTTCGTGGCGAAGGTCGACATGGTGTGCGGGGTGGGGTACGACCGGGTCGCCGCGCATCCGGGCACGGCACGCTTCCACCGGATCCCGCGGGTCGTCACCGACCTGGGCGTCCTCGACTTCGAGACCCCGGACCGCTCGATGCGGCTGGCCGCGCTGCATCCGGGGGTGAGCGTCGACCGGGTGCGGGAGGCGACGGACTTCGAGCTGGCCGTCCCGGACGAGGTGCCATACACCCGGGAACCGGGCGCGGAGGAACTGCGGTTGATCCGCGAGGTGCTGGATCCGGCCGGCGCGCGGACGAAGGAGGTCGCCGGCTGATGGAGACGGCACTGACCCGGCTGGCCGGGATCCGGCATCCGATCGTGCAGACGGGGATGGGCTGGGTGGCCGGCCCCCGTCTGGTCTCGGCGACGGCCGATGCCGGGGCCCTCGGCATCCTGGCCTCCGCCACCATGACCCTCGACCAGCTGCGGGCCGCGATCGCCGAGGTGCGGTGCCGTACGGACGCCCCGTTCGGGGTGAACCTGCGGGCGGACGCGGCCGACGCCGGCGACCGGGTCCGGGTGATCATCGACGGGGGTGTGCGGGTGGCGTCCTTCGCGCTCGCTCCCTCCCCCGAGCTGATAGCCGAGCTGAAGGAGGCGGGCGTGGTGGTGATCCCGTCCGTGGGGGCGCGGCGGCACGCCCAGAAGGTGGCGGCGTGGGGCGCGGACGCGGTGATCGTGCAGGGCGGCGAGGGCGGCGGGCACACCGGCGAGGTGGCGACGAGCGTGCTGCTGCCGCAGGTGGTGGACGCGGTGCGGATACCGGTGGTGGCCGCCGGGGGGTTCTTCGACGGCCGTGGGCTGGTGGCGGCACTGGCGTACGGCGCGGCGGGGGTCGCGATGGGCACCCGGTTCCTGCTCACCTCGGACTCGCCGGTCCCGGACGCGGTGAAGGCGAGGTATCTGGCGGCGACGGTCAGGGACGTCACGGTGACCAGGGCGGTGGACGGACTGCCGCACCGGATGCTGCGGACCGATCTGGTGACCGCGCTGGAGCGCTCGGGCCGGGCCCGCGGTCTGCTGCACGCGATACGGCGTGCGGCGGGGTTCCGGAAGCTGTCCGGGCTCACCTGGCGGCAGATGGTGCGGGACGGCCTGGCCCTGCGGCACGGCAAGGAGCTGTCCTGGAGTCAGGTGCTGCTGGCCGCGAACACGCCGATGCTGCTCAGGTCGGCGATGGTGGACGGCCGTACGGATCTCGGGGTGATGGCGTCCGGGCAGGTCGCCGGGGTGATCGACGACCTGCCGTCGTGCGCGGAGCTGGTGGGACGGATCATGGAGGAGGCGGAGGAGACACGCGAACGGCTCATGGCCCTCAAGTGAGGGCTCACAGCCTCTCGATGATCGTCACGTTCGCCTGCCCTCCGCCCTCGCACATGGTTTGCAGGCCGTACCGGCCGCCGGTGCGCTCCAGTTCGTGCAGGAGGGTTGTCATCAGCTTGACGCCGGTGGCGCCGAGCGGGTGGCCGAGGGCTATCGCGCCGCCGTTGACGTTGACCCTGGCGGGGTCGGCGCCGGTCTCCTTGAGCCAGGCGAGGACGACCGGGGCGAAGGCCTCGTTGATCTCGACGAGGTCGATCGCGTCGATGGTGAGCCCGGTCTTCTTGAGGGCGTGGGCGGTGGCCGGGATCGGCGCGGAGAGCATCCGGATGGGGTCCTCGCCGCGGACGGAGAGGTGGTGGACGCGGGCCCGCGGGCGCAACCCGTGTTCGCGGACGGCGCGTTCGGAGGCGAGGAGCAGGGCGGCGGCGCCGTCGGAGACCTGGGAGGAGCAGGCGGCGGTGATGGTGCCACCGTCGACGACCGGCTTCAGGGCGGCCATCTTCTCCAGGGAGGTGTCGCGGCGCGGCCCCTCGTCCACCGCGACCGGGCCGTAGGGCACGACCTCCCGCTCGAAGCGGCCCTCGTCGATGGCGCGCAGTGCCCTCCGGTGGGAGTTCAGGGCGAACTCCTCCTGGTCCCGGCGGCTGATGCCCCACTTGGCGGCGATCATCTCGGCACCGGCGAACTGGTTGACGGGCTGCCTGCCGTACCGGGCCCGCCAGCCCTCGCTGCCCAGGAAGGGGCCCTCGGTCAGTCCGAGCGGCTCGGCGGCCTGGCGGGAGGCGAAGGCGATGGGGATCTGGGACATGTTCTGGACTCCGCCGGCGACCACCAGGTCCTGGGTGCCGGAGAGCACGGCCTGCGCGGCGAAGTGCACGGCCTGCTGAGAGGAGCCGCACTGGCGGTCGACGGTGACGCCCGGCACCTCCTCGGGCAGCCCGGCCGCCAGCCAGCAGGTCCGGGCGATGTCACCGGCCTGCGGCCCCACCGCGTCGAGGCAGCCGAAGACGACGTCCTCGACGGCGGCCGGGTCCACGCCCGACCGCGCCACCAGGGCGGTCAGCACGTGGGCGCCCAGATCGGCCGGGTGGACCCCGCTCAGTCCGCCCTTGCGCCGCCCGACCGGCGTGCGCACCGCTTCCACGATGTAGGCCTCGGCCATCTCAGCAACTCCCTCGGCAGAAAGGGGCTTTCAACGAATGGGTGGGCTACTCACGGACGGCGATCCCGTCCAGCACCATCGACAGGTACTGCCGGGCGATCTCCTCCGGGCTGTGCTGTCCGCCGGGCCGGTACCAGGAGGCGGCGACCCACACGGTGTCGCGCACGAACCGGTAGGTGAGGCGGACGTCGAGGTCGGCGCGGAAGACGCGCGCGGCGACCCCGCGCTCCAGCGTCGACAGCCATGCCTTCTCGAAGTTGCGCTGCGACTCGGCGAGGAAGCCGAACCGCTCCTGCGCGACCAGCTGCTTGCTCTCCTTCTGGTAGATGGCGACGGCGGCGCGGTGCCGGTCGATCTCCCGGAAGGACTCGGTGACCAGGGCTTCGAGGGTCTCGCGGGGACCGAGCCCGGCCTCCAGGACGGTGTCGTAGCCGTCCCAGAGCTCGTCGAGGAAGGTCCGCAGGATCTCCTCCAGCATCGATTCCTTGGAGTCGAAGTGGTAGTAGAGGCTGCCGGCGAGCATGCCCGCGTGGTCCGCGATCTTGCGCACGGTGGTGGCGTTGTAGCCCTGCTCGGCGAAGACCTCGGCGGCGGTCTCGAGGAGTTCGCGGCGCCGGGCGGGGGCCGCGGTCACCTGGGGCTTCTTCTTGGTCGGCACGGGTACATTCTCGTCCTACGGGTGCTGGCTGCTGACGGAGACGACCTCTCCGGTGAGGTACGAGGAGTAGCCGGACGCCAGGAAGACGATCGCGTTGGCCACCTCCCACGGCTCGGCGTACCGCCCGAAGGCCTCGCGGGCGGTGAGCTCCTCCAGCAGCTCGGCCGAGGTCACCTTGACCAGGTGCGGATGCATGGCGAGGCTCGGTGCCACCGCGTTGACCCGCACGCCGTACGGGGCCGCCTCGATCGCCGCGCACCGGGTCAGCGCCATCACCCCGGCCTTGGCGGCGGCGTAGTGGGCCTGGCCGGCCTGGGCCCGCCAGCCGACGACGGAGGAGTTGTTGACGATCACCCCGCCCTGCCCGCTCTCGCGGAAGAGCCGCAAGGCGGCGCGCGAGCACCGGAAGGTGCCGTTCAGGGTGACGTCCAGGACCCGGGTCCACTGGTCGTCCGTCATGTCGACGAGGGCCGATGTCCCGCCCAGCCCCGCGTTGTTGACGACGATGTCCAGCCGTCCGTGCTCCCGTGCGGCGGTGTCGAAGAGGCCACGGACCTGGGCCTCGTCGGTCACGTCGCACGGGAAGGCGGTCACGGCGCCCGGATGCTCGGCGGCCAGCTCGGCCGCGTACTCCTTCAGGCGCCGCGTGTGGGCGTCGCTGATCAGCACGCGGGCGCCCTCCTCCAGGAAGCGGCGCGCGGTGGCGCCGCCGATGCCCGCCCCGGCCGCGGCCGTGACGACGGCGGTACGTCCTTCGAGCAGCCCGTGCCCGGGTACGTACTCCGGACTCTCGACGCCTGTCATGGGCCCACGCTAACCTACCAAACACTTGTTAGGGAAGGATGGTGACGGCGACCGTGGACCTGACCCACAGCCCGGCGGACGAGGAGTTCCGCGCCGAGGCCCGCGCCTGGCTCCGGGCCCATGTGCCGCACGGCCCACTCCCCTCCCTGGAGACGGCGGAGGGGTTCGCGGCGCACCGCGCCTGGGAGGCCGAACTGGCCGCGGACCGCTGGTCGGTGGTGTCCTGGCCGGAGCGGTACGGCGGCCGGGACGCGGGACTGATGCGCTGGCTGGTCTTCGAGGAGGAGTACTGGGCGGCGGGCGCGCCGGGCCGGGTCGGCCAGAACGGCATCAGCCTGCTCGCACCGACCCTGTTCGACCACGGGACCGAGGAGCAGCGGGCGCGGGTGCTGCCGTCGATGGCGACCGGCGAGGTGGTCTGGGCGCAGGCGTGGTCCGAGCCCGGAGCCGGTTCCGACCTGGCCTCGCTCACGTCCAAGGCCGTGCGGACGGACGGCGGCTGGCTGCTCACCGGCCAGAAGACGTGGTCGTCACGGGCGGCCTTCGCCGACCGCGCGTTCGGCCTCTTCCGCAGTGAGCCGCATACGCCCAAACCGCACCAGGGGCTCACCTACCTGATGTTCGACCTGCGCGCGCCGGGGGTGACCGTGCGCCCCATCGGCCGTCTCGACGGGAAGCCCGCGTTCGCGGAGCTCTTCCTGGACGAGGTGTTCGTGGCCGACGAGGACGTGATCGGAGAGCCGGGCCAGGGCTGGCGGATCGCGATGTCGACGGCGGGGAACGAACGCGGGCTGACGCTGAGGTCGCCAGGGCGGTTCCTGGCCGCCGCCGACCGGTTGCGGGACCTCTGGCAGGCGCGGGGCGCACCGGAGTCGGCCGCGGCCCGGGTGGCCGACGCCGTCGCCGGCGCCCGCGCGTACCAGCTCTTCACCTACGCGGCCGCCGCCCGCTTTTTGGACGGCGAGGCGCTCGGCCCGGAGTCCAGCCTGAACAAGGTGTTCTGGTCGGAGCTGGACCTGGCACTGCACGAGACCGCGCTCGACCTGCTGGGCGCGGAGGGCGAGCTGGCCGACACGCCGTGGTCGGAGGGTTACGTCTTCTCCCTGGCCGGCCCGATCTACGCGGGCACCAACGAGATCCAGCGCGACATCATCGCCGAGCGGCTGCTCGGCCTGCCGAAGGGACGCCGTTGACATGCGCTTCCTCCTCGACACCGCGCAGCGGGACTTCGCCGACGCCCTGCGGGCGTTGCTGACGGCTGCGGACACCCCGGCGGTGATACGCGACTGGAGCCGCGGCGAGCAGGCGAGCGGGCGGGCGTTGTGGGGCCGGATCGGCGCAGCGGGGGTGTTCGGGCTCGCGGTGCCGGAGGAGTACGGCGGAGTGGGTCGCCTGCCAATCGACCTCGCCGTGGCGTTCGTCGAGTTGGGGCGGCACGCGGTACCGGGGCCGCTGGCGGAGACGGTGGCAGCGGCGGTGCTGCTCGACGACGGGGAAGGCCTCGCCAAGCGGTTCCTGCCGGGGATCGCGTCGGGCGAGTCGGTGGTGACGGTGGCGTTCGAGCAGCACGGGTACGGGTCGGCGCTGGACGGGGACGCGGCCGATGTGCGGCTCGCAGCCACGCCGGAGGGGCTGCGGCTGTCCTCCGGTGCGGGCGCGGTGCGCCGGTCCCTGGATCCCGCCCGCCGGCTCACCCCGCTGTTTCCGGTCGGTGAGCTGCTCCGTGCGGAGCCGCCGTGGGCGGAGGCACTGACCTGGGCCCGGCTGGCCACGGCCGCGCAGGCGCTCGGGGTGGGGCTGGCCCTGCTCGACAGCACCGTGGCGTACGTCAAGCAGCGGACTCAGTTCGGCGTGCCCGTCGGGTCGTTCCAGGCGGTCAGGCATCGGCTGGCCGACGTGAGGACAGCGCTGGAGTTCGCGCGGCCGATGGTGTTCGGGGCTGCAGTGACGATGAGTCCGGCGGATGTGGCCGCGGCGAAGCTCAGCGCCTGCGCGGCGGCGTACGCCGGAGCGCGGGCCGCGCTCCAACTGCACGGGGCGATCGGCTATACGGCGGAGTACGACCTGTCGTTGTGGCTGACCAAGGCGCGGGCGCTGCGCGGTGCTTGGGGGGATCCGGAGGAGTGCGGAAGGGTGGTTCTCGATCGTCGTTAGCTGCGGGTGGTGGGTGGCTGGTCGCGCAGTTCCTCCCCCAGCGCCCCTAAGAGCAAAGGACGGGGCGCTCCAGCTCGCGGCGATCAGTGGTGATCCCCGCTCGTGAGCTCCCGGTACTCCTCCTTCGTCGGCTTCGGGATGTGGGTGTCCGGGCCGAACATGCCCTTGGCCAGGCTCGCCCGTACCCGCTGGGAGACGGTGACCTTGCGCCGTACCCCGTTCGCGTCCTCCAGCGGGCCGATCTCGTACGGCGGGTTCTGCTCGTGCTGGGTCAGGACGAACAGGCGGTCCTGGCTGAGGGGTTCGTGGACCTCGATGTACTCGCCGTGCGGAAGCATCTTGATGAGGCCGGTCTCCCTGCCGTGCAGGACCTTGTCGCGGTCCCGGCGTTGCAGGCCGAGGCAGATGCGTTTGGTGGTGACGAAGGCGAGGACGGGGACCACGAAGACGGAGATCCGGACGAACCAGGTGATCGAGTTGATGGAGAGATGGAGATGGGTGGCGACGACGTCGTTGCCACCGCCGATCAGGAGGACGAAGTAGAGGCTGAGCCAGGCCACGCCGAGGGCGGTGCGGACGGGGACGTTGCGCGGTCGGTCGAGGATGTGGTGCTCGCGTCTGTCGCCGGTGATCCACGCCTCGATGAACGGGTAGACGCCGATGGCCAGGAGGAAGAGCGGGAAGAGCGAGAAGGGGATGAAGACGCCCAGTTCCAGGGTGTGGCCCCAGGCGTTGATCTCCCAGCCGGGCATGACACGGATCAGGCCCTCGGAGAAGCCGAGGTACCAGTCGGGCTGGGCGCCCGTGGTCACCAGGTCGGGGCGGTAGGGGCCGAAGGCCCACACCGGGTTGATGGTGGCGATGCCGCCGATGAGCGCGAGGATGCCGAAGACGAGGAAGAAGAAGCCGCCGGCCTTGGCCATGTAGACCGGCAGGAAGGGCATGCCGACCACGCTCTTCTGGTCGCGTCCGGGCGCCGGGTACTGGGTGTGCTTGTGGTAGAAGACCAGGATCAGGTGGGCGACGACCAGGCCCAGCATGATCCCGGGCAGCAGGAGCACGTGGATCGGGAAGAACCGCGAGATGATGTCGTGGCCCGGGAACTCCCCGCCGAACAGGAACATCGAGATGTACGAGCCGACGATCGGGATCGACAGGATCGCGCCGTCGGCGAACCGGACGCCGGTGCCGGAGAGCAGGTCGTCGGGGAGCGAGTAGCCGGTCAGACCGGTCAGGATCGCGAGGAACAGCAGCGTCCAGCCGAACAGCCAGTTGATCTCGCGGGGCTTGCGGAAGGCGCCGGTGAAGAACACCCGCATCATGTGGACGACCATGCCGGCCACGAAGACCAGCGCCGCCCAGTGGTGGATCTGCCGGATCAGCAGGCCGCCGCGCACGTCGAAGCTGATGTGCAGCGTCGACTCGTACGCCTTGGTCATGATGATGCCGTTCAGCGGCTGGTAGGTGCCGTGGTAGACGACCTCGGCGCCACTGGGCTCGAAGAACAGGGTGAGGTAGATGCCCGTGAGGATCAGGATGAGGAAGCTGTAGAGGCAGACCTCGCCCAGCATGAAGGACCAGTGGTCCGGGAACACCTTGCGCATGTTCGCCTTGGCCAGGGCGTAGATCCCGAGCCGGCCGTCCGCCCAGTCCGCGAGTTTCTCACCCTTGCCGGGCGGCTCCGCCCGATTCGCGGAACTTCCCACCCGTGTCTGTCCGTTCACCGTTCGTGCGCCGTCGTCCATACGTCGCCCGCCTCCCCGCCGGATCACCCCTCAGGGTGGCACGCCGGAGCGCTACAGCCAACGGTGCGACGTAAACTCAGCCCGCCCCGACGCCCGCCCCGACGATGCCCGCCGACCGCGCCGCCGCCAGCCACTGCGGGAACTCGCCGACGAGACGGTCGTACAGCTCGCCGTCCGGTACCTTCCCCGGAGCCGGACCCGCGTGGAAGAAGCCCGCGTTGTCCACCACCCGCTTCCCCGGCACCGCCAGCTCGTCGAGCTTGCGCAGGAAGTCGAACTGTTTGCTGTGCGGGTCGCCGAAGCCGACGAACTGCCAGAACAGCGGCAGCCTGGCCGCCTTGCACAGGTAGCGTTCCGCGGCGAGCTTGTTGATCGGGCCGCCGTCGGTCTGGAAGACGACCAGGGCGGGCGCGGTGGACCCGCTGTCCAGGTAGTGGTCGATCACGGCGTCCATGGCCAGGTGGTAGCTGGTCTTGCCCATGTGCCCGAGCCCGGCCGCGATCTTCTCGATCCGGCCCGTGTGTTCGGCCAGCTTGATGTCGGTGACCGCGTCGATGTCCGTGGAGAAGAAGACGACGGGCACCCGGCCGTCGTCGTCCAGATGCGCGGAGAGCCCGAGGACGCGGTCGGCGAGCGCCTGCACGCTGCCGTCCGCGTAGTACGGCTTCATCGAGCCGGAGTAGTCGACGACCAGGTAGACGGCGGCGCGCAGTCCGTCGAGACCGTGTTGGGTGAGGGAGATCCCGGCCGACCTGTACGAGCCGACCAGCGCGGGCGCGGTCTGCTCCACCTTGCTGAGACTGATCGCGGCCATGTCCTGTTCCCCCTCGCCCTGGTTCAGGAGGCCGAGGTTACTTGATCACGGAAAGGCGGCGGCGCCTGCCCAGTCGTCCGGTCGGGGACTGTGGGGCAGGCGCCGTCAGTGTTCCGTACGCCGTTGTACGGGACGTCTGTTGGGGTGTGGGTCAGACCATCAGCGAGCGGTCTGTCGGGCGGATCGGGGCCGGGAGGTCGCTCGCGCCCGTGAGGAAGCGGTCGACGCCCTTGGCGGCCGAGCGGCCCTCGGCGATCGCCCAGACGATCAGGGACTGGCCGCGGCCGGCGTCACCGGCGACGAAGACACCGGGGACGTTGGTCTGGAAGTCGGCGTCGCGGGCGACGTTGCCGCGCTCGTCGAGCTCGAGACCGAACTGGTCCACGACACCGTTCACCCGGTCGGTGCCGGTGAAGCCCATGGCCAGGGTGACCAGCTGGGCCGGGATCTTCCGCTCGGTGCCCGGCTTCGGGGTCAGCTTGCCGTCGACGAACTCCACCTCGGTGAGGTGCAGCCACTGGACGTTGCCGTCCTCGTCGCCCTCGAAGTGGGTGGTGGAGACGGAGTAGACCCGCTCGCCGCCCTCCTCGTGCGCCGAGGTGACCTTGTAGAGCATCGGGAAGGTCGGCCACGGCTGGTGCGGCGCCCGGTCCTCGCCCGGCCGGGGCATGATCTCCAGCTGGGTGACGGAGGCCGCGCCCTGGCGGTGGGCGGTGCCCACACAGTCCGCGCCGGTGTCGCCGCCGCCGATCACGACCACGTGCTTGCCCTCGGCCGAGATGGGCGACACCACGTAGTCGCCCTCCTGGACCTTGTTGGCCAGCGGCAGGTACTCCATGGCCTGGTAGACGCCCTTGAGCTCGCGGCCGGGGACCGGCAGGTCACGGGCGGTCGTGGCACCGGCGGCGATGACGACCGCGTCGTACCGCTTCTTCAGGTCGGTCGCCTTGAGGTCGCGGCCGATCTCGATGCCGGTACGGAAGCGGGTGCCCTCCGCGCGCATCTGCTCGATACGGCGGTTGATGTGCCGCTTCTCCATCTTGAACTCGGGGATGCCGTAGCGGAGCAGGCCGCCGATGCGGTCGGCGCGCTCGTAGACGGCGACGGTGTGGCCGGCCCGGGTGAGCTGCTGGGCGGCGGCCAGGCCCGCGGGGCCCGAGCCGATGACGGCGACGGTCTTGCCGGACAGGCGCTCGGGGGCCTGCGGGGCGACGGTGCCCGCGTCCCACGCCTTGTCGATGATGGAGACCTCGACGTTCTTGATCGTCACGGCCGGCTGGTTGATGCCGAGCACGCACGCCGACTCGCACGGGGCCGGGCACAGGCGGCCCGTGAACTCCGGGAAGTTGTTCGTGGCGTGCAGGCGCTCGGAGGCGGCCGTCCAGTCCTCGCGGTAGGCGAAGTCGTTCCACTCGGGGATCAGGTTCCCGAGCGGACAGCCGTTGTGGCAGAACGGGATGCCGCAGTCCATGCACCGGCTGGCCTGCTTGCTGATGATCGGCAGCAGGGAGCCGGGGACGTAGACCTCGTTCCAGTCCCGGACACGGTCGGCGACGGGGCGGGTCTTGGCGACCTCACGGCCGTGGTTCAGGAAGCCCTTCGGGTCAGCCATTGATCGCCGCCTCCATCATCTTCTCGTGGGTCTCGGTCTCGGAGAGACCCGCTCGCTCGGCGGCGTCCTTGGCGGCGAGCACTGCCTTGTAAGTGCCAGGAATGATCTTGCTGAACCGCTGCACGGCCGCGTCCCAGTCGGCGAGCAGCTTCTCGGCGACCGTGGAGGCGGTCTCCTCGGCGTGCCGGCGCACCACGTCGTGCAGCCACTGCTTGTCGGCGTCGTCGAGGGCCTCGACGGCGTCGACGTTGCCCACGTTGACGTTGTCGACGTTCAGGTCGATGACGTACGCGACACCGCCCGACATGCCGGCCGCGAAGTTACGGCCCGTCTCACCGAGGACCACCGCGTGGCCGCCGGTCATGTACTCGCAGCCGTGGTCGCCCACGCCCTCCGAGACCACCAGCGCACCGGAGTTGCGGACGCAGAACCGCTCGCCGGTCCGGCCGCGCAGGAACAGCTCGCCGCCGGTCGCGCCGTACGCGATGGTGTTGCCCGCGATGGTGGAGTACTCGGCGAGGTGGTCGGCCGCCCGGTCCGGACGGACGATGACACGGCCGCCGGAGAGGCCCTTGCCGACGTAGTCGTTGGCGTCGCCCTCCAGGCGGAGCGTGACACCGCGCGGCAGGAAGGCGCCGAAGGACTGGCCGGCCGAGCCGGTGAAGGTGATGTCGATGGTGTCGTCGGGCAGGCCGGCGCCACCGAACTTCTTCGTCACCTCGTGGCCGAGCATGGTGCCGACCGTGCGGTTGATGTTGCGCACCTTGATCTGGGCGCGCACCGGCTGGGCGTCGGTGGCGCTGGAGGCGGCCAGGGCGTCGGAGGCGAGCTTGATCAGCTCGTTGTCCAGGGCCTTCTCCAGGCCGTGGTCCTGCGCGACGGTCTGGTGCAGGGCCGCGCCCTCGGGGAGCTCGGGCACGTAGAAGAGCGGGGCCAGGTCCAGGCCCTGCGCCTTCCAGTGGTCGACGGCACGGGTGACGTCGAGCGCCTCGGCGTGGCCGACGGCCTCCTCGATGGTGCGGAAGCCCAGCTCGGCGAGGATCTCGCGGACTTCCTCGGCGATGAACTTGAAGAAGTTCACCACGTACTCGGCCTTGCCGGAGAAGCGGTCGCGCAGCACCGGGTTCTGGGTGGCGACGCCGACCGGGCAGGTGTCGAGGTGGCAGACGCGCATCATGATGCAGCCGGAGACGACGAGCGGCGCGGTCGCGAAACCGAACTCCTCGGCGCCGAGCAGCGCGGCGATGACCACGTCGCGGCCGGTCTTCAGCTGGCCGTCGGTCTGCACGACGATGCGGTCGCGCAGGCCGTTGAGCAGCAGGGTCTGCTGGGTCTCGGCGAGGCCGAGCTCCCAGGGGCCGCCCGCGTGCTTCAGCGAGGTCAGCGGGGAGGCACCCGTACCGCCGTCGTGGCCGGAGATGAGCACGACGTCCGCGTGCGCCTTGGACACACCGGCCGCGACCGTGCCGACGCCGACCTCGGAGACCAGCTTGACGTGAATCCGCGCCTGCGGGTTCGCGTTCTTCAGGTCGTGGATCAGCTGGGCCAGGTCCTCGATGGAGTAGATGTCGTGGTGCGGCGGCGGGGAGATAAGGCCGACGCCCGGGGTGGAGTGCCGGGTCTTGGCGACCCACGGGTAGACCTTGTGGCCGGGCAGCTGGCCGCCCTCGCCGGGCTTGGCGCCCTGGGCCATCTTGATCTGGATGTCGTCCGCGTTGACCAGGTACTCGCTCGTCACGCCGAAGCGGCCGGAGGCGACCTGCTTGATGGCGGACCGGCGGGCCGGGTCGTAGAGGCGGTCCGGGTCCTCGCCGCCCTCACCGGTGTTGGACTTGCCGCCCAGCTGGTTCATGGCGATGGCGAGGGTCTCGTGCGCCTCGCGCGAGATGGAGCCGTACGACATGGCGCCGGTGGAGAACCGCTTGACGATCTCGGAGACCGGCTCGACCTCGTCGACGGAGATCGACGGACGGTCGGACTTGAAGCCGAACAGGCCACGGAGCGTCATGAGGCGCTCGGACTGCTCGTTCACGCGGTCCGTGTACTTCTTGAAGATGTCGTAGCGGTTCGCGCGCGTCGAGTGCTGGAGGCGGAAGACCGTCTCCGGGTCGAACAGGTGCGGCTCGCCCTCGCGGCGCCACTGGTACTCGCCGCCTATCTCCAGGGCGCGGTGGGCCGGCGCGATGCCGGAGGCCGGGTAGGCCTTGGCGTGGCGGGCCGCGACCTCCTTGGCGATGACGTCGATGCCGACGCCGCCGATCTTGGAGGCGGTGCCGTTGAAGTACTTGTCGACGAAGCCCTCTTCGAGACCGACGGCCTCGAAGACCTGGGCGCCGCGGTAGGAGGCGACCGTGGAGATGCCCATCTTGGACATGACCTTCAGGACGCCCTTGCCGAGGGCGTAGATCAGGTTGCGGATGGCCTGCTCGGCCTCCATGCCCGGCAGGAAGGTGCCCGCGCGGGTCAGGTCCTCGACGGACTCCATGGCCAGGTACGGGTTGACGGCGGCGGCGCCGAAGCCGATCAGCAGGGCGACGTGGTGGACCTCGCGGACGTCACCGGCCTCGACGAGCAGGCCCACGTGGGTGCGCTGCTTGGTGCGGATGAGGTGGTGGTGGACGGCCGCGGTGAGCAGCAGCGACGGGATCGGCGCGTGCTCGGCGTCCGAGTGCCGGTCCGACAGGACGATGAGGCGGGCGCCGTTCTCGATGGCCGCGTCGGCCTCGGCGCAGATCTCGTCGATGCGGGCGGCGAGCGAGTCGCCGCCGCCGGAGACCCGGTACAGGCCGGACAGGGTCGCGGCCTTGAAGCCGGGCATGTCGCCGTCGGCGTTGATGTGGATGAGCTTGGCCAGCTCGTCGTTGTCGATCACCGGGAAGGGCAGCACGACCGAGCGGCAGGACGCGGCGTTCGGCTCGAGCAGGTTGCCCGAGGGGCCGAGGGACGAGCGCAGCGAGGTGACGAGTTCCTCGCGGATGGCGTCCAGCGGCGGGTTGGTGACCTGGGCGAACAGCTGGGTGAAGTAGTCGAAGAGCAGCCGCGGGCGCTCGCTCAGCGCCGCGATCGGCGAGTCGGTGCCCATGGAGCCGATCGGCTCGGCGCCGGCCTTGGCCATCGGCGCGAGGATGACGCGCAGCTCTTCCTCGGTGTAGCCGAAGGTCTGCTGGCGGCGGGTGACCGAGGCGTGGGTGTGGACGATGTGCTCGCGCTCGGGCAGGTCGCTCAGCTCGATCTCGCCGGCCTCCAGCCACTCCGCGTACGGCTGCGCGGCGGCGAGGGTCGCCTTGATCTCGTCGTCCTCGATGATGCGGTGCTCGACGGTGTCGACGAGGAACATCTTGCCGGGCTGCAGCCGGCCCTTGCGGACCACCTTGGCGGGGTCGATGTCGAGGACGCCGACCTCGGAGCCGAGGACGACCAGGCCCTCGTCGGTCACCCAGTAGCGGCCGGGACGCAGACCGTTGCGGTCGAGAACGGCACCGACCTGGGAGCCGTCGGTGAAGGTGACACAGGCGGGGCCGTCCCAGGGCTCCATCATCGTGGCGTGGAAGCCGTAGAAGGCGCGGCGGGCCGGGTCCATGGAGTCGTGGTTCTCCCACGCCTCCGGGATCATCATCAGCACGGAGTGCGGCAGCGAGCGCCCGCCCAGGTGCAGGAGTTCGAGCACCTCGTCGAAGGTCGCCGAGTCGGAGGCGTCGGGCGTACAGATCGGGAAGACGCGGTCGAGCTTCTCCTGCGGGCCGAACAGGTCGGAGACCAGCTGCGACTCACGGGCCCGCATCCAGTTGCGGTTGCCCTTGACGGTGTTGATCTCACCGTTGTGGGCGACGAACCGGTACGGGTGCGCGAGCGGCCACGACGGGAAGGTGTTCGTGGAGAACCGGGAGTGCACGAGCGCGATCGCGGACGCGAAGCGGCGGTCGGACAGGTCCGGGAAGAAGGGCTCCAGCTGGCCGGTGGTCAGCATGCCCTTGTAGACGATGGTCCGCGCGGACAGCGACGGGAAGTAGACGCCCGCCTCGCGCTCGGCGCGCTTGCGCAGCACGAAAGCCTTGCGGTCCAGCGCGATGCCCTCGCTGGCGCCGTCGGCGACAAAGACCTGCCGGAAGACCGGCATGGTGGAGCGGGCCGTGGCACCGAGCAGCCCCGGGGCGACCGGAACCTCGCGCCAGCCGAGGACCGTGAGGCCCTCCTCCGCCGCGATCGTCTCGATCTGCGAGACGGCGTCCTGCGTGCCGTCCTCGGGCAGGAAGGCGATACCCACGGCGTACGAACCGGCCGCCGGCAGTTCGAATCCGGCCACCTCGCGGAAGAAGGCGTCGGGCACCTGGGAGAGGATGCCCGCGCCGTCGCCCGAGTCGGGCTCGGAGCCGGTCGCGCCGCGGTGCTCCAGGTTGCGCAGAACCGTGAGCGCCTGCTCGACCAGCGCATGGCTCGCCTCGCCGGTGAGGGTGGCCACGAAGCCGACGCCACAGGCGTCGCGCTCGTTGCGGGGGTCGTACATACCCTGCGCAGCAGGGCGAGCATCCATGAACGACCAGTTTCGGCCGTTCGTGGAGTGCTGGGACGGCTGGCGCGGCGTACGCATCGGCTCTCCCGTCGTCGTCAGTGGCGTATAGCAGGTGCCGAGGGACGACGCTGGCCCTCTGCGTTTTTGTTGCGAAATTTCACGCAGGTTACATGATGAAGCGGTTCTCGGGAACTGGATACACCGTTCCAACATGCGGACGCCGCAGGGGTTTACGGCGGGGTACCGCTCAGGGCGGTCAAGGTGGTGGGGGACCGATCCGGACAGATCCGTGTCCATCGGTCCGCGGGGCGGGGGCGAGCGTCGCACCACCCCCACGGGTGCATGGCAGGCGTCATTGCCTGCGGCGCTTACGGCTCATGCCCGGTGGTTAAGCATTCGAAACCAGCGAGTAACGGGTATTTATGCGGCCCAACGCATAGCTACCAGTTTCCCTATCCTACGGCCGTCCCGAACAGGGTGCCCAGGGCGTACGTCACACCGGCCGCCGCACCACCCAGGGCGAGCTGCCGCAGACCGCTGAACCACCAGCTCCGCGCGGTCACCTTGGCCACCACGGCACCACAGCCGAACAGCCCGGCGAGGGCCAGCAGCAGGGCGGGCCAGAGCGCGGTCGCACCGAGCAGGAACGGCAGTACGGGCAGCAGGGCGCCCAGCGCGAACGACCCGAAGGAGGAGACGGCGGCGACCAGCGGCGAGGGCAGGTCTCCGGGGTCGATGCCGAGCTCTTCCCTGGCGTGTATCTCCAGCGCCTGCTCGGGGTCGGCGGACAGCTGCCGGGCGACCTCCCGGGCCAGCGCCGGCTCGACGCCTCTCGCCTCGTACAGCGCGGCCAGCTCGGCCTCCTCGTCCTGCGGGTGCCTGCGCAGCTCCCTGCGCTCCACGTCCAGCTCGGCCTCGACGAGCTCGCGCTGCGAGGCGACGGAGGTGTACTCGCCGGCGGCCATCGAGAAGGCGCCGGCGGCCAGTCCCGCGAGCCCGGTGATCACGATGGTCTGGTGACCGACGGCACCGCCGGCCACACCGGTCATCAGGGCGAGGTTGGAGACGAGCCCGTCCATGGCACCGAAGACGGCGGGCCGCAGCCAGCCCCCGTTCACATCCCGGTGGGTGTGGTTGTCACGGTGGGCTTCGTGCAGAGTCGCCTGCGTCTCGATGACGGCCATGAGGGGTCCCCCAGAGGTCTCGCTGTGTGCCCCGAATAAGCTGAGGCAAAGCTAAGTTTGGACAAGTTCTATCTTTCGACAACGCTGACGTTACGCCCCGGCATTCCCTGCCGCCAGCAAGGAAAGGCTCGGCTAACCTGCGGCTTTACCTCTCTCCGCTCACACGTGCGAGGCTGTGCACAGATGTCGACCGGGTGATGTAGAGGGCCTTCAGGCTGCGGTCAACCGCCGTTGGTGGGACACATCCGCAAACGGTTCCGCGCCCCCGCGCGAAGCCCCTCCCGGAGAGGCCCGCCCATGTCATCGATCGTCTGCACCCCGCCGGCCCCCGCCCCCGACGAGCGCGCCCCGGAGCTGCACGACCGGGCGCGGGGCGCGCTCCTGGGCCTGGCCGTGGGCGACGCGCTCGGGGCGCCGGCGGAGAACATGAAGCCCTCCGAGATCCGCGCCCGCTGGGGCCGCATCACGGGATACGTGGCCGACCGTCCCGCCGGTACGGACGACACCGAGTACGCGATCTTCTCCGGCCTCCTCCTCGCCCGCCACGGCTCGGCACTCACCCCGGCCCATGTCGAGGCGGCCTGGCACGAGTGGATCGCCGACCGCGCCGAGGGCCCTTTCAAGGGCGCCGGCTTCAGCGAACGCGGCACCCTGGAGAACCTGCGCCGGGGCCTCGCCGCCCCCATCTCCGCCCAGCACCGGCACGCCTGGAGCGACGGCCTGGCCATGCGGGCGGCACCCTTCGGCGTCTTCGCGGCGGGCCGCCCCGCCGAGGCGGCCCGGCTGGTCGCCGTCGACGGCTCGGTGAGCCACGAGGGCGAGGGCATCTACGGGGGCCAGGCGGTGGCGGCCGGGGTCGCGGCGGCGATGGCGGGGGCCCCGCCGACGGCGGTGGTGGCGGCCGCGCTCGCCGTCGTACCCGACGACTCCTGGACGGCCCGCTCCCTGCGCCGCGCGGTGTCGGTCGCCCACCGCGGCGAACGGGCGGTCCGCTCCGCGGTGGTCATCGGCGGCTACCCGTGGACCGACCTGGCCCCGGAGGCCGTGGCCCTCGCCTTCGGCGCGTACGCGGCGGCGGACGGCGACTTCCGGGACGCGGTACTGACGGCCGTCAACATGGGCCGCGACGCGGACACCACGGCCGCGGTGGCCGGCGCCCTGGCCGGGGCGACGCGCGGGGCGACGGAGATCCCCCAGGAATGGAGGGCGGCGATCGGCCCGGCCCGGGGGAGCTGCCTGCCCTCCATGGCGGGACACCACGTCCTCGAGGTGGCCGACCTGCTGCTGGCAGCGGCGTCGGAACAGACCGGCCCACGACCCACGCCGCCGGCTTTTCTCCCGACCGAGCCACCCGCCCCCATCCCGACCGAGCCACACCCCACCACGTCAGCACTCCTGCCGACCGAGGCGCACCCCGCTACATCCGCCTGCCTGCCGACCGAGCCACACCCCGCCACATCAGTTCTCCTGCCAGCCAAGACGCCCCCCGAACCACCCCGCCCCATCCCGACCGAGCCACACCCCGCCACATCAGCCCTCCTGCCAGCCAAGACGCCCCCCGAACCACCCCGCCCCATCCCGACCGAGCCACACCCCACCACGTCAGCACTCCTGCCGACCGAGCCACACCTCGAACCACCCGGCCCCACCACGCCAGCCCTGCTGCCGGCCGAGCCAGACCCCCGACCACCCGCCCCCATCCCCACCGAGCCGCAACCCCCGGCACCCGCCTTTCTGCCGACCGAGTCGGGTGGTGGGTGGGCGAGGTCTCGGGGGTCCAGGGGGCGGAGCCCCCTGGGGGCCGGCTGTGGCGAGGGGCTTCGGTGAACCGGCGTCGTATCGAGGGGCTCCTCCTCGGGCTCGCCGCAGGGGACGCCGCCGGCTGGCCTTCCGCGCGGCACCGCGCATCCCGGATGCCGGAATGGACCCGCCGCCTCACCCGCGAACTCGACACCTTCGCCGAGCAGAACGCGACCACCACCCTCCCCGTCCCCATCGCCCTCAACCAGCCGCCCGAGCCCCTCCGCCTCGGCCCCTCCGACGACGCCGAGTGGGCGGCCTTCGCCGCGGAAGCCGTCCTGCGCGCCGGAGACGACACCCTCCTCGGCGACCTCAGCCGTGAGCTCCGCACCCGCGCCGCCATCGACCTCACCTGGACCGCCGTCGCCTCCGAGGTCGCCGCCGCGGCCGAACGCGCCCCGGAGATCGAGTCGGCCGTACTCCCCCTGCGCGCCCGCATCTCCGTCCGCGCCGGCCTCGGCAACCTCGCCACCGGCCTGCGCCCGCCCGCCACCGGCCACGACAACCCGCACTACTTCGACGACGCCGCCTGCGTCCGCGCCTGCGCCCTCGCCGTCGCCCACCCCGGCGACCCCCAACGCGCCGCCGACCTCGCCGAGTTCGACGCCCGCTACACCCAGGACGGCGACGGAGTGCACGGCGCCCGCGCCATGGCCGCCGCCATCGCCCTCGCCCTCGCCGGCGCCGAGGTCGAGACCTGCGCGGCCGCGGCCCTCGCCGAACTCCCCGAGGCCACCGAGATCGGCCGCAACGCCCGGCACGCCCTCACCCTCGCCGGCACCGCGGACTCCGCGTTCGCCCTGATCCCCCTCCTCGAACACCAAATCGTCGACCACGTCTACAGCTACGGCATCGCCGCCGCCGAAACCGTCCCGGTCGCCCTCGCCCTCGCCACGGCCTCCCGAGGCCGGATCGCCGAGGCCGTACCCGCCGCCGCGTGTCTGTCGAGGGTCGCCGACTCGGCCCCCGCCCTGGCCGGCGCCCTCACCGGCGCCCTCGGCGGCGGCGACGGGATCCCCCCGTCCTGGCGAGACGCCTGCCGCATCCTCTCCGGCTGCGCCCTCCCCCGCCTCACCGGCACGGACCTCGTGGAACTCGCCGAACTCCTGGAAGCCACGCAACCGGCCCGTCCAGGTGGATGATTCGGTGCATGACGCCCAAAGGAGAAGAAAGCACCGGAGCTTCGCTCGACGACCGGATCACCGGAGCACTGGTCGGGGCCGCCGTCGGCGACGCCCTCGGCGGGCCGGTCGAGGGCTACTCCCCCGACCAGATCCTCGAACGCCACGGCGGCCGCGTCCACGGCGTCGTCGGCCCCTGGAACGGCGACGCCTGGCGCACCGCCCGCCCCATCGCGCCGTACCACAAGGGCGACGGGCACGTCACCGACGACACCTTGATGACCCATGCGCTGGTACGGGTGTACGACCGGGTCCGCGACCACCTCGACGCGTACGCCGTCGCCGACCACCTGGTCCCCGACCTGATGACCAACCCGCGCTGGATCCCGGAGCTGGAGGCGGAGACCATCCCCCTCCACCGGATCTTCCTCGCCGAGAAGTGGCTGGCGGCCCGCCTCCATTACGGCCATGTCGACCCCCGCGAGGCCGGCGTCGGCAACATCGTCAACTGCGGTGCGGCGATGTACATGGCCCCGGTCGGCCTGGTCAACGCGGCGAACCCGCGGGCCGCGTACGCCGAGGCCCTGGACGTCGCGGGCGCCCACCAGTCGTCGTACGGCAGGGAGGCGGCGGGCGTCTTCGCGGCGGCGGTGGCGGCGGCGACGGCGTCCGGCGCGACACCGGACTCCGTGGTCGGCACCTGCCTGTCCCTGGCGAAGGACGGCACCCGCGAGGCGATCGAGAAGGTCTGTGAAGCGGCGGCGCACCACACCGACTTCGAGTCGGCGCTCGTCCCGCTCCGCGACGCGATCGCCCCCTACGACACGGTGGGCCCCGACTACCGGTCCCCCTCCCTCGGTGCCCGCCGCCCCTCCCGCCTGCACGCCATCGAGGAACTCCCGGTCGCCCTGGGCATGTTGCTGGTTGCGGACGGCGACTACCGGCACGCCGTCCTCGGTTCCGTCAACTACGGCCGGGACTGCGACTCCATCGCGACGATGGCGGGCGCGATCGCCGGGGCGCTGGGCTCGCCGGTCCCTGAGGACTGGTCGAAGCGGGTGGCCGAGGCCAGCCGCCTCGACCTCTGGGAACCGCCCCGTTCGCTGGCCGCCGTGACCCGTGAGATCTTCACCCGCGACAAGGAACGCCGCCGCGCGCACGAGGAGTCCTTCGGCCACCTCGGAGGCCCGAGTTGCTCCGGCTGACCTGGGTCCAGCCGGAGGACCTGCTCGGCCACGAGCTGCGCCAGGCCCGGCAGGACGGGCGGGAACCGTCGGCCGTCGAGGCGAGGTGGCGGGCGGCGGGGGGCGCGGACGCGCCGCCGCGAGCGGGCGCGTCTCCGGACCGGGCGTCGCGCTATCTCCGCCAGCTCGCGGAGGACCTCCTCGACGAACTCGCGGACCTGCCGAGCAGGTTGAACGAGCCGACGGACCTGGAAGCGATCAAGGCGCTGTGTCCGCAGTGGCCGACTGCGCCACGGGGAGGGCGGTGCGGACCGTCGTGCGACTGCGGGTGCGATGCGGCTGATCGCGCAGTTCCCCGCGCCCCTGACGGGGCGCTGCCCAGCCGCGTCTCGCATCCAGCCGCGGGCAGTCGTGCCGCTGGGGCGATGGGGGTCCCCCCGCGCGAGCGAAGCCGAGCGTGGGGGAGGGTGGGCGCGGGCGGCACCCGGCAAGCGCCGGTAAGCGTCCCCACCCCCCGGCCCCCACACCCCCGCACCTACCACGCCGCCTGGCTCGGCAGAGCCGTCGGCTGCCTCCTCGGCAAACCCGTCGAGAAGCTGCCCCTGCACGCCGTCCGCGAACTCGCCCGCGCCACCGGCAACTGGCCCCTGAACCACTACTTCACGGCCCACGGCGTCCCCGCCGAACTCCTCTCCGCCCACCCCTGGAACCGCCGCTCGGCCCCCACCTCCCTCGCCGAGAACATCGACGGCATGCCCGAGGACGACGACCTCAACTACCCCCTCCTCAACCTCCTCCTGCTCCAACGCCACACCAGGGACTTCACCACCGCCGACGTGGCCGCCCTCTGGCTCGACGAACTCCCCGCCGGCCGTACCTTCACCGCCGAACGCGTCGCCTACCGCAACCTCCTCTCCGGCATCGAACCCCCGCACACCGCCCGCCACCGCAACCCCTTCCGCGAATGGATCGGCGCCCTCATCCGCGCCGACGTGCACGGCTGGACCAACCCCGGCGCCCCGGCCGCCGCAGCCGAACAGGCCCACCGGGACGCCACCCTCACCCACACGGCCAACGGCGTCTACGCGGCCATGTTCACGGCAGCCGTCATCGCCACCGCCGCCACCGGAACCCACGACGTGCACGCCTGTCTGCGCGCCGGCCGTTCCGTCGTCCCGCCCCGTTCCCGTCTCGCCACCGCGATCGACCACGGGATCCGGCTCGCGGAGACCCACGCGGACTTCGAGACGGTCGTGGACGAACTCCACCACGCCCACTCCCCCACCCACCACTGGGTGCACGCCGTCCCCAACACCGCACTGATCGCCGCCGCCCTCACCCACGCCGACGGCGACTTCACCGGCTCCGTCTGCCGCGCGGTGAGCGGCGGTTGGGACACCGACTCGAACGGCGCGACCGCCGGCTCCGTCGCCGGGCTGCTCGCGGGGGACCCCGACGCGCTCCCCGACCGCTGGACCACCCCGCTCAAGAACCGCCTCGCCACCTCCGTCGCCGGCTTCGACGGCACCGGCTTCGACACCCTCGCCCACCTCACTCACCTGGAGGCGACCCGCTCATGACCCACATCGCCGTACTCGGCAGCATGAACATGGACCTCGTCGCGTACGCCGAGAAGGCCCCACAGCTCGGCGAGACCGTGACAGGACGGGCGTTCCGTACGATCCCCGGCGGCAAGGGCGCCAACCAGGCGATCGCCGCCGCCCGCGCCGGTGCCACCGTCTCGATGATCGGCGCGGTCGGCCACGACGCCTACGGCACCCGGATGCGCGAGACCCTCGAACACTCCGGCGTGGACACCGACTCGCTGCGCACGATCGAGTGCGCGTCCGGCACCGCGCACATCGTCGTGGACGACGAGGGCGGCAACGCGATCGTCGTGGTCCCCGGCGCCAACGGCACCGTCGACCATCTCTCCCCCGGCGACGAGGGCGTCATCGCCTCCGCCGACATGCTCCTGCTCCAGCTGGAGATCCCCCTCGCGGCCGTCGTGGCCGGCGCACAGGCCGCCCGCCGTCACGGCATCCGGACCGTCCTCACCCCGTCCCCGGCCCGCCCGCTCCCGTCCGAGCTCCTCGACAACATCGACCTGCTGGTGGCGAACGAGCGGGAGGCGGCCACCCTCACCGACCGGGCCGACCCGCGCGACGCGGCGGCCGCGCTCCTCGACCAGGTGCCGCAGGTCGTCGTCACCCTCGGCGCGGCCGGCAGCCTCTACCTCACCCGCGACGCCGCCCCCCTCGTCATCCCCGCGCCCCGGGTGACCGCGGTCGACTCGACAGGCGCGGGCGACACCTTCGTCGGCGCCCTCGCGGTGGCCCTGGCCGAGGAGAAACCGATCCGCGAGGCCCTGTCCTGGGCGGCGGCCGCGGCGGCGATCTCCGTCCAGCGGGAAGGGGCGACGGAGTCGATGCCGTACCGCCCGGAGATCGAAACCCAGTACACCGCATGAGTGCGACCCCCAGGGCGCCCAAGACGCCCAAGACGCCCCCGGCACCCACAGGTCAGGCGATGCACCCCCAGTCCCCGCCCACGCCCCCGTCCGCACCCCTCACCGGTCTGCGCGTCCTCGATCTGGCCACGCTCTTCGCCGGTCCCCTCGCCGCCACCCTGCTCGGTGACTTCGGCGCCGAGGTCGTCAAGGTCGAGCACCCCGCCAAGCCCGACCCCTCCCGGGGCCACGGCCCGGCCAAGCAGGGCGTGGGCCTGTGGTGGAAGCTGCTCGGCCGCAACAAACGCACCCTCACCCTCGACCTGTCCAAGCCCGGCGGCCGTGCCACGCTCCTCCGGCTGGCCGCCACCGCCGATGTGATCATCGAGAACTTCCGCCCGGGCACCCTGGAGAAGTGGGACCTCGGCTGGGAGGAGCTGTCCGCCGCCAACCCGCGCCTGGTGCTGACCCGGGTCACCGCCTTCGGCCAGTTCGGCCCCTATGCCCACCGCCCCGGCTTCGGCACCCTCGCCGAGGCGATGAGCGGCTTCGCGGCGATCACCGGCGAACCGGACGCCCCGCCGACGCTGCCTCCGTTCGGCCTCGCCGACTCCATCGCGGCGCTGGCCACCGCGTACGCCGTGATGACCGCGCTCGCGGCCCGGGACCGCACCGGCGAGGGCCAGGTCGTCGACATGGCGATCATCGAGCCGATCCTGGCCGTCCTCGGCCCCCAGCCCACCTGGTACGACCAGCTCGGCTACGTCCAGGCACGCACCGGCAACCGGTCCGCCAACAACGCCCCGCGCAACACCTACCGCACGGCGGACGGCAGCTGGGTCGCCGTCTCCACCTCGGCCCAGTCGATCGCCGAACGCGTGATGTGGCTGGTCGGACGGCCGGAGCTGATCGACGAGCCGTGGTTCGCGACCGGGGCCGGCCGGGCCGCGCACGCCGACGTCCTCGACGCGGCCGTCGGCGGCTGGGTCGCCACCCGCTCCCGCGCCGAGGTGCTGGCCGAGTTCGAGAAGGCGGAGGCGGCCGTGGCGCCGATCCAGGACGTACGGGACGTCATGGAGGACCCCCAGTACCAGGCGCTGAACACGATCACGACCGTCCCCGACCCCGACCTGGGCCCCCTGCGCATGCAGAACGTCCTGTTCCGGCTCTCGGCCACCCCGGGCGCGATCCGCTGGACCGGCCGCCCGCACGGCGCCGACACGGAGGAGGTCCTGGCCGAGCTGGGCCTGACCCCGGCCCAGGTACGGGCCCTGCGCGCGGAGGGCGCCGTATGACCACGGTGCCGTTCCCCCTGACCTGGCTGTACGTCCCCGGCGACCGGCCGCATGTCGTCGCCAAGGCGCTGGCCTCCGGAACCGACGTGGTGGTGATCGACCTGGAGGACGCGGTCGCCCCCGACCGCAAGGACTACGCCCGTGAGGCCACCGCCGACCTCCTCGCCCACCCCCAGCCGGTCCCGGTCCACGTCCGGATCAACGCCCTGGACACCCCCTGGGCACGGACCGACATCCACGCCCTCCGCTCCCTCCCGGGCCTCGCCGGCCTCCGCCTCCCGAAGGTCACGAGCCCCGAGGACATCCGCCACCTCGCGGCCCGCACCGCCGCCCTCCCCCTCTACGCCCTGCTCGAATCGGCCCTCGGCATCGAACACGCCTACGCCATCGCCGCCGCCCACCCCGCCCTGCGGGGCATCTCCCTGGGCGAGGCGGACCTACGGGCCGACCTGGGGGTACGGGACGACATCGGCCTCGACTGGTCCCGTTCCCGGATCGTGGTCGCCGCGCGGGCGGCGGGCCTCGCCCCACCGCCCCAGTCGGTCCACCCCGACACCCGCGACCTCAACGGCCTCGCCGCCTCCTGCGCCCACGGCCGCGCCCTGGGCTTCCTGGGCCGCGCCGCGATCCACCCCCGGCAGCTCCCGATCATCGAACGGGCCTACCTCCCCACCGAGGCCGAACTCGAACAGGCGGAAACGGTCATCAAGGCAGCCACCACGGAACAGGGCGCACAGGCCCTCCCCGACGGCAGCTTCATCGACGCGGCGGTGGTGGCAGCAGCCCGCAGAACCCTCTCCCTGCTGAACCGCCGCTGACCTCTTCCGCCCGCCGGTAACTTCTTTCCGCCGCAACGGCGAGAACCCCCGACGGCGCTCTCCGGCGGTGCCTGACCCAGCGCAACCCTCATGGCCTCGCACACGAAGAGGGCGCCCGGTTCGATCCCGGGCGCCCTCTTCGTCGTACAGCAGCAGGTCAGCTCTTCTTGGTCCCCGACCCGGCCTCGTCCTTCACCTCGTCGGAGGTGTCGTCCTCGGCCCCGTCGCCGGAGGCCTCCGCCTCAACGGCCTCACCAGCACCGTCGGCCTCACCGTCGGAGACACCCTCACCGTCGGAGACGCCCGGCTCGACCACCGTCTCCCGGCCCGGCCGCTTCTTCGCGGAGACCACGATGTACAGCACCGCGAGCAGGAACACGATCATCGCGGTCCAGTCGTTGAGCCGCAGGCCGAGGATGTGGTGGGCGTCGTCGACGCGCATGTACTCGATCCAGCCGCGGCCCACGCAGTACGCCGCGACGTACAGGGCGAAGGCCCGCCCGTGCCCGAGCTTGAAGCGGCGGTCGGCCCAGATGACCAGGAAGCCGACTCCGATGCACCACAGCGACTCGTAGAGGAAGGTCGGGTGGTAGTAGCCGGGAACGCGGCCACCCTCGGAGGAGGTGATGTGCAGCGCCCACGGGACATGGGTCTCGCGGCCGTAGAGCTCCTGGTTGAACCAGTTGCCCCAGCGGCCGATCGCCTGGGCGAAGGCGATGCCGGGGGCGATGGCGTCGGCGTAGGCCGGCAGCGGGATGCCCCGGCGTCGGCAGCCGATCCAGGCGCCCACCGCACCGAGCGCGATCGCGCCCCAGATGCCGAGGCCGCCCTGCCAGACCTTGAACGCGTCGACCCAGTCACGGCCCGCGCTGAAGTACAGCTCGTAGTCCGTGATCACGTGGTACAGACGCCCGCCGACCAGGCCGAACGGTACGGCCCAGACCGCGATGTCGGCCACGGTGCCGGCCCGCCCGCCCCGGGCGATCCAGCGCTTGTTGCCGAGCCAGACGGCTACGAAGACACCGATGATGATGCAGAACGCGTAGCCGCGCAGCGGGATGGGTCCGAGGTGGATCACTCCGCGCGACGGGCTGGGAATGTAGGCAAGTTCTTCCATGGCAGGGTCGACGCTACCGTGCCGGACCGGGCCGACGGCAACCAGCCCGGCTACGGCTCCATAACGGGGGCGTGAGAAAGACTTACCCCCTTTACTGCTTGTTCGCGTCCTCGACCAGCTGCTTCAGCTTGGCCGGGGTCATGGTCTGGTCCTGGTAGATGTTCTTGCCGTCGAGCAGGACGGTCGGCGTGCCGTCGAACTTGGCCGCCTGGAAGGCCTGGTTGGACTTGACGACCCAGGAGTTGTGCGTGCCGTCCTTGACGCACTTCTGGAACGCCGGTGTGTTCAGCCCCTGGACCTTGCCGGCCAGCTCGATCAGCTTGTCGTTGCTCGCGAAGGCGTCGTCGGTCTCCTTCGGCTGGTTCTCGTACAGCACGTCGTGGAAGTCACGGAACTTCCCGGCGTCCTGGGCGCAGGCCGCCGCGTTGGCCGCGTTCCGGGAGCCGCTGCCGCCGAGGTTGCCGTCGATCAGCGTGACCAGGTGGTACTCGATTCTGAGCTGCCCGGCGTCGACCAGCTCGTGGAGCGTCGGGCGGTACGCCGTCTCGAAGGCCTGGCAGGCCGGGCAGCGGAAGTCCTCCCAGACGGTGAGCGTCGCCTTGGCGCCGTCCTTGCCGACCGGGATCGCGAGGCTGTCCTTGCCCTGTGCGCCGGAGGGCGCCACGACAGGGCCGGAGCTCGCGCTGGTCTTGTCCTTGCCCGAGTTCGCGGCGATCACGCCGATCACCGCCGCCAGGCCCAGGACGCAGACGACGGTCGCGCCCACGATCAGCGCGCGCCGTCGCTTGTCCGCGGCCCGCTGCTTCTCGCGCTCGGCCGCCAGCCGCTCACGGGCCATCCGCTTTCCGTCACGATTCTTCTCGCTCACACCCCCAGAACGAACCGGGGAGGCGCACCGCGCCTCCCCGGTCCCAGGTCCACCCGTTCGAGTGACCGAATGTTCCGTTGTGTCCGGCGGTACCCCGGTGGGTCTACGCCTGTCGCCGCACGCCCTTCGCCAGGTCCCCGGCGAGTTCACGGACGGCCGCGACGCCGGCCGCGTGGTCCGGCGCGTCCAGCATCCGCTTCACGAAGGCCGAACCGACGATCACGCCGTCGGCGAAGCCGGCGACCTCGGCGGCCTGCGCCGCGTTGGAGACGCCGAGACCGACGCAGACGGGCAGCCCGGTGCCGGTGGCCCGGGTGCGCTCGACCAGGTTCTGCGCCTGCGCCCCGACCGATTCCCGCGTACCGGTGACGCCCATCAGCGAGGCCGCGTAGACGAACCCGCTGCCCGCCGCCGTGATCGTCGCGAGCCGCTCGTCCTTGCTGCTCGGCGCCACGACGAAGACCGTCGCGAGGCCGTGCTTCTCGGCGTGCTCCCTCCAGAGGGCCGATTCCTGCACCGGCAGGTCGGGGAGGATGCAGCCCGCGCCGCCGGCCTCGGCGAGCTCCGCGGTGAAGCGTTCGACGCCGTAGCGGTCGATGGGGTTCCAGTACGTCATGACGAGGATCGGCTTGCCGGTGGCCTCGTGGGCCTCCTTGACCGTGCGCATGACGTCCGCGATCCTCACCCCGCCGCGCAGGGCGATGTCGTCGGCGGTCTGGATGACCGGACCGTCCAGGACCGGGTCGCTGTGCGGCAGCCCGACCTCGACGACGTCCGCGCCGCCGTCCAGGGCGGCCTTGATCGCCTCGATGCCGCCGTCCACGGTCGGGAACCCGGCCGGGAGATAGGCGATGAGCGCGGCGCGGCCCTCGGCCTTGGCGGTGGCCAGGGTCTCGTCCAGCAGCTGAATGTTCCCGCTCACTTGGCGTCCCCCTCGATCTCGGCGGTGTCGGCGGCGTCGGCCGCGACCTCGGCGTCGGTGTCGTACAGGCCGAAGTAGCGCGCGGCGGTGTCCATGTCCTTGTCGCCGCGGCCGGACAGGTTGACGACGATCAGCCCGTCCTTGCCGAGTTCCCTGCCGACCTCCAGGGCGCCGGCGAGGGCGTGGGCGCTCTCGATGGCCGGGATGATGCCCTCGGTACGGGAGAGCAGGCGCAGCGCCTGCATGGCCGCGTCGTCGGTGACCGCGCGGTACTCGCCGCGGCCGGAGTCCTTGAGGTACGAGTGCTCGGGGCCGATACCGGGGTAGTCCAGACCGGCCGAGATCGAGTACGGCTCGGTGATCTGGCCCTCGTCGTCCTGGAGGACGTAGGACCGGGAGCCGTGCAGGATGCCGGGCTCACCGGCGGTGAGGGTGGCCGCGTGCTCGCCGGTCTCGATGCCGTGGCCGGCCGGCTCGCAGCCGATCAGGCGGACGCCCTCGTCGGGGATGAAGGCGTGGAAGAGGCCGATGGCGTTGGAGCCGCCGCCGACGCAGGCGATCGCGGCGTCGGGGAGCCGGCCGGCCCGCTCCAGGAGCTGGCGGCGGGCCTCGACGCCGATGACCCGGTGGAAGTCGCGGACCATCGCCGGGAAGGGGTGCGGTCCGGCGACCGTACCGAAGAGGTAGTGGGTGTGGTCGACGTTGGCCACCCAGTCGCGGAACGCCTCGTTGATGGCGTCCTTGAGCGTGCGGCTGCCGGACTTCACGGCGATGACCTCGGCGCCGAGCATCCGCATCCGGGCCACGTTGAGGGCCTGGCGCTGGGTGTCGATCTCGCCCATGTAGATGGTGCAGTCGAGGCCGAACAGGGCGCAGGCGGTGGCCGTGGCGACGCCGTGCTGGCCGGCGCCGGTCTCCGCGATCACGCGGGTCTTTCCCATGCGCTTGGTGAGCAGGGCCTGGCCGAGCACGTTGTTGATCTTGTGCGAGCCGGTGTGGTTGAGGTCCTCGCGCTTGAGGAAGATCCGGGCGCCGCCCGCGTGTTCCGCGAAGCGGGGGACCTCGGTGAGGGAGCTGGGGCGGCCGGTGTAGTTGACCAGGAGGTCGTCGAGCTCGCGGGCGAACTCGGGGTCGTGCTTGGCCTTGTCGTACTCGACGGCGACCTCGTCCACGGCGGCGACGAGGGCCTCCGGGATGAACTTGCCGCCGAACGCGCCGAAGTAGCCCTCGACGCTGGGCACCTGGCCGGTGGGGTCAGGGAAGAAGAAATCGCTGGGCATGCGAAAACCTCACGGTGAGTGTGTGGAAAAAGACACTATTCGCCGTGGGGGCGGAGATATGTCCGATGGCTGCGAGCCGTCAGTGGTTGCTCGCGCAGTCCCCGCGCCCCTACAGGGCGCGCTGCCATCGACGGCCGTTCACCTGTCCCGGTTCGTCGCCGATGACGTAGCGGACGCGGCGGCCGTGGACCCGGCGGGCCGGCGCACGGCAACCACGGGGCCGGCAGCCGCGCGCGAGGCGGGCGTACCGGTCCACTGTCGTCGTCACCGTGAGAGTCATCGGGTTCAGCCTAGCGGGTGATCAGCTCCGGCCGTGCCGGAGCGCGGGGTGTTCGCCCGCCGCCACCAGGTCGGCCACCGCCGACTTGGGGTCGCGGCCCGTGACCAGGGACTCGCCGACCAGGACCGCGTCGGCGCCCGCGTTGGCGTACGCGATCAGGTCGTGCGGGCCACGGACGCCGGACTCGGCGACCTTGACGACGTGGGCGGGGATCTCGGGGGCGACCCGCTCGAAGGTGGAGCGGTCGACCTCCAGGGTCTTCAGGTTGCGCGCGTTGACACCGATCACCTTGGCGCCGGCGTCCACCGCGCGCTCGACCTCGTCCTCGTCGTGGACCTCGACGAGCGGGGTGAGGCCGATGGACTCGGCGCGTTCGATCAGCGACTCCAGGGCCGGCTGGTCGAGGGCGGCGACGATCAGCAGCGCGAGGTCGGCACCGTACGCGCGGGCCTCCCACAGCTGGTACGACGTGACGATGAAGTCCTTGCGGAGCACCGGGATGTCCACCCGGGCCCGGACCGCCTCCAGGTCGGCCAGCGAGCCGCCGAAACGGCGCTGCTCGGTCAGGACCGAGATGACGGCCGCGCCGCCCGCCTCGTAGTCCGCGGCGAGCCCGGCCGGGTCGGCGATCGCGGCCAGCGCGCCCTTGGACGGGCTGGAGCGCTTCACCTCACAGATGACCTTGACGCCCTCACCGCGCAGCGCTGCCACGCCGTCCTTGGCGGCCGGCGCCTTCGCCGCGCGCTCCTTGAGCTCGTCGAGGCTGACGCGCGCCTGCCGTTCCGCGAGGTCGGCACGGACTCCGTCGATGATCTCGTCGAGCACACTCACGCGAGCGGCCCCCTTCCGGACGGTTCTTCCAGGCGGTCAAAAACCCATGGGCCGAAAACTCATGGTCACTGCGATGGTATCCGGAGGACGGGGTAGGCCTCACATCCGGTTGACGCCGGTCCCAGTACCTGGACATCCACCAGTTGATCAAGGATGCAACCAGCCACCGAAGGGCAGGTTCCGGACAACGGTGAAGACCAGGAGCAACACGCCCAGGCTCCACATCTGCACCGGCCTGAGCTCGATCCTGGCGGGCCGGCCGCGCACCGCGCGCGCCACCCAGACGGTCCAGACCACGGCGAAGGCCAGATAGGCGAGGACGCCCGCCGCGTTGTCACGCAGCGCGGCCAGGAAGTCGCCGTGGATGAAGGCGTGCGCACTGCGCAGGCCGCCGCAGCCGGGGCAGTACAGGCCGGTGAGCCGGTAGAGCGGGCAGACCGGGTAGTGACCGGGCTGGTTGGGGTCGACGCTGCCGACGTAGGCGAAGGCTCCGACGACGGCGCCCAGCACGGAGACGGGCACGGCCAGCCGGCCCCGGAGGGAGGGCGTCACCGGTGGGGCGGCTGCGCTGTGGCTGTCGGCGTTCACGCCTCGCATTGTGCCCCGTACGGTCGGCACACGCGCGCGAGGGGCGCCCCGATGTCTTGGGGCGCCCCTCGGGAAACCGTGCGGGTCAGCTCTCGGCGGCGACCGGCTCGCGGGTGGCGGCCGGGGCGGTGGTGGTGCTGTACACGAGCGCGCCGCTCTCCTTCGGCTGGCCGAGGCCCATGGAGCGCATGATCACGCCGACCACGCCACCGAGGAGCACGATCGCCATGCCGGCCCAGAAGCCCACCGGCTGCGCCATCACCATGAAGGCGCCCGAGACGCAGAAACCGATGAAGGCGATGGTGACGCCGGTCCAGGCGGCCGGGGTGTGACCGTGGCTGCTGCCCGCCATGACTTGCTCCTCATTGCTGGTACGTGTCGTACGGGCCCGAGCTCGTACGTGTCCTTCCGGACGCTCGCCCTCCATTGTCCCGTACCCACAGTGGTGCCAGGAGCTGGGGTGGCGTCTGATTCGCCACATCGGCTGATTCGCCACATCACTTCTCAGCGTCCCGCTTTCCAGCGCCCCGTAGGGGCGCTGGGGGTACCCCCGGCCGAAGGCTGGGGGAGGAACTGCGCGACCAGCCCCCACCGGCCCTCAGCCGACCGACGACCTGTCACGGTGCCCCGGCGAAGCCTCACGCGCCAGTCGGGTCCTCGCCCCGGTCGAGCGCCTTCCAGATGTCCTCCGGCCGGTCGGGATCGACCGGCTTCGGCGCCCGCCGCGGCCGCTCCGCCCCCGTGCCGCGCTCGTAGCGGCCGGACATGGCCGGCCACAGCCGCCCGTAGCGCAGCGCCAGCAGCCCGGCGACCAGGATGAGCGCGCCGCCGGCCGCGGCGACGTACGGCCAGCCGGTATGGCTGAGCGCGGCGACCGTCGCGGACGTGTCACCGCTGGCCTCGGCGGCCTTCTCGTCGAGCGCCGAGCCGTCGGACGCGCCCAGCAGGGCCGCGGCGACGATGCCGGCGCCGGAGAGCGCGAGGAGGCCGGAGACCAGGAAGCGGCCGGCCTTGCGGACGGCGAAGACGGCGACGAGCGCGGCGAGGCCCACTATGGCGAGGGCCGCGGGGACGCCCGTGACGTCGCTGCCCTTGGCGGTGAGCGGGAAGTCGCCGCCGGCCACCGTGGCGGTGCCCTCCGCCCAGCGCTGCCGGGTGGACAGCAGGGCCACGGCCGCGCCGAGCGCGCCGAAGAGCAGCGCGACGGCGAGGCTGCGGCGGCCGGACCGGGCGGGTTCGGCGGCTTCGGAAGAGGGGTGAGGAACAGCAGTCACGTACTCCACTATCGCCTGAACCCCGCACGAACGGTCACCCGGGGTCGGGTGATAAGCGCCCTACTTGCCCAGTCTGTTGGCCGTGTGCACCGCTCGCAGGACCGCCGCCGCCTTGTTGCGGCACTCCTGGTCCTCGGCGACCGGGTCGGAGTCGGCGACGATGCCGGCGCCGGCCTGGACGTACGCCGTGCCGCCGCGGAGCAGGGCGGTGCGGATGGCGATGGCGGTGTCGGAGTCGCCGGCGAAGTCGAGGTAGCCGACGCAGCCGCCGTACAGCCCCCTTCTGGACGGCTCCAGTTCGTCGATGATCTGCATGGCCCGGGGCTTGGGGGCGCCGGAGAGGGTGCCGGCCGGGAAGCAGGCGGTGAGGACGTCGAAGGCGGTGCGGCCGTGGGCGACCTTTCCGGTGACCGTCGAGACGATGTGCATGACGTGCGAGTACCGCTCGACGGACATGAAGTCGACGACCTCGACGGAGCCGGGCTCGCAGACCCGCCCCAGGTCGTTGCGGCCGAGGTCGACGAGCATCAGGTGCTCGGCGCGCTCCTTGGGGTCGGCCATCAGCTCGTCGGCGAGGGCCTGGTCCTCCTGCGGGGTGGCCCCGCGCGGCCGGGTGCCGGCGATGGGGTGCACCATGGCCTGCCCGTCCTCGACCTTGACGAGGGCCTCCGGGCTGGATCCCACGACGTCGAAGCCGTCGAAGCGGAAGAGGTACATGTACGGCGACGGGTTGGTGGCCCTGAGGACCCGGTAGACGTCCAGCGCGCTCGCCGTGCACGGCGTCTCGAAGCGCTGGGAGGGGACGACCTGGAAGGCCTCGCCCGCGCGGATGCGCTCCTTGACGTCCTCGACGGCCGTCTGGAAGTCGGGGCCGCCCCACAGGGCGGTGTACTCGGGGAGCTCCGAGGGCGGCAGGACGGCGGGCGGCTGGGCGACCGGGCGGGAGAGGTCCGCCTCCATGGCGTCCAGACGGGCCACGGCGTCGGCGTGAGCCTCGTCGACACCGGTGTCGAGGTCGTTGTGGTTGATCGCGTTGGCGATCAGCAGGACCGAGCCCTCCCAGTGATCCATGACGGCGAGGTCGCTGGTGAGGAGCATGGTCAGCTCGGGGAGCCGGAGGTCGTCGCGCTCCCCCGGGCCGATCTTCTCCAGGCGGCGCACGATGTCGTAGCCGAGGTAGCCGACCATGCCGCCGGTGAAGGGGGGCAGGTCCTGGGCGTGGGGGGTGTGCAGGGCCTCGATGGTGGCGCGGAGGGCGGCCAGCGGGTCGCCGTCGACGGGCACGCCGACGGGCGGGGTGCCGAGCCAGTGGGCCTGGCCGTCGCGGGCCGTCAGGGTCGCCGCGCTGCGGACGCCCACGAACGAGTACCGGGACCATGAGCGGCCGTTCTCGGCGGACTCCAGCAGGAAGGTGCCGGGGCGCTCGGCGGCGAGCTTGCGGTAGAGCGCGACCGGGGTGTCGCCGTCGGCGAGGAGCTTGCGGGTGACCGGGATGACACGCCGGTCGGTCGCGAGCTTGCGGAAGGTCTCGAGGTCCATGGCGGCAGACCTTACTGATCGGAGGCGGGTACGCCGGAATCGGTGCCCTCGTGGCCGTGCTCGACGTCCTTGAGGAGCACGTCGGCGTCGAAGCAGGTGCGGTCGCCGGTGTGGCAGGCGGCGCCGACCTGGTCGACCCTGACCAGCACGGTGTCGGCGTCGCAGTCGAGGGCGACCGACTTCACCCACTGGAAGTGACCGGAGGTGTCGCCCTTGACCCAGTATTCCTGGCGGCTGCGCGACCAGTAGGTGCAGCGGCCGGTGGTGAGGGTCCGGTGCAGCGCCTCGTCGTCCATCCAGCCGAGCATCAGCACCTCGCCGGTGTCGTACTGCTGGGCGATGGCGGGCAGGAGTCCGTCGGCGCTGCGCTTGAGGCGGGCGGCGATCTCCGGGGCGAGGCCACTGGACGGGGGCGTGCCCGTCGTACCGGTCGTACTGGTCATGGGTGCCATTGTGCCGCGCGGCACCGACAGTCACGGTGCGTGTCCACTGTCCGGACGGTGCGTGTGGTCGTAGGCTGGCGGTATGTCGACCTTCGCCAAGCGTGAACGGCTCCTGCTCGCCGACCTCTTGGAGACCGCCGGTCCCGAGGCGCCGACCCTCTGCGAGGGCTGGGTGACCCGTGATCTGGCCGCGCACGTGGTGGTGCGCGAGCGTCGGCCGGACGCGGCCGGGGGCACGGTGATCAAACAGCTGGCGCCGCGCCTCGAGAAGGTGACGGCCGAGTTCGCGGCGAAGCCGTACGAGGAGCTCATCCAGCTGATCCGCACCGGTCCGCCGCGGTTCTCGCCGTTCCAGCTCAAGCAGGTGGACGAGGCGGCCAACACCGTCGAGTTCTACGTGCACACCGAGGACGTCCGCAGGGCCCAGCCGGACTGGTCGCCGCGGGAACTGGACCCGGTCTTCCAGGAAGCCCTCTGGACCCGCCTGGAGCGCACCGCCCGGCTGCTCGGCCGGGGCCTGCCCACGGGCCTGGTGCTGCGCCGCCCGGACGGCCAGACGGCGGTCGCCCATCGCGGCGCCCCCGTGGTGACGGTGACCGGCGAGCCCTCCGAGCTGCTGATGTTCGCGTTCGGCCGGCAGAGCACGGCGAAGGTCGAGGTGTCCGGCGACGAGAACGCGATCGCCAAGCTGCAGGAGTCCAAGAAGCTGGGCATCTGAGGAGCCCCCGGTGATCAGGGTCGCGATGACGAGCGTGTACGTGGACGACGTGCCGAAGGCGCACGCGTTCTACACGGGCGTCCTCGGCTTCGAGACCCGTACCTGCCTGGACCCGGGCGACGGCACCCTGTTCGTCACGGTGGGCGCCCCGCAGGGCGCCCAGCCGGACCTCCAGCTCCTGCTGGAGCCCGGCGAGGGCCCCCTCGCGGACCCGTACCGCAAAGCCGTCTACGCGGCGGGGCTCCCGGCCATCGTCTTCTCCGTGGACGACATCCGCTCGGAGTACGACCGCCTGCGCACGCTGGGCGTCCGCTTCCCCCATGAACCGCAGGACCAGGGTCCGGTACTCGCCGCCGTCCTGGACGACACGGTCGGCAACCTGATCCAGCTGACCCAGCCGAAGGGCTAGCCGCTCACCGCACCGGGTGTCCCGCCTCGCGCAGTGTCTGCTTCACCTGGCCGATCCTCAGGTCGCCGAAGTGGAAGACGGAGGCGGCGAGGACCGCGTCCGCGCCCGCGGTGACGGCCGGGGGGAAGTGGGAGAGGGCGCCGGCCCCGCCGGAGGCGATGACCGGGACCGTGACGTGCTTGCGGACGGCGGTGATCATCTCCAGGTCGTAGCCGTCCTTGGTGCCGTCCGCGTCCATCGAGTTGAGCAGGATCTCGCCCGCGCCCAGCTCGGCGGCGCGATGGGCCCACTCGACGGCGTCGATGCCGGTGCCGCGGCGGCCGCCGTGGGTGGTGACCTCGAAGGATCCCGATTCCGTGCGGCGGGCGTCGACCGAGAGGACCAGGACCTGGCGGCCGAAGCGTTCCGCGATCTCGCGGATCAGGTCCGGGCGGGCGATGGCCGCCGTGTTGACGCCCACCTTGTCGGCACCGGCGCGCAGGAGCTTGTCGACGTCCTCCGCGGTACGGACGCCGCCGCCGACCGTCAGGGGGATGAAGACCTGCTCGGCCGTGCGGCGGACCACGTCGTACGTGGTCTCCCGGTTGCCGGAGGACGCGGTGATGTCCAGGAAGGTCAGCTCGTCGGCGCCCTCCGCGTCGTACACCTTGGCCATCTCGACCGGGTCGCCCGCGTCGCGCAGGTTCTGGAAGTTGACGCCCTTGACGACCCGGCCGTTGTCCACGTCCAGGCAGGGGATGACTCGGACCGCCAGGGTCATGAATCCACGGCTCCTCTGTATGCCTCTAGCTCTGCCTCGACCAGGATGCGCGGGTCGACGAAGCCGGTCACCACGACGAACGTGGTCACCGGGCGCACCCGGTCGAAGACCTCCTTGTGGGCGCGTCCCACCGCGTCCATGTCGCGCGCGTGCGCGAGGAACAGGCGGGTGCGGATCACCGCCTCCGGTCCGAGCCCGAACTCGGCGATCGCCTCCAGGGCGGTGGCGAAGGCCACCCTGGCCTGCTCGTACGGGTCGCCCTCCCCGTACAGCACGGTGCCCTTGAAGGACGTCGTACCGCCCACCACCACGCGGTCGCCCGCCGCGACGGCGCGGGCGAAACCGAAGCTCTCCTCCCAGGGACTTCCGCTCTGCACGCGCCGTACGGCATCGGACGTCATCGTGACACTGCCTCCAGTGCTTCTTCCAAGGTGAACGCCTTGGCGTACAGGGCCTTTCCGACGATGGCGCCCTCGACACCGAGGGGTACCAGGTCGGCCAGCGCCCGGAGGTCGTCCAGCGACGACACGCCGCCGGAGGCCACGACCGGCCGGTCCGTCGCCGCGCACACGCTGCGCAGCAGCTCCAGGTTCGGACCCTGGAGGGTGCCGTCCTTGGCGATGTCGGTGACGACGTAGCGGGCGCAGCCCTCCTTGTCGAGGCGGGCGAGCGTCTCGTAGAGGTCGCCGCCGTCGCGGGTCCAGCCGCGGCCCCTGAGGGTCGTACCGCGCACGTCCAGGCCGACGGCGATCTTGTCGCCGTGCTCGGCGATGACCTTGGCGACCCACTCCGGGGTCTCCAGGGCGGCCGTGCCCAGGTTCACCCGGGTGCAGCCGGTGGCGAGGGCCGCGGCGAGGGTGGCGTCGTCTCGGATGCCGCCGGACAGCTCGACCTTGATGTCCATCGCCCCGGTGACCTCGGCGACCAGCGCGCGGTTGTCGCCGGTGCCGAACGCCGCGTCCAGGTCGACCAGGTGCAGCCACTCGGCGCCCGACCCCTGCCAGGCGAGGGCCGCCTCCAGAGGGGAGCCGTAGGAGGTCTCGGTCCCGGACTCGCCGTGCACGAGGCGGACGGCCTGGCCGTCGCGGACGTCGACGGCGGGGAGGAGTTCGAGCTTGCTCACAGTGTTCCGATCCAGTTGGTGAGGAGCTGGGCGCCGGCGTCGCCGGACTTCTCGGGGTGGAACTGGGTGGCCCACAGGGCGCCGTTCTCCACGGCGGCCACGAACGGCTTGCCATGCGTCGACCAGGTCACGAGCGGGGCCCGCAGCGCGGCGTTGTGCGTCTCCAGCGCCCAGTCGTGGACGGCGTAGGAGTGCACGAAGTAGAAGCGCGCGTCGGCGTCCAGGCCGGCGAACAGCTCGGAGCCGGCCGGCACGTCGACGGTGTTCCAGCCCATGTGCGGGACGATCTCGGCCTGGAGCGGCTCGACCGAGCCGGGCCACTCGTCGAGGCCCTCGGTCTCCACGCCGTGCTCGATGCCCCGCGCGAACAGGATCTGCATGCCGACGCAGATGCCCATCACCGGGCGCCCGCCGGACAGCCGGCGGTCGATGATCCAGTCCCCGCGCGCGCCGCGCAGGCCCTCCATGCAGGCGGCGAAGGCGCCGACACCGGGCACCAGCAGGCCGTCCGCGTTCATGGCCTTGTCGAAGTCACGGGTGATCTCGACGTCGGCCCCGGTACGGGCGAGGGCGCGCTCGGCGGACCGGATGTTACCGAAGCCGTAGTCGAAGACGACGACCTTCTTCGTGGATCCGCTCAATTCCACACCTCCAGCCTCATGACGCCCGCCACCAGGCACAGTGCGGCGCTGATCGAGAGCAGCACGATCAGGCTGGTGGGCATCTTCTGCTTGACGAAGGAGATGATCCCGCCGACCAGGAAGAGTCCGACGACGATCAGTATGGTCGAGAGGCCGTTCATCGCTTACAGCGCGCCCTTCGTCGAGGGGAGGATGCCGGCCGCGCGCGGGTCGCGCTCGGAGGCGTAGCGCAGCGCCCTCGCGAGCGCCTTGAACTGGCACTCCACGATGTGGTGCGCGTTGCGCCCGTACGGCACGTGCACGTGCAGGGCGACCTGCGCCTGCGCCACGAAGGACTCCAGGATGTGCCGGGTCATGGTGGTGTCGTACTCGCCGATCATCGGCGCCATGTTCTCCGGCTCGGTGTGCACGAGGTACGGGCGGCCGGACAGGTCGACCGTGACCTGGGCGAGGGACTCGTCCAGCGGAACCGTGCAGTTGCCGAAGCGGTAGATGCCGACCTTGTCGCCGAGGGCCTGCCTGAAGGCGGCGCCGAGGGCGAGGGCGGTGTCCTCGATGGTGTGGTGCGAGTCGATGTGCAGGTCGCCGTCGGTCTTCACGGTGAGGTCGAACAGACCGTGCCGGCCGAGCTGGTCGAGCATGTGGTCGTAGAAGCCGACGCCGGTGGCGATGTCGGTCTTGCCGGTGCCGTCGAGGTCGATCTCGACGAGGACCGAGGTCTCCTTGGTGGTGCGCTCCACGCGCCCTACGCGGGTCATGCGTCCAGCTCCTTCTTGACTTCACGTACCGCGTCGAGGAACGCGTCGTTCTCTTCGGGGGTTCCGGCGGACACCCGCAGGAAGCCGGGCACGCCGTTGTCCCGGACGAGGACTCCCCGGTCGAGGATCTGCTGCCACACCGCGTGCGGGTCCTCGAACCGCCCGAACTGCACGAAGTTGGCGTCGGACTCGGTGACCTCCAGGCCCGCCGCGCGCAGTTCGGCGACCAGCCGGTCCCGCTCGGCCTTCAGCTGCTCGACGTACTTCAGCAGCGTGCCGGTGTGCTCCAGGGCGGCCAGCGCGGTCGCCTGGGTGATCGCCGACAGGTGGTACGGCAGCCGTACGAGCTGTACGGCGTCCACCACCGCGGGGTGGGCGGCGAGGTAGCCGAGGCGCAGACCGGCCGCGCCGAAGGCCTTCGACATGGTGCGGGAGACGACGAGATTCGGCCGACCTTCGAGCAGCGGCAGCAGCGAGGCGCCGTGGCTGAACTCGATGTAGGCCTCGTCGACCACCACCATCGACGGCTTGGCGGCCTGGGCGGCCTCGTAGAGCGCGAGGACCGTCTCGGCCGGTACCGCGTTGCCCGTGGGGTTGTTGGGGGTGGTGACGAAGACGACGTCCGGCTTGTGCTCGGCGATGGCCGCCGAGGCCGCCCCGACGTCGAGGGTGAAGTCCTCGTTGCGGGGGCCGGAGATCCAGCGGGTGCCGGTGCCGCGCGAGATGAGCGAGTGCATCGAGTACGACGGCTCGAAGCCCATCGCCGTACGACCGGGTCCGCCGAAGGTCTGCAGCAGCTGCTGGATGACCTCGTTGGAGCCGTTGGCCGCCCACACGTTCTCGACGGAGAGCGGGTGGTTGCCGGTCTTCGTCAGGTACTTGGCCAGCTCGGTGCGGAGCTGGACCGCGTCCCGGTCGGGGTAGCGGTTCAGGTCCCGGGCGGCCTCGCGCACCCGCTCGGTGATCCGCTCGACCAGCGGTTCGGGCAGCGGGTAGGGGTTCTCGTTGGTGTTCAGCCGTACGGGGACGTCCAACTGGGGCGCGCCGTAGGGGGACTTGCCGCGCAGCTCGTCCCGTACGGGGAGATCGTCGATGCCGAAGCTCACTTGCTCGTCGGTACCTTCCATCCGAACCTCGCCTTGATCGCCGCGCCGTGCGCGGGCAGGTCCTCGGCCTCCGCAAGCGTGACCACGTGGTGCGCGACCTCGGCCAGCGCGTCCTTCGTGTAGTCGACGACGTGGATGCCGCGCAGGAAGGACTGGACGGAGAGCCCGGAGGAGTGGCAGGCACAGCCGCCGGTGGGCAGCACGTGGTTGGACCCGGCGGCGTAGTCGCCGAGGGAGACCGGCGCCCAGGGCCCGATGAAGATCGCGCCCGCGTTCTTCACCCGGTCGGCCACTGCGGCGGCGTCGGCCGTCTGGATCTCCAGGTGTTCGGCGCCGTACGCGTCGACGACCCGCAGGCCCTCCTCGACGCCGTCGACCAGGACGATCGCGGACTGCCGGCCCTTGAGGGCGGGGACGATCCGGTCCTCGACGTGCCTGGTGGCCGCGACCTGCGGCTCCAGCTCCTTCTCGACCGCGTCGGCGAGCTCGACCGAGTCGGTGACCAGGACGGCTGCGGCCAGCGGGTCGTGCTCGGCCTGGCTGATCAGGTCGGCGGCGACGTGCACCGGGTCGGCGGTGGCGTCCGCAAGGACGGCGATCTCGGTGGGGCCCGCCTCGGCGTCGATGCCGATCTTGCCGGTGAAGTAGCGCTTGGCGGCGGCCACCCAGATGTTGCCGGGGCCGGTGACCATGTCGGCGGGCGGGCAGGACTCGGTGCCGTACGCGAACATCGCGACGGCGGTGGCGCCGCCGGCCGCGTACACCTCGTCGACGCCGAGCAGGGCGCAGGCGGCGAGGATGGTCGGGTGCGGCAGGCCCCCGAACTCGGCCTGCGCCGGGGAGGCGAGGGCGATCGACTCGACGCCGGCCTCCTGCGCGGGCACCACGTTCATGACCACGGAGGACGGGTAGACCGACCGGCCGCCGGGCGCGTAGAGCCCGACGCGCTCCACGGGCACCCACTTCTCGGTCACGGACCCGCCCGGCACGACCTGGGTGGTGTGGGTCGTACGGCGCTGCTCGCGGTGGACGAGACGGGCGCGCCGGATGGACTCCTCCAGGGCCGCGCGCACGGCCGGGTCGAGCTCGTCCAGCGCCTTGGCCAGGGCCTCGGCCGGGACCCGGACCTGCTCCAGCGTGACCCCGTCGAACTTCTCGGCGAAGTCGATCAGCGCCGCGTCGCCCCGATGATGCACGGCCTCGCAGATCGGACGCACCTTCTCCAGGGCGGCCGAGACGTCGAAGTCGGCTCGGGGCAGCAGGTCGCGCAGGGCGGGGCCCTCAGGAAGGGCGTCGCCGCGCAGATCGATTCGGGAGATCACGGAATCAATTCTCTCAGACGGCACTCGGGGCCCGTCCGCGCGTATCAATGGCTGATACAGAACGTGAGCCGCCGGCTGCACCCGCCGCCGGTCCGTGGCCGATACGCGACGCGGGGCAACGGCCGGTACATAGCCTGGCCGGAACCCGGAAGATCACCTTCACCAACTGTGTTCGCGATCTCACGCACCGGGCATCACCGGTTGTACCGAACATGACCCGCGAGTAGTTGAGGAAGAAGGAAAAGCCGTGACCGAGGGGGACGGCGTCCGGGACGGGGATCTGCCGGACGATCTGACCGCGGCCGAGGCCGGTATGTGGCAGGCGTTCCGCAACGGCAGCGTGTACGACCTGAGCAGCGGCGACCTGCACGTGGACGATCCGCACGGCGGCCACCCGTGGGGTCCCGAGCGGACCGTGCGGGCCCGGATCGTGTGCTGGCTGCTGCTCGACGGGCCGCCCGCGCTCGCCGGCCGGGTGTCCTCGCTGAAGCTGGTCGGCGTCCGGATCACCGGCCCCCTGGACCTGGCGGGCGGCACGGTCCTGCCGTACATGGAGCTGCGCGGCTGCCGGTTCGACGACGAGATCCTGCTGCCGGAGGCGCACTTCACGACCGCGCGGTTCGTGGACTGCGCGGCGCCGCGCCTGGAGGCGGCCCGGCTGCACACGGAGGGTGACCTGCATCTGCCGCGCTGCCGCTTCCTCGGCGGGGTCCGGCTGACCGACGCGCACATCGGCACCGATCTGCTGCTGAACCAGGCGGTGGTGTACCGGGACCGCAGCGGGCGGTCGATCGCCGCGGACGGCATGACCGTGGGCCAGGACCTGCAGGCGGAGCTCCTGGAGACGCACGGGGAGCTGAGTCTGCGCAGCGCCAAGGTGGGCGTCTCGCTGAGCCTGCGCGGGGCGCGGCTGCACAACCCGGACGGGCGGTTCGCGCTGAACGCGCCCCAGCTGACGGTCGGCCGGACCCTGTACCTGACCCCGGCCGGGGTGGGCGGCCCCTGGCAGAGCGGGACGACCCCGGCGCGCGGGACGCGGATCCAGCGGTTCGAGTGCCAGGGCGGGATACGGCTGGACGACGGGCGGTTCGGGGACGCCATCGACCTGGAGCGGGCCCGGTTCACCTTCACGGACGACCAGCAGCTGTCGCTGCGCCGGGTACAGGCGCCGGAGCTGCGGTTCCTCGGCGAGGAGCCGCAGCGCGGTGGGGTGCTGCTGTCCGGCGCCCGGGTGGTCAACCTGGTCGACCGGGCGACCAGCTGGCCGGGCCCGGGTCGGCTGCACATGGGCGGCTTCGCCTACGAGAACCTGGTGCCGCAGGGCCCGTTCCCGCTGACCCGGCGGCTGGACTGGGTGGCGGCGGCGACCGCCGAGTACAACCCGGAGCCGTACGAGCGGCTGGCGGCCGTGCTGCGGGCCGCCGGCGAGGACGAGGACGCCCGCGAGGTGCTGCTCGCCAAGCAGCGGCGGCGCCGCGAGACGCTGCCGCCGGCCGCCAAGGTCTGGGGGTACGCGCAGGACCTGACGGTGGCCTACGGCTACCGGCCGGGCCGGGCGGCGGTGTGGATGGCGGTGCTGTGGGCGGCGGGCACGCTCGCGTTCGCGCACGCCCCGCATCCGCCGATGAACTCGGGCGGCCACCCGGCCTGGGATCCGGCGCTGTTCGTCCTGGACCTGCTGCTGCCGGTGATCGACCTGGGGCAGGTCGGCCAGTGGCGGCTCACCGGCGGCTGGCAGTGGGCGGCGGCGGCGATGATCCTGCTGGGCTGGATCCTGGCGACGACCGTGGCGGCGGGGGCGACGAGGCTGCTGAGGCGGGGGTGACCACCGGTGCCGCCGGGCAGCCGAGTGGCTCCGCCGACAGGCACCGAACAGGTGAGCAATAGTCACCTTTTACCCGCCCTTGACCGGCGGGCATACAACTTTCATGGAGTTGGCCGTACCGTCTGGCGCTGCGCCGACCTGCGGACCTTCAATGGTCAACGCCATGGCTTCGCTGCGCGCGCTCTTCCGTTCCGCTCGGAGGGCAACGAACGCTTCGCCTCTCGCCGCCGGACCGCACCCGGGCGACGACGAGGTGTTCCTCGACGCGCCCGACGACCGGCTCGCCCCCGCGCTGGTCGCGGCCGGCCGGGGCGAGTACGAGCCCGCCGCGAACCTGCTGGCCGGCACCCGGCGCGCGGCCGAGTGGGAGGAACGCGACCGGTACGTGCACCGGCTCGCCCTCTTCGCCCGCTCCCGCGCCGAGTGGCTCGGCCAGTGGTCCGCGGCCGCCCCGCACGACCCGGACGTGCTGCTGGTCCAGGCCCAGCTCGCGGTGGACCGGTCCTGGGACTCCCCGGCCCGCGCGGAGCTCCTGCGCCCGCTCAGCCCGCTGATCACCGCGGCCGCGCGCGGTGACGACCGGGACCCGGTGCCGTGGCGGATCGCGCTCGACCACGCCCGGGGGACGAACGCCGGCCACCGGTACTTCGAGGAACTGTGGGAGGCGGCGGTCCGCCGCGCCCCGCACCACTACGGCTGCCATGTGGCGGCGCTGCGCTATCTGGGCACGTACTGGCACGGCTCGCACCACGAGTGCTTCGACTTCGCCGACCTGGCCGCGATGGACGCCCCGCCGGACTCGCTCGTCCAGGCCCTGCCGGCCCGCGCGGCCTTCGCCTACCTCACCGACGGCTGCGGACCCGAGGTGCCGCGGGCCCGCCTGGACGCGGCGGTGGACCGGGCGATCGCGCTCTCCGCGCGGTTCCCGGCGGCCGACACCTGGCCGGCCGAGATCCGCAACAAGCTGATGTACCTGCTGGTCCGCCTGGAGCGCTGGGAGGCCGCCCGCACCCAGCTGCGCCTGATCGGCCCGTACGTCACGTCCTTCCCCTGGGGCCGGCTCTCCGACGACCCGCTGGGCCAATTCGTACGCCTGCGCGCCCACCTGCTGGCCGGTACGGAACCGCTCCCCGAGGCCGTGCTGATCCCCTCGCCGAGGGCCGCGGGGCGCCCACGGGCCGAGCACGGCGGACATGTTCCCGCCGATGACCACTAGGCTGTGGCGCCGTGACCACCGTCCGTCTCCCTCTCTTCCCGCTGAACTCGGTGCTGTTCCCGGGGCTGGTGCTGCCGCTGAACGTCTTCGAGGAGCGCTACCGCGCCATGATGCGCGACCTGCTGAAGACGCCCGAGGAAGAACCACGCCGGTTCGCCGTCGTGGCGATCCGCGACGGCCACGAGGTGGCGCCGAGCGCGCCGGGCATGCCGGACCCGACGGCGCAGCCCGACCGGGGCCCGGCGGCCGGCTTCGGACCCGACCCCCTCAAGTCCTTCCACCGGGTGGGCTGCGTGGCGGACGCGGCGACGATCCGGGAGCGGGCGAACGGCACGTTCGAGGTGCTGGCCACCGGGACGAACCGGGTGCGTCTGGTCTCCGTCGACGCGTCGGGCCCGTTCCTGACGGCGGAGCTGGAGGAGCTGACGGAGGAGCCGGGCGACGAGGCCGGCGCGCTGGCCGAGGGCGTCCTGCGGGCCTTCCGCCAGTACCAGAAGCGCCTTGCGGGCGCGCGGGAACGCTCGCTCTCCACGGGCGTCGACCTGCCCGACGAGCCGTCGGTCGTCTCCTACCTGGTCGCGGCCGCGATGATGCACGACACCCCCACCAAGCAGCGCCTCCTCCAGGCCCCCGACACGGCGTCCCGCCTCCGCGACGAGCTGAAACTCCTTCGCTCCGAGACGGCGATCATCCGTAACCTGCCGTCACTGCCCGCGGCGGAGCTGACGCGGTCGCCGACGAGTCTGAACTGAGCCGGGGTTTCCTGAATGCCGAAGAAGTCGAAGAAGCAGCAGTCCGGCGGCGGGGGCACCCCTGCGACGGTGGCCCTGACCACGGCGGGCGTGGACTTCACGGTCCACTCCTACGACCACGACCCCGCCCACCCGTCCTACGGCGAGGAGGCGGCCGAGGCGATGGGTGTGTCCCCCGACCGCGTCTTCAAGACCCTCGTCGCGGACGTCGACGGCGCGCTCACGGTCGCCGTCGTCCCCGTGGCGGGCAGCCTGGACCTCAAGGCCCTGGCCACGGCGGTCGGCGGCAAGCGCGCGGCGATGGCGGACCCGGCCCTGGCCGAGCGCACGACGGGCTACGTCCGCGGCGGCATCTCCCCGCTGGGCCAGCGCAAGAAGCTCCCCACGGTCCTGGACGCCTCCGCGTCGGCCCACCCCACGATCTGCGTCTCGGCGGGCCGCCGCGGCCTGGAGGTGGAACTCGCCCCGACCGCCCTCGCAACCCTCACGAATGCGACCCTGGCCCCCATCGGCCGTGCGTGACCTCTCGACGAACTCTCCGTGGTCGGTTAAGTACGGAAGACATGTCGAAGAAGACACGGAAAAGAAAGTGGCGCCTGAAAAAGCGCCGCGCGAACCACGGTCGCCGTCCGGCATAGGCGCATGGGGGGCGCCGGGCCTCACGAACCGCGCCCCCTGCAAGTGCGGTGCCGCAGCCCACGCCCACGGACACCGGGTGACAGCCCGACCGCGGGCCGTCGGAGGCTGGTCGCGGCGCCCCTGACGGCGCCTGCACACAGAGCCCCGGGCAGCAGGCCGACTGCAGGCCGCCGGGACCTGGTCGCGCAGTTCCCCGCGCCCCTGGCTCTGCTGCCGCGGCCCCCGCTCACCGGTCACCGAACACTGCTTGCAACCGCCACGGTCCAGCCCGTCCCGCGTTTGAGGACGAGAGCCGCTCGTCACCACATCTCAGCCCGCCCGGCGCTCGAGGACGACTACCGAACGGCACCCCCCTCCCAGCCCACCCAGCGCTCAAGGACAACAACCGGGCGACACCCCCTCCCAGCCCGTCCGGCGTTTGAGGACGAGGCCGTTCAGGCCGAAGCGGGGGTTCGGGGGCGGCAGCCCCCGCGTGGCGGGCGGTCGAAGGGGGCCCACCCCCTGGAGGATGGGACGGGTAGGGGCGGCGGGGCGGGGGCGGGACAGACTAGGCCGGTGGAGCGGCGTACGGGCCGTCCTCGTACGGGGGCTCCGGGTCGCGCGGGCCGAACAGCGCCATCAAGCCCAGATGGACCACCAGCGCCGACAACGACCACGCCAGCAACGCCCCCTTCGCCCCGAGCTTCAGCGGCGCGGAGAACGTCACCCCCTTGCCCACGGCCTTCGCATGGGCGATCACATCCTGCTCCGGCCCCAGCCACACCCCGAGCCGCCAGGCCAGGAGAGACCCGAGCAGCCCCCCGACCCCCAGCGCCACCACCAGCGGCACACCCCCACGCCGCCGCCAAAGAAACACCACGACCGCGCTCACTACCCCGAACGCCAGCGCCAGTAGCGTGAACGTTCCGTCCACCCCCGCCGCCTGCTCCCCCTCGCTGTCCTTGAGGTAGACCGCCCAGCTCTTGCCGGACTGGTCTCCCACCAGCGGCACGTGCGGCGCCAGCCACAGCCACAGCAGCCCGAGCAGCACCCCGCTCACCGCCACCGCGACGGCGATCACGGCGCCTTCCCGCAGTTCGGTCTTCATCCCGGGACCGTCCTGTCCGTACTCCCCCGCGGCCTCCCCGGCAGGCGGCGGAGCCTGCCAGGCCTGATGCGAGGACTGGTCGTGCGGCGGCGGAGGCGGCGTCAACGGTGCGGTCACGATGCCATCGTGCCAGGTCGGCCTGTGGGGCGCGTCACCGGACGGCGGCCCTGCGGTACGCCCAGGTGGCGACGGCCAGCGAGACGACCCCCACCCCTGCGCACACCCCCAGGTCAGCGAGGACGACGGCCCAGTCGGGCCGCGCCCCGAAGGTACGGGCGTAGGCCTCCACACCGTACGTCGAGGGCAGCAGGTCCCGCGCGAACCGGATGATCCCCGGCATCCGGTCCGGCGGCAGCACGCCGAGCAGCAGCGCCGCCGACATGCCCAGCTGCCCGAGGAGCGTGGCGAGTTCGGGGCGCGGCGCGAGCAGTCCGCAGGCCGCGCCGAGCCCCGCCAGAGCCGCCCCCGCGAGCGGGATCACGGCGAGGAGGATCCACAGGTTCCCGAGCGGCAGCCCGAACAGCACGCACCCGAAGGCGGCGGTCACCAGCGTTCCCGGCACGGTGAAGGAGGCGTACGCCGCGGCCGCCCCGAGCACCACCGAGGCCGGCGGCACGGGCAGCGTGGCGTAGTGGTCGAGCCCGCCGCTGGCCCGCAGCTGCCCGAAGTACTGCGCCAGCAGGTTCAGCGCCACGAAGGCCACCACGACCACCGACGAGCCCGCCACCACGGACTGGGCCTCGCCCCGCGAGTCCACCACCCCGCGCATCATGATCATGATGCCGACGGACTGGAAGGTCGCGACGAACAGCAGCGGGATCCGCGCCACCCGGGCCCGGGACAGCTGCGCACGGTAGACGGCCGCCAGCGACGGCCACAGCCGCGCCCGCGGGCCCAGCTCGGCCACCGGGCCGCCCGGCGCCGTCTCCTCCACGGCCAGGGCACCGCCCGGCAGAACCTCAGCGGGTACGACACTCACGTCGCGCTGCTCCCTTTCCGTGCGGCACCTGCGGCCCGTACCGCTGCCGCGTCTTTCCGTACGCGCCCGGCAGCCGTCCTGTTCACCCTCACGTTCGCCGTCACGCCTTCACCAGCCCCTGCCGTGCGGCGCCGCCCAGCGCCAGGTAGACGTCCTCCAGGCTGGGCGTGGCGAGGGTGAAGTCGTCGAGGGCGGCGAACGCGGCCCCGCCGGTCACCGTGGCGACGACGGCACGCGCCTCCTCGGGCGCGAGCCGCAGCGTCCAGCGCCGGCCGGACTCGACGGCACGCTCCCGCAGGACGGCCACCTCGGGCACGTCCAGCGGCGCGTGCTCCCGCCACACCAGCTCGACCCGCACCTCACCGGCGACCCGTTCCTTGAGCCCGGCGGGGGTGTCGCAGGCGATGACCCGCCCCTGGTCGAGGACGGCGACCCGGTCGAGGACCGTCTCGGCCTCGATGACGTTGTGGGTGACCAGCACCACGGTGGCGCCCTGCTCGGCCCGCCGCCGGTCCACGGCGGCCCACACGGCCCGGCGGGCCACGGGGTCCATCCCGGTCGTCGGCTCGTCGAGCACCAGCAATTGCCGTTCCCCGACCAGCGCGGCGGCGAAGCAGGCGAGCCGCCGCTGGCCTCCGGAGAGCTTCTTGAGCGCCCGCCCGGCGATCGGCGTGAGGCCCAGTTCCTCCAGCACGGCGTCGCGCTCGCGCCGCGCCTGGCGCACATCCAGTCCGCGCAGCCGCCCGGTGGTCTCGGCCGCGAGGGACACGGTCAGCTCGTCGAGGGCGCTGGACTCCTGCCCCAGGTAGGCGAGGATCCGCGCGGCCCGCTCCGGGTGCCGCACGATGTCGTGCCCGAGGATCTCGACACTGCCCGCGTCGGGCCGCAGCAGCCCCGTGAGCTGCCGTACGAGCGTCGACTTGCCGGCCCCGTTCGGCCCGAGCAGCCCGAAGATCTCCCCGCGCCGGACATCGAGCTCCACCCCGTCGGTGGCCCGCACCTCGGGCACGGCGGGAGCACCACGCCGCCCTTTGACCGCGGCGTAGGTCTTGGTCAGCCCACGCACGGCACACACGACATCGCCCTGTCGCCGAAGTGCCCGACCCACGCCCGTACTCACAAGGGACGAGACTACGGGGTCGCCCCCGTTTACTCGCCTTTGGGGCGCCTCAGCTTTCCAGCTCCGTGGGGACAGCGCGCCCCAAAGGGGCGCGGGGCTGCATCAATATGCGGCTCCTCCGCGTGGGCGCGACCAGCCCCCACCGGCCCGCAGCCGAACCACCTCCCGCAGTCCCCTCGACTCACTCCGCCGACGCATGCTCCCCGGCCCCCGCCGGCACATCGAACTCTCTCCAGAACCCCGCCCGAATGGCGTAGCGGTCATGCTCGTCGATCTGGTCGTCCTTGTGCGCCAGCAACCCGAACCGCGCCGCGTACCGCAACAGCTCCCCGTCGATCCGGTGCGGAATCCGCGGATACATCCCGGACAGCTTCTGCAGATGCATCTGATCCCCGAGCCGTGACATCCACCGCCGGGCGAACACCTGACCGACCTCGTACGGATCCCCGCCGACGGTCGTGATGTCCTCCTCCCGGTCGGCCCACCGCTGCTCCGCGGTGGTCAGCTGCGCCAGCGTCGGCATGGAAGCCGCCTCCGCCGGCTCCGCCGCGACCCCCGGCCGGTCCACCCACCCCTTGTCGGAGGACCACCGCAGGGTGGCCGTGGTCGCCGGGTGCTGGACCGGCTGCGCGCCCGGTGCCCGCAACGCGGCGAGATCCTTGGGCGTCGGCACCCCCTTCGGCGCCGGCACCCGCTCCGGCGCCCCGTTCTCCACGACGCTCGCCGCGGGCGCCCGCTCCACGTCCTCGGTCCCCGGCTCGGGGGCCGCCGCCAGTGAGGACTCGGGCAGGGGCGCCGAGAGGATCGCGGCGATCTCCGGCCGCGGGACCGGCGGCGGCGCACAGACCCCGGTCAGCTCCTTGGCCCGTACCGCCTGGGTGATCCACGCCCGGTCCAGCACCCGCCGCTCGTCGGCCTCGGCGACCAGGTCCTCGGACTGGTTGTAGTCGCCGTCGGCGGCCTGCACGGCCCACAGGTGTACGGCCACCCCGTGCTCCTTGGCGGCCATCATGCCCGGCAGCAGGTCCCCGTCGCCGGTCACGAGCACGACGTCGGAGCAGGCACGGTTGCGGGCCAGCTCGGTCAGCTCGGCGTGCATGGCCGCGTCCACGCCCTTCTGCGCCCAGCGTCCGTCGCTGCGGGTCAGCGCCCCGAGCCGGACGGTCACCCGGGGCATCACGCGCAGGCGGCGGTGTTCCGGCTGCGGGACACGGTCGGGTGCGCCGTCGAACCAGTAGATGCGCAGCAGCGGACGCTCGGTGTCGGACTCCGCGCGGTCGCGCAGCGCCTGGATCAGCGCGGCGTGGTCGACGGTGATGCGGGATCGGGAGGGCTCACCGGCGAGGAGACTGGCGGCGGCACCCAGCAGATACCCGGCGTCCACCAGGACGATGCAGCGGTCCACGCGACTCACCCTCTTTCCGGGAGGTTTGCTTTCGGGGCTTCCTTCGAGTCTGCCCGACCACGCGGGGGTTAACGGCCCGAACTCGATCTTCGGCGTGGCGTTTCGGGTCCTTGCTCTCCGACAAGCCCTGTTACAGACGGTAATTATCCGAAATGCGTCTGTTGTCAGCCTATGTGAATCTGAATTCGGCCCCTAGATCCCCCACAGGAGGCAGATCACCATGGCCAAGAACAAGAACCGCAAGGGTGGCTCCCAGAGCCGCACCCCGCAGCAGACCGAGCAGACCCACGAGCACGGGCAGCGGACGTCGGGCGAGACCCAGGACTCGCCGGTGACGCACATCCAGGGCAGCCCGGCCGACGTTGCGCGCAAGAAGCAGAAGAGCTTCGGCCACAACTGAGCGGACTGACCAGGTCCCTGCGGGCTGTTGAAGCCCGGGCATGCGGGAGGGGCGCACCCGTTGCGGGTGCGCCCCTTCCGCGCGCGTACGACGGCGCCTGCGGCCGTCCGTACCGGGTGAGGACCTATCCGGCCAGGCAGGACGGGCCGAGCAGCACCTTGAGGTCGCCGAACAGCGCCGGGTCCGGCTTCACCCGGTGCCGGTCCAGGCGCAGCACGGTCGTCTTGGTCGGGCCCTGGAGCTTGATCCGGACCTCGCTGTCGCCCTTGTGGTGGCTGAGGATCTCGCCGAGGCGGCTGACCATGGGCGGGGTGACCCGGGTGGCCGGGATGGTGAGGATCACGGGCGCGTTGGTGCCGGCGTTGGAGAGGTCCGGTACCGCCAGTTCCATGGCGACCAGCCGCGGCACGTCCTCGCGCTTGTCGAGCCGGCCCTTGACGAACACGACCGCGTCCTCGACGAGTTGGGTCGAGATCAGCTGGTAGGTCGCCGGGAAGAACATGCACTCGATGGAGCCCGCGAGGTCCTCCACGGTGGCGATCGCCCAGGCGTTGCCCTGCTTGGTCATCTTGCGCTGCAGGCCCGAGATGATGCCGCCGATGGTCACCACGGCCCCGTCGGCGTGCTCGCCGCCGGTGAGCTGGGCGATGCCCGCGTCGGCCTTGTCGGAGAGCACGTGCTCCAGGCCGAAGAGCGGGTGGTCGGAGACGTACAGACCGAGCATCTCCCGCTCCTGGGCGAGCAGATAGGTCTTGTCCCACTCGTCGTCGGTGAACTGCACGTCGAGTCCGAAGCCGGGTTCGCTGGTCTCCTCCTCGCCCATCCCGCCGAAGAGGTCGAACTGGCCCTCGGCCTCCTTGCGCTTGACCGCGACCACGTTGTCGATCATCGGTTCGTACTGCGCGGTGAGGCCCTTGCGGGTGTGCCCCAGGGTGTCGAACGCGCCCGCCTTGATCAGGGATTCCGTGGTGCGCTTGTTGCAGGCGACCGCCTCGACCTTGTCGAGGTAGTCGGGGAAGGAGGCGTACTTGCCCTTGGCCTTGCGGCTCTTGATGATCGACTCGACCACGTTGCTGCCGACGTTGCGCACGGCCTCCAGGCCGAACAGGATCACGTCGTCGCCCTGGGCGGCGAAGTTGTGCACCGACTCGTTGACGTTCGGCGGAAGCACCTTGATGCCCATGCGGCGGCATTCGTTGAGGTAGATCGCCGACTTGTCCTTGTCGTCCTTGACGGAGGTCAGCAGGGCGGCCATGTACTCGGCCGGGTAGTTGGCCTTGAGGTAGGCGGTCCAGTAGGAGACCAGGCCGTACGCGGCCGAGTGCGCCTTGTTGAACGCGTAGCCGGCGAACGGGACCAGCACGTCCCACAGCGCCTGGATCGCCTCGTCGCTGTAGCCGTTCTTCTTGGCGCCGGCCTGGAAGATCGTGAAGTTCTTGGCCAGTTCGTCGGGCTTCTTCTTGCCCATCACGCGGCGCAGGATGTCGGCCTCGCCGAGGGAGTAGCCGGCGATGATCTGGGCGGCCTTCTGCACCTGCTCCTGGTAGACGATCAGGCCGTAGGTGACCGCGAGGACCTCTTCGAGGGGCTCCTCCAGCTCCTTGTGGATCGGGGTGATCTCCTGGAGCTTGTTCTTGCGCAGCGCGTAGTTCGTGTGCGAGTCCATGCCCATCGGGCCCGGACGGTAGAGCGCCGACACGGCGGAGATGTCTTCGAAGTTGTCCGGCTTCATCAGGCGCAGCAGGGAGCGCATGGGGCCGCCGTCGAACTGGAAGACGCCGAGGGTGTCGCCGCGCTGGAGCAGTTCGAAGGTCGTCGGGTCGTCCAGCGGGAGCGCCAGGAGGTCGATGTCGACGCCCTTGTTGGACTTCACCATCTTGACGGCGTCGTCCATGATCGTGAGGTTGCGCAGGCCCAGGAAGTCCATCTTCAGCAGGCCGAGCGACTCGCAGCTCGGGTAGTCCCACTGCGTGATGGTCACACCGTCGGTGTGCCGCACCCACACCGGAACGTGCTCGGTGATGGTCTCGCTGGACATGATGACGCCGGCGGCGTGCACACCCATCTGCCGGACCAGGCCCTCGACGCCCTTGGCGGTGTCGATGACCTTCTTCACGTCCGGCTCGTTCTCGTACATCCCCCGGACCTCGCCCGCCTCGTTGTAGCGGGGGTGCGCGGAGTTGGTGATGCCGTCCAGGTCGATGCCCTTGCCGAGGACGTCGGCGGGCATGGCCTTGGTGATGCGGTCGCCCATCGCGTACGGGTAGCCGAGCACGCGCGCGGAGTCCTTGATCGCGTTCTTGGCCTTGATCTTGCCGTAGGTGCCGATCATGGCGACCTTGTCGGCGCCGTACTTCTCGGTCACGTACCTGATCACCTCGACGCGCCGGCGCTCGTCGAAGTCGATGTCGACGTCGGGCATGGAGACGCGCTCGGGGTTGAGGAACCGCTCGAAGATCAGGCCGTGCGGGATCGGGTCGAGGTCGGTGATGCCCATGGCGTAGGCGACGATCGAGCCGGCCGCGGAGCCTCGGCCGGGGCCGACCGCGATGCCGTTGTTCTTGGCCCACATGATGAAGTCGGCGACGACGAGGAAGTAGCCCGGGAACCCCATCTGGATGATGACGTCCATCTCGTACTCGACCTGCTTCTGCCGGTCGTCCGGGACGCCGCCGGGGAAGCGGCGGTCCATGCCCCGGCGGACCTCCTCCTTGAACCAGGTGACCTCGGTGTAGCCGTCGGGGATGTCGAACTTCGGCATGAGGTTCTTCGCCTCGAACATGCCGGTGGTGTCGACCATCTCGGCGACCAGGAGGGTGTTGGCGCAGCCCTCCTGCCAGGCGTCCGAGGAGTCGATGGCGTACATCTCGTCCGTGGACTTGAGGTAGTAGCCGGTGCCGTCGAACTTGAAGCGGTCCGGGTCGGAGAGGTTCTTGCCGGTCTGGATGCACAGCAGGGCGTCGTGGGCGGTCGCCTCGTGCGCGTAGGTGTAGTGCGAGTCGTTCGTCACCAGCGGCGGGATGCCGAGCTTCTTGCCGATCTCCAGGAGGCCGTCGCGGACCCGGTGCTCGATGTCGATGCCGTGGTCCATCAGCTCCAGGAAGTAGCGGTCCTTGCCGAAGATGTCCTGGTAGTCGGCGGCGGCCTTCAGGGCCTCGTCGTACTGCCCGAGGCGCAGCCGGGTCTGGAGCTCGCCGGAGGGGCAGCCGGTGGAGGCGACGATCCCCTCGGACCACTGGGCGATGGTCTCCTTGTCCATCCGGGGCCACTTCTGCAGCCAGCCCTCGGCGTACGCGTCCGAGGAGAGCCGGAAGAGGTTGTGCAGCCCCGTGCTGTTCACGGCCCACATCGTCTTGTGGGTGTAGCCGCCGGAACCGGAGACGTCGTCCCGCTTCTGGTGCGGCTGGCCCCACTGGATCTTGCGCTTGTTGCGCCGCGACTCGGGGGCGACATACGCCTCGATCCCGATGATCGGGGTGACCCCGGCCTTCTTCGCGGAGTGGAAGAAGTCGTACGCCCCGTGCAGGTTGCCGTGGTCGGACATGGCGATGTGCGTCATGCCCATCTCGTTGCAGGCGTTGAACATGTCCTTGAGCCGCGCGGCACCGTCCAGCAGCGAGTACTGGGTGTGGACGTGCAGGTGCGTGAAGGGCGGCTTTGACACGGTTTCGGCCTCCAAGGGAAACGGGCGTCGACGATCTGCCCACCGGCTGCGGACAGTCTGGTGGGACAGCGGAATCCTATGCCTCGGCACTGACACCGGGCGGGCTGCCCCGCGTACCTTCATGCGAAGAAAGCGGGCACTCCCGCGGACCGTCGCACGTTGGTCCGGGCGAGAGATCCGTGCCACATGTCAGGCATCACCCGTACCAGGAGGCACCCAGCGATGTCGGTCCCCCAGCTCAACGGCGAGCAGCGCGGCGAGGAGATCCTCGCCGTCTTCGACACCGCCTTCGGCGAGCTCCTGGCCGCCGACCCGGCCGCGTTCCGCGTGAAGTTCCGGAAGATGGCGGCCTCGGCCTTCGCCTTCTACCGGGGCACGGCCGCGCTCTTCTACCACGACCTGGACGCGGTCCACGCCGGCCAGGGCGGCGGGCGGACATACACCGGTCCGTACCTGGACGAGCGCACCTCGCGCGTGTGGATCCACGGCGACCTGCACGCGGAGAACTTCGGCACGTACATGGACTCCAACGGCCGCCTGGTCTTCAACGTCAACGACTTCGACGAGGCCTACGTCGGCCCGTTCACCTGGGACCTGAAGCGCTTCGCCGCCTCCATCGCGCTCATCGGGTACGCGAAGGCGCTCAGCGACGAGCAGATCACCGAGCTGGTGGAGGTGTACGCGGACGCGTACCGCGAGCGCATCCACGCGCTGGCGACGGGTGCGAAGAGCGACGAGGTGCCGCCCTTCACCCTGGACACCGCCGAGGGCCCGCTGCTCGGCGCGCTGCGCGCGGCCCGCTCGCTGACCCGTTTCGAGCTGCTGGACTCGATGACGGAGATCCGCGACTGGGAGCGCCGCTTCGCCTCCGGCGGCGGCTCCATCGAGTTGGACGCGGCCACCCGCTACAAGGTCCTGGCCGCCTTCGACGGCTACCTGGAGACGCTCCCGGAGTCGTCGCTGTCCCGTCCGGACTCCTACCGGGTGAAGGACGTCGTCGGCCGCCGCGGGATCGGCATCGGCTCGGCCGGCCTGCCGTCGTACAACATCCTCCTGGAGGGTGCCACGGACGCCCTGGAGAACGACGTGGTGATCTACATCAAGCAGGCCCAGACCCCGGCCGTCTCCCGGCACGTCACGGACCCGGCGATCCGCGACTACTTCCGGCACGAGGGCCACCGCACGGTGATCTCGCAGCGCGCCCTGCAGGCGCACGCCGACCCGTGGCTGGGCTGGACCGAGCTGGACGGCGCGGGGCAGCTGGTCGCCGAGGTGTCGCCGTACGCGGTGGACCTGGACTGGAGCGACATCGACGACCCGGAGGAGATCGCGGCGGTCGTCGCGGACCTCGGCCGGGCCACGGCGTCGATGCACTCGGCGGCCGACGACACCTCCGGCGAGTCCCTGGTGCCGTTCTCCACCGAGCGGGCCATCGACGCGGCGATAGCGGCCGACGAGGACGGTTTCGCAGGGCTGCTCACCGAGTTCGCGCACAGCTACGGCGCCCGCGCGCGTGCCGACCACCAGATCTTCGTCGACCTCTTCCGCAACGGCCGCATTCCAGGGCTGTAACCTTCGCCGATTCTCAGGGCCTTTTTAGGGGTCCCTTACATGAGTACGTGACAGACTCTCCACCGCTATGGACATATCCGGGACCCAGCTCAGAGCCGTGCGCGCGGCGCTGTTCACGGCTTTCGTCGTGACGCTCAGCACCGCGTCGCACGTGCTGCTGTCCCGGGCCCCGCTGCCGTTCACCACGGTGGCCGCGGTCGCCGCCGGGGTGTTCGGCACGGCGTACGCGCTGGCGGGCCGCGAGCGCGGCTTCGGCCGGATCGCGGTCCTGCTGATCCCGCTGGAGCTGGCCGCCGACACGGTCTTCACCACCGGCCAGCACGCCTGCTACGGCCGCGCGGGCGGCCCCATCGCGGGCCCGCTGCGTGCGGTCGGCCTCGACGTGCTCTGCCACGGCGGCACGGTCGGCACCCCGCTGGCCCGGATGACCGGCGGCTCCCGCACCGCCGTGGCCCTCGCGCACGCCGACCCGGCCGCCGCCTGGCTGCTGCTCGCCGCGCACGTCGGCGTCGGTCTGCTCGCCGCCGCGTGGCTGCGTCGCGGCGAGCGCGCCCTGACCCAGCTGCTGCGCGCGGTCGCCGCCACCACCTTCCGCCCGCTGCTCCTCGCGGCCGCCGCGGGCACGGCCCGGCCGGCTCCGGTACGACGGCTGCCGCGCCCGGCACCGCACCCGGCCGCCGTCCGCGACCTGCTCCTCGTGCACTCCCTGGGACGGCGCGGACCGCCGTGCTCCGGGGCGCTCGCCCTGCCCTTCGCCTGAGCGCCCCCGCCCGCCCGAGCACGCCCCTCGTCCGAGTACTCCGAACACTTCGAGCGCTCCGAGTACGACGAGTCCCCCACACGTATCCCGCGTACGACATGTGCGCGTCCCCTATGGAGATCACCGACATGAGCAAGCGGAACAGCGCAGCTGCCAAGAACGCGGCCCGGGAGCGGCTGCGCGCCGAGCGCGAGAAGCAGGCCAAGCGTGCCAAGGTCAGGCGGCAGGCCATCGTGGCCTGCTCGGTCGTGGCCGTGCTGGCCGCGGCGGGCGGCATAGGCTATGCCGTCGTCCAGGCCAACAAGCCGAGTTACTGGGAGTCGGAGAAGGACGCCAAGGTCGTCGCCCCGGCCAACACGACGGGCACGGACGGCACCACCGTCGTCATCGGCAAGTCCACCGCCACGAAGACCCTGAAGGTCTACGAGGACCCGCGCTGCCCGATCTGCGCCCAGTTCGAGCAGACCGTCGGTTCGACGGTGAAGAAGGATATCGACGACGGCAAGTTCAAGATCCAGTACATCGGCGGCACGTTCCTCGACGGCGACGCGCTCGGCAAGGGCACGATCGGTTCCCGCGGCGAGGGCTCCAAGAACGCGCTGAGCGCCATGGGCGCCGCGCTGAACGTCAGCGACGAGGCGTTCCTGGAGTACAAGACCGCGCTGTACTCGAAGAAGTGGCACCCGGACGAGTCCACCGACAAGTTCAAGAACGACAGCTACCTCATCGAGGTCGCCGACACCGTCCCGGCGCTGAAGAACAACAAGTCCTTCCAGGCCGACGTGAAGTCCGGCAAGTACGACGCCTGGGCGCTGGCCATGTCGAAGACCTTCGACACCAACAAGGACGGCGTGACGGGCACCCCGAGCTTCGTCATGAACGGCAAGATGCTGACGGCCGACTCCAACGGCAACCCGCCGATGACGGTCGAGGCCTTCAACTCCGTGGTGGACGCGGCCCTCAAGGGCTGACGCCGGACCGGAATTCCCGGCTCCACGTGAAGAGCAGGCGAACTTTCGTCGGTTCGCCTGCTCTTGTTCATACTGGTCAGTAACCTGAGCGCTCGTGACCAGTCGAATCAGATCAATACAGTCTTCCGAGAGTGCACACTCCCTCTCCCCTCGCCGCCGTACGGTCGTCAAGGCCGCGGCGGCGACCGCTGTCCTGGCCGCACCGCTGGCCGCCGCACTGCCGGCCCGGGCCGCCTCGGACGCGCCCGCCTTCCTGCACGGCATCGCCTCCGGCGACCCGCTCCCCGACGGCATCCTGCTGTGGACCCGGGTGACGCCGACCGCCGACGCGACGCCGGGCTCCGGGATCGGCCCGGACACCGAGGTCAGCTGGGTCGTCGCCACCGACAAGGCGCTGACGAACGTCGTCTCCAAGGGCTCCACCACCGCGACCGCCGCCTCCGACCACACCGTCAAGGCGGACATCCGCGGCCTGGCCCCGGCCACCGACTACTGGTTCCGCTTCTCGGCCGGCTCCACGGACTCCCCGGTGGCGCGTACCCGCACCGCACCCGCGGCGGACGCCACCGTCCCGGGCCTGCGCTTCGGCGTGGTCTCCTGCGCCAACTGGGAGGCCGGCTACTTCGCCTCCTACCGGCACCTGGCCGCGCGGAGCGACCTCGACGCCTGGCTGCACCTCGGCGACTACATCTACGAGTACGGCACCGGCGAGTACGGCACCCGGGACACCGTGGTCCGTGAGCACGCGCCCACCCACGAGATCATCACCCTCGCCGACTACCGCATACGGCACGGCAAGTACAAGACCGACACCGACCTGCAGGCCCTGCACGCCAAGGCGCCGGTCATCGCCATCTGGGACGACCACGAGTTCGCCAACGACTCCTGGTCCGGCGGTGCCGAGAACCACACCGAGGGCGCCGAGGGCACCTGGACGGCCCGTCAGGCCGCTGCCAAGCAGGCCTACTTCGAGTGGATGCCGGTCCGCCCGGCCATCGCCGGCACCACCTACCGCCGGCTGCGCTTCGGCAAGCTCGCCGACCTCTCCCTGCTCGACCTGCGCTCCTTCCGCTCCCAGCAGGTGTCCACGGGCAGCGGCTCGGTCGACGACCCGGACCGCACCATCACCGGCCGCGCCCAGCTCGACTGGCTCAAGGCCGGTCTGAAGGCCTCCGACACCACCTGGCGGCTGGTCGGCAACTCGGTGATGATCTCGCCGTTCGCCATCGGCTCACTCTCCGCCGACCTGTTCAAGCCGCTCGCCAAGCTGCTCGGCCTGCCCCAGGACGGCCTCGGCCTCAACACCGACCAGTGGGACGGCTACACCGACGACCGCCGCGAGCTGCTGGCCCACCTGCGCTCCAACGCGATCGGCAACACGGTGTTCCTGACCGGCGACATCCACATGGCCTGGGCCAACGACGTGCCGGTGGACGCCGGGACCTACCCGCTGTCCGCCTCGGCCGCCACCGAGTTCGTGGTCACCTCGGTGACCTCCGACAACCTCGACGACATCCTCAAGGTCTCCCCCGGCGTCGTCTCCACCGTCGCCGCCCCGGTCATCCAGCTGGCCAACCGCCACGTGCACTGGGTCGACACCGACCGGCACGGCTACGGCATCCTGGACATCACGGCCGCGCGGGCGCAGATGGACTACTACGTCCTCTCCGACAAGACGAAGGCCGACGCCACCTCGTCCTGGGAGCGGTCGTACCGCACCCGCAGCGGCACCCAGAAGGTCGAGCGCACCTACGACCCGGTGTAACCGTCACCTACAGCGTGTCGAGGAAGCCGAGCGCCACCCGCCAGGTGGCCTCGGCGGCCTCCTCGTCGTAGTCCGGCAGACCGGGGTCGGTGTAGAGGTGACCGGCTCCCGGGTACCGGTAGACCTCCACGTCGGCGCCGGCCCGGCCCATCTGCAGGTACCAGGCGCTGAGCCAGTCGTCCGTCTCGAAGGCGTCCGGCTCGGCCACGTGCAGCTGCACCGGCAGGTCGTCCACCGAGGCGCTGGGCGCGATGTCCGACGTGCCGTGCAGAAGCAGCAGCCCCCGCGCCCGCTCGTCGCCCAGCGCCAGCGTCTGCGCGATCGAGGCGCCCAGCGAGAACCCCGCGTACACCAGCCCGCGCCCCGAGTACGGCGCCGCCGCCAGCACGGCCCGCTTCAGCAGCTCGTCCTTGCCGAGCGACTCGTTGAACTCCATGCCCTCCTCGACGGTGTCGAACGTGCGCCCCTCGAACAGGTCCGGCGTCCACACCTCGTGCCCGGCGGCACGCAGCCGGTCCGCGGCCTCGCGCACCGCGGGCCTGAGCCCATAGGACGAGTGAAAGAGCATGATGTTCATGCGCCCATGGTGCCAGCCGCCGCCGACAGTACCGACCTGCCTCCGACCGCGACCGTGACGTCCTTCTCACCGGGCGGCATGTTCAGGACCCCACAGATCCGGTTACGTTCGAAGCCATGGAGATGGAGAACGTACTCCGCCCGCTGATCGTGTTCGGCGGCGCCGTCGTCCTCACCCTGCTGATCGGCTGGGCGACCGATCTACTGCTGCGCAAGGCCGACGCACGGCACAGCGAGACGCCGCTGTGGGGCCTGCTGCGCCGCGGCCGCATCCCCTACCAGCTGGTGCTGTGCGCGGCCCTGCTCAGAGGCTCCTACGACCAGGCCCAGCTGATCCTGGAGCACCGGGTCGCCGTCGGCCAGATCCTGACCCTGGTGCTGATCGGGTCGGCCGCCTGGCTGGTGGTGCGGATCGCGGCGGCCATCGTGCAGTCGACCTACGACCGCTATGCCCGTGCCCACCACGACGCGGCCCGGGTCCGCCGGGTGCGCACCCAGGTGTCGCTGATCATGCGGGTGGTGACGGCGGTCGTCGGTGTGGTGGCCGTGGCGGCGATGCTGCTGACCTTCCCGGCGATGCGCGCGGCCGGCGCCTCCCTGCTGGCCTCCGCCGGAATCCTCGGCATCGTCGCCGGTGTGGCCGCCCAGTCCACCCTGGCGAACATGTTCGCCGGTCTGCAGATCGCCTTCGGCGACATGGTGCGCCTCGGTGACACGGTCGTGGTCGACGGCGAGTGGGGCACGGTCGAGGAGATCACCCTGACCTTTCTGACGGTACGGACCTGGGACGAGCGCCGGATCACCATGCCGGTGTCGTACTTCACCTCCAAACCCTTCGAGAACTGGTCGCGGGGCACCCCGCAGATGACCGGGATCGTCTACTGGCATCTCGACCACTCGGCACCGGTCGAGGCCATGCGGGACAAGCTCCAGGACATCCTGCGCGAGTGCCCGGCCTGGGACGGGCGGGCCTACGGCCTGGTGGTCACCGACTCCACGCCGAACACCATGCAGGTGCGGGCACTGGTGACCGCCAAGGACGCGGACGACATCTGGACGGTCCGGGTGACCGTCCGCGAGCAGATGATCACCTGGCTGTGCGCGGAGCACCCGTACGCCCTGCCCCGGGTCAACACGGCCGACGCGGTCCTGCCGCCCGGCGGGATCATCCCCTCCCAGGACGGGGTGGCGGCCGGCGCCGACCGGCGCCTGCACGAGCGGCCCTACACCGGCCCCCGCTGACCGCTCCGCTCTCCTCGCCCCGCGCCCTCAGTGGCCGCGTTCGGCGCCGCCGTTGACCTGGACGATCTGCGAGGTGACGTGCCCGGCGGCCGGGGAGGCCAGCCAGTGCAGGGTGGCGGCGACGTCACCGGGGATGCCGGCCCGCCCCGTGGACGTCTCGGCGACGAGCCGCTCCCGCCGGGCCTCGTCGACCGGGCCGCCGAAGAACTCGGTGTCCTCGACATATCCGGGCGCGACCACGTTCACGGTGACCCCGCGCGGCCCCAGCTGCCGGGCCAGGTCATGGGCGTAGGGGTGCAGGGCGGCCTTGGACGCCGCGTAGGACCCGGTTCCCGAGCCCCGGAAGGCCGCTATGGAGCTCAGGAACAGTACCCGCCCGCCGGGGTCGGCGAGCCGGTCCTTCAGCGCCTCCGTGAGCAGCACGGCGGTCAGCGTGTTCTGCCGGAAGTTGCCGCTCCAGACACGGGCGACGGCGTCGAGCGGGTCACCGGCCTCCGCGCCGGGCGCGAACGCCGCGTTCCCCCCGGCACTGTGGACGAGCACGTCCACGGTGCCGAACTCCTCGGCGACGAACCGCGCGACCTCGCGCACCTGCTCGGGTTCGGCCAGATCGGCGGCGTACACCTCCGCCCCGGGCACCCCCGCCTTCTCCAGCACCTCCCTGCGCCGCCCGAGCAGCAGCACCCGATCCCCGTCCCCGGCGAACACCCGCGCCGCGGCGAGCCCGATGCCGGTTCCTCCACCACTGATCACAATGTTCCGAGCCATGATCTGAGACTACGAGCGGGAAGCCGACGGCGCCTGCGACTGTCCACAGCTGACATGTGCTTGTATGACCGACGCGGTACCAGCGCCCCCGAAGGGGCGCTGGGGGTGCCCCCGGCCGAAGGCTGGGGGAGGAACTGCGCGACCAGCCACGACGAAGCCGCAGCCGAACGACGGCACATCACGGCACCCCCAGCGGAGCGTCAGCGCAGGCTACGCACGTCCAGATGCCGCAGCACCCGGTCCACGATCTCCGGATCCGCCCCCGGCTCGCTCCGCGCCGCCAGCACCTCGTGCCGCGCCGCGCTCAGCATCTCCTGCTGGATCCGCCGCAACCGCTTCAGCCGCCGCATCCGCTTGTCGTGGCCCTCCCGCCGCTCGTCCTCGACCACGTCGGGGCTGATCCGGAACCCGATCTCGAAGGCCCGCCGCAGCATCTGCTCCGTCACGTCCTCGGGCAACTCCTCGACCTGCTCGATCTCCTTCAGACGCCGCCGTGCCGCCTTCGCCGCCCGTACCGCCAGCTCCTTCTCGATCTCCTTCTCGCGGTCGGTGTCGGCCCGCACCCCCAGCCGTTTCACCAGCCACGGCAGGGTCAGCCCCTGAAGGACCAGCGTCGCCATGATCACGCCGAAGGCGATGAAGACGACCACGTCCCGGTCCGGGAAGGCGGTTCCGTCGTCGGTCTTCAGCGGGATGGCCAGGGCCAGCGCCACCGACGCCACCCCGCGCATCCCGGACCACCACATCACGATGGTCTCCCGCCAGCTGGTCGGGATCTCCTCGTCGTAGTCCCGCCGGGCGTGCAGCCGCTTGGTCAGCCAGGTCGCCGGCAGCAGCCAGACCAGCCGCACCACGACCACCACGCCCACGATCGCGGCCGCCCAGCCGAGCAGCTCCCCCCAGCGGCCGGACGCCGTGCGGATCGCGTTGTGCAGCTCCAGGCCGATCAGCCCGAACGCGACACCCGTGACGAGCGTGTCGACGATGTCCCAGAAGGTGTATCCGGCGAGCCGGGTCATGACGTCGTCGGCGTCGGTCGCGTACTCGGCGATGAACAGGGCGGTGGTGAGCACGGCGAGGACGCCGGAGCCGTGCAGTTCCTCGGCGATGACGTAGGAGGCGTACGGGACGATCAGGGTCAGGCCGATCTGCAGGGTCGCGTCGCCGAGCACGTCCATCAGCTTGTTCGCGCCCCAGCCGAGCACCAGCCCCACGACGACCGCGACCACGGCGGACAGCAGGAAGTCCAGCCCGGCCCGCCACGGCGAGAACGTGCCGCTGACCACGGCCGCGATGGCCACGTGGTAGAGCACGATGGCCGTGACGTCATTGAAGAGGCCCTCGCCTTCCAGGATCGACACCAGCCGGCGCGGCAGCCCGAGCTGTCCGGCGACGGCGGTCGCGGCGACCGGGTCGGGCGGGGCGACCAGCGCGCCCAGCGCGATCGCGGCGGCGATCGGCAGTCCGGGCACGATCGCGTTGGCGACGACGGCCACGCACAGCGTGGTGACGAAGACCAGAGCCACGGCGAGCAGGAAGATCGGCCGTTTGTTGGCCGCGAACTGCCGCCAGGAGGTCCGCCGTACGGCGGCGTAGAGCAGCGGCGGCAGCAGGCCGGGCAGGATCAGCTCGGGCGGGATGTTCACGTTCGGCACGAAGTCGGCGACCGCGAGGACGATCCCGAACAACGTCATCAGCACGGGCGCCGGCAGTCCGAAGCGGTCCCCCACCGGAACGCTCACCAGGGCCCCGAGCAGCAGCACGAACAGAAGGGCCAACTGATCCACGGCCAGCGCTCCGGGTGTAGACGATCACACAGCGGGCCTCCAGCCTGCCATGCCGGCTACAGAACCCTGCGCATCCCCCGGTGCGGGATGCCCGCCTCCTCGTACTCCGGCCCGTACGGCTCGTAGCCCAGCCGCTCGTAGAAGCCCAGCGCGTGGGTCTGCGCGTGCAGGTCGACCGCGGTCAGGCCACGCGCGCGTGCGGCCTCCTCGACGGCCCGGACCAGGGCGACGCCCACGCCGAGGCCGTGGGCCTCCGCGGCGACCGCGAGGCGGCCCAGGGAGCCGAGGGACGGGTCGCCGCCGGTCTTGGCCGCGGCCGGCTCGCCGTGCAGCAGCCGGCCGGTGCCGAGCGGTACGCCGTCCTCGCGGACCGCCAGGACGTGCACGGCGAAGGGGTCGTACTCGTCGTACTCCAGGTCCTCGGGGACGCCCTGTTCGACCACGAAGACCTGCTTGCGCACCGCGAAGCACGCCTCCAGGTCGGCGGGGTCCCCGGCGACCCGCACCGCGTACGCGTGCGTGCTCATCCGTAGGTCTCCTCGCGGACCTGGTCGAGCGCCTTCTGCAGGTCGGCCGGGTAGTCGCTGGCGAACTCGACCCACTCGCCGTCCCCGGGGTGCTCGAAACCGAGCCGGACGGCGTGCAGCCACTGGCGGGTCAGGCGCAGCCGCTTGGCGAGCGTCGGGTCGGCGCCGTAGGTGAGGTCGCCGACGCAGGGGTGGCGGTGGGCGGCCATGTGGACGCGGATCTGGTGGGTGCGGCCGGTCTCCAGCTTCACGTCGAGCAGGGAGGCCGCGCGGAACGCCTCGATGAGGTCGTAGTGGGTCACGGAGGGCTTGCCGTCGGCCGTGACCGCCCACTTGTAGTCGTGCTGCGGGTGGCGGCCGATCGGGGCGTCGATGGTGCCGCTGGTCGGGTCGGGGTGGCCCTGCACGAGCGTGTGGTAGCGCTTGTCGACCGTGCGCTCCTTGAACTGGCGCTTCAGCGACGTGTACGCCCGCTCCGACTTGGCGACCGCCATCAGGCCCGACGTGCCGACGTCGAGGCGGTGCACGATGCCCTGGCGCTCGGCGGCGCCGGAGGTGGAGATGCGGTAGCCGGCGGCCGCCAGGCCGCCGATCACGGTCGGGCCGGTCCAGCCGGGGCTGGGGTGCGCGGCCACGCCGACCGGCTTGACGATCACGACCACGTCCTCGTCGTCGTGCACGATCTCCATGCCCTCGACGGGCTCCGCGGCGATCTGCACGGGCGCGGGCGCCCCCGGCATCTCGACCTCCAGCCAGGCCCCGCCGTGCACCCGCTCGGACTTGCCGACCACCGAGCCGTCGACCTGCACCTTTCCCGCCGCGGCCAGCTCGGCCGCCTTGGTGCGGGAGAAGCCGAACATGCGGGAGATGGCGGCGTCGACGCGCTCGCCCTCCAGGCCGTCGGGCACGGGCAGGGTTCGGATCTCGGGAAGCGTACTCACCCGTCGAGTATGCCGGACAGCGCCGACGGCCCCGTACGCAAGCCCCTGAAGCCCCTGGGGCCGCCCTCAGTCCTTGTGGACGGTCCCGTCGGGGTCCAGGCCGCGGAAGGAGAGCAGCACGATCAGGACGCCGCCGCAGACGATCGCGGAGTCGGCCAGGTTGAACACCGCGAAGCCCTTGGGCGCGATGAAGTCGACGACCTGGCCCTCGAAGATCCCCGGCGAGCGGAAGATCCGGTCGGTGAGGTTGCCGAGCGCGCCGCCGAGCAGCAGGCCGAGCGCGACCGCCCAGGGGAAGCTGTACAGCTTGCGGGCCAGCCGGAAGATCACGACGATCACGGCCGCCGCGATCACCGTGAAGATGATCGTGAAGGCGCCGCCGAAGCCGAAGGCCGCGCCCGGGTTGCGGATCGCGTGGAACTCCAGCCAGTCGCCGATGACCTCGATCGGCGCGTGGTGCTCCAGCTTCGCGACCACGATCATCTTGCTGACCAGGTCGAGGGCGTACGCGAAGGCGGCCACCGCGAAGAGCACGGCGATCCGGCGCCCGCGGCCGGGCCGCCGGTCCGCGGTGGACTGCTGATCCGCACCGGACGCCTCGGCCGCGCCGGGCGCCGCCGTCCGCTCGCCGCCGTCGTCCGGGGTGCCCGGCGTACCGATGATGCGTTCCGCCTCTGCCACGTGAGTCCCTCAACCTAGGTGCCTGCCTCGGGACGAGACTACGGCACGCCCCAGGGGACCCCGATGCTCAGTAGCGGCGTTCCTGCTTCTGCTTGCACTCGACGCACAGGGTGGCCCTCGGGAAGGCCTGCATCCGGGCCTTGCCGATGGGGTTCCCGCAGTTCTCGCAGAGGCCGTAGGTGCCCGCGTCGAGCTTCTGCAGGGCGCGTTCGGTCTGTTCGAGCATCTCGCGCGCGTTGGCGGCCAGCGCCAGTTCGTGCTCGCGGGTGATGTTCTTGGTGCCGGTGTCGGCCTGGTCGTCACCCGCGCCGTCCCCGGAGTCCCGCATCAGCCCGGCCAGGGCGCTCTCGGACGCCTCGAGCTCGGCGCGCAGCCGCATCGCCTCGGCCGTCAGCTCGGTGCGCGCCTCCGCGACCTCCGCCGGCGTCCACGGGTCCTCGCCGGGACGCACCGCGAGTTCGCCCGGAGCCGCTGTGGCGACCCGCGCCTTGGGGAGGGCGGTGTCCGCCGCCGCGGCCGTGCCAGGAGTCTTCTTCGCAACCACCGTCGTGGCTCCCGTCTGCTTCGCGGCCCGCGCCGCGCCCGCTTTCTTGGCCGTGCTCTTCTTGGCCGTGCTCTTCTCCGCCGCGGTCTTCGTCGCCGCGGTCCTGGACGCGCTCTTCTCCGCCTTCTCCGACTTCGCCCCGTCGGCCTTCTTCGCGGTGGCCTTCTTCTCAGCCGCCTTTCTCACGGGCGCCTTTTTCGCGGTCTCCTTCTTGGCGGAGCCCTTTTCACCCGGTGTTCTCCTGGAAGGAGCCGCCGCTGCCGCGCGCGTGCCCTGCTTTCCGCCGCCCCCTTCGGTGTCGCCGTCGGAGGCAGCCGCGCCCCTGGACCGGCCGGGCGCCGGCTGCTGTACGGCGGTCTTCTTCGCCACCATGGCCGCAGCCCCTTCACATATTGTGATCTTGCACGCGAATCGTGCTGGGACGATAAATCGACTTGAGTCCCGCGGCAACGGGGCACGCCGCCCGATCCGCCTGCCCCGCACCCCCCACGCAGCAGGTATGCATGCGTTGTGCCCAGCTCCCCGCGCGGTAATCCGCCGAGCAGGACATCCCAGGATGCGAACACGCGTACCTCGCCATTCGGGTCATCCCGGCAGGCGGACCGCTCCGCTCCTGCGGCGCCCGGAAAACCGGTCGGCCGCTGTCCGTGCGGCGCCGTACACTGGGCGGAGCGAGAAGCGTGGATGGGGACGAGTAGCGCCGTACGCAGCCCAGAGCGACCCGGGGACGGTGGAAGCCCGGGGGCGAGCGCGACGTGAAGATCACCCCGGAGCCGCCGGAAGAAAGCCCCGCACGGGCCAGTAGAGCCGGCTTCGCGACCCCAATGAGGGGGCTCACCGGCGCGTACGGCGTCCGGAGGGCCAAGGAGGGTGGTACCGCGGGAGCGCGCCGCACACGGCGTACGGAAGTCAAGGCTCTCGTCCCTCCGACGGAAGGCAGCAAGTCCGTTGGAGGAAGCTCGCAGATGACAGCGCCGACGTACCGCCATGTGCCCGCCCAGGTCGACCTGCCCGCCCTCGAGCACGCCGTGCTCGACTTCTGGCGCGAGCAGAAGATCTTCGCCAAGACCCTGGAGCAGTCCGAGGGCCGCCCCGAGTGGGTGTTCTACGAGGGCCCGCCCACCGCCAACGGCATGCCCGGCGCCCATCACATCGAGGCGCGCGTCTTCAAGGACGTCTTCCCCCGCTTCCGCACCATGCGCGGCTACCACGTGGCCCGCAAGGCCGGCTGGGACTGCCACGGCCTGCCCGTCGAGCTCGCGGTCGAGAAGGAGCTGGGCTTCAGCGGCAAGCCGGACATCGAGAAGTACGGCATCGCCGAGTTCAACGCCAGGTGCCGGGAGTCGGTGACCCGCCACACCGACGCCTTCGAGGCGCTGACGACCCGCATGGGGTACTGGACCGACCTGGACGACGCCTATCGCACGATGGACCCCGAGTACATCGAGTCGGTCTGGTGGTCGCTGAAGACGATCTTCGACAAGGGGCTGCTGGTCCAGGACCACCGCGTCGCCCCCTGGTGCCCGCGGTGCGGCACCGGCCTGTCCGACCACGAGCTGGCGCAGGGCTACGAGACGGTCGTCGACCCCTCCGTGTACGTCCGTTTCCCGCTCACCTCCGGTCCGCTCGCCGGTCAGGCCGCGCTCCTGGTGTGGACGACCACCCCGTGGACCCTGGTGTCCAACACGGCGGTCGCCGCGCACCCGGAGGTCACCTATGTCGTCGCGACCAACGGCGAGGAGCAGCTCGTCGTCGCCGAGCCGCTGCTCGCCAAGGCGCTCGGCGAGGGCTGGGAGACCACGGGCCAGACCTTCACCGGCGCCGAAATGGAGCGCTGGACCTATCAACGTCCGTTCGAGCTCGTGGAGTTCCCGGAACCGGCGCATTACGTCGTGAACGCGGAGTACGTCACGACCGAGGACGGTACGGGTCTGGTCCACCAGTCCCCCGCCTTCGGTGAGGACGACCTCAGGGTCTGCCGCGCCTACGGCCTGCCGGTGGTGAACCCGGTCCGCCCGGACGGCACCTTCGAGGAGGACGTGCCCCTGGTCGGCGGCGTCTTCTTCAAGAAGGCCGACGAACAGCTCACCGAGGATCTCAAGCAGCGCGGCCTCCTCTTCAAGCACCTGCCGTACGAACACAGCTACCCGCACTGCTGGCGTTGCCACACCGCGCTGCTCTACTACGCGCAGCCGTCCTGGTACATCCGCACGACGGCGATCAAGGACCGCCTGCTCGCGGAGAACGAGAAGACGAACTGGTTCCCGGAGACGGTCAAGCACGGCCGGTACGGGGACTGGCTGAACAACAACATCGACTGGGCGCTGTCCCGCAACCGCTACTGGGGCACCCCGCTGCCGATCTGGCGCTGCGAGGAGGACCACCTCACCGTGGTCGGCTCCCGCGCGGAGCTGACCGAGCTGACCGGCACCGACCAGTCGGAGCTGGACCCGCACCGCCCGTTCATCGACGAGGTCACCTTCGCGTGCCGCCACGACGGCTGCGGCAGGACGGCCACGCGCGTGCCGGAGGTCATCGACGCCTGGTACGACTCGGGTTCGATGCCGTTCGCGCAGTGGGGCTACCCGTACAAGAACAAGGAGCTGTTCGAGGGCCGGTACCCGGCGCAGTTCATCTCCGAGGCGATCGACCAGACGCGCGGGTGGTTCTACACACTGATGGCCGTCGGCACGCTGGTCTTCGACCAGTCGTCGTACGAGAACGTGGTCTGCCTGGGGCACATCCTCGCCGAGGACGGCCGCAAGATGTCCAAGCACCTGGGCAACATCCTGCAGCCGATCCCGTTGATGGACCAGCACGGCGCGGACGCGGTGCGCTGGTTCATGGCGGCCGGCGGATCCCCGTGGGCGGCCCGCCGGGTCGGGCACGGCACGATCCAGGAGGTCGTCCGCAAGACGCTGCTGACGTACTGGAACACGGTCGCCTTCCAGGCGCTGTACGCCCGTACGTCGAACTGGGCGCCGTCCGCGGCGGACCCGGCCCCGGCCGACCGCCCGGTCCTGGACCGCTGGCTGCTCTCCGAACTGCACGCGCTCACCGACCAGGTGACGCAGGCGCTGGAGGCGTACGACACCCAGCGCGCCGGCAAGCTGCTGTCGGCGTTCGTCGACGACCTGTCCAACTGGTACGTCCGCCGTTCTCGGCGCCGCTTCTGGCAGGGCGACAAGGCCGCGCTGCGTACGCTGCACGAGGTCGTGGAGACCGTCACCAAGCTGATGGCCCCGCTGACCCCGTTCATCACCGAGCGGGTGTGGCAGGACCTGGTGGCGCCGGTGACCCCGGGGGCGCCGGAGTCGGTGCACCTGTCGTCCTGGCCGGAGGCGGACCTGTCCGCGATCGACCCGGAGCTGTCGAAGCAGATGGTTCTGGTACGACGGCTCGTGGAACTCGGCCGGGCCACGCGCGCGGAGTCGGGTGTCAAGACGCGGCAGCCGCTGTCCCGGGCGCTGGTCGCGGCGGTCGGTTTCGACGCGCTCGACCGGGAGTTGCACGGGCAGATCACCGAGGAGCTGAACGTCTCCTCGCTGGCGTCCCTCTCCGAGGTGGGCGGCTCGCTGGTCGACACGACCGCGAAGGCCAACTTCCGGGCGCTCGGCAAGCGGTTCGGCAAGCGGGTGCAGGAGGTCGCCAAGGCGGTCGCCGCGGCGGATGCGGCCGCGCTGTCGCTGGCGCTGCGCGAGGGCACGGCGTCGGTCGAGGTCGAGGGCGAGACGGTGACGCTGGCGCCGGACGAGGTGATCATCACGGAGACGCCTCGTGAGGGCTGGTCGGTGGCGTCGGACTCCGGTGCGACCGTTGCGCTCGACCTGGAGATCACGGAGGAGCTGCGGCAGGCGGGGCTCGCCCGGGACGCGATCCGGCTGATCCAGGAGGCGCGCAAGAACAGCGGGCTGGACGTGGCCGACCGGATCGCGCTCAGGTGGGTGTCGACCGACCCGGCGGTGATCGCGGCGCTGGCGGAGCACGCTGCGTTGATCGCCGACGAGGTGTTGGCGACCGACTTCTCCCAGGGCGAGGGGGATGACGGGTACGGCGCTCCCTTCACCGACGAGGGGCTCTCGCTGACGTTCCGCCTGCGCAAGGCGTAGCCGCCGGCCTGTTCGAGAAGGGGCCCGGTCTCCACGGTGGGGATCGGGCCCCCTTGTGTGTGCGGGTCGGAGCGCCCGCCGTGCGCGGTTCCCCGCGCCCCTTCAAGCACACCCCCCTCGCACCCTCGGGTCGGAGCCCCGAGCGTGCGCGGTTCCCCGCGCCTCTGGTGGGGTCGGTGGGCGCTCCTGAGAGGCGGGGTGGTTGCACAACCCGCGTAAAAAGGGCGGGGCCCCGGATCGGAATCCGGGGCCCCGCCCTTTGGTGCTCTGCCGACGGCTACGCGCGCTACGCGCCCGCCGTCAGTTGTCGTCCTCGTCGATGAGGAAGCCGCGCATCGGGGACGGCGCCTGGCCCATCGGAGAGGGGCCCTGCGGGCGTACCGGTGCCATCGGCTGGGTCATCGCCGGCGTCATCTGCTGCTGGCCGCCGTAGGACGGGGCAGCGGGGGACGGGGCGCCCATCGACGGGTTGCCGCCGTAGGACGGGGCGCTCGCGCCGGCCGGGGCCATGGAGGGCGCCGGGGACGGCGGGAGGGAGGCCGCGGCCGGGGTGCGCGGCGGCGCCAGGGAGTCGTCGGCCTGGGTCTCCAGCTGACGCAGCTGGGACTCGAGGTACGACTTCAGACGCGTGCGGTACTCGCGCTCGAAGCCGCGCAGGTCCTCGACCTTGCGCTCCAGCGTGGCGCGGGCGGACTCCAGGGAGCCCATCGCGACGCGGTGCTTCTCCTGCGCGTCCCGCTCCAGCGCGTCGGCCTTGGCACGGGCGTCACGCTCCAGACCCTCGGCGCGACTGCGGGCCTCGCCGACGATCTTGTTGGCCTCGGAGCGGGCCTCGGCGATCGCCTGGTCGGCGGTCTGCTGGGCCAGCGAGAGGACACGGGCGGCGCTGTCGCCACCGGGGCCCTGACCGGGGCCGCCCATCGGACCGCCCATGGGGCCGCCCATCGGACCACCCATCTGCTGCTGCATGGGGGGCTGGCCACCCATGGGGCCCATGCCCTGGCCCATCGGGCCGGGACCCTGGCCCATCGGACCCTGGCCCATCGGTCCGGGACCCTGGCCCATCGGACCCTGGCCCATCGGACCGGGACCCTGCGGACCGCCCTGGCCACTGGGACCGGCCGGCAGCTGCGGGGCGCCGCTCGGCAGCTGCGGGGGACCGCCCATGGGGCCACCCATCTGCTGCTGCGGCGGGCCCGATATGCCGGCGGGCACCGGAGCGCCGGGACCTCGCATACCCTGCTGCGGCATGCCGCCCTGAGGCATGCCCTGCTGCGGCATACCACCCTGCTGAGGCATGCCCTGCTGGGGCATCCCGCCCTGAGGCATGCCGCCCTGCTGGTCCTGCTGCTCCGGAGGCTTGCGCATGTTCTGCTGGTTCTGGGCAGCAGCGCGCGTGGCCGCGGCCAGCTTGGCGCGCAGGTCCTCGTTCTCGCGGAGCAGGCGCGTCAGTTCGGCTTCGACCTCATCGAGGAAGGCATCGACCTCGTCCTCGTCATAGCCTTCTCGGAGGCGGACGGTCGTGAACTGCTTGTTCCGCACGTCCTCGGGGGTCAACGGCATCTCTTCACCTCAACGTAGTCGTCGGCATCGGCAAGACGGTAGGTCACATCGCTCATCACAGCCGACCAACGATCGCGATCAGGATGTAGACGATGATCATCAGTACGAAGAAGGACAGGTCGAGCGCCACGCCCCCGAGACGCAGCGGCGGGATGAACCGCCGCAGAAGCTTGAGCGGTGGATCGGTGACAGTGTAGGTGGCCTCAAGTACGACCACCATCGCCTTGCCGGGTTGCCATGAGCGGGCGAACTGGAACACGTAGTCCATGACCAACCGGAAGATGAGCACGATGAGGAAGCACATCAGCGCGATGTAGATCACATCCAGGAACACGCTCATGGTCCGTGCTTTCCCTCTCCCCTGTTTCCGTGCCTCGTACCGGTCTTGCGTCTCAGCTCTGGTTGAAGAACCCGCCCTCTGCGATGCGGGCCTTGTCCTCCGCCGTGACATCGACGTTAGCAGGCGACAACAGGAACACCTTCTGCGTCACCCGCTCGATGCTGCCGTGAAGACCAAACACCAAACCGGCCGCAAAGTCGACAAGTCGCTTCGCGTCTGTGTCATCCATCTCAGTCAGATTCATGATCACCGGGGTGCCCTCACGGAAGTGTTCCCCGATGGTACGGGCCTCGTTGTAGGTCCGGGGGTGAAGCGTGGTGATCCGGTAAGGCTCTCGTTCCGACACGACCTTGGGCATGATCACCGGTGCGTTCTTCTCCAGGCTTGCGCGTTCTTGTGTGATGGACGCCACGGGGGCGATGCGCGCCGGGCGTCCCGATTCCGCGGGGAGCACAGCGGAATGCGACACCGGTTCGCGTGGGGGCGACGGCTGTACCACTCGTACCGAATCGTCCCTTTGGGACTGGTGTGAACCGTGGGACTGATGTGACGGCTCGTGCCGTCGATGATCCCGCTCCGGCTCCGGGTCCAGTTCGGGCTCGAAGTCGTCGTCGGGGTCGAATCCGCGGCCGTCGTACCCATCGTCCTCCACGAGGCCGAGGTAGACCGCCATCTTGCGCATCGCGCCGGCCATGCTCTGAGTCCTCCGCTCTGTGGTGGATCGGTGACGACTGCCAAGTCCCGCGATCCACACGGCCGTTGTGCCCGTCTTGGGCGGCATTGACCATATTTTCTGCTGTGGTCCGACTTCCTGGCGACGTTACCCGAGCCTGGGGCGGACTCCGAGTACCGCGGTGCCGACGCGTACATGTGTCGCCCCGGCGGCCACGGCTTCCTCAAGGTCCGCACTCATCCCTGCGGAGACCATGTTCGCAGCCGGATGGGCCCGGCGCAGGTCAGTCGACAAATCCATCAACCGCTCGAACGCCGCGCGTTGGCGCCCCGCGTACTCCCCGGTGAGCGGAGCGACGGTCATGAGGCCGTCGAGCCGCAGTCCCGGCGAGCCGGCGACGAGGGCGGCCAACTCTTCGATTCCGCCCGGCGCCACACCGCCGCGCTCCCCCCTGCCGCTCGCGCCCGCGTCGAGCGCGACCTGGAGGAGACAGCCGACCTCGCGCCCGGCCCGCACCGCCTCTCTGGACAGCGCGTCCACGAGCTTGGCGCGATCGACCGACTGCACGAGATCCGCATAACCCACTACGGATCGCACTTTATTGGTCTGCAATTGACCGACAAAGTGCCAAACCAGGGGCAGATCCGAACATTCGGCGGCCTTGGGGGCCGCGTCCTGGTCCCGGTTCTCGGCGACATGGCGCACCCCGAGCCCCGACAGGATCCGCACGTCGCTCGCCGGGTAGGTCTTGGTGACCACGATCAGGGTCACCTCTTCCCGCTTGCGCCCGGCCGCCGTGCAGGCGGCGGCGATACGCTCCTCCACTTTCGCCAGGTTTCCGGCGAGTTCGGTCTTACGGTCCGTCATGCCCCATCAGTCCAGCCACACATAGCCGGCGAGCCGCCCGGTGGTGCGGTCCCGCCGGTACGAGAAGTGATCGCCCGACTCCAGCGTGCACACCGGCGACTGCGCCCGGTCGAGCACTCCGGCGCGCACGAGCTGTGCGTGCACTCCGGCGCTCACGTCCACCGCCGGAGTGCCCCAGCTGGTCTCGGCGTGCGCCGTCGGCTCGACGGCGGCCACCTCGGCGCGCATCGCCTCCGGTACTTCGTAGCACCGGCCGCAGACGGCGGGTCCGGTGCGGGCGACGATCCGGGCCGGGTCGGCACCGAGTTCCGTCATGGCGCGTACCGCGGCGGGGACGACTCCGGCGATCATGCCGGGCCGGCCCGCGTGGGCGGCCGCCACGATCCCGGCGGCCGGGTCGGCGAGCAGGACCGGCGTGCAGTCGGCGGTGAGCACGGCGAGGGCGAGCCCCCGGCGCGCGGTGACCACCGCGTCGACCTCCGGTACCGGCCGGTCTCCCCAGGGCTCGTCCACGACGGCCACGTCGTTCCCGTGGACCTGGTTCATCCAGACCACCCGGGCGGGGTCCAGGCCGAGCGACTTGGCGGCGATCTCCCGGTTGGTCCGTACCACGCCGGGGTCGTCGCCGACCGCCCCGCCCAGGTTGAGCTCCTCGTACGGAGCGGCGCTCACCCCGCCCCACCTGTCGGTGAAGGCGAAGTGCGCGCCGCTCACGGTCTCGCGCTGTCCTATCACGTCGTAAGGATCACTTGAGGAAGTCCGGTACGTCCAGTTCCTCGGCCGCGCTGTCCGTGTAGGTCCGCGACGGCGGGACCGGCGGGGCGACCGGGATGTCGGCCACCGGCTCGGGCGCCGGCTCCGGCTCCTCCTTCGGGGTCACGCTGCCGAGCGAGCCGAAGGAGGGGCGCTCGGGCTCCCGCCGGGCCGGCGCGGGCTCGTCGCGGCGGGCGGAGGCCGAGGACGAGCCGAGGACGTTGTCCCGGCGGGCCGGGGGCTGGCCCCCGTCGAAGCCGGCCGCGATGACGGTGACGCGGACCTCGTCACCGAGGGCGTCGTCGATGACCGCGCCGAAGATGATGTTGGCCTCGGGGTGGGCGGCCTCGCTCACCAGCTGGGCGGCCTCGTTGATCTCGAACAGGCCGAGGTCGGAGCCGCCGGAGATGGAGAGCAGCACGCCCCGGGCACCGTCGATGGAGGCCTCCAGGAGCGGCGAGGAGATCGCCATCTCGGCGGCGGCCACCGCGCGGTCGTCGCCGCGGGCCGAGCCGATGCCCATGAGGGCCGAACCGGCTTCCGACATGACCGACTTGACGTCGGCGAAGTCGAGGTTGATCAGGCCGGGGGTGGTGATGAGGTCGGTGATGCCCTGGACACCGGAGAGCAGGACCTGGTCGGCCGACTTGAAGGCGTCGAGCACCGAGACCTGGCGGTCCGAGATGGACAGCAGCCGGTCGTTCGGGATGACGATGAGGGTGTCGACCTCTTCGCGGAGTTCGGCGATGCCGTCCTCGGCCTGGTTGGCGCGGCGCCGGCCCTCGAAGGTGAAGGGGCGGGTGACCACGCCGATGGTGAGGGCGCCCAGCGAGCGCGCGATGTTGGCCACGACGGGCGCGCCGCCGGTGCCGGTGCCGCCGCCTTCGCCGGCCGTCACGAAGACCATGTCGGCCCCCTTGAGAACCTCCTCGATCTCCTCGCGGTGGTCCTCGGCGGCCTTGCGGCCGACGGCCGGGTTGGCGCCGGCGCCGAGTCCGCGGGTGAGTTCACGGCCGACGTCGAGCTTGACGTCGGCGTCGCTCATCAACAGCGCCTGTGCGTCGGTGTTGATGGCGATGAACTCGACGCCCTTGAGACCGACCTCGATCATCCGGTTGATGGCATTGACACCACCGCCGCCGACACCGATGACCTTGATGACTGCGAGGTAGTTCTGCGGTGCTGCCACGTCGAAGGCCTCTCGCCTCGAATTACGTTGCCGTCCACGTACGGTGCCCCGCGCGGGACGGCAGATGCCGATTGGGACGGTCCGTAGCGCCGACCCGAACCCTAACGTTGAAGTTTAGGGTTACCAGTGTGTCCGTTCCTTGAAGTCTTCTGAACAGGACACTAAGTCGACAAGTGGCGCCCGTTCAACGAACACGCCGAACCTCCCGTTTTTCTTTTCACCCTATGTGATCAGCCGTAGCAGTGCCCAACCAGGGTGCTGGCCTGCGCTGATGTGCGTCAACTCGCCGATGACGCAGGGGCGGTGGGAACACTCACGTCGAAGTGCCGGGCACCGGAGGCGGCTTTCAGGAGTGCGGTGAGCGTGCGCGCCTTCGCGGCGCCGTTCTCGGAACTGCCCCACTCCACGACGCGGCCGCCGCCCAACTCCAGCGAGATGTCGTCGTAGGAACGAACCTTGAGGGTCCGGGTGTCCCGGCGGACGGCGGCCGGAACGGCACGCGCGACGTCGACCGCCTCCCGCACCAGCCGGTCGGTGCCGAACCGGCGCAGGCTGGCGGTGGCCGAGCCCGACCGGGACAGACTCAGTTCCAGCGCCGGAACGCCTTTCGGTGCCTCGGGAACCGTGGCGAACCGGACGCCTTCCTTGTCCACTTCGGTGAAATTTCCGCCCTTTTCGATGAGCAGCACGGGAGTACGCTCGGCCACTTTCAGCCCGATTCCGCGGGGCCAGGAACGGACGACGTCCACCGTGTCGATGCGGGGCAGTTTCCGGCGCAGCCGGGCCTCGATCCCGTCGGTGTCGACGGAGACCAGCGGTGCCCCGACGGGGACGTCCGCGGCCTCGAGGACCTCCTCGGGGGTCAGAACGGCCGTACCGGACACGGAGACATGGCGCACCCGCAGCCACGGGGAGCCGTACAGCAGCCAGACGGAGCCGGAGCCGAGGAGCACCACGGACAGCACCAGAATGACGATCCTACGAAAGCGGCGGTTGCGCAGCCGGCGGACGAGCGGCGGGCCGGACGACTCCTGCTGGCGTTCACCGCGTTCGGCGGTGGTGGTCGGTCCGGCCACGCTGCTCACTTGCCTTTCGTCATACGGTCCTAACGGCTCGAGGCGATCGCCTCGTACACCATGCCGACGAGCAGGTCGTCGGCGTCCCGGCGGCCGAACTCGCTCGCCGCGCGGGACATCTCGTACAGCCGGTGCGGATCGGCGAGCACGGGCAGGACGTTCTGCTGCACCCACTCCGGGGTGAGTTCCGCGTCGTCGACCAGCAGGCCGCCGCCGGCCTTGACCACCGGCTGGGCGTTCAGCCGCTGTTCGCCGTTGCCGATGGGCAGCGGGACATAGGCGGCCGGGAGTCCGACGGCGGAGAGTTCGGCGACGGTCATCGCGCCCGCACGGCAGAGCATCATGTCGGCCGCGGCGTACGCGAGGTCCATCCGGTCCAGGTAACTTACCGGGATGTACGGGGGCATTCCCGGCATCTGGTGCACCTGCGGCAGTTCGTTCTTCGGGCCGACCGCGTGCAGGATCTGGATGCCGGCCTGCTGCAGCCAGGGCGCGACCTGCTGGACGACCTCGTTGAGGCGGCGGGCGCCCTGGGAGCCGCCGGAGACCAGCAGCGTCGGCAGGTTGGGGTCGAGGCCGAAGCGGTGGCGGGCCTCGGGACGGGCGGCGGCCCGGTCCAGGGTGGCGATGGAGCGGCGCAGCGGGATACCGATGTAGCGGGCGTCGCGCAGCTTGCTGTCCGGGGTGGAGACGGCGACCTTGGCGGCGTACCGGGAGCCGATCTTGTTGGCGAGGCCGGGGCGGGCGTTGGCCTCGTGGATCACGATCGGCACACCGAGGCGCTTGGCCGCGAGGTACGCGGGCAGGGCGACGTAGCCGCCGAAGCCGGCGACGCAGTCCGCCTTGGTGCGCTCCAGGATCTGCTCGGCGGCCTTGATGGTGCCGCGCAGCCGGCCGGGCACGGTGATCAGTTCGGGGGTGGGCCTGCGGGGCAGCGGCACCGCCGGGATCAGCGCCAGCTCGTAGCCGCGCTGCGGGACGAGCGTGGTCTCCAGGCCGCGTTCCGTGCCCAGGGCCGTGATCCCCACGGTGGGGTCCTGCCTGCGCAGGGCGTCCGCGAGGGCGAGCGCGGGCTCGATGTGGCCGGCGGTCCCCCCACCAGCGAGTACGACATGCACCGAAATTCACCGCTCTCCGGACGAGCGCGCCGCCGAGGCACGCCGTCGCATCGTGTTCCATCTCCGAGCCCCCTGAGGGCCCCCGGCTCCCCGCTTTCTACCAAAGCGAGGTTGCCGCATCGCAAGCGCCGCCCGCGCAGCGGGCTCGTCGCGCGCGAAGGCGATCAGCAGCCCGATGGCGAACATGGTCGGCAGCAGGGCGGAGCCTCCGTAGGAGAACAGCGGGAGGGGGACGCCGGCGATCGGCAGCAGGCCGAGCACCGCACCGATGTTGATCACCGCCTGGGCGGTGATCCAGGTGGTCACGCCTCCCGCGGCGTACCTCACGAAGGGGTCCTCCGTGCGTCCGGCCACGCGGATACCCGCATAGCCTAGAGCCGCGAAGAGGGCCAGTACCGACAGCGTCCCCGCCAGGCCCAGTTCCTCACCGGTGACGGCGAAGATGAAGTCGGTGTGGGCTTCGGGGAGTTGTCCCCATTTCTCCACACTCGCGCCGAGGCCGGATCCGAAAAGTCCGCCGGAGGCCAGGGCGTAGATGCCATGAACCGCCTGCCAGCAGTCGGCGACGCCGCTCCTCGGCTCGGTGGCGCCGATGCAGGCGAGCCGGGCCATGCGGTTGGGGCTGGTCTTGATGAGGATCACACCGAGCAGGCCCGCGATGGACAGCACACCGGCGAACAGCCGGGTCGGCGCCCCCGCCAGCCACAGCAGGCCGAACAGGATCGCAGTCAGGATGATCGCCGTGCCCATGTCGCCGCCGAGCATGATCAGCCCGAGCAGCAGGAAGCTCACCGGAACGAGCGGCACCAGCATGTGCTTCCACTGGGTCAGCAGCCGCTTCTCCTGTTTGCGCGCCATCAGGTCGGCGCCCCACAGCACCAGGGCGAGCTTGCCGAACTCGCTGGGCTGGATCTGGAAGGAGCCGCCGAGGGAGATCCAGTTCTGGTTGCCGTTGACGGACATCCCTATCCCCGGCACCTGCACCAGCGCCATCATGAAGACGGCTCCGGCGAGGATCGGGTAGGCGAGCGCCCGGTGCAGTTTCACCGGCATGCGGGACGCCACGAACAGCAGAACGCCCCCGATGCAGGCGGCCAGGAACTGCTTCCGGAAGAAGAACGATCCCGGCAGCGACATCTGCAGCGCGGTGATCTGGGAGGCCGAGTAGACCATCACCAGACCCAGGACGATGATGAGCAGGCTGCCGCCGAGGATCAGGTAGTACGCGGTGAGCGGCCGGTCCCAGGCCCGGTGGGCGCGCGTGTAGAACCGCCGCAGCGGGTTCTCGCGCGAGGCGCGGGGCGCGGCGGGGCGGCGGACCGCCCGCTGTACGGGCGGCCGGCCGGTGCGGCTACCGGGCATCAACGCCTCCGCTGAACGTCGACGGTCCCACGCGTCCCTCCCAAGGTCGCCCGGCAGGCGGCCGGGTCAGGCGCCGAGTTCGCGAACCGCCTGGGCGAACGCGTCACCGCGCTTGTTGTAGTTGGCGAACATGTCCATGGAGGCACAGGCGGGTGCCAACAGCACCGTGTCTCCGGCGACGGCGAGTCGCCGGGCCTCCTGGACCGCCGCGAGCATCGCCCCAGTGTCGGTCCGGTCGAGGTCGACGACCGGTACTTCCGGCGCGTGTCGCGCCAGGGCGTCCCGGATGAGGGCGCGATCGGCGCCGATGAGCACCACGCCGCGAAGTCGCTTTGCCGACTTGGCGACCAGTTCGTCGAAGGTCGCACCCTTCGCCAGACCGCCCGCAATCCATACGATCGACTCATATGACGCCAACGAGGCTTCGGCCGCGTGGGTGTTGGTGGCCTTGGAGTCGTCGACGTACGCGACCCCGTCCACGTCGGCGACGTGGGCGATGCGGTGGGCGTCCGGCGTGAAGGCCCGCAGCCCGTCCCGTACGGCCGTGGGCGGCACCCCGAAGGCGCGCGCGAGGGCCGCCGCGGCAAGGGCGTTGGCGATGTTGTGCGGGGCCGGCGGGTTGACGTCGGCGACCTCGGCCAGCTCCTGGGCGTTCTTCTGCCGGTTCTCGACGAAGGCACGGTCGACCAGGATGCCGTCCACGACACCGAGTTGGGAGGGCCCCGGGGTTCCGAGGGTGAAGCCGATGGCCCGGCAGCCCTCCTCGACGTCGGCCTCGCGGACCAGCTCCTCGGTGAGCTTGTCGGCGACGTTGTAGACGCAGGCGACCCGGTTGCCCTCGTAGATGCGGCCCTTGTCCTTGGCGTACGCCTCCATGGAGCCGTGCCAGTCGAGGTGGTCGGGGGCGAGGTTCAGCACGGCCGCCGAGTGGGCGCGCAGGGAGGGCGCCCAGTGCAGCTGGTAGCTGGACAGCTCGACCGCGAGGACGTCGTACTCCTCGTCCCCGAGGACGGCGTCGAGCAGCGAGACGCCGATGTTGCCGACCGCGGCCGTGCGCAGGCCCGCGGCCTTGAGGATCGACGCCAGCATCTGGACGGTGGTGGTCTTGCCATTGGTGCCGGTGACGGCGAGCCAGGGGGCGGCGCCGGGGCCGCGGAGCCGCCAGGCGAGTTCGACGTCGCCCCAGATCTCGATGCCGGCCGCGCGGGCCGCCTGGAACAGCGGCTTGTCCGGCTTCCAGCCGGGCGCGGTGACGATCAGCTCGGTGCCCTCGGGCAGGGTGGCGCCGTCGCCGAGCCGGACCGTGACGCCCAGGGCCTCCAGTTCGGCGGCCTGTTCACGCGCGCGTGCGTCGTCGCCGTCGTTGACGACCGTGACGACCGCCCCGCGCGCATGGAGAACCCTGGCCGCCGGGACACCGGAGACGCCGAGCCCGGCGACGGTGACGTGCTTGCCCTGCCAGTCGGTCACTTGTCCGCTGCCCATCCTGCATAGAAGAGGCCGAGTCCGACAATCACACAGATGCCCTGGATGATCCAGAAGCGGACCACCACAAGGACTTCGGACCAGCCCTTGAGTTCGAAGTGGTGCTGGAGTGGCGCCATCCGGAAGACGCGCTTGCCGGTGAGCCGGAAGGAACCGACCTGGATGACGACCGACATGGTGATGAGGACGAACAGACCGCCCATGATGGCGACGAGGAGCTCGGTGCGGGAGAGGATCGCCAGGCCCGTGAGGACACCGCCGAGCGCGAGCGAACCGGTGTCGCCCATGAAGATCTTGGCCGGCGAGGTGTTCCACCACAGGAAGCCGAGGCAGGAACCCATCAGCGCGGAGGCGATGACCGCGAGGTCGAGCGGGTCGCGCACCTCGTAGCAGGCGTTCGGGTTGGTCAGGGTCGTCGCGTTGGCGCAGGACTCCTGGAACTGCCAGACGCCGATGAACGTGTAGGCGCCGAAGACGAGCACGGAGGCGCCGGTGGCCAGGCCGTCCAGACCGTCCGTCAGGTTCACGCCGTTGGACATCGCGAGGATCATGAACAGCGCCCAGACCACGAACAGCACCGGGCCGATGGTCCAGCCGAAGTCCGTGATGAAGGACAGCTTGGTGGAGGCCGGGGTGTTGCCGCGGGCGTCGGCGAACTGCAGCGACAGCACCGCGAAGGAGATGCCGACGATCAGCTGCCCGGCCATCTTCGCCTTGGCCCGCAGACCGAGCGAGCGCCGCTTGACGATCTTGATGTAGTCGTCCAGGAAGCCGACCAGGCCCATCCCGCACATCAGGCCGAGCACCAGCACGCCCGAGTAGGTCGGGGTGTAGCCGGTGATCACCTTGGACAGGAAGTAGGCGGCGACCGTCGACAGGATGAAGGCGATACCGCCCATCGTCGGCGTACCGCGCTTGCTGGCGTGCTCGCGCGGGCCGTCGTCACGGATGTACTGGCCGTAGCCCTTGCGGGCGAGGAGCTTGATCAGCAGCGGAGTGCCGATCAGCGTCAGGAAGAGACCGATGACGCCCGAGAACAGGATCTGCTTCATCATCGGGCATCAACACCCTCGGCACCGGACTCCAGGAGCGCCTGCGCAACGCTCTCCAGGCCCACCGACCGTGACGCCTTCACGAGTACGACGTCCCCCGGGCGCAACTCGCTGCGCAACAGGTCGACCGCCGCCTGTGCGTCGGACACGTGCACCGACTCCTCACCCCACGAACCCTCGTTATATGCGCCCAGTTGCAGCCAGGAGGCTTCCACTCCCCCGACGGCGACGAGCTTGCCGACATTGAGCCGGACGGCGAGCCGTCCGACCGCGTCGTGCTCGGCGAGCGCCTCGTCCCCGAGCTCGGCCATCTTGCCGAGCACCGCCCACGTGCGTCCCCCCTTTGCCTGTGCGGCTGTGCCCATGGCCGCGAGCGCGCGCAGTGCGGCTCGCATGGACTCGGGGTTGGCGTTGTAGGCGTCGTTGACGATGGTCACGCCGTCCGGGCGCTCGGTGACCTCCATACGCCAGCGGGAGAGGGAGCCCGCCTCGGAGAGCGCGAGGGCGATCTCTTCCGCGGACATGCCCAGCTCATGGGCGACGGCGGCCGCGGCGAGCGCGTTCGACACGTGGTGCTCACCGTACAGGCGCATGGTCACATCGCTTGCACCGGAGGGTGTGTGAAGGCTGAACGCGGGCTGTCCCGTGTCCGTGAGTCGTACGTTCTCGGCCCGTACGTCCGCTTCGGCCGACTCTCCGAAAAGGACCACCTTCGCCTTGGTACGGGAGGCCATGGCCCGCACCAACGGGTCGTCCGCGTTGAGGATCGCGACCCCGCCGTCCTCGGCCGCGGGCAGCGCCTCCACCAACTCGCCCTTCGCCTGGGCGATCTGCTCCCGGCCGCCGAACTCGCCGATGTGAGCGGTGCCGACGTTGAGGACCAGGCCGACCTTCGGGGGCGTCAGATCGGTGAGGTAGCGGATGTGGCCGATGCCGCGGGCGCCCATCTCCAGCACGAGGAACTTCGTCTCCTCGGTGGCGGACAGGGCGGTCAGCGGCAGCCCGATCTCGTTGTTGAGCGAGCCGGGCGTGAAGACGGTCGGCGCCTTGGTGCGCAGCACCTGGGCGACGAGGTCCTTGGTACTGGTCTTGCCGGCCGAGCCGGTCAGCGCCACGAGGGTCGCGCCGAGCCGTCGTACGACATGACGTGCGAGGGCACCGAGGGCGGTCTGGACGTCGTCCACGACGATCGCGGGCACGCCGACGGGGCGCGACGCCAGGACGGCGACCGCGCCGGCGTCCACGACCTGCCGGGCGAAGTCGTGGCCGTCCACGCGCTCCCCCACGAAGGCGGCGAACAGGCTGCCCGGCCCCGCTTCGCGGGAGTCCCGGACGACCTCCCCGGTGACCTGGACGGACGGATCCGGTATGTCGTGCGTCTGCCCGCCGACGACTTCTGCGATCTCGGCGAGAGAGAGGGCGATCACAAGTTCATCCCCTGGGTCTTCTGGATTTTCATCCCTGGGTTTTCCGGATGGCTTCGCGGAGGACCTGGCGGTCGTCGAAGGGACGGATCACGCCGGCGATGTCCTGGCCCTGCTCGTGGCCCTTGCCGGCCACCAGCACGGTGTCGCCGGGGTGCGCGCGGGCGACGGCGGCCTCGATCGCGGCGGCCCGGTCCTCGAAGAGGAGCACCTCGCCGCGCTCGTGGGCGGGCACCGAGGCGGCACCTTCGAGCATGGTCGCGAGGATCGCGAGGGGGTCCTCGGAGCGGGGGTTGTCGGAGGTCAGTACGGCGATGTCGGCGAGCCGGGCCGCGGCGGCGCCCATCGGGGCCCGCTTGGTCCGGTCGCGGTCCCCGCCGCAGCCGAGGACGATGTGCAGCCGGCCTTTGGTGACCTTGCGCAGGGCCCTGAGGACCGACTCGACGGCGTCCGTCTTGTGGGCGTAGTCGACGACCGCGAGGTAGGGCTGTCCGGCGTCCACGCGCTCCAGGCGGCCCGGCACGCCCGGCACGGCGGCGATGCCGTCGGCGGCGGACTGCGGGTCGAGCCCGGCGGCGGCGAGGGCGACGATCGCGGCGAGGGTGTTCGCCACGTTGAAGGGGCCCGGCAGCGGCGACTTGGCGGCGATCCGGACACCTTCGGGCCCGACGACGGTGAACGTCGAGTCCATCGGGCCGATGTGCACGTCCGCGGCCCGCCAGTCGGCGTCGGGGTGACCCTCGGCGGAGTAGGTGACGACCGGTACGGAGGCCTCCCGGGCGAGCCGGCGGCCGTACTCGTCGTCGACGTTGACCACACCCCGCCTGCTGCGTTCCGGCGTGAACAGCTGTGCCTTGGCCCGGAAGTAGTCCTCCATGTCGGAGTGGAACTCCATGTGTTCCGGGCTGAGGTTGGTGAAGACGGCGATGTCGAAGACGCAGCCGTCGACCCGGCCGAGGACCAGGGCGTGGCTGGAGACCTCCATGGCGACCGCCTCGACCCCGCGCTCGCGCATCACCGCGAACAGGGCCTGGAGGTCGGTGGCCTCGGGGGTGGTGCGCTCGGACTTGATGCGCTCGTCGCCGATGCGCATCTCGACCGTGCCGATGAGACCGGTGCTGCGCGCGGTCCTGAGGCCGCCCTCGACCAGGTACGCCGTGGTGGTCTTCCCGGACGTGCCGGTGATGCCGATCTGGAGCAGGTCGCGGCCCGGGCGGCCGTAGATGGCGGCCGCCAGTTCGCCCATCCGCCCGCGCGGGTCGTCGACGACCAGGACCGGCAGGCCGGTCGCGGCGGCGCGCTCGGCGCCCGTCGGGTCGGTCAGCACGGCGACCGCGCCGAGGCCGGCGGCCTGGGCGGCGAAGTCGGCACCGTGCAGCCGGGCGCCCGGCAGGGCGGCGTACAGGTCGCCGGGGCGGACGGCGCGGGAGTCATGGGTGATGCCCGTGACGTCGACCGTGTTCTGCGCGGGTTCCGGCTCGGCGGCACCCAGCTGACCGGCGAGCTCCGCGAGGGGTGTTGCGGAGACCTGAACCGGCCTGGGCGGCCCCGGATATGTCACGGAAGCGCCCTTCTGGGTGGTTTGGGACTGATCAGCGTGTGGCACGGCGGTGAGCGTACCGGGCGCACCCGCCTGCGAGCTAAAAAGGGGCCCGCGCGCAGCGCGGTCCTGCAAGGGTGGTGGCGGGCGACGGGCGGGCGAGGGGCGCGGCATCCCGTGGTTCCCGGGATCGGGGGTGATCGTTGTCACGAGCTCGTTCCTGGTGGTCTGTGCGAGGTGCTGAGGCGCTGATCAGGGTTTGTAGTCGACGGGCAGGTCGGCCGCCCTGGCGCCGGTCGGCGGGATCTGCAGGGTCTTGAGGGCGAACTCCATCACCTGCTTGTAGATCGGGCCGCAGATCTGGCCGCCGAAGTAGCTGCCGGCGGTGGCGTTCTGGATGGCGCAGTAGACGGTGATGCGGGGCTTGTCGGCGGGGGCGAACCCGGCGAACGACGAGGTGTAGCCGCGGTACCTGCCGGTGGCCGGATCCACTCGGTTGGCGGTGCCGGTCTTACCCGCGACGTTGTAGCCGGGAATGGCCGCCTTGGCGCCGGTGCCCTGCTCGTCGTCCACGACGGACTCCAGCATCTCGGCCAGGGTCTTCGCCGTCTTCTGGCTGATCACGCGGGTCTTCTTCGGCTGGGCGGCCGGGGTGAAGCGGCCGTCGGCGCCCTTGGCGCCGCGCACCAGGGTCGGCTCGACGCGGACCCCGCCGTTGGCGATCGTCGAGTAGACGGAGGCCGCCTGCATGGCGTTGATGGAGAAGCCCTGACCGAAAGGAATGGTGTACTGCTGCGAGGTCGACCACTTGTCCGGGGCGGCCAGGATGCCCTTGGTCTCGCCGGGGAAGTCGAGCCCGGAGTAGCTGCCGATGCCGAACTTGCGCAGGTACGAGTAGAGGACCCGGTTGGCCTGTTCCTGGGTCTTGCCGAGCTGGCCGGTGGCGAGGATGGTGCCGATGTTGCTGGACTTGGCGAGCACGCCGTTGAGCGTGAGGTACCAGGTGGCGTGGTCGACGTCGTCCTTGAAGAGCCGGTCGCCGCGGTGCAGCCGGTTGGGCACCACCACGTGCGTGAGCGGGGTGGCGGCGTTCTCCTCCAGGACGGCCGCCATCGACATCACCTTGGCGGTGGAGCCGGGCTCGTAGGCGTCCTGGACGGCCGCGTTGCCCATCGCGTCGGCGTCGGCCGTCGACAGGTCGTTCGGGTCGAAGCCGGGCGAGTTGGCCATCGCCAGGATCTGCCCGGTCCGGGTGTCCTGGACGACCACGTAACCGCGGTCCGCCTTGGACTTCTTCACCTGCTCGGTGATGGCGTTCTGCGCGGCCCACTGGATGTCCCGGTCGATGGTCAGCTCGACGTCGGAGCCGGGCACCGCCGGAGTCTCGGTGGAACCCGCGGTGGGCACCTCACGGCCGCCCGACTGGGCGTAGCGGATCTTGCCGTCCTTGCCGGTCAGCTCCTTGTCGAGCTGCTGCTCGACGCCGCCGCCGCCCCTGCCGTCGGCGTTGACCCAGCCCAGTATCCCGGCGGCCAGGTCACCGTTCGGGTACACGCGCTGGCTGCTCGGGTCGGCGAAGACGCCGGCCAGCACGTTGACGGTGCTCTTGTCGGTCTCCGACTTGGTGGTGAGGGCGGCCTTCAGGTCCTTGATCTGCTTCCAGACCTGCGGGGTCTGCCGGGTGGCGAGCCGGACGTAGCGCAGTTCCTTGTTGGCCGGCCGCAGCAGCTTGACGAGGTCGGCCTGGTTCTTGCCGAGGATCGGGGCGAGCAGCGCGGCGGCCTGCTCGGGTCCGTCGCCCACCTTGAGCTGCTTGCCGGTGAACATCGTGGGGTCGGCGGTGATGTCGTACGCGTCCTCGCTGATCGCGAGGGCCACGCCGTTGCGGTCGGTGATGCCGCCGCGCTCGGCTGCCAGGGTGTGCACGACGTACCGGTTCTGCTCGGCCTTCGCCGCGTACGCGCTGGCGTCGACGGCCTGCACCTGGAGCAGGCGGCCGACGAAGACCATCAGCACCAGGGTCAGGGCGAGGCCGACCATGCGCAGCCGGGGGCGGGGGCTGCCGAGCCGCAGGGGGGGTGCGGCCGGGGGGCGCGGTCCGCCCGGGCGGCGGACCGGGCGCGCGCCGGGACCGGGGGCGGACCGGCTCCGGACGGCACCTCTGGGGTCCCGGGGGCGGGGCGGCTTGGCGGGGCCGGGCACGCGGCGGCGCGGCGGCTGCCTGTTTCCAGAAGTGTCTGGCACTTCCGTCACCTGCCGGGGGTCGTGGTCGGGGGCGTTCCGGGCGTGAGGGCCGGGGCGGGGGTCGGCTCGGACGGCGTCACCGACGCGGAGGCCGCCGGTGCCGTCACCGACGCGGAGCCGGCGGGCGTCGGGGCGGGTCCGGTGGCGGACTGCGTGCCGAGCGCCTCGGGGGCGGGCGGCGCGGTGGTCTGCCGGAGGGCGGCGGGGCTGGGAACGCCCTTCACGGTGCCGTCCGGGCCGAGGAAGACCGGGTCACCGCCGGGGACCATGCCGAGCTCGCGGGCGCGGCGCTGGAGGGCGTCGGGAGCGGAGTAGGCGTCGATGTCCCGCTGCAGCGCCTGTTCCTCGTCGGTGAGGTTCTTCGTCTGCTTCTGCAGGTCGTCGAGTTTGAACGAGCCCTCGCTGAGCGCCGAGTTCAGCACCAGCAGGCCGATCAGGCCGCCGCCGAGGAGCAGGACGACGAGCAGGACGAACGGAGTGCGGGCGGCCTGGCGGGCACGGCCGGCCGGAAAGAGCCGGGCGAGCCGGGCCGCCCGCCCCCGCAGCTCGGGTTTCCTACTCACGTGTCCTCCGGTGGGTCCGCGAACCCCGCTCGCTCACTCGGCTTCCTCCCTGATGCGCTGGGCTCCCCGAAGACGCGCCGGAGCGGCCCGGCGGTTCTCGGCGACCTCTTCCTCGGTGGGAAGTTCGGCACCGCGCGTGAGCAGCTTGAGCCGGGGCTGGTACTGCTCGGGCACGACCGGCAGCCCGGGCGGCGCGGTGGTGGCGGCGCCGGCCGCGAACACCTGCTTGACGAGGCGGTCCTCGAGCGAGTGGTACGACAGTACGGCGATCCGGCCGCCGACCGCGAGGGCCTTCACGGCGGCCGGGATCGCCCTTTCCAGGACCGCGAGTTCGCCGTTGACCTCGATGCGCAGCGCCTGGAAGGTGCGCTTGGCCGGGTTGCCGCCGGTGCGCTTGGCGGCCTGCGGCAGCGCGTCCCGGATCAGCTCGACGAGCCGGGCGCTGTTGGTGAACGGCTCCTTCACGCGTTCCCGGACGATCGCCGAGACGATCCGCTTGGCCTGCTTCTCCTCGCCGTACTGGAACAGGACGCGGACGAGATCGCCAGCCGGGTAGGTGTTGAGGACCTCGGCGGCGCTGATGCCGGTCGTCTGGTCCATGCGCATGTCCAGGGGCGCGTCCTGGGCGTAGGCGAAGCCCCGGTCGGCCTCGTCGAGTTGCATGGAGGAGACGCCGAGGTCGAAGAGCACGCCCTGCACGCGCGCGATGCCGAGGCGTTCGAGTACGGCGGGGAGCTCGTCGTAGACGGCGTGCACCAGGGTGGCGCGGTCGCCGAAGGGGGCGAGCCGCTCGCCGGACAGGCGCAGGGCCTCCTTGTCGCGGTCCAGGGCGACCAGGCGGGCCTCGGGGAAGCGGGTCAGCAGCGCCTCGCTGTGGCCGCCGAGGCCGAGGGTGCAGTCGACGACCACGCTGCCCGGCCGCTCCAGGGCGGGTGCCAGCAGATCCAGGCACCGCTGGAGCATCACCGGGACGTGTCGACTCTGGCTCAAGGGGGCCTCTCAGGTCCGGCACGGGGGACGCACCGCCGGGTCCCCGCCCGCTCGGTACGCGCACCGCGCACGTGGGGAGACGGTCCGGGCACCGTGCCGGGGTCTCCAGGGGATTTCACCAGCGGGGAGAGTCTCGCCTCCCGCTTCGCGTCACTTTAGTCCACCGTGTCGCCCGGTCAATCAACCGGCCTGCGCGGCGCGTACGGCGTCCGGGCAGGGGCGGGGATTCATCGGGAATCACCCGTGCAGCCCTGTTTTGCCCTCCGTGTGGGTTAGCTCACAACAAGCCACGATGACGTTCTTTGTCCCCTCTCACAGGAGGCCGTGACCACGCGTGACCAGTAACGTCATGACTATGACGACTTCCGCAGCAGTTCCCACTGGATCCGAAGGCGCCATAACCACGGACGGCACCGTGACGGATCGCCTGGTCGACGCCAACCGGACCTACGCGTCCGCCTTCACCGACCCCGGCATGGACGCCCGGCCCGTACTGCACGTGGCCGTGGTGGCCTGCATGGACGCCCGCCTCGACCTGCACAAGGCGCTCGGCCTGCAGCTCGGCGACTGCCACACCATCCGCAACGCCGGCGGCGTGGTCACCGACGACGTGATCCGCTCCCTCACCATCAGCCAGCGCAAGCTCGGCACCCGCAGCATCGTGCTGATCCACCACACCGGCTGCGGCCTGGAGGCCCTCACCGAGGACTTCCGCACCGAGCTGGAGATGGAGGTCGGCCAGCGCCCGGCCTGGGCGGTGGAGTCCTTCCGGGACGTCGACCAGGACGTCCGGCAGTCCATGCAGCGGGTGCGCACCTCGCCGTTCCTGCAGTACACCGACGACGTGCGCGGCTTCGTCTTCGACGTCCGCACCGGCCTCCTCCGCGAGATCGACCCGGCCTGACCGGATCCCCGCGCCCGGCCGCCCGCACCACATGCAGCCGGGCCCGCCTCCTCTTTCCCCGCCCTGCCCCGCCCTTCCCCGCGCCGACGCGACGCTTCGGCCCGCCGAGCAGACCGCGCACCCCGGAACGGGCCCGCCTCAGGCTGTCGGCCCGCTGTCGAATAGGCGGTCGAAAGGCCGCAAGACCGACATACTGCGGGCAGTTGTCCACAGGCGAGTGACACGAATCGGTAACGGCAGCAAGAATGCGGTGTGAGACGTCGCGCGGAACCATTCACGCGTGGTGTCCGTGATTCGGGGTGGGCCGGTTGTGCGAGACGACGCGCCGGCCGGGCAATGACGGGCCGAGGAGGGCCGGGTGACGACCTATGACGATCGAGCGAGCCTCACTGATCTGACCGCCACTGTGGAGCGGGTCCGCAGTTCGGTGGAGGGTGTGATCGAGGGCAAGCCCGAGGTCGTACGGCTTTCGCTGACCGTGCTGCTCGCCGAGGGACATCTTCTGATCGAGGACGTCCCGGGCGTGGGCAAGACGATGCTGGCGAAGGCGTTGGCGCGGTCCATCGACTGCACGGTGCGGCGTATCCAGTTCACGCCCGACCTGCTGCCGTCGGACATCACCGGCGTGTCCATCTGGGACCAGCAGCGCCGGGACTTCGAGTTCAAGCCGGGTGCGATCTTCGCGCAGATCGTGATCGGCGACGAGATCAACCGCGCCTCGCCCAAGACCCAGTCGGCGCTGCTGGAGTCGATGGAGGAGCGGCAGGTCACCATCGACGGGCAGACCTACGAACTGCCCAGTCCGTTCATGGTGGTGGCGACCCAGAACCCGGTCGAGATGGAGGGCACCTACCCGCTGCCCGAGGCCCAGCGCGACCGCTTCATGGCCCGCGTCTCGGTGGGCTACCCCAGTGTCGAGGCCGAGTTGCAGATGCTCGACATCCACGGCGCGGTCAACCCTCTCGACGACCTCCAGCCGGTGGCGCACGCCCATGACGTCGTGAAGCTGATCGAGGCCGTGCGCGGGGTCCATGTCGCCGAGCCGGTCCGCCGGTACGCGGTGGACCTGGTCGCCGCCACCCGTACCCACCCCGACCTCAGACTCGGCGCCTCCCCGCGCGCGACGCTGCACCTGCTGCGCGCGGCGAAGGCGTCCGCGGCCCTGAGCGGCCGGGAGTACGCGCTGCCGGACGACGTGCAGGCGCTCGCCGTGGCGGTCCTGGCGCACCGGCTGCTGCCCACCGCCCAGGCCCAGCTCAACCGGCGCACCGCGGAGCAGGTCGTGCAGGAGATCCTGCAGTCCACCCCGGTCCCCGCCGCCCCCCAGCAGCAGACCGGCTTCGGCGGTCTGGGCCGCGGCGTGCCGGCGTACCCCCAGCAGCCCCCGCGGAGTCTGTGATGGGCACCCCGGCGGAGGCCGGCCGCGAGGAGACGGGCGGGATCCGCACGGCCCTGGCCGGGCTGACCACCCGCGGCCGGTCCTTCCTCGCGGCCGGCATCGCGGCGGTGATCTGCGCGTACATCCTCGGCCAGGCCGACCTGCGCCGGGTCGGGCTGCTGCTCGCGGTGTTGCCGCTGATCTGCGCGGCCGTGCTCTACCGCACCCGCTACCGGGTGGCGGGCAGCCGCCGGCTCTCCCCCGCGCGGGTGCCGGCCGGCAGCGAGGCCCGGGTCCATCTGCGGATGGACAACGTCTCGCGGCTGCCCACCGGCCTGCTGATGCTCCAGGACCGGGTGCCCTACGTCCTCGGCCCGCGCCCCCGCTTCGTCCTGGACCGGGTGGAGCCGGGCGGCCGCCGCGAGGTGTCCTACCGGGTCCGCTCGGACCTGCGCGGCCGCTATCCGCTGGGCCCGCTCCAGCTGCGCCTGACCGACCCGTTCGGCATGTGCGAACTGACCCGCTCCTTCTCGACGTTCGACACCCTGACGGTCATCCCGAAGGTCGAGCCGCTGCCGCCGATCCGGCTCAGCGGCGAGGCGAAGGGGTACGGCGACGGGCGGCAGCGTTCGCTGGCCCTGGCCGGCGAGGACGACGTGATCCCGCGCGGCTACCGCTACGGCGACGACCTGCGCCGGGTGCACTGGCGCTCCACCGCCCGCTACGGCGAGCTGATGGTGCGCCGCGAGGAGCAGCCGCAGCGCGCCCGCTGCACGGTGCTCCTCGACACCCGGGGCGGCGCCTACGAAGGAGCGGGCCCCGACTCGGCGTTCGAATGGGCGGTGTCCGGTGCCGCCTCGGTCCTGGTCCACATGCTCGAACGCAACTTCTCGGTCCGGCTGTTGACGGACACCGGCAGCTCGGTGCCCGGCGAGGGCGCCGACGGTTTCGCGGGCACCGGCCAGGAGTCGGCGGAGGCGGCCGGGCTGATGATGGACACCCTGGCGGTGATCGACCACTCGGACGGCACGGGCCTGTCCCGGGCCTACGACGTGCTGCGCGGCGGGAACGAGGGGCTGCTGGTGGCCTTCCTGGGCGACCTCGACGAGGAACAGGCGACGGTGGCCGTGAAGATGCGCCAGCGCAGCGGCGGCGCCGTGGCCTTCGTGCTGGACCCGGACACCTGGGTCAGGGAGCCGACCGACGTGCCCGCCCCCGGCAACGCGCACGAGGAGCGGCTGCGGATGCTGCGCGAGTCGGGCTGGACGGCCGTCAGCGTGCCACGCGGCGCCTCGGTGGCCGAGCTGTGGCGGCAGGCCGACCGGGAGCGCGCCGGGCTGGCCGCGCTGGGCGGGGAGGCACGGCGATGAGCGGACGGGCCCGGCTCGCCCTCACCGCGGCGGCGGCGACGCTGATGGCCTCCTGCGCCCTGCTGCCGCTGGTCTCCCCGGTGACCTGGCTGTTCCAGGCGGCGTTCCTGCTGGCGGTCCAGACGGGCGTGGGTGCGGCCGCCCGGCGGGTGCCGCTGGCCCGGTCGCTGACCGTGGCCGCGCAGGCCCTGGCCACCCTGCTGATGCTGACCGTGGTCTTCGCCCGGAGTCACGCGATCGCCGGGCTGATCCCCGGCCCGGACACCTTCCGGTACCTCGGCGACCTGCTGCAGCAGGGCTCGGACGACGTCAGCCGGTACGCGATACCCGCGCCGCTGACGCCCGGCATCCGGCTGATGGTGATCGGCGGGGTGCTGGTCGTCGGGCTGGTCGTGGACACCCTCGCGGTGACCTTCCGCAGCGCGGCCCCGGCCGGGCTGCCGCTGCTCGCGCTGTACTCGGTGGCGGCGGGGCTCTCCGACGGGCCGACCGACTGGCTGTGGTTCCTGGTGGCGGCGGCCGGCTATCTGATGCTGCTGCTCGCCGAGGGCCGGGACCGGCTCTCCCAGTGGGGCCGGGTGTTCGGCGGGGCCGCGCGCACCCCGGGCGGCCAGGAGAGCGGTGCGGTGGCCCCGGTGCGCACCGGGCGCCGGATCGGTTTCGCCGTGCTGGGCGTCGCCCTGTTCGTGCCGTTCGCGATGCCCTCGATCCAGGGCGGCCTGCTGGACGGCGCCGGCACCGGTGTCGGCGTGGGCAACGGGAACGGCGGCACGATCTCCGCGGTCAACCCGCTGGTGTCGCTGCGGGACAGCCTCAACGTGGACGAGGACCGCCAGGTGCTGTCCGTGCGGACCAGCAACGACGACGTCTCCGACCTGTACCTGCGGATCGTCTCCCTGGACGACTTCGACGGCACCACCTGGAAGCCTGCCCAGCGGCACATCACCAACGTGCCGGGCACGTTCCCGACCCCGGCCGGCCTGGGCGCCGACGTCAGGCGGACGACGGTGAAGTCGACGATCGCGGCCGCCGACTGGTACGCCCAGGACTGGCTGCCGATGCCGTACCCGCCGAGCGGGGTGAAGGTGGCCGGCACCTGGCGCTACGAGCCGGTCGGGATGACCCTCGTCGGCGACCACGGGCAGAACACGCGCGGTGAGACCTACCAGGTCACCAGCCTGGACGTGCAGCCGACGGCGGAGCAGCTGGCCGCCGCGCCGGAGCCGTCGGCGGCCATGAAGAAGGAGTACACCCAGGTGCCCTCCTCGCTGCCGTCGGTGGTGGCGCAGACGGCGAAGGAGGTCACCGCGGGCTCGACGAACCACTACGAGGAGGCGGTCAAGCTCCAGGACTACTTCGCGGTGACGGGCGGCTTCCAGTACGACACCCAGGTGGAGGTCGGCCGGGGCGAGGGCGCGATCGCGAACTTCCTGAAGCAGAAGCGCGGTTTCTGTGTGCACTTCTCCTTCGCGATGGCCGCGATGGCCCGGACGCTGGGCATCCCGGCCCGGGTCGCGGTGGGCTTCGCACCGGGCACCCCGCAGGCCGACGGCACGGTGTCGGTGGGCCTGAAGGACGCGCACGCCTGGCCGGAGCTGTACTTCGAGGGCGTGGGCTGGACCCGCTTCGAGCCGACCCCGACCCGGGGCACGACCCCGTCGTACACGGTGTCGCAGACGCCCGGCTCCTCGTTGCCGGACGAGACCCTGCCCTCCAAGGGCACCTCGGCCGCGCCCTCGGCCTCGGCCTCGCAGAGCGAGAGCTGCACGCCGCAGCTGCGCAGGCAGGACGCCTGCGCCAGCCCGTCCGCGGCGGCCGCGGTGCCGAGCGGCGACGGCGGGCCGCCGTGGTGGCAGCTGGCCCTGTGGGCGCTCGGCGGTCTCGCGGTACTGGCGGTGCCGCTGTCGCCGATGCTGTACCGGCAGCGGGCACGGGCGCGCCGGCTCGGGGCGCACGACCGTACGCCCCAGGGCGTGGCGGCGCACACGCTGGCGGTCTGGCTGGAACTGACCGACACCGCCTGGGACTTCGGCATCCTGCCGGACGAGTCGCAGACCCCGCGGAACGCGGCCGCCCGGATCGTCCGGCTCGGCCGTCTCGATCCGGCCACCGCGGCATCGGTGCACCGGGTGGCGGACGCGGTCGAACAGGTGCTGTACGCGCCACGGCCGCGGCCGGCGGCGGGCCTCGCGGACGACGTCCGCCGGGTGACGGCCGCGTTCAACGGCACGGTCGGTGTGCCCGCGCGCCTGCGGGCGCTGTTCGCTCCGCGGTCCAGCGTGCGCGCGGTGTGGGCGGCGTCGGCAGCCCGGTCCCGGCTGCGGGATCGGCTGGCCGCGGCCAGGCCGACCCTGCGAAAGCCGTCGGAGCAGGAGGGCTGACGGGGCTGGCGCGGGGGGTCGGGTCGCTTACCGGCGCTTGCAGGGTGCCTCCCCCAGCCTTCGGCCGGGGGACTCCCAGCGCCCACCCGTGCCGCCCCAGCGGCACGACTGCCCGCGGCTGGGGACGACGCGGTGGCTACAGCGCCCCGTCAGGGGCGCGGGGAACTGCGCGAGCAGCCCCCACCGGCCCGCAGTGACTCACGGCCCGCAGCAAGGTGTCCTCGGCTCCGGCCGACCGAACAACGCCTGAGGGGTGACCACCAGCCGGTGGTCACCCCTCAGTCACGCTCTGTCTAGCCCGTCGGCCCCTCCGGCGAAGCCGTCAGCGGCCCTGTTCGTCGCGGCGGCGCTGCCACCGCTCCTCGATGCGGTCCATCATGGAACGCTTCGGCCGGCCCTGGCGGCGGGCCTGCGGGCCTGCGGGCTGCTCGCCGGGCTTGGGGGCCTTGCGCCAGCCGGTGACCGCGAGGACCGCGCAGCCCAGCATGACGAGGAATCCCACCACGCTGACCCAGACCTGCTGGACGACCATTCCGGCGATGAGGAGCGCGATACCCACGAGGAAGCCGGCCACCGCCTGGTAGACCCGGCGCCGGGTGTACGTCCGCAGGCCGCTTCCCTCAAGCGCTGTCGCGAACTTGGGGTCTTCGGCGTACAGCGCTCGCTCCATCTGCTCAAGCATTCGCTGCTCGTGCTCCGAGAGCGGCACGGCGTCCTCCTCATCGTGCAGTCGCCGGGGCGACCCGGGGGGTCCCTTCAGGATAGGCAGGGAATCGCCCCCGTGAAACCCGCCCCTCTAGGCCAATTGGCCAACCGGAACCCGCCATGGCAGTCCCGGCTCGCTGAGGCTTCCATTCCCCGGCGGCCGACCCGTCATGCCGGGTTGGTCTCCCTCGATCATACGGCGCAAACCCCTCGATCGGGGGGCCTGTGGCGTACTCCATCCGCTGTCGAGCCCCTGATCAGGGGGCTCGTCTCAGGAGAATCTCAGACCTCTGCGGCACCCGGTGTCTCGCCGAGCACGTGCAGCTGGGTGGCGACGGCGTGGAAGGCGGGGAGCTCGGCCGCGGCGGCCTCCAGCTTGAGCAGGGCGTCCAGGGCGCCCGGCTCGGTGTCCACCAGGACCCCGGGGACCAGGTCGGCGAAGACCCGCACACCGTGCACGGCGGTCACGGCCAGGCCCGCGCCCTCGACCAGGCCGGTGAGCTGCTCGGCGGTGAAGCGGCGCGGCATCGGGTCGCCGCTGCCCCAGCGTCCGTCGGGGTCCTCCAGCGCCTGCTTGGCCTCCGTGAAGTGCCCGGCGAGGGCGCGGGCGATCACGGCCCCGCCGAGCCCGGCGGCGAGCAGGCTGAGGACGCCCTCGGTGCGCAGCGCGGCCACCGTGTTGCGCACGCCCTCGGCCGGGTCGTCGACGTGCTCCAGGACGCCGTGGCAGAGGACCACGTCGTGGGCGCCGCGCTCGACCACGTCGAACAGGCCGAGGACGTCACCCTGGACGCCCTTGACCCGGTCGGCCACGCCGGCCTCGGCGGCCCGGCGCTCCAGCGCGAACAGCGCGTTCGGGCTGGGGTCGACGACGGTGACGCGGTGGCCGAGGCGGGCCAGGGGGACGGCGAAGTTGCCGCTGCCGCCGCCGGTGTCCAGGACGTCCAGCGCGTCCCGGCCGGTGGCCTTGACCCGGCGGTCGAGGGCGTCCTGAAGAACCTCCCAGACCACGGCGGTACGGAGAGAAGCGCGGGGTCGAGTGGGGTCCGGCACGGCAGTTGACTCCTCGGCGCGGCACCGCCTGTTGCCCGGCGGCGCGAACTCGGTGCCTTCCCGGGCCCGGGATGCGGGAGGAGGGAAGGCTTCAGGCGCTCTCCACCCTATTGCCTCCGCCGCCCGATGCCTTCGCCGCCTTGCCTGGTCATCCCGCGTCGGGCAGCTCCCTTCCCGGGTCACCGGCCGGCCGCTCCCCGTCCTGCCGGCGCGGCTGCGGCAGGACCGGCTGGAGGACGAGCATCCGCTCGACGATCCGGAGGAACATCGCCACGTCCCGTATCAGGTCGTCGGCGTCCCGGCGGCCCGCCGCGCCCTGGATGCCGGCCTCGGCGCGGGCCCGGCGGGCGGCGCCGGAGGCGAACAGGGCACTCCACTCGGTGAGCTCGGGCGCGACCTCGGGGAGCACCTCCCAGGCGCTGCGGATCCGCGCCCGGCGCCGGGGCGAGGTCTCGGGGCGGGCGCGGGCGGCGAGCACGGCCGCGGCGGTGCGCAGGGCGGCCAGGTGGGCTGTCGCGTAGCGCTCGTTGGGGGTGTCGAGCAGTTCGGCCTCGTCCAGTGCGGCGCGGGCCTGGGTGAGCAGGTCGAGGGCGGCGGGCGGGGCCGTGGCCCGGCGGAGCACGGGGTGCACATCGCTCGCCGGGCCGGTCAGTGAGGGGGCAGGGCCGGTGGCGCGGCGCCGGTGGGCGGCGGACGCTGACGAGTTGGCCATGACGAACCTCCTGTCGTCTGAGTGACGGCGCCCTCACACGGGGTGCCGTATGTGCCCATCGTGGGGTATGGCACTGACAGTCCGTTCTGACCTGGGGTTTTGCTTCGATCGTAGGTTCGGAGTAGTTTTTGCACTGACCAGTCAGTTCAAAAGAATGCCCGCTTCGGAAGAGAATGCAGGGGGGAACCTGTGCACGGCGTACCTGTCACGGCCGAGCGCCTCGGGCTCAAGGGGCCGCGGGGCTGGGCGTTCCGGGGGATCTCCCTGGACGCCGGGCCCGGCGCGCTGATCGCGGTGGAGGGGCCGTCCGGCTCCGGCCGCACCTGTCTGCTGCTCGCGCTCACCGGCCGGATGAAGGCCACCGAGGGCACCGCGACGGTCGGCGCGGCCCGGCTGCCCAAGCAGCTCGCGGCGGTACGGCGGGTCAGCGCGGTGGCCAACGTGGCCGGGGTCACCGACCTCGAACCCGCCCTGACCGTCGGCGAGCACCTGCGCGAACGGGCCCTGCTGCAACGCCGGTTCGGCGACTCCCTGCGCGATCTGGTGCGGCCGCGCACCGAGCGCAGGGCGCGGGCACAGCACCGGATCGACGACGCCCTGGCCGCCGCCGGGCTCGACCTGGAGTCGCTGCCCAAGGGCGCCCGGACCGCCGTACGGGATCTGGAGCGGATCGAGGCGCTGCGGCTGTCCGTGGCGCTTGCGCTGGTCGGGAAGCCGCGGCTGCTGGCCGTGGACGACGCGGACCTGAAGCTGTCGGAGTCCGAACGGGACCAGGTGCGGGCGCTGTTGGCGTCCATCGCCGAGGCCGGGACGACGGTGGTGGCGGTGTGCGGACAGGCGATGGCGGGGGCCGTCGTCGTGCGCACCGGAAGCACCGGGGCGACGGAGACCTCCGAAGAGTCGGAAGCGTCGGAAGAGTCGGAAGACGAGGAGGCCGGCGATGCGCTCGCCGCGACTGGCCGCGCTTGAGCTCAGGCGCTTCGGACGGGGAAAGCTGCCCCGTGCCGCCCTGGTGGCCCTGCTGGTGCTGCCACTGCTGTACGGCGCGCTGTACCTGTGGTCGTTCTGGGATCCCTACGGCCGCCTCGACCGCGTCCCCGTGGCGCTCGTCAACGACGACAAGGGGGCGACCGCGAGCGGGAAGCGGGTCACCGCGGGCGACGACATCGTGGCCGGGCTCAGGGACAGCAAGAGCTTCGACTGGCACGAGGTGAGCGCCGCCGAGGCCCGCCGGGGCGTCGAGGACGGCACGTACTACCTGTCGCTGACCGTGCCCGCCGACTTCAGCGCGCGCATCGCCTCCAGCGCGGGCGACTCCCCGCAGACCGGCGCGCTCCAGGTGCGCACGAACGACGCGAACAACTACATCGTCGGGCAGATCTCCCGCACGGTCTTCAACGAGGTGCGCTCGGCCGCGTCCACCAAGGCGTCCCGGTCCTTCCTGGACCGGATCTTCGTCTCGTTCGCCGACATCCACGGGCAGACCGTGAAGGCCGCCGACGGCGCCGACACCCTCGCCGGCGGCATCGGGAAGGCCGAGAAGGGGTCGAAGGACCTGGCGAACGGCCTGACGGACGCCAGGACCGGCAGCGCGAAGCTCGCCAAGGGGATCCGGAAGCTGGACACGGGCGCGGGCACGCTGGAGGACGGCTCGCGGCAGGTCGCCGACGGCACCCAGGCTTTGGCGGACCGGGTCGACGGGGTCTACGGCAAGGTCGGCCCGTACCTGGCGCAGAACGAGAAGACCATCGGTGACACCGCCCGGCTGGTCGCCGACTCGGCACAGACCGTCCGCGACAACCTGGGCGTCCTGGTGAAGACCGCTCCGGCGGCCGCGCATACCGCCCACGCGGCCGCCGAGACCCTGGACCAGGTCTACGCGGCGCGCTGCTCGGCGGACCTGCTGACCGACCCGGTCTGCCCCGACCTGAAGAAGGCCAGGGACGCGGCCGACGACGTGGCCGCCGTCGCCGACGACCTGAACACGCTGATCGCCGACCAGAACGGCGACCTGAAGACGCTCGACGCGAACCTCGGCACGCTCCAGACCCAGGCGCGGGCCCTCGCCGACCGCGCCCCGCACCTCGCCGAGGACGTCGCCGACGCCGTCAAGAAGATCGACAAGCTGAACGAGGGCGCGGCTCGGGTGGCCGCGGGCGCCGCGAAGCTGCACACCGGGCTCGGCACGGCCGTCACCGGGGCCACCGGCCTCGACAGCGGCCTCGGCAGGCTCGAGTCCGGCGCCTACGACCTGAGCGGCGGGATGTACAAGCTCGCCGACGGGTCCAACACGCTCGCCGGCGGCCTGCACGACGGCGCGGCGAAGATCCCCGACTACGACAAGCAGGACCGCGACGAGCGCACCGGGGTGATGGCCGACCCGGTCCAGCTCGCCTCGCACGACCTGCACAAGGCGCCCAACTACGGCACCGGGTTCGCCCCGTACTTCATCCCGCTCTCCCTGTGGGTCGGCGCGATGGTGGCCTACATGCTGATCCAGCCGCTCAACCGGCGTGCCCTGGCGGCCGGTTCGGCGGCCTGGCGGATCGCGCTGGCGGGCTGGCTGCCGGTGGTCGCGGTCGGGGTGCTGCAGACGGCCGCGCTGATGGCCGTACTGCACTGGGCGATCGGCCTGGAGATGGTCCGCGCGGCCGGGACGGTCGGGTTCCTGTTCCTGGTGGCGGCCTGCTTCGCGGCGATCGTGCAGTGGCTGAACGCGCGCTTCGGGGCGGCGGGACGGATCCTCGTCCTCGCCCTGCTGATGCTCCAGCTCACCTCGGCGGGCGGCACCTATCCCGTGCAGACCAGCCCGGGCTTCTTCAACGCGATCCACCCGTTCCTGCCGATGAGCTATGTCGTGTCGGCGCTGCGGCGGCTGATCACGGGCGGCGGTCTGGGACCGGTGTGGCAGGCCTGTGCCGTCCTGATGGCGTTCACGGCGGGTGCCCTGGCGCTCACCGCGCTCTCGGCCCGGCGCCGCCAGGTGTGGACGCTGGACCGCCTGCATCCCGAGCTGAGCCTGTGAGGCGTCGATGACCTCTTCTTCCGTGCCCGCGGGGGCCGCCGTTCCTGTGAGAATCAGGACCATGGAAAGCAGCAGCACCACGGGCGGCAGCACACGCCGTGAGGCCACCCGGCAGAAGCTCTACGAGGCCGCCGTCACACTCATCGCCGAGCAGGGCTTCTCGGCCACCACGGTGGACGAGATCGCCGAACGGGCAGGCGTCGCGAAGGGCACGGTCTACTACAACTTCGCGAGCAAGTCGGTCCTCTTCGAGGAGCTGCTGCGGCACGGCGTGGGCCTGCTCACCGCCTCCCTGAAGGACGCCGCCGAGCAGACCGCGCGGGAGGGCGGCAGCCGGGTCGACGCCCTGGACGCGATGGTCCGCGCGGGCCTCGTCTTCATCGACCGCTACCCGGCCTTCACCCAGCTCTACGTCGCGGAGCTGTGGCGCACCAACCGGGCCTGGCAGTCGACGCTGATGGTGGTCCGGCAGCAGGCCGTCGCGGTCGTCGAGGGCGTGCTGCGCGAGGGCGTGGAGAACGGCGAGTTCAGCGACGAGATCGACGTCCAGCTGACGGCGGCCGCACTGGTCGGGATGGTGCTGGTGGCCGCGCTGGACTGGAAGTCCTTCCAGCCGGAGCGCTCCCTGGACGACGTCCACGCGGCGCTGTCCCGGCTCCTGCAGGGGCGGGTGAGCGGGAAGGGCTGAGCCCTTCCGGGACCGGCACGCGCGCGTGAGTGTGCGAAAGCGCCGGCCGCCGGCGGCCGCGTCCCCCGCGGGCCGCCGTCGGACCGGCGCCTTCCGTGCTCCCCCGTGCTCCCCCGGTTTCCCGTTGTCCCCCGGGTCCCCTCTCCCCCGTGTCTCGCTTCCGCCGACGCGAATCGGCGGAAGGAGCGGCCAAGGGCGAAGGTGCCGTTCCGCCGCCCCGTGTCGGCGGTGCCGGACCCCGCGCCCCTTTCCGTGCCTCCACTCTCTCGTTCACGCAGGTCGCGGCCCATCCGCGCGCGTACTCAACCCGCCTCCTAAGTACGTGTACTCAGGTCTGCGCACCAAGGCCCAGGACGCACGGCCGCCGACTGGTTACGATCGCGTCCGTGTCGGTACTCCCCTTGGTCTTCACCAGCGGCTGGGCCAGCGGAATCAACGCCTACGCGGTGGTGCTGCTGCTCGGCCTCTTCGGCGCGACGGGCCTGAGCGACGACGTCCCCGAGACGCTGCAGCGCCCCGAGGTGCTGATCGTCGCGGGCGTGCTGTTCCTGTGCGAGGCGGTCGCCGACAAGATCCCGTACGTCGACTCGGTGTGGGACTCCGTGCACACGGTGGTCCGGCCGGTGGCGGGCGCCTGGGTCGGCGCGCTGCTCGCCGGGCACAGCGGCTCGGTCAACGACGTGGTGGCCGGGCTGGTCGGCGGTTCCACGGCCCTGGCCAGCCACACCGTGAAGGCCGGGACCCGGATGGCGGTGAACACCTCGCCGGAGCCGTTCAGCAACATCGTGCTGAGCTTCGCCGAGGATCTCGGGGTCGCCGGGATCGTGTCGTTCGCGATGTTCCACCCGCTGGCGGCGGCGATCATCGCCGCGGTGCTGCTGGCGACCGGCCTGATCGTGCTGGTGTTCCTGGTCTCCCGGATCCGGCGCTTCTGGCGCCGCCGGGCCCAGCGCCGGGAGGAGCGCCGGCTCGCGGCGCAGGTGGGACGGCCGCCCGACTGACGGCCCGCCGGACCGGACTGTCGGTGGCGGTCGATAAAGTCGCGGGCATGGGACGGATTGCGGTGATCGGCGCCGGGATGGGCGCCATGGCGGCGGCCGCCCGGCTGGCCGTCGCGGGCCACCGGGTGACGGTGTACGAGCGTACGGAGACCTATGGCGGCGGGGTGCGCCGGTTCGAGCGCGACGGGTTCGCCTTCGACACCGGCCCGGGGCTGCTGCCGCTGCCCGCCGTGTACCGCGACCTGTTCGTCAAGACCGGCAAGGAGCCGTTGGAGGACTGCGTCGAGCTGGTCCAGGTGGATCCGTCGGCCCGGCACGTCTTCGCGGACGGCACGGAGGTGTCGCTGCCGAACGCGTCCCGCGCGGGCGTCGTGGCCGCCCTGGACGAGGCCCTCGGCGCCGGTGCGGGGCAGCGCTGGGGCGACTTCCTGGTGCGGGCCCGGGAGGCCTGGGACCGCACCCGGCGCCCGCTCCTGGAGGAGCCGCTGTGGCCGAACTGGCAGGTGCTCGCCGAGCGCGAGCCGTACCCGTCGGTCCCGCACAAGAAGCTGCTGCGCACGCGCCGGGCGAGCACGCTCTACGAGATCGGCGCCTGGGAGCTGCGCGACGAGCGGCTGGCCGCTCTCCTGAACAGCCACGCGATCGCTTACGGCCTCGACCCCCGGGACACTCCGGCGAGCGCGGCCGTGCTGCCGTACCTGGAGCACGCCTTCGGCATCTGGTACGTGCGTGGTGGCATAAGGGAGTTGGCGCGCGCGGTGTACGAGCGGTGTGTGAAGCGGCGGGTCGAGTTCGTCTTCGGCGCGGAGGTCACCGGCATCCTGGCGAAGGACGACCGGGCGGTGGGGGTGGAGTTGGCCGACGGCGAGGTGGTCGACGCGGATCATGTGGTGGCGGGTGTGGATCCGGTGCGGCTCAACACCCTCACCCAGTGGACGGGTTGGCAACTGGATGCGGACGGCGACGTACGGGCCGACGCGACGGTGGCGCGCCCGGGCCGGTTCAGCGTGCTGCTCGCGCTCCGGGGCGGCCGGGAGACCGGTGCGGTGCACCGCACGGTCGTCCACGCGCCGGACGACCAGACCGAGCTGGACCTGCTGACCGCACCCGGCGGCGACCGGCCGGTGCGCCCCACCGTCACGGTGCTGCGCCCCGGCGACCCGGCGCTCGGACCGGACGAGAACCACGAGTCCGTCGTGCTGTCGGCGGTGCTGTCGACCGAGGCCGACTGGGAACGGGAGAGTACGGCCCTCACCTACACGGACTTCCTGCTCGAAGCCGCCGAGGCCGCCGTGCCGGGACTGCGGGAGCGCCTGCTGTGGCACGAGACACGGGTGCCGGAACAGGTCACGGACGCGCAGGGGTTCGGGGAAATCTCCGCACCGGCCCTGGCCGCCGGTCGGGGCCGCTTCCTGCACCCGGCCAACACGACCCGGCTGCCGGGCCTGTACCGGGTGGGCGACTGGTCGCACCCCGGTGGCGGGCTCCCGCACGCGGGCATGTCGGGGGCGCTGGTGGCCGGGCTGATCGTGGAAGGGCCGGAGTTCCGCGGCTCGCAGTGAGCCGGGTGCAGCGGGAAGGCTTCAGAAACGGTACTGCTCGTCGTACCCGTTGCCCGTGTGGCCGTGCTGCTGCCCCTGACCCTGCCCGTCGCCCTGGTAGGGGTACTGCTGCTCCTGCGGGAGCTCGCCGCCGTAGGTCTCGTCGGCGCGCTGCTGCGGGACCCAGACACCGCCCGCCGGGGTCTCGCCGTAGCCGCCGGTGCCGTCGCCGTACTGGCCCTGGGCGTAGCCCTGCTGGTCGTACTGCTGGGTGCCGTACGACGACTGGTCGTACCCGCCGCCGTAGGTCTGGTTGCCGATGTACGGGTCGGAGTAGTTGGCGTACTGCTGCTGGCCGCCGCTCGTGTCGTAGCCGTACTGCTGCTGGCCGTAGCCGGAGTAGTCGTAGGCGTAGTTCTGGTCGGTGCCCTGGGCGGCGTACGCCTGGTCCTGGCCGGCGGTCGCGTAGGCGGCCTGCTGCTCGCCGGTGGCGGCGTAGCCGGAGTCGCGGTAGACGCCGTAGGAGCCGGTGTCGTCGGGCATCGGCTGCGGCTCGTACACCGCGGTGGACTCGGCCGCGCCGGGCTCCATGGTGCGGGCCGCCGGGGTGAAGACGTCGTCGCGGTCGTACTCGTCACCGCTGTAGGACGGACTGCCCTCGGCCGTGGCGTAGGCGCCCCGCTGCTCGGCGTAGGCGGCGTCGGCGGCGTCCGGGTCGGTGGCCTCCAGACCCGGGTCCTCGTCCGGCTCGCCGCGGCGGCGCTTGGTCAGGCCGACGCCGTCACCGTCCGCACCGGGACGCTTGACCGCCCAGCCGGCCTCGAAGCCGCGGCGGAACGACAGGGTGACGTAGGTCTGGCCGACCGCGAAGGCGATCGCACCCACGCCGATCACGATGACCGACGGGATCAGGACACCGAAGACGACCCCGAGGAAGCCGACGAAGGCGAGCAGCCGCCAGCGCAGCCGCGCCTTGTACTGCAGCAGTACCTCGCCGAGCAACCACAGCGCGACGATGCCGAACGCTACGTAGAGGACCGTCCAGCCCATGTACGCCCCTCTCCCTGTGCCCGCTACGCAGTGTGTCGTACTCCGGTGCGGCCGGTCTAGGCCTGCGGGGGATGGTGCAGGCCCAGGTTCTCGTAGATTTCCAGCGTCGCCGTGGAGTTGTTGAGCGTGATGAAGTGCAGTCCTGGCACTCCCTCGGCCAGCAGCCGCGCGCAGAACTCCGTGGCGTGTTCGATGCCAATGGAGCGTACCGCCGCCGGATCGTCTTTCGCTGTGAGGATCCGCTCTTTCAGGGCGTCCGGGAAGGCCGCGTTGCTGAGTTTGGGCAGCCGTTCCAGCATCTTCACACTGGTGACGGGCAGGATTTCCGGAATCACCGGGGTCTCGCAACCGGCCGCGGCGACCCGGTCGCGGAGGCGGAGGTACGACTCGGGCTGGAAGAACATCTGCGTGATGGCGTAGTCGGCGCCCGCGCGGCACTTGTCGACGAAGTGCCGGACGTCGGTGTCCCAGTCGATGGAGCGCGGATGCATCTCCGGGAAGGCGGCGACGCCCACGCAGAAGTCGCCCGACTCCTTGATGAGACGGACCAGTTCGGCCGCGTAGGTCAGGCCGTGCGGGTGCGCCACCCACTCCCCCATCGGGTCGCCGGGCGGGTCGCCGCGCACGGCGAGCATGTTGCGGATCCCGGCGTCCGCGTACTGGCCGATGATGTTGCGCAGCTCGGCCAGCGAGTGGTCGACCGCGGTGAGGTGGGCGACCGGGGTGAGCGTGGTGTCCGCGACGATCTGCTGGGTCTCCCGGACCGTGCCCGCGCGGGTGGAACCGCCGGCGCCGTAGGTCACGGAGACGAAGTCGGGGGCGACCGCCTCGACCCGCCGGAGCGCGCTCCACAGGTTCCGCTCGCCCTTCGGGGTCTTCGGCGCCGAGAACTCGAACGAGTACGTGGTCTTGCCGCCGGCGAGCATGTCGCGCACGGTGCGTGCGCGGTCAGTCCTGGTGGATGCGGTTCCGAGGGCCATACCCGCAGGTTAGTCAGGGGCGGGCGGTCACCCAACCGCACTCGGGATATTTGCCCTAATTGTCGGCCTCTTACGGACCTCGTGTCCGGATACTGGACAAGTTTCCGGACAACCGGGCACCGCGCTGCCGCTGCCGCTTCCGCTGCCGCCGGCGTTACAGCGACCGCAGCCGCTTCGCGAACTCGGCAGCCGTCGCGCCCGGGTCGTCGGCCGCGGTGAGCGCGCGGACCACGACCACCCGGCGGGCGCCCGCGTCGAGCACCTGGTCGAGGTTGCCGAGGTCGATGCCGCCGATGGCGAACCAGGGGCGGTCGGTGCCCAGGGCGGCGGTGTACCGCACCAGGTCGAGGCCGGGGGCGGGGCGGCCGGGCTTGGTGGGGGTGGGCCAGCAGGGGCCGGTGCAGAAGTAGTCCACGCCGTCCTGCACGGCGGCCGCGGCGGCTTCGGACTCGGCGTGCGTGGAGCGGCCGATCAGGACGTCCGGGCCGAGGATCGCCCGGGCGGCCGGGACCGGCAGGTCACCCTGGCCCAGGTGGAGCACGTCGGCACCGGCCGCGTGGGCCACGTCCGCGCGGTCGTTGACCGCGAGCAGCTTGCCGTGCCGGGCGCAGGCGTCGGCGAACACGGCGAGGTGCTCCAGCTCCTCGGCGGCCTCCATGCCCTTGTCGCGCAGCTGCACGATGTCGACACCGCCCGCCAGGACCGCGTCCAGGAACCCGGCGAGGTCGCCCTGCTCCTTACGGGCGTCCGTGCACAGGTAGAGCCGGGCGTCGGCCAGCTGGGCGCGGGCGGTGTCGGTCATCGGTGGTCCCCCGTCGTGTCGGTACTGGCTGCCTCAGACGGCGAGCGCCTGGGCGCGGCGCTTCACCTCCGTGCCGCGATTCTCGCTGAGCGCCTGCGCGGGGGTGCCGGGCAGGGTCGCGTCGGGAGTGAAGAGCCACTCCAGCATCTCTTCGTCCGTGAAGCCGTCGTCCCGCAGGAGCGTCAGGGTCCCGGACAGGCCCTTGACGACCTTGTCCCCGTCGATGAAGGCGGCGGGGACGTGCAGCGCCCTGTTCTCACCGCGGCGGACGGCGATGAGCTGGCCCTCCTTGACCAGCTGCCGCACGCGCGTCACCTCGACGTCCATCATCTCTGCGATGTCGGGGAGGGTGAGCCAGGCGGGGACGAGAGCATCGGTCTTCGTGTCAATCTCGGTCACGGGGTCAAGGGTAGGCGGTCTGCTGGTTCGGGCGCGATGGGTGGTTGTTTCGGGTGCGGCGCCGTTGGGGGTTGATCGCGCAGTTCCCCGCGCCCCTAAAGGGGCGCTGCAGTGGCGTTCTTCAAAGGGCGGGCCGGGTCGGACAGGGCCTCCGGGTCCATCTGGCGGCCCGCCTCGATCAGGCGGCGGCCCTGGGCCAGGTCGCGGGGGCGGCCTACCGCCAGGAGGGCTACCAGGCGGCCCTCGCGGAGCCAGCAGACGCTCCAGGACGGCCCTGTCGGGTCGCCGCGCCAGATCAGGTGGTCGGCGGCGGCGTGGTGGCCGGCGTACTGGACGAAGCGGCCGAACTGTTCGGACCAGAAGTACGGGACCGGGTCGTAGACGGCGTCGGTCTCGCCGAGGATGTTGGCGGCGACCGTGCGCGGGCCCTGGAGGGCGTTGTCCCAGTGGTGGACGAGCAGGCGCTCGGCGTAGCGGCCGGACGGGAAGGAGGCGCAGTCGCCGACCGCGTAGACGTCGGGGGCGCTGGTGCGCAGGCGGTCGTCGGCGAGCACCTCGTGGTGCGGGCCCAGCCCGATGCCGGAGCCGGCCAGCCAGGCGGTGGCGGGGCGGGCGCCGATGCCGACCACGACGGCGCCCGCGGGCAGCCGCGAGCCGTCGTCGAGCACCACCGCGCCGGGCTCGATGCCCGCCACGCGCGCGTGGGTGCGCAGGTCGGTGCCGCTGTCCGCGTACCAGGCGGCCATCGGCGCGGCGACCTCGGCGGGAAGCGCTCCCGCGAGCGGGCGGTCGGCGGCCTCGACCACGGTGACCGCGCAGCCGGCCTCGCGGGCCGCGGTGGCGAACTCGGCGCCGATCCAGCCCGCGCCGACGACCACGATGTCGTGCTGCCGGGCGAGCACGGGCCGCAGCCGCTCGGCGTCGTCCAGGGTGCGCAGCAGATGGACGCCGGGCACGCCCTCGGTGCCGGGCAGCGTGATCGGCTCGGCGCCGGTGGCGAGGACCAGGACGTCGTAGGGCACCGGGCCGGCCTCGGTGTCCAGCTCATGGTCGGTGGTGCGCACGCCCAGCGCCTCGCGGCCGAGCGCCAGCTCGATGCCGAGCGCCTCGAAGTCCACCTCGAAGGCGGAGCCCTCCGACTTGCCGAGCAGCACGGCCTTGGAGAGCGGCGGCCGGTCGTACGGCTGGTGCGGCTCGGCGCCGATCAGCGTGACAGTCCCGGTGAACCCCTGCTCCCGCAGGGCGACGGCGGTCTGCACCCCGGCCATCCCCGCGCCCACGACGACCACGCGCCGCGTCTGTGACGTGCTCCGTCGCTGCGTCTGCTCGCTCACCTGATCACCATAGACAAGAACGATAGACAACTGACAAAGAGTCAGTCAGGGGTCGTGGCGTATGACCTGTTCCACAGCACTGTCCACAGCACTGTCCACAGCGCCGTCCGCAGTGCCGTCCGAGGCCGTCTTACCGGGGCGGAGCGCCGCGGGCTAGGGTGGCGGGGAAGCACACGCGGGAGCCCGGACGCACCGGGCTGAGAGGGAGGCTGGCGGCCTCCGACCGTACGAACCTGATCCGGGTCATGCCGGCGAAGGGAGGGGCTGGACGCCCATGTCCTCACGTACGTCCGACGTCCTCGTCATCGGGGGCGGAATCATCGGCCTGGTCACGGCCTGGCGGGCGGCCCAGCGCGGGCTCGCCGTCGCCGTGGCCGACCCCGAGCCCGGCGGCGGGGCCGCGCAGGTCGCGGCCGGGATGCTGGCCGCCGTCACCGAGCTGCACTACGGCGAGCAGACCCTGCTGGGGCTCAACCTGGCCTCCGCGCGCCGCTATCCCGACTTCGCCGCCGAGCTGACCGAGCTCACCGGCCGCGACCTCGGCTACCGGCGCTGCGGCACCCTCGCGGTCGCGCTGGACGCCGACGACCGCGCCCATCTGCGCGAGCTGCACGCCCTCCAGAAGCAGTCGGGCCTGGAGTCCGAGTGGCTGTCCGGGCGGGAGTGCCGGCGCCTGGAGCCGATGCTCGCGCCGGGTGTGCGCGGCGGGCTGCGGGCCGACGGCGACCACCAGATCGACCCGCGCCGGCTGGCGGCCGCGCTGGTGGCCGCGTGCGAGCGGGCCGGGGTGGTGTTCCACCGCGACTGGGCCGAGCGCCTGGAGGTGGTACGGGAACGGGCCGCCGGTGTCCGCACCCGTGCGGGTGAGGCGCTGGGCGCCGGCCAGGTGGTGCTCGCGGGCGGCAGCCTGAGCGGGCGGCTGGCGGGTGTGCCCGACGACGTGCTGCCGCCGGTACGGCCGGTGAAGGGGCAGGTGCTGCGGCTGACCGTGCCCGCCCGGTACGCGCCGTTCCTCAGCCGGACCGTACGGGCCGTGGTGCGCGGCGGGAACGTCTACCTGGTGCCCCGGGACAACGGCGAGCTGGTCGTCGGCGCGACCAGCGAGGAGCTGGGCTGGGACACGACCGTGACGGCGGGCGGGGTGTACGAGCTGCTGCGCGACGCGCACGAGCTGGTGCCCGGGATCACCGAGCTGCCCCTGACCGAGACCCGGGCCGGACTGCGCCCCGGCTCCCCCGACAACGCGCCGCTGCTCGGGCCGACCCGCCTCGACGGACTGCTGCTGGCCACCGGGCACTACCGCAACGGGGTGCTGCTCACGCCGGTCACCGGAGACGTCATGGCAGAGCTGCTGGCCGGCGGCGAGCTGCCGGCGGAGGGCCGTCCGTTCACGCCGAGGCGATTCGACCCCCTCCCCCGCCAACTTGTGGAGCAGACCGCATGAACCTCTCCGTCACCATCTCCGTCAACGGGGAGCGCCGGGAGATCGCCCCGGGCACCGCTCTCGACTCGCTCGTGCGGTCCCTCACGGCGGCGCCCTCCGGGGTGGCCGCGGCCGTCAACGAGACCGTCGTACCGCGCGGGCAGTGGGCGACGACCGGGCTCGCCGACGGCGACCGGGTGGAAGTCCTGACCGCCGTGCAGGGAGGCTGAGCGCCATGGCCGACGATCCCTTCGTCCTCGGGGGTACGACGTTCTCGTCCCGGCTGATCATGGGTACCGGGGGTGCACCCAGCCTGGAGGTGCTGGAGCGGGCGCTCCTCGCGTCCGGGACCGAGCTGACCACGGTCGCGATGCGGCGGGTGGACCCGGGGGTACGGGGCTCCGTGCTGTCGGTGCTCGACCGGCTCGGGATCCGGGTGCTGCCCAACACGGCCGGGTGCTACACCGCGGGCGAGGCGGTGCTGACGGCACGGCTGGCGCGGGAGGCACTGGGGACCGATCTGGTCAAGCTGGAGGTCATCGCCGACGAGCGGACGCTGCTGCCGGACCCGGTCGAGCTGCTTGACGCGGCGGAGACGCTGGTGGACGACGGGTTCACGGTGCTGCCGTACACGAACGACGATCCTGTGCTGGCCCGGAAACTGGAGGACGTGGGGTGCGCCGCGGTGATGCCGCTCGGGTCGCCGATCGGGTCGGGGCTCGGGATCCGCAACCCGCACAACTTCCAGCTGATCGTCGAGCACGCGCGGGTGCCGGTGGTCCTGGACGCGGGGGCCGGTACGGCGTCGGACGTGGCGCTGGCGATGGAGCTGGGGTGTGCCGGAGTGATGCTGGCGTCGGCGGTGACGCGGGCGCAGGATCCCGAGCGGATGGCTCACGCCATGCGGGCCGGGGTGGAGGCGGGGCGGCTGGCCCGGCTGGCGGGGCGGATTCCCCGTCGGTACCTGGCGGAGGCGTCGTCTCCCGCGGAGGGCCTGGCCGTGCTGGACCCCGAGCGCCCTGCGTTCTGAGCGTCGGGCCGCTCCCGCCTTCTTCTCCCACCCACGCACCACCCGAAACTGTGTGCTGAGAAGCGGGGCTCTCCTGTGCGGGCCGGTCGCCGTCGGCGGCTGCGGGTGAGTGGGTGCATATTTCAGCCAGGTGTGAACCGTCACAGGTGCGCTGCAAGTCCCCCGGGAAAGCGGTCTCACCTGTGGGGGTGTCAGTCGGTGCTCGTACACTCGCGGGGTGGATACGACCCTTCAGGACCCCCTTGTCGGGCAGGTGCTCGACGGCCGGTATCGCGTCGACGCGCGGATCGCCGTCGGCGGGATGGCCACGGTCTACCGGGCCCTGGACGTCCGTCTGGACCGTGTGCTCGCACTGAAGGTGATGCACCCGGCGCTCGCCGCCGACGCGTCCTTCGTCGAGAGGTTCATCCGGGAGGCCAAGTCAGTCGCCCGGCTGGCCCACCCCAACGTGGTGCAGGTCTTCGACCAGGGGGCCGACCGGTCGTACGTGTATCTCGCCATGGAGTACGTGGCCGGCTGCACTCTGCGGGACGTGCTGGTGCAGCGCGGCGCGCTGCAGCCGCGGGCCGCGCTGGACATCCTGGAGCCGGTGCTCGCCGCGCTGGGCGCCGCACACCGGGCCGGGTTCGTGCACCGGGACATGAAGCCCGAGAACGTGTTGATAGGGGACGACGGGCGGGTCAAGGTCGCGGACTTCGGTCTGGTGCGGTCGGTGGACTCCGTCACCAGTACGACCGGCGCCGTGCTGGGCACCGTGTCGTACCTCGCGCCCGAGCAGGTCGAGAGCGGGGCCGCCGATCCGCGCGTCGACGTGTACGCGTGCGGTGTCGTGCTGTACGAGATGCTCACCGGGCAGAAGCCGCACGACTCGGACTCACCCGCGGTGATCCTCTACAAGCACCTGCACGAGGACGTGCCGGCGCCGTCGATCGTGGTGCCGGGGCTGGCCTACGAGCTGGACGAGCTGGTCGCCCGCGGCACCGCCCGTGATCCGGGGGTCCGGCCGTACGACGCCGTCGCGCTGCTCGCCCTGCTGCGGGAGACACGGAGCGCGCTCCGTGCCGAGCAGCTCGACGCCGTACCGCCGCAGGCGCTGGCCGAGGCGCACGACATCGGCGAGGACCGGACCAGTGTCATACCCCGGTCGCTGACGGTGCCCCGGCCGCTGCCCGTCAACGAGGAGGACGCGGGGATGCTGCGGACCAGCAGGTTCGAGGCGCCGCCCTCCCCCACGCTCGGCTTCGCTCGCGCGGAGGCACCCCCATCCGACCGGCGGCGCGGGGGCCGCCGGTCCCGGCGCGGGCTGGTCCCGCTCGTCGTCGCCGTACTGATCGTCCTCGGCGCCGGCGCCGGCGTCTGGTACATCAACTCCGGGCAGTTCACCAAGGTCCCGCCGCTGCTGTCGAAGACCGAGGCGCAGGCCACCACCCGGCTGAAGGAGGCCGGGCTCGACGTCGGTTCGGTCGAGCACGCCTACAGCGACACGGTGAAGCGGGGCACGGTGATCAGCACCGACCCGGCGGCCGGCAGACGGATCCGCAGCAACGACTCGGTGAAGCTCACCATCTCCGACGGCCCGGAGACGGTGAACGTGCCGGACGTGCAGGGGCGGACGCTGGCCAGGGCCAGGCTGCTGCTGACCGCCGACGGGCTCGAACCGGGCATGGTGACACGGGAGTTCAGCGAGGACGTGGCCAAGGGGTCGGTCATCTCGACCGATCCGGGGGCGGGTGCGAAGCGGCACGCGGGGACCGCGATCGCGCTCGTCGTCAGCAAGGGTGCCCCGGTCGACGTCCCGGACGTCACCGGCGACGGCCTGGACGACGCCCGGCAGGAGCTGCAGGAGGCCGGGCTGAAGGTGACGGTGTCCGCCACCGAGGTCAACTCCGAGTACGACCAGGGGCAGGTGGCCCGGCAGACCCCGGCGGGCGACGCCCAGGCCGCCGCGGGCGACACCGTGACCCTGACGCTGTCCAAGGGCCCGGAGCTGGTCGAGGTGCCGAACGTGGTCGGGGCCAGTGTCGACGACGCGACCAAGCTGCTGGAGCAGTCCGGTTTCCAGGTCAAGGAGGACCGGGGGCTGCTCGGGCTGTTCGGCGACACCGTGAAGAAGCAGTCGGTGGACGCCGGCGAGCAGGCGCCCAAGGGGTCGACGATCACGATCACCATCCGCTGACCGGGTGCGGGCCGCGCCGTGACACCCTTGACGGGTGAAGAGTCAGCAGTCAGGTCCCGCCCGCAACCCCGTCGGCGGCCACGTCCCGGTGGCCGGCGGTCTGCACTCCGTGGGGCTGTCGTACGCCCGTGAGCTGAAGGCCGAGACCGTGCAGGTCTTCGTCGCCAACCCGCGCGGCTGGGCCACCCCCGCGGGCAGCCCGAAGCAGGACGAGGCGTTCCGTGCGGTCTGCGCCGAGGAGTCGATCCCGGCGTATGTGCACGCTCCGTACCTGATCAACTTCGGTTCGCACACCGAGGCGACCGTGGACAGGTCGGTGGAGTCGCTGCGGCACTCCCTGCGGCGCGGCCGGGAGATCGGGGCGCTCGGGGTGGTGGTGCACACCGGGAGCGCGACCGGCGGCCGGGCCCGGGACGTGGCGCTGAAGCAGGTACGGACGCGTCTGCTGCCGCTGCTCGACGAGCTGACCCACGACGACGACCCGTTCCTGCTCCTTGAGTCCACCGCCGGACAGGGCGCGTCCCTCTGTTCCCGGACCTGGGACTTCGGCCCGTACTTCGAGGCGCTGGACGCCCATCCGAAGCTGGGTGTCTGCCTGGACACCTGCCACATCTTCGCCGCCGGCCACGACCTGACCGGGCCGGGCGGGATGCACCGGACGCTGGACCTGCTCGTGTCGACCGTCGGCGAGGGGCGGCTGAAGCTGATCCACGCCAACGACTCGAAGGACGTGGTGGGCGCGCACAAGGACCGGCACGAGAACATCGGCGCCGGGCACATCGGCGAGGACGCGTTCCGCGCGCTGATGACCCACCCGGCGACCGCGGGCGTACCGCTGGTCATCGAGACGCCCGGCGGCAAGGAGGGGCACGCGGCCGACGTCGAGCGCCTCAAGCGGCTCCGGGAGAGCTGAGCCGGCCCCGTCACCGGCGGCTCAGAGTTCCGGGCCGTCCCCAGGTCCCTCCTGGTAGGAGTAGCGCTGTTCCTTCCAGGGGTCGCCGATGTTGTGGTAGCCGCGCTCCTCCCAGAAGCCGCGGCGGTCAGCGGTCATGTACTCGACGCCCCGGACCCACTTGGGGCCCTTCCAGGCGTACAGGTGCGGGACGACCAGGCGGACCGGGAACCCGTGCTCGGCGGTGAGGAGTTCACCGTCCTTGTGGGTGGCGAAGAGGGTGCTCTCGGCGGCGAAGTCCGCGAGGCGCAGGTTGGAGCTGAAGCCGTACTCGGCCCAGACCATCACATGGGTGACCTCGGGAGCGGGCGGTGCGATCTCCAGGACGGTCCGCGCCGGGATCCCGCCCCACTCCGCGCCGAGCATGCTGAACTTCGTCACGCAGTGCAGGTCGGCGACCACGGTGGTGTACGGCAGGGCCGTGAACTGCTCGTGGTTCCAGATGTGCGCGCCCCCGTCGGCGGTGGCGCCGAAGACCCGGAACTCCCAGCGCTCGGGCCGGAACCTGGGCACCGGGCCGTAGTGCGTGACCGGCCAGCCGCGCTGCAGCCGCTGTCCCGGCGGAAGCGCGGCTCCCGCGGTTTCCCGAGACGCGCGCTCCACCGGATGACCCATGCCTTCCATCCTGACAGACCACGGGCAGTGCATCTGACCAGGCAGACCCACCGGAGATCGACAAATCGGCCAACTGGCGCCATGCGTGCACTTACTTACTAAGTACGCACTTACTGGACGATCTTCTATGCCGGTGCAATCATGCGCCGCAAACACCCCAGTCCGTGAAAGGAGCCTCTGCGATGCAGGGCGACCCCGAGGTCATCGAATTCCTCAACGAGCAGCTCACCGGTGAGCTCACCGCGATCAACCAGTACTTCCTGCACGCGAAGATGCAGGAGAACTTCGGCTGGTACAAGCTCGCGAAGTACACCCGGCACGAGTCGTTCGACGAGATGAAGCACGCCGAGGTGCTCACCGACCGGATCCTGTTCCTGGAGGGGCTGCCCAACTACCAGCGACTGTTCCACGTCCGCGTGGGGCAGACCGTCAAGGAGATGTTCGAGGCCGACCGGCAGATCGAGGTGGAGGCGATCGACCGCCTCAAGCGCGGGATCAAGACGATGCGCGAGAAGGGCGACATCACGTCCGCGAACATCTTCGAGGACATCCTGAAGGACGAGGAGCACCACATCGACTACCTCGACACCCAGCTGGAGCTGGTGGAGAAGCTCGGCGAGGCGCTCTACATCTCCCAGATCATCGAGCAGCCGGAGAGCAGCTGAGGCTAGGCCGCCTCATCCAGTTCGGAGAGCACCGGGCGGCCCCGTTCCGCCAGCTCGCGGCGTGGACAGGCGCCGCGGCCGAGGATCGCCTGGATGCGGCGGACGCACGAACCGCAGTCCGTGCCCGCCTTGCAGGCGGACGCTATCTGGCGGGGGGTGCAGGCACCGTCCTCCGCGTGCTGCTTGACCTGCGCCTCGGTCACCCCGAAGCAGCTGCAGACGTACACGCGGATTCACCTCCCGCCGGGATCGATCAGTGGTGCCCTCCCGATTGATCGGTGAGGCAAACCTAACCTTACCCATCACTCGGCGAGCGCAAAAGTGGAAGGGGCGCGGATCGTCTGTGATCCGCGCCCCACCTCGCACAGGTACCGGCTACTGGTCCCGGTACATCTCCGCGACGAGGAACGCCAGGTCCAGGGACTGGCTGCGGTTCAGCCGCGGGTCGCAGGCCGTCTCGTAGCGCTGGTGCAGGTCGTCGACGAAGATCTCGTCGCCGCCGCCCACGCACTCGGTGACGTCGTCACCGGTGAGCTCGACGTGGATGCCGCCCGGATGGGTGCCGAGGGTCTTGTGGACCTCGAAGAAGCCCTTGACCTCGTCGAGCACGTCGTCGAAGCGGCGGGTCTTGTGGCCCGAGGCCGCCTCGAAGGTGTTGCCGTGCATCGGGTCGGTCACCCAGGCCACCGTGGCGCCCGAGGCGGTGACCTTCTCGACCAGCTCGGGGAGCTTGTCGCGGACCTTGTCCGCCCCCATCCGGACGACGAAGGTCAGCCGGCCCGGCTCGCGGTCCGGGTCGAGGCGGTCGATGTACTTCAGCGCGTCCTCGGCGGTCGTCGACGGGCCGAGCTTGAGACCGATCGGGTTGCGGATCTTCGAGGCGAACTCGATGTGCGCCCCGTCCAGCTGCCGGGTGCGCTCACCGATCCACACCATGTGCGCGGAGACGTCGTACAGCTTGCCGGTGCGCGAGTCGACCCTGGTCAGGGCGGACTCGTAGTCCAGCAGCAGCGCCTCGTGCGAGGAGAAGAACTCGACCGTCTTGAACTCCTCGGGCTCCGCGCCGCAGGCCCGCATGAAGTTCAGTGCGTTGTCGATCTCGCGGGCGAGCTGCTCGTAGCGCTGGCCGGACGGGGAGGACTTCACGAAGTCCTGGTTCCAGGCGTGCACCTGGCGCAGGTCCGCGTAGCCGCCGGTGGTGAAGGCACGCACCAGGTTCAGCGTCGAGGCGGAGGCGTTGTACATCCGCTTCAGCCGCTCGGGGTCCGGGATCCGCGAGGCCTCGTCGAAGTCGAAACCGTTGACGGAGTCGCCGCGGTAGGTCGGCAGGGTCACGCCGTCGCGGGTCTCGGTCGGCTTGGAGCGCGGCTTGCTGTACTGGCCGGCGATCCGCCCCACCTTCACCACGGGCACCGACGCGGCGTACGTCAGTACGGCACCCATCTGGAGCAGGGTCTTGAGCTTGTTGCGGATGTGGTCGGCCGACACCGCGTCGAAGGCCTCGGCGCAGTCGCCGCCCTGGAGGAGGAACGCCTCGCCCTTGGCGACGGCCGCCATCCGGGCGCGCAGCTGGTCGCACTCGCCCGCGAAGACGAGCGGCGGATACGACTCCAGCTCCGCGACGACTGCGCGCAGAGCCTCGGGGTCGGGGTACTCGGGCTGCTGCGCCGCGGGCAGGTTTCGCCAGGTGTTGCCAGCGCCGAGGCTGGTCTTAGCGTTCACGGTCACCTCGTAAACATTACGGGGTCGTGTCGCCATATTTTCCTCCGGCTCGACTGGTGAGACGCTGCGATTGTCCTGTGGACAGGGCGCGGGGTGGGGTAGGGTCCTCGGCATGTTCGCGCATTCGACCCAGAACTGGTGGTGGACCGCTTCTCCGGCGGCCCACTGACTTGCGCGTACGCAAGACTTCGCGAAGGCCGCCCGGAGGGGCGGCCTTCGGCGTTTCCGGGGCCGTTCCTCTCCCACCCTTCCCACCCGACAAAGGACCGCAGAGGAACCATGGACCTGAACCAGCTGCTCCACGACGACCGCCCCTTCGCCCTGCTCCGCCGCCGCACCCCCGGCCACGACGAGAACACGGTGGAACTCCTGCTCGGCCCGGTCACCGCCCGTGACCGGCTCGCCGACCTGCCCGAGGAGGGGCTGGCCCTGATCCCGTACCGGCAGATCCGGGAGCGGGGGTTCGACGTCCGGGACGACGGGACGCCGCTGCAGGTGCTGACCCCGACAGTGGTATGTCACATTCCACTGGACGAGGCCCTCGCCGCCCTCCCCTCCCACGACGTCCACGTCGAGTCCGGCGCCTTCGACGTCGACGACGACGCGTACGCGGAGATCGTCGGCCGGGTGCTGCGCGAGGAGATCGGCCGGGGCGAGGGCGCGAACTTCGTGATCCGGCGGACGTACGAGGGCGAGATCCCCGGCTTCGGGCGCGCCGACGCGCTGGCCCTGTTCCGTCGCCTCCTCGAGGGCGAGCGGGGCGCGTACTGGACGTTCGTGGTGCACACCGGGGACCGGACGCTGGTCGGCGCCAGCCCCGAGGTGCACGTGCGGATGTCCGGCGGCACGGTGGTCATGAACCCGATCAGCGGCACGTACCGCTACCCCGCGGAGGGCCCCACCCCCGAGCACCTGCTCGGCTTCCTCGCCGACGGCAAGGAGATCGAGGAGCTGTCGATGGTCGTCGACGAGGAGCTCAAGATGATGTGCACGGTGGGCGACATGGGCGGTGTGGTCGTCGGACCGCGGCTGAAGGAGATGGCGCATCTCGCACACACCGAGTACGAGTTGCGCGGACGGTCCTCGCTGGACGTGCGGGAGGTCCTGAAGGAGACCATGTTCGCGGCGACCGTCACGGGGTCGCCGGTGCAGAACGCCTGCCGGGTGATCGAACGGCACGAGGTCGGGGGGCGGGGCTACTACGCCGGTGCGCTGGCCCTGCTCGGCCGCGACTCCGGCGGCGCCCAGACCCTGGACTCCCCCATCCTGATCCGCACCGCGGACATCGACGCGGACGGCCGGCTGCGGGTGCCCGTCGGCGCCACCCTGGTGCGCGGCTCGGACCCGGTGAGCGAGGTCGCCGAGACGCACGCCAAGGCGGCGGGCGTGCTGGCGGCCCTCGGGGTACGGCCGGCCCGGCCGCGCGCCGAGCGGACCGGCCCGCGACTGGCGGACGACCCCCGGGTGCGGGCCGCGCTGGACGGGCGTCGGGCCTCCCTGGCGCCGTTCTGGCTGCGGATGCAGGAGCGGACCGGCGAACTGGCCGGGCACGCGCTCGTGGTGGACGGCGAGGACACGTTCACGGCGATGCTCGCGCACGTGCTGCGGGCCGGCGGGCTCGACGTCACCGTCCGCCGGTACGACGAGCCGGGGCTGCGGGCGGCCGTGCTCGCGCACGAGGGCCCGGTGGTGCTGGGCCCGGGGCCCGGTGACCCGTCCGACCTGGCCGATCCGAAGATGCGGATCCTGCGGGAGCTGGCGGCGACCATGATCCGGGAACACCGGCACGGGGTGCTGGGCGTCTGCCTCGGGCACGAGCTGATCGCGGCGGAGCTGGGGCTGGAGATCGTCCGCAAGGAGGTCCCCTACCAGGGGGCGCAGACGACCGTGGACCTGTTCGGGCGGCCGGAGACGGTCGGCTTCTACAACAGCTTCGTGGCCCGCTGCGACGACGAGGCGGCGCGGGAGCTGGCGGCGCACGGGGTGGAGGTGAGCCGGGCGGCGAACGGCGAGGTGCACGCCTTGCGGAGGCCACGTCGTGCCGAAGGCACGCCGAAGAACGCAGTCGCCGGGGTGCAGTTCCATCCCGAGTCGGTGCTCACGTTGAACGGGGCGATGATGGTGCGGGAGCTGGTGGGGCAGTTGCGCGGTACTGGAACAGTTCGGGCCTGAGTTCCGGGTGCGGGGGCGTGGGGGCTGGTCGCGCCCACGCGGCGGAGCCGCATGTCGAATACAGCCTCGCGCCCCTTGGGTATCTCGCCGCAGCCGTTGCGTCGAAGCTCGGCCTCGTCGGACGCCTCTGCGCGCCGTCACGGGTGGCCGTGGCGGCGCGCGGGCCGAGCGGGGAGAAGCCGGCCGTCAGCCGAAGAACACCCCGACCTCCTCGTACAGCTTCAGGTCGACGGTCTTCAGCTTGGCCGTGGCCTCCGCGATCGGTACGCGGACGATGTCGGTGCCGCGCAGCGCGACCATCTTGCCGAAGTCCCCGTCGCGGACGGCGTCGACGGCGTGCAGGCCGAAGCGGGTGGCGAGCCAGCGGTCGAAGGCGCTGGGGGTACCGCCGCGCTGGATGTGCCCGAGGACGGTGGTCCGGGCCTCCTTGCCGGTGCGCTTCTCGATCTCCTTGGCCAGCCACTCGCCGACCCCGGAGAGCCTGACGTGCCCGAAGGAGTCCAGCGACCCGTCCTTGAGGACCATCTCGCCGTCCTTCGGCATGGCGCCCTCGGCAACGACCACGATCGGGGCGTACGACGCCTTGAAGCGGGACGTGACCCAGGCGCACACCTGGTCGACGTCGAAGCGCTGTTCGGGGATGAGGATGACGTTGGCGCCGCCGGCGAGGCCGGAGTGGATGGCGATCCAGCCGGCGTGCCGGCCCATCACCTCGCAGACCAGGACCCGCATGTGGGACTCGGCGGTGGTGTGCAGCCGGTCGATGGCCTCGGTGGCGATGCCGACCGCGGTGTCGAAGCCGAAGGTGTAGTCGGTGGCGGACAGGTCGTTGTCGATGGTCTTCGGCACGCCGACGACGGGCACGCCGTACTCGTCGGTGAGGCGGGCGGCGACGCCGAGGGTGTCCTCGCCGCCGATCGCGATCAGTGCGTCGACCTCCAGCTTGGCGAGGTTGTCCTTGATCCGGCGGATGCCGTTCTCCTGCTTGAGCGGATTGGTGCGCGAGGAGCCGAGGATGGTGCCGCCGCGGGGCAGGATGCCGCGTACGGCGGGGATGTCGAGGCGGACGGTGTCGCCTTCGAGGGGTCCGCGCCAGCCGTCCCGGAAGCCGACGAAGTCGTAGCCGTACTCCTGCACGCCCTTGCGGACGATGCCCCGGATGACGGCGTTGAGCCCGGGGCAGTCGCCGCCTCCGGTCAGTACTCCGACCCGCATGGAAATGTCCCTTCGCCGCGGTTGCCTGTGGGACTCACGCTAATGGTGATCCAGCTCACACAGGGATGGGCACGGAAGGGCAATTCCGGTGAATTGTCGGGCGGTTGGTTTACGCGCCGCCCGAAGATCAGATCAGATCAGTCATCGGCTCAGTCGTCGTCGAGGCCGGCCTCTATCGCGTACCGCACCAGTTCCACCCTGTTGTGCAGCTGGAGCTTGCCGAGGGTGTTCTGGACGTGGTTCTGGACCGTGCGGTGGGAGATGACCAGGCGCTCGGCGATCTGCTTGTAGCTCAGGCCCTTGGCGACCAGCCGCAGCACCTCGGTCTCGCGGTCGGTGAGCCGGGGCGCGTCGGGCCGGTCGGTGTCCGCTTCCGGGGCGGGCTCGGAGGCCAGCCGGCGGTACTCGCCGAGGACGAGACCGGCGAGGCCGGGCGTGAACACCGGGTCGCCGACGGCGGTTCGGCGGACCGCGTCAAGGAGCTCCTCCGTAGAAGCCGACTTGAGCAGATAACCCGTCGCGCCGGACTTCACCGCCTCCAGGACGTCGGCGTGCTCCCCGCTCGCGGAGAGGACCAGGACCCGCAACGCCGGGTCGTGGCCCACGAGTTCCTTGCACACCTGGACGCCCGGCTTGGCCGGCAGGTTGAGGTCCAGGACGAGGACGTCGGGCGCGGCGGCCTTGGCGCGGCGCACCGCCTGGTCGCCGTCCCCGGCCGTGGCGACCACCTCGAAACCGGCCTCGGTCAGGTCCCGGGCGACCGCGTCCCGCCACATGGGGTGGTCGTCGACCACCATGACCTTGATACTCATCGCCGCTCCGCCTTCCCCGGGGAGACCCTCGGTACCTTCAGCTCTACTTCCGTGCCCTGCCCGGGGGTCGAGAACAGCTCGGCGCTGCCGCCGAGGTCGCGCAGCCGCCCCCGGATCGACTGGGCCACCCCGAGCCGCCCCTCCCCCTCGGCCTGGGCGAGCCGCCCTTCCGGGATGCCGGGGCCGTCGTCCCGTACGGTCACCACGACCTCGCCGGGCTCGTCCTCGATCAGGATCCAGGCCCGCGCCCCGTCCCCCGCGTGCCTGCGCACATTGTCCAGGGCGGCACCGACGGCGGCGGCCAACTCGCGTGCGGCGCCCGGCGGCAGCTCCACCGGCGCGCCGGGCTCGGCCAGGCTGACCCGGGATCCGGCGTACCGCGAGAGCAGCGTGCGCAGGTCGACGGGACCGTCGTCGTCCGGCTCCTCCTCCACCAGGCGTACGACGGCGCCCTGGGCCTCGTCCTCCGAGACCCGCGAGGGCGGCACCAGGCCGCCGGAGACCAGCGTCCGCAGGGCCACCTCCTGCTCCCCGGCCAGCCGGCCGAGTTCGGCCGCGTCGCCGCCGAGGACCGTGCCGCGCCGCTGCACCATGGCGAGCACCTGGAGCACGCTGTCGTGGATGTCCCGGGCAAGCCGCTCCCGTTCCCGGGTCGCGGCCTCGATCTCCAGGGCGCGGGCGAGGGTGCGCTCGGAGGCGCGGGCGACCTCGACGACGTAGCCGATGGCGATGGAGGCGACCCAGACCAGGATCACGTTGTGGACGGTGTCGCGGGCCGGGTGGCCGCGCTCGACCAGGTTGGCGGCGGCGACCGGCGTGGAGGCCAACGCGGCCCAGCGCCAGCCGCCCTTGAGGGCGTAGGCGAGGACCGAACCGGCGGTCCAGATCGACGGCAGGGTCGGGCCGCCCCGGTCGATGTGGCCCTGGGTGACCACCCAGGGGGTCAGCACGATGCCGGTGAGCGCGATGGCGAGGTCGACGGCGAGGAAGCGCTTGGTGCAGGCCGCCGCGCTCTGCACGCGGGGCAGGGTGGCCAGGGTCCAGACGGTCAGGACGGCGTAGTAGGCGATGGCGACGCCCAGGCGGTCGTAGTCGTCGTAGGCCGAGGCGAACAGGCCGATCGCGTACAGCAGGGTCAGCACGCGGTAGCCGGTGAGGGCACGCCACAGCGGCTGCTCGACCGACATGCGTATGACGCGTTCCCGCTTGCTCATGTCCCCCAGTCCCCCTGCCAGTCCCCGGCCGTCGGTCCCCCCGGCCGCCGGTCCCCCCGCCGCCGGTCTAGGACTCGGCGGCCTTCTTCTCGGCCTTCGCCGCGTCCTTCTCGGCCTTGGCCGCCTCCGCGATCTGCCGCTTGGCGGCCGTCGCGTAGATGTCCACGTACTCCTGGCCGGAAAGTCTCATGATCTCGTACATGACCTCGTCGGTCACCGCGCGCAGCACGAACCGGTCGTGCTCCATGCCCTGGTAACGGCTGAAGTCCAGCGGCTTGCCGATCCGGATGCCCGGCCGCATCAGCTTGGGCATCACCTGCCCCGGCGGCTGGATCTTCTCCGTGTCGATCATGGCGACCGGGATCACCGGAGCGCCGGTCGCGAGCGCCACGCGCGCGAGGCCGCCGGGCTTGCCCCGGTAGAGGCGGCCGTCGGGCGAGCGGGTGCCCTCCGGGTAGATGCCGAACAGCTCGCCGCGCTCCAGCACGTCTATGCCGCTCTGCACCGCGGCCTCGCCGGCGCCGCGCGCGCCGGAGCGGTCGACGGGGAGCTGGCCCACGCCCTTGAAGAAGGCGGCCGTGAGGCGGCCCTTCAGCCCGGGGGTGGTGAAGTACTCGGCCTTCGCGATGAAGGTGACCTTGCGGTCCAGCACCGCGGGCAGGAAGAACGAGTCCGAGAAGGACAGGTGGTTACTGGCCAGGATCGCCGGGCCCTCGGCCGGGACGTTCTCCAGGCCTTCCACCCAGGGCCTGAAGGTGACCTTCAGCGGTCCCCCGATGGCGACCTTCATCGCGCCGTACAACAACCCAGTGCCTCCTGTTTCCGTCGATCAGACCTTAACCCGGAGCGCCGGGAATGGGCCCGACGACCCTGGTCGGTGTCAGTGCCGTCGCGTACGGTGAAGCACAACCGGAGTCGTCGTCCATGGCTCTCGCAGTGCCGCCCCCTCGAACGAACTCGAATGAATTGGAGACCGAAGGTGCCGGTTCTCCCCGGAGCCGAGCCGTACCGCCATGACGGCGGGGAGGCCGGCGTCCTCCTCTGCCACGGTTTCACGGGCTCGCCCCAGTCGCTGCGCCCGTGGGCGGATCACCATGCGGCACACGGCCTGACCGTGTCCCTGCCCCTGCTGCCCGGGCACGGCACCCGCTGGCAGGACATGGCGGTCACCGGCTGGCAGGACTGGTACGCGGAGGTGGACCGCGAGCTGCGGCTGCTGCGTGAGCGCTGCTCCCAGGTGTTCGTGGCGGGCCTGTCCATGGGCGGCGCACTGGCCCTGCGGCTGGCCGCGCGGAACGGTACGGGTGTGGACGGCGTGGTGATCGTCAACCCGGCGAACAAGGTGCACGGCCTGTCGGCGTACGCCCTTCCGGTGGCCCGGCATCTCGTGCGCACGACGAAGGGCATCGCCAGCGACATCGCCAAGCCGGGCGCCGCCGAGGTGGGGTACGACCGGGTGCCGCTGCACAGCGCGCACTCGCTGCGGAACTTCTTCCACCAGGTGGACAAGGAGCTGCCGCAGGTGACCCAGCCGCTGCTGCTCCTGCGCAGCGCCGAGGACCATGTGGTTCCGGCGGTGGATTCCGCCCGCATCCTGAGCCGGGTGTCGTCCACGGACGTAACGGAGGTCGTGCTGGAACAGAGTTACCACGTCGCGACGTTGGACCATGACGCGGACCGGGTCTTCGAGGAGAGCCTCGCCTTCATCGGCCGGCTCGCACCCGGTGTCGGCAAGGAAGGGACGGCCGCAGTTGGCTGAGCACGACTCCGACCGCGAGGACCGCGAGCCGGACGAGACGGGGGTGCCCTTCGACGAGGCGGCCGCCTGGGCGGCGATCGTCGCGGGGTACGGCGACGAGCCGCCGGACCCGCCGGGCACTGTGCCCTTCAAGCCGGTGAAGGACCTCGCGCTGCCGGCGATGGACGAGGACGAGACCGACGCGGGCACCGAGACCGCCGGGACGGGGGCCGGGGCCGCCGAGGAGCAGCGGCCCGTGCAGCCGCTGGGCAGTTCGATCTCCTTCGCACCCGGGGTGGGCGGGCCGCGTGACTACACGGCGCCGGAGCCGTCCGAGGACGACTTCGACGAGGACGACGAGGGGCACTTCGTGCCACCCGAGCCGCCGCCGCTGCCGGAGGCCGACGCCACGGCCAAGTTCGCCTGGCTGGGCGTGGTGGGCGGCCCGATCCTGCTGCTGCTCGCGGTGGTGCTGGGCTGGGACATGACCTGGTGGCTGGCGACGCTGGGCATCGGCGGTTTCCTCGGCGGGTTCGTCACGCTGGTGACCCGTATGAAGACCGACGACGAGGACGGCGACCCCGGGCGGGGAGCCGTCGTCTGATCGATCCCCCCGCCGTAGAACCCGAGGGCCCGTCCGGAGCGATTCCGGGCGGGCCCTCGGGTTTTTCGGCCCCGGCCCCGTCCCCCGTCCCGGAGAAGCCTCGGCTTCCTTCCTCGGCTTCCGCGGCTTCCGCGACATCCGCACCTCCGGCGACGGCGCGGCCAGGAAGACGTACACCCGGCTCTCGTACCACGACAGCCGGGCCGTCGTGGACGGGGTGAAGCAGCTGGTCGTAACCGGCTAGGAGGCGGCGGGAACCCTGAGGGCGGCCAGGACCGGGAGATGGTCGGTGGCCGCCCTCAGATCTGCGTCGGTGACGCCGGGGAGGCCGGTCGGTACGCCGCAGCCGAGCACCTCGATGCCCTTCGTCGCGAAGATCGCGTCGATGCGCTGGTGGGGATCGGTGGACCAGGAGGTGAACTCGCCGCCCCAGGGTGCGGTGGTACGGCAGTCCTGGTAGGCGTCGGCCAGGCGGCGGAAGGTGCGTCCGTCGGGGCGGTCGTTGAGGTCGCCGCCGGCGACGGCGTGCGGCACGCCCAGGCCGGCGACCCGGTCGAGGAGCATGCCGCCCTGCTCGTAGCGCTCGTCCTGCTGGAGGCTGAGGTGGAAGCTGGTGACGCCGAGGCGGACGCCGCCGAAGCGGACGACGGCGGTCGCGAGGCCGCGGCGGTGCAGGCCGGGGGTGAGGGGGAGGAGGACGTCCTCGGTGCGTTCGACGGTGGCGCGGAGGTCGCAGAGGATCGCCGGGCCGGCTGCCGTGCCGCCCCCGGTGAGGATCACGAGGTCGGAGGCGGAGGCCAGGCGGGCGAGCTTCTTGCGCCAGCGGAAGAAGCGGGGGGCTTCCTGGATCAGGACCAGGTCGGGGGCACAGGCCCTGATGACGCGGGCGAGGGCGTCGGTGTCGTCCCGCATGGAGCGGATGTTGTAGCTCAGGACGCGGATGACGGCGGAACCGTCGGGCTCTGTGTGGGAGTTGGGGAGCGACACCATGTGGATCAATGTACGCGGCGGAGGAAAGCGCCGCCCGCCCAATGGCTCGGGGCGCGAGGTTCGTGCGCGACTGCCGGTTGTGTGCGGCTTGTCGCGCAGTTCCCCGCGCCCCTGGGGAGGTGCGGTTGCCGCAGCCCGAGAAGTCCGGGGCGTTACATGATCGGGTCGGGCTCTCTCGCCAGGTCGGCCGCGCCCACGAGGCCGGCCTCGTTGCCCAGCTGGGCCGCGATGACCTCGGCCACCGGGCGCCAGTTGCCGCCTACCAGCCAGCGCTTGTAGGACTTGCGGATCGGGTCGAGGACCAGTTCGCCCTCGTCCGAGAGGCCGCCGCCGACGATGAACGCGGAGGGGTCGAAGAGGGAGGCCAGGTCGGCGAGGCCGGCGCCGGCCCAGCGGGCGAGCTCGCGGTAGGAGTCGACGGCGACCGGGTCGCCCTGGCGGGCGGCCATGGAGATGTGCTTGCCCTCGATGCCGTCGGGGGTGCCGTCGCCGAGGCTGAGCAGGAGCTCGGCGTGCTCGGGGGTGGCGTTGGCGCGCTGCTTGGCGTACCTGACCAGGGCGCGGCCGGAGGCGTACTGCTCCCAGCAGCCCTGCGAGCCGCAGCCGCACAGCAGCCCGTCCGGGACCATCCGGATGTGCCCGAACTCGGCGGCCACTCCGAAGTGCCCGCGGCGCAGCTTGTTGCCGATGATGATGCCGCCGCCGAGGCCGGTGCCGAGGGTGATGCAGATGACGTTGCGGTGGCCCTTGCCGGCCCCGAACTTGTACTCGCCCCAGGCGGCGGCGTTGGCGTCGTTCTCCACCACCACGGGGAGGCCGACGCGGGCCTCGACCTCGTCCTTCAACGGCTCCTGGCGCCAGTCGATGTTGGGCGCGAAGTAGACCGTGGAGCGCTGCCGGTTCACGTAACCGGCGGCTCCGATGCCCACGCCGACGATCTCGTGCCCGGCGCGGGCGCCCTCTACGGCGGAAGCAATGGCGTCCACGATGCCCTCGGGCGTGCCCGGGGTCGGCACCTTGTGGGTCGAGAGGATGTTGCCTTCCTCATCGACCACGCCGGCCGCGATCTTCGTGCCGCCGATGTCGACGCCGATGGTGAGTCCCATGAATCCCTCAGTTTCGGTCGAGCCCCGCTACGGCCAACCGTACCCGAGGCCCTGCCGTCGGGTTCCCGTCGTCCGCCCGGAGGGCGGGTCGGGCGGAGCCTGGTGCGGGCAGCTGCACTGCGGCGGAGGGAGTCAACGGGGAGCGTCGGCGACTGACGACAACGCCTCTGGGGGAGTGCGTGCCAGGCACCGCCCGACAGGCGGGAACCCGACGGCAGGGCCTCGATGGGCTGTCAGTCGAGATCGATGCGTTCCCCGGGGCCGTCGTCCTCGCCCTTGTCGGGGGCGCCGGAGGTCCAGCGGGTCTCCTGGGCCTGGACCGCGGAGCGGTAGGCGGCGAGGAGTTCGCTGCCGGCCGCGGCCAGGTGGTCGAAGACGTCCGGGTTGCGCTCTATGACGGGCTCGACGGCGTTCTTCGCCTGCTGGACGACCTGCCGGACCACCTGCTGGGCGGCGGGCCCGGCGACCGCCCCGAGCAGCGGGGGCTGGATGCCGGAGAGCTTGTCGGCGACGGCGTCGACGAGTCGGCGCAGTTCCTCGGCGGCCGACCCGGGGGGCGGGCCGTACTGGGCCCGGCGGCGGGCCTTCTCCGCCTCCAGGTCCTCGGCGCAGGCGGTGGCCCAGGCGTCGTCGTCCGTCGCCCGTACCTCGTCCGCGGCCTCGGAGGCGTCAGCTGTGGGGCGCTCTTCGCTCATGACGGACTCCTGACTACGGTTCGTCTCTCCGACGTTACCCGAACGGGCGTACCGGTTTCACCGTCAGCGCGGCCACAGCTCCGGGTCCGGCGCGAACCGCAGCCGCAGCTCGCCGTCGCGCAGGGCCGCCCCGGCGACGGTGCAGCGGCGCAGGGCCGATGGCAGGGCGACGATCCGGCGGAAGCCGCCCACGGTGATCACGACCTCGTCGCCGCGCCGGACGAGGTCGAGGTCGTCCCGTATCGCGCCGGGCAGCGGGACGTGCCAGACGAGGACGCCGTCCTCCTCGATCCGGTCGGCGACGGGCCACTCGACCGGGGCGGGCGCGGTGTTGACGCCGGGCACGGCGAGCGCGGCGAGGTCGTCGGTGCCGCGCGGGTCGTGCCCGAGGTGGGCGACGGCGGTGACGTCGTACGCCTCCCCCCACTCCGCGAGGGCCTTGCGCTGCTGGGCGACCAGGGCGTGCAGGGGGGTGGCCTCGGGCAGCACGCGGTTGGCGACCAGGGTCGCGGCGGACAGGCCGCGCAGGGCGAGACCGAGGCGGGCGGTGCGGACGGCGTCGGCGCCGGCCGGGCCGGGCTCGGCGACCAGGCGTACGGCGGTGCGGCGGTCGGCGAGGACGGCCTCCACGGCGGCCAGCTCGGTGTCCCAGCGGGCCGCGGTCTCGTAGAGCCAGTCGGCGGGCATCGGGACGCCGGCGAGACGGCCGAGGACCGGGCGCAGGGCGCGGGCCGCCTGCCGCTCGGGCGGGAGCAGGCGGCGCAGGTAGCGGCGGAGCTCCTCGGGGAGCGAGAGGAGGGCGAGCGCGCGGGGGGCGGGCGGGAGGTCCACGACGAGCAGTTCGTAGCGCTCGGAGAGGGCGGCGTCGCGCAGGGCGCGGAGGAAGGAGAGTTCCTCGGCGCCCGGGAGGGGGGTGAGTTCCTCGGCGTCCAGGCGGGAGGCGCCGAGCAGGTCGAGGACGTTCGCGGCGCGGGCCTGGAAGGCGGTGAGGTCCTCGCGGAAGCGGGCGGCGGCGTCGGGGCGCCAGGCGGTGAGGGTGGGGGTGAGGCGGGTGGGCTCCGGTCCTGTCGCCGCGCCCAGGGCGGTGCCGAGGGTGTCCGTGCGGTCGGCGCTCAGGACGAGGGTGGGGGTGCCCTCGGCCGCGGCGCGCAGGGCGGTGGCCGCGGCGACGGTCGTACGGCCGCTGCCGCCGGGGCCGGTGATCAGGATCGTGCGCATGAGGGTGAACCGTAACGGACGTCCGGGTGAGCCCTCGCTGCAGCGGGCGTAGGGGTGTCACTTACCGGCACTTGCAGGGTGCCGCCGCGCTGGGCGGCTGAAGCGCCCCGTGAGGGGGCGGGGAACTGCGCGAGCAGCCACCGACGACCCGCACCCGGGGTCCTACGCGTACCCCCGCGACGCGTCCCTACCTCACTTCTCCCCCGACTCGACCCTCTTCTTCAGCCCCGCCAGCGCCCGGTCGATGATGACCTTCTCCGCCTTGCGCTTGATCATCCCGAGCATCGGGATCTTCACGTCCACCGTGAGCGAGTACGTGACCTCGGTCGAACCCGCACCCGCCGGCTTCAGGAGGTACGAGCCGTCCAGGGAGCGGAGCATCTGGGACTTCACCAGCGTCCAGGAGACCTCGTTGTCGCCGGTCCACGTGTACCCGAGGACCTGGTCGTCCTTGATCGCGCCGGCGTCCATGACCAGGCGGACCTGCTCGGCACGGCCCTGGGCGTCGGTCTTCAGGACCTCCGCCTCCTTCACTTCACCGGTCCAGTCCGGGTACCGCCCGAAGTCGGCGATCACCGCCATGACGTCGGCCGGGGCCGCCTCGATCGTGATGTTCGAGCTGGTGTGTTCCGCCATCGCCGTGGCTCCTCCAGATGCGGGCCGGTGGGACCGGTGGGACCAGTAAAGGGGGTCGGCGTGCGCGGGCGTGCGCACACGCGTGCCGCGTGAAGGCTACCGCGCGTCCGACCAGCCGACTTCACCCCCTGTCCGCGGCCGTCACCATTCCAGCGCCCAGGGCCGGCCGGTACCGGCGAAGTGCCCGACGTTCACGCACTCGGTGGCCCCGATCCGCATCCGCTTCACCAGCGGCTGGTGGACGTGCCCGAAGAGCGAATACCGGGGGCGGGTGCGGCGGATGGCGTCCAGCAGCGCCCGGCTGCCCCGTTCGAAACGGCGCGCCACCGTGTCGTACACCAGCTCCGGCACCTCCGGCGGGATGTGCGTGCACAGCACGTCGACCTCGCCGAGCGCCTCGATCTTCGCCGCGTACTCCTCGTCGGAGATCTCGTAGGGGGTGCGCATGGGGGTGCGCAGCCCGCCGCCGACGAAGCCGAAGACCCAGCCGCCGATCTCGACCCGCTCACCGTCCAGAACGGTGGTGCCCGGGCCCGCGTACTCCCGCCACAGCGGCGGCATATCGACATTGCCGTACGTCGCGTACGTCGGTGTCGGGAACGCCGCGAACATCTCGGCGTACTGCTTGCGCACCGCCTTCTCGATCGCCGTCGCCCGGTCCATGGCGATCCCGCCCCACAGCCGGGCGCCGAGTTCCCGGGCCTCCTCGAAACGCCGGGCGGTGCGGAGTTCGACGAGACGGTCGGCGTTCTCGACGCCGAACAGGTCGGGGAAGATGCCGCGGGAGTGGTCGGCGTAGTCGAGGAAGAGGACGAGGTCGCCGAGACAGATCAGGGCGTCGGCGCCGTCGCCGGCTCTGGCCAGGTCACGGGCGTTGCCGTGCACGTCGCTGACCACGTGGACGCGGGTCCTTCGGATGCCGGAGGGTGTGGCTGCCATGGTGATCAAGCGTAGGCCTGTGCGGCAAACGTGAACAGGCGATGGCCGGGCCCGTGGTTACTGGTCAGTCACTAAAGCCGTGGACTACCGTACGCGAAGGAACACCAACCTGTGTGACGCACCGAACATCTCGCCGGACCCCCCTGTCGAAGAAGCCATACCGGCGGGTAACGTCCGGGCAGTCCAGTCGTGCTCAGGATTTCAACCAACGGATCTTCCAGCCCGTGACGAAGCCCTGAGCACCTGCCCGAGCCTTGGACCGCACCGTCGCATCGCACAACGTCGTGGCGTCGGCGCCCTATGAGGAGCAGCAGTCTTGCGCGAGTTCAGCCTTCCGGCTTTGTACGAGGTCCCCGCGGACGGCAATCTGACCGACATCGTCCGCAGAAACGCCGCGCAGCATCCGCACGTTGCCGTCATGGCCCGCAAGGTCGGCGGTGTCTGGCAGGACGTGACCGCCACCGCCTTCCTGGCCGAGGTGCACGCGGCGGCGAAGGGCCTCATCGCCTCCGGCGTCCAGCCGGGCGACCGGGTCGGCCTGATGTCCCGCACCCGCTACGAGTGGACGCTCCTCGACTTCGCGATCTGGAGCGCCGGCGCGGTCACCGTGCCGGTGTACGAGACCAGCTCGCCGGAGCAGGTGCAGTGGATCCTCAGCGACTCCGGCGCGACCGCCTGCATCGTCGAACTCGACGGCCACACGGCCGCCGTCGAGTCGGTGCGCGAGACCCTGCCCGCCCTCAAGCACGTCTGGCAGATCGAGGCCGGCGCCCTGGAGGAGCTCGGCAGACTCGGCCAGGGCGTCACCGACGCCACGGTCGACGAACGCAGCTCGCAGGCGAAGGCGGACGACCCGGCGACCATCGTCTACACGAGCGGTACGACCGGCCGCCCCAAGGGCTGCGTCCTCACCCACCGTGCCTTCTTCGCGGAGTGCGGCAACATCGTGGAGCGGCTGCGCCCCCTCTTCCGCACCGGCGAGTGTTCCGTCCTGCTCTTCCTCCCGCTCGCGCACGTCTTCGGCCGCCTCGTCCAGATCGCGCCGATGATGGCGCCGATCAAGCTGGGCTGCGTCCCGGACATCAAGAACCTCACGGACGAACTGGCCGCCTTCCGGCCGACGCTGATCCTCGGCGTCCCGCGCGTCTTCGAGAAGGTCTACAACTCGGCGCGCGCCAAGGCGCAGGCGGACGGCAAGGGCAAGATCTTCGACAAGGCCGCGGACACCGCGATCGCGTACAGCAAGGCGCTGGACACCCCGTCGGGCCCCTCCCTCGGCCTGAAGATCAAGCACAAGACCTTCGACAAGCTCGTCTACAGCAAGCTGCGCGCGGTGCTCGGCGGCAAGGGCGAGTACGCCATCTCCGGCGGCGCCCCGCTCGGCGAGCGCCTGGGCCACTTCTTCCGCGGTATCGGCTTCTCGGTCCTGGAGGGCTACGGCCTGACCGAGTCGTGCGCGGCGACCGCGTTCAACCCCTGGGACCGGCAGAAGATCGGCACGGTCGGGCAGCCGCTGCCCGGCTCGGTGATCCGCATCGCGGACGACGGGGAGGTGCTGCTGCACGGCGAGCACCTGTTCAAGGGCTACTGGAACAACGAGGCCGCGACCGCCGAGGCGCTGGCCGACGGCTGGTTCCACACCGGGGACATCGGCACCCTGGACGAGGACGGCTACCTCAGGATCACCGGCCGCAAGAAGGAGATCATCGTCACCGCGGGCGGCAAGAACGTCGCCCCGGCCGTGATCGAGGACCGGATCCGCGCGCACGCGCTGGTCGCGGAGTGCATGGTGGTGGGCGACGGGCGGCCGTTCGTGGGCGCGCTGGTCACCATCGACGAGGAGTTCCTGGGCCGCTGGGCGGCCGACCACGGCAAGCCGGCGGGTGCCACCGCGGCGTCGCTGCGTGACGACCCGGATCTGATCGCGGCGATCCAGGACGCTGTCGACGACGGCAACGCCGCGGTGTCGAAGGCGGAATCGGTGCGGAAGTTCCGCATTCTGTCCTCCCAGTTCTCGGAGGAGTCGGGCCACCTGACGCCGTCCCTGAAGCTCAAGCGCAACGTGGTGGCGAAGGACTACGCGAACGAGATCGAGGCCATCTACCAGAAGTAGAGCGGCACTCGGGGCCTCCTCCCGGTGCTCAGAAGTCCTCGGCGAGAACCCGTTCCATCGCCCGCTCGGCGAGCGCGGTGATGGTGACGAACGGGTTCACGCCGATGTTCCCCGGCACGAGCGAGCCGTCCGTGACGTACAGCTTCGAATACCCCTTCACCCGACCGTAGTTGTCGGTCGCCTGCCCCAGGACGCAGCCACCCAGGGGGTGGTAGCAGAAGTCGTCCGCGAACACCTTGCTGCTGGACCCGAACAGGTCGTACCGGTAGATCGTGGCGTTGGCCGAGTTGATCCGGTCGAAGAGTTTCTTGGCCATGGCGACCGAGACCGCGCTCTGGGCCGCGGTCCAGCCCAGCTTCACCCCGTCGCTCGCGGAGTCGTAGGTGAAGGACGCCCGTTGCGGGTTCTTGGTGATCGCCAGGTACAGGCTCACCCAGGTCTCGAACCCGATGGGCAGCGGGGCGATCTCCGCGAATACCGGGTTGTCGGTGTTGGCCCAGTCGTCGATGCCCATGACCGGCATGGTCGCCTGGTTGGCACCGGTGGTGTCCCAGAGGTGGTTGGCGCGCCCCAGCATGGTGTTGCCGTTGGTGCTCCAGCCCGCCCCCACACTGGAGTTGAGCGCGGGCAGCGCCCCGGTGTCCCGGGCCCGGACGAGCAGCTCGGTGGTCCCGAGGCTGCCACCCCCCAGGAACAGATGGGTACAGCTGTACTGCTTGCTCTCCACGACGGCCCCGCTCGTGTCGATCCGGTCCACGCTCAGCACGTACGACCCGTCACTCGCCCTCGTGACGGCCTTCACCTTCTCCAGGGTGTGGATGGTGACGTTCCCGGTGCCGAGGGCGGCGGCCAGGTAGGTCTTGTCGAGGCTCTTCTTGCCGTAGTTGTTGCCGTAGATGACCTCCTGGGCGAGCGCGGACTTGGTGGCGGTGCCGGCGGCCTCCTGCTGCATGTACCCGAAGTCGTAGACGTTGGGTACGAAGGTGGTCTTGAGCCCGGTGTTGGCGGCGGCCTTCCTGGAGGTCCGGGTGAACTGGTACCACTCGGTCGACTCGAACCAGGTGGAGTCGATGGTGTTGACACCCAGCATGGTGCGGGCGCGCGGGAAGTACGTGTTGTACATCGCGGTCGCGTCCACGGTCGGGAACTGCTCGGTGAAGTACGACTGGAGCGGGGTCACGGCCATCCCCCCGTTGACCAGCGACCCGCCTCCGACACCCCGCCCCACGTACACGGACATGTTGTCGTAGTGCACCCGGTCGAGCACCCCCGCGTAGGGAGTGATGTCCTTGTTGACGACATCCAGCCAGAGGAAGGTGGCGAGCGGGGCCTCCGTGCGGGTCTTGAACCACATGGACCGCTTGTCCGGGGCGGCGGTGGAACAGAAGATCTTGCCGTCGGAGCCGGCGGTGTTCCACAGCTGGCCCATCTCGATCATGAGGGTGCGCACCCCGGCCTGCCCGAGGCGCAGCGCGGCCACGGCCCCGCCGTACCCCGAACCGACCACGATCGCGGGTGCGTTGTCGACGTCGGCCGCTTCCTCGGCGGCCTGCGCCGACTGGAGCCCGACACGGGTGAGACCGGCCGCGGCGGCGGTCTGGAGGGCGATCATGCCCAGGATGTGACGTCTCGTCAGCTGACGCTGCATCAGTTTTGCTGTCATGCGCGCAGCATGTGCGGATTTTCCGGTTCCGCCTAGGCCTGCGACAAGGTTAGTGACAACGCGCCCCCGAAGGGGCGCGGGGAACTGCGCGACCGGCCACAACGCACTCGCGGACGCAGCACGACCCGATCCCCTAGAGCAATTCCTCCAACCTCTCCGCCAGCAGATCCCACCGCCACTTCTCCTCGACCCACCGCCGCCCGCGCTCCCCCATACGCTGACGCAGTTCGGAGTCTCCCAAGAGCGCCGCAATGCGCTCGGCGGCCTCCTCGGCGGAGCCGCCCCGCACCACCCAGCCGGTCTCCCCGTCCAGCACCGCGTCCGGCGCGCCCCCCGAATCCCCCGCCACCACCGGCAGCCCGGTCGCCGAGGCCTCCAGGTACACGATCCCGAGCCCCTCCACGTCCAGCCCGCCCCGCCGGGTCCGGCACGGCATGGCGAACACGTCGCCCGCGCCGAAGTGCGCGGGCAGCTCGGCCCACGGCACGGCCCCCGTGAACCGCACCGACGCCTCGACCCCGGTCTCCCGGACCAGGCGCCGCAGCTCCTTCTCGTACGGGCCGCCGCCCACGATCAGCAGCACCGCGTCCGGCTCGGCGGCCAGGATCAGCGGCATCGCGAGGATCAGCGTGTCCTGCCCCTTGCGCGGCACCAGCCGCGACACGCACACGACCACAGGCCGGTCGGTCAGCCCCAGCCGCGCCCGCACCGCGTCCCCGCCCGCCCCCGGACGGAAGGTCTTCTCGTCCACCCCCGGCGGCAACTGCACCATCCGCCCGGCCGCCCGCGCACTGAGCGCGGTCGCGATCCGGGACCGTGTGTACTCGCCGAGATAGGTGATCGTGTCCGTCGCCTCCCCGATCCGCCCGAGCAGCTGCCGGGCCGCGGGCAGCTGGGCCCAGCCCGCCTCGTGCCCGTGGGTCGTGGCGACCAGCCGCTCCGCCCCCGCCTTCCGCAGCGCCGGCGCCATCAGGCCCAGCGGAGCCGCCGCCCCGAACCACACCGACGTGCACCCGTGCTCCCGCAGCAGCCCGACCGCCGTCCGGGTCGCCCCGGGCGTCGGCAGCAGCATCGTCGTACGGTCGCGCACGACGGTGAAGGGCTGCTCCGCGTCGAACGCGGCGGTGGCCTCGACACCCTCCCGGCCCCGCTTCCAGGTGGACGCGTAGACGACCAGCCGCTCGGGGTCCAGCCGCAGCGCCATGCTGTGCAGGAAGGCCTGGATACCGCCCGGCCGAGGCGGGAAGTCATTGGTCACGACCAGGGTCTTGTTCATCGGCGCCGACCTTACCCGCACAGTGTGTTCGGCCACGCTTCATGGCCCCCGCACAGGACGTCGGGGGATCATGTGGCCCACTCGACACGGCGATGCCGACGGACAGGGGCTCAGGTGGACAGGACGGGCGTGCGGCGTGCCATGGTGTTGCTGCTGGTCACCTGGGGTGCCACCCGGCTGGTGCTGCTGCTGTTCGTCCTGAAGGTGTTCGTGTTCCCGGGCGCGGACGTCACGACCGACGTCTCCGTCATCTACCAGGGCTGGTACGAGGTGCTGCGGCACGGAACGTTTCCTCTGGACGACGTCACCTGGCAGTACCCGCCCGCGGCCGCCCTGGCGATCCTCTCCCCCGGCCTCCTCCCCTTCCTGGACTACCCGACCGCCTTCTTCGTCCTGGCCTGCCTCGCCGACCTGGTGGTCCTCGCCCTCCTGCTCTACACCGGCCCGCGCCCCGGCCGCACCCTGCGCGGTGCCTGGGTCTGGGTGCTGGGCGTCCCGCTCCTCGGCCCGACCGTCTACTCCCGCTACGACCTGATGGTCACCGCCGTCGCCGTCGCCGCGCTGCTCGCCGGGGCCCGGCATCCCCGGATCATGGGCGCCCTCGTCGGCTTCGGCGCGATGGTGAAGGTGTGGCCGGCGCTGCTCCTGGTGGGCGCCGTACGGCGGCGGGCCTGGGCGTCCGCGGCGGTCACGGCGGGCGCGGTCGGCGCACTGTTCGCGGTGGCCATGCCCGGCGCGTTCGCCTTCCTGACCTTCCAGCGGGACCGGGGCACCGAGGTGGAGTCCCTCGGCGCGCTGGTCTTCCACATCGCCCGGCACTTCGGCTGGCACGGCGAGGTGCTGCTCAACTACGGCTCGATCGAATTCCTCGGCCCGCACGTGCAGGCGGTGAGCACGGCGGCCCTGCTGCTCACCGCGCTCGCGTTCGGCTGGCTGCTGCTGTGGCGGCTGTCGGCGGCCCGCTTCCGCTCCCACACGCTCGCGGACGCGGCCTTCACCGCCGTCCTGATGTTCACGGTCACCAGCCGGGTGATCAGCCCCCAGTACATGGTGTGGCTGGTGGGCCTGGCCGCCGTCTGCCTCTGCTTCCGCGCCGGCCGCATGACCCTCCCGGCGGTCCTGGTCCTCCTGGCGACCTTCGTGACGGTCCTGGAGTTCCCGGTCGGCTTCTCGCACGTCGTGTTCAGCGACCGGTACGGCATCACCCTGCTGCTCCTGCGCAACGGCCTGCTGCTCGCGGCCACGGTCACGGCGGCCCGCGCACTGTGGCGCTCCACGGTGACCGAGGACGCCGTCGCGCCCTTCCCGGCTCAGACGCCCCACACGGAGGAGACGTCGGTCTCCCCCTGAGCCCGGGTGCGACCGGCTCAGTCGCCCAGCTGAGCCTTCAGGTAGTCCCGCCAGCGGGCGGTGAAGTCCGGCAGGGTCGTGCCCAGTTCCGTCTTCAGGGCGTCCTCCACCGCGCCCGCGCGCTCCTTGTGCGCGCCGACGGCCCGGTAGAAGGCGCCGAGCTTCTCCTCGCCCCAGTGGGCGGCGATCATCCGGCAGGCCAGCCAGCCGCCCTCGTAGGCCTGGGCCAGTTTGGTGGGGTCGTCGGTGAAGCCGAAGTCCTTGTCGGCGGGGAGGTCCTCGGGGGCGTCTCCGGCCTCGACGGCGCGGGCGAGTTCGGGGGCCGCCTCGGTGGGTGTGCGGCCCGTGTCGAGGTAGCCGATCCAGTCGGCGTAGCCCTCGGAGAGCCAGAGCGGGGTGGCGGCCGTGGTGTGGGCGCGGGTGGCCACGTGCGTCGTCTCGTGGGTGAGGACGACCTGTCTGCCGACCGCGCCGAGGACGGCGTACGCCTCCGGGTTGAGGATGACCCGGTCCGCCGGGGCCTGGCCCGAACCTCCCGCCTCGCCGGTGGTGACGGCGGCGATGCCCTTGTAGTTGGAGGCGGGGGCACCCAGCAGGCCGGCCATGCCGCTCAGCGACCCTGGTACGAGCAGCACCACCCGCCGCGTCCAGTCCGTGCCCCAGGCCTTGGAGACCTCGGGGACGGCGGTGTCGGCGAGGCGGGCGTAGCCGCGCAGTGTGGTCCGGGACTGGCCGACGCCGAGGACGAGGGTGTGGGTGCTCTTGACGGCGGTCACCTCACCCTGGTCCCAGAGCTGTTGCCCGGACTGCGTGGCCGGCTTGTCGTATGTGACATACCACTGTCCGTCGGCGGTGCGGCTGAGGGTCAGCGCCCGGTCCGTCGTCACCGGCGCCTTGTCGTAGCCCTGTATCCGGTAGCTGAGCTGCGCGTCGGCGGTGGCGCCGGCGCCGTCGGGGTGGAGGGCGGTCAGCCGGTAGCTCCAGGCCGCGAGCGGTACGGCCCGCAGGTTCGCGTACGAGCTCCGGGTGCCGGTCTCGGCGTACGCCTGCTCGTCGTGGCCGAGGACCGCGGCCGAGCGGCGGTCCAGGACCTGCTGCACCTCGGCCATCGCCGTACCGGTCGACGACTGCCCGCCGCCGCATCCGGCCAGCGGCAGGAGCAGCAGACACAGCCCCACCGCTCCTGAGCGCCACGCCCGTCCACGACCAGCCACTTTCCGATCGTACGGGCAGGAGCCCGGAAGTCAGGGCCGGGTGACGGAGGAGACCGGCATCATTCCGACCGGGTCGTAGCGGACCGGGGCGCCGGGGTAGGGGGCGTGGATGACCTGGCCGTTGCCGACGTACATGCCCACATGGCTGGCGTCGGAGCGGTAGACGACCAGGTCACCGGGTTGCACCTGGGAGAGCGGGACCTGGTGGCCGACGTGGCGCTGCTCCTGCGAGGTGCGCGGGAGGTGGATCCCGGCGTGCGCGTACGACCACTGCATCAGGCCCGAGCAGTCGAAGCCGGAGGGGCCGCTGGCGCCCCAGACGTACGGCCTGCCGAGGGCGGAGCGGGCGGCGGCGATCGCCGCGGCGGCACGGCCGTCGGGGACGGCGGCGTCGGAGAGGCCGGGCAGGTCGGCGCGGTCGTCGCCGCGGGAGGCGTGCTCGAAGGCGACGCGGTCGGCGGCGGGCATCGCGTTGAGCAGGTGCCGGGCCTTGGTGAGCTTCCGCTCCACGGTGGCCTTGTGCGAGGCGACCGCCTTGCGGCTCTTCTCCAGCTCGGCGAGGTTCCCGGCGGCCTCGGACCGCTCCTGGGCGAGTTCGCGCATCGCTGCCTGGAGCCGCCTGAGCTGCCCGGCCTGGCGGGCGTCGACGCGGTCGAGGAGGGAGGCCCGGTCGAGGTAGTCCTGCGGGTCGTCGGAGAACAGCAGGGCCACGGCGGGGTCGATGCCGCCGGAGCGGTACTGGGCGCCGGCGAGTGAACCGAGCGCCTCCCGCATGGTGTTGATGCGCTGCTGCTGGCGGGCGATGCGGTCCTGGGAGTCGTTCACCTCGCGGCGCAGCGTGCCGGCCCGCTCGGCGGCCTTGTCGTAGGCCTGGGTCGCCTCCTCGGCCTGCTGGTACAGCCGGTCCACCTCGGCACGGCTGTCGGCGTGCGGGGCGGCGCTCGCCGGTACGGCACCGAGCGCGGCGGCCGCGGCCGACAGCACGCAGATTGCGGCACCGGCGCCCCGGTTGAACCCGGACGACGGTACGAGACGACGATGAGACCCCACGGGAAGCCGCATTCCTTCCGATCGTCGGACGCCGACGGTCTCCCCCGGTGCCGGGGGAAACGCGCCAGACATTGACGCCCTCCCCCGCCCAGGGCAGGAGATCCGGTCCGCACCGCTCAGCGGCGCCACCGCGGGTTCCTGCTTCACAGGCCGCCGCCGACCCGTGCGGATCGGTCCTACGCAGCCTCCACAGGCGTGACTTCCCGCCCGTCCGGCGGTAGGTCCGGCGACTTCCGTCACCGGACACGGCGATGCTAGCCGCGCGGACACGCACCGGCCAAAGGCCCTCCCCGGCCGCACAACGCGACGCCCCGCCTCTGACGCAGGTCAAAGGCGGGGCGGGGGGGTACATCAGGCTGAAGCAGTTCGCCCGTTCGGACGTCCGGGCACCGCGATCTTGACGGGGCGCGGGGTCTCGGCGGAGGTCAGATCCGGACGCCGAACTCGAAGGTCATGTCGCTCATCGCCTCGTAGCGGACCACGGCGCCGGTGTGCGGGGCGTGCAGCACCTGGCCGTTGCCGGCGTAGAGGCCGACGTGGTGGTAGTCGCCGTAGAAGATGACCAGGTCGCCGACCTTGAGGTCGCTCGCGCTGTAGATGCGGGTGCCGGCGTTGGCCTGCGCCTCGGAGGTGCGGGGTATGGTCACGCCGGCCTGGGCGTAGGCCCAGGAGGTCAGGCCCGAGCAGTCGAAGGAGGACGGGCCGGAGGCGCCGTAGACGTACGGGGAGCCGATCACGGACTGGGCGGCGGCAAAGGCGGCGGCGGCCCGGCTGGAGGCGGAGCCCGTGTTGCCGAGGTCCACGCGGGAGGAGGCGCGGCTGGCGGCCTGGGCCTGCTCGGCGTCGAGGGCGGCCTTCTCCTTGGCGGTGAGCGTGTTGAGCAGCTTCTGCGCGTCGGCGAGCTTGCCCTGGACGGCCGACTTCTGCTTGGCGAGCTCGGTGCGGGTGGCGGAGAGGTCCTTGAGCTTGTCGGAGGCCTCTGCCCGCTCCTGGGCGAGTTCGCGCTGTTTGTCCTGGATCTTCTTCAGGGCCTCGACCTGCTGGCTGCTCAACTGGTCGAGCGTGGAGGCCTTGTCGAGGTAGTCGTCCGGGTCGGACGAGAGGAAGAGCTGGACGGAGGGGTCGATGCCGCCCGAGCGGTACTGCGCGGTGGCCAGCGAACCGAGGCTGTCCCGCAGCTTGTTGAGGTCCTCCTGCCCACGAGCCACGTTGTCCTGGATCGTGGAGATCTCCTTCTGCAGCTTCTGCTGCTTGTCCTTGGCGCCGTCCAGCTTCTCGGTGGCCTGCTCGGCCTCCTCGTAGAGCTTGTCGACCTTCGCCTTGACCTCGTCCTTGGTCAGCTTCTCGCTGGGCGCCGCGTTGGCGGCGTTGGCGCTGAGGACTACGGCGGCGGCCGCTGCGGTGGTGAGCACGGTCACGCGCGCACGGCTCTGCTGCTTGGGTCGACGATGGGACGCCACGGAGACGGGCTCCTTCGTTTGAGTGATCACCCGTGTGGAGGTTCGAGGCCAGACCCTAGTGACCTACCTGTGATCAGTTCAAACCCAGCAGCCAAAAAAGTGGTCACGCAACGCACTCTTTGCACATAACTCACGAGCAGTAATGTGCGATTGACGCTACGTTGCGTGACGGTTCGGTCAATTCGGGCATTGCATATGCGGGTTGCACGTTCAGGACAGTCGCTTCAGAAGCATCGCAGAAGCGACCGGACGGGCACCCGCCTTCGCGACCCCGTCGGCGACCTCGCGGTCGGTCGAGGCGACGATCACCGGACGGCCCGGCGGCTCGGCGCGCACCAGCTGGCGGATCAACTCGTCCGCGGTGACACCGGGCTTGGAGAAGAGGACGCGGACCCCGCGCGGCGGGGCGAGCAGCACCGGCGCGGCCAGCTCGGCGCCGTCGAAGACACAGGTGACCTCGGCGCCGGTCTGGGCGGCGAGCTGGGAGAGCTGACCGAGCAGCCGCAGCCGCTGCTTCTCCAGCGGCATCTGCGGATAGCCGGTCTTCGTCACGTTGTAGCCGTCGACGACCAAGTGCGCCTGGGGCAGGGCCAGCAGCTGGTCGAGGATGGCCGGGTCGTGCTCGGACAGCGCTCGCGCCGCAATGTCCTTCGGGGTCATTCGTCCCGGTTCGACCGCGTCCACGGTCTCGGCGGGCCGCACCGAGACCGGCGGCAGGGCCAGCTCCCGGCGCAGCCCCTGGGCGGCGTCGAGGACGGTGTCGAGCAGCAGCCGCAGCCGCATGTCCTCGACACTGCGCCCCTCGCGGGCGGCCCGGCGGCTGGCCTCCAGGGCCGCCTCGGCCTCGCCGAGCCGGGCCTTGAGCCGCCGGCTCTCGCTCTCGGCGGCGGACACCAGGGACTGCCCCTCGGTCCGCCCCGCCTCCATCTCGCCCTGCAGCTTGCGCAGGGCGGCTTCACCCCGCTTGACGTCGCTCAGCGCGGCCCGCAGCTTGCGGTGAAGCGATTCCGCTTCCTTCTTCGCCGCGTCCAGCTCGGTGCGCAGCCGCTCCGTCTCGGACCTGGTCTGCTCCCGGGCCCGGTCCAGTTCCTCGCGCAGCCGCTCCAGTTCGGCCCGGCTCTCCTCGTCGGCCCGCTCGGCGTCGGCCCGCTGGGCCTCCTCGCCGGCCGCCGCCACGAGCTTCACCCAGCCCGCGGGGCGCAGTACATAGGCCGCGGCCGCCACATCGAGCGGGTCCGCGGCCGGGGGCGGGGAGCCGGAGTCCAGGGCGCCGGCCAGTTCCGGCTGGGCCTCTCTCAGCTTCTCGCCGATCCGCTGCCGGAAGAGGGTGTCCGTCTCCAGCGCGGCCGCCATGGCGTTCCCCGCGAACTTGGCCCGGCGATTCGGGGCAAAGCGGGCGTACTGCCGCAGCTGGGCGGGCAGTTCGGCGACGGTCAGGCCGCCGAACCCGTCCGACACGATCTGCACGACACGCCGTCGCACACCGTCGGGCAACGGACGGTCAAGCACCTCGGCGGTGCCGTCGCCCGGCCCCCCGCCCGTGGTCTCCACCATCCGTCACACCCCATCACCTGTACGGGGCCGGCTCCCGGTCTCAGGAGTCGGCGCCCGGCCTGTCCACCAGTTCCACCTGGTCCACCGCGTTGCACCAGCGGCAGCGCACCGACTCGATGGTCTCACTGACCACCTCGCGCTCCTCGACCTTCGGCTCACCGGCCAGGTCGAGGTGGACGTACTCGACCACCTTCGACGAGCGGGTCACGTCGAAGCGCGTGAGGTTGCCGCAGAGGGTGCAGCGCCACCGCGTCGTGGCGGTCGGCAGGGGAACCGTCATCGTGGCTTGTTCGCTTCCTTCTAGTGTCCGTGACGCGCCGTCCCGACGCGTGTGGCTCGTAACCCTACGGCCTGGCGGGTACCCGACGCCCGCCCGTCCACGGCGGCGAGGCGATCTGCACCACTGCGTCCCGTTACGCCATGCTCTATGTCCATGATCGGCAACTGGAACACGACGGCGGCCCGGACCCTGCGGAGCCTGCGGGGCACGTCCGCGCCCATGACGTACACCCTGATCGCCGTGTGCTGCCTGATCTTCGTACTCGGCCCCGCCTCCGGCTTCACCCCGTCCTACGGCACCGGAGAGGCCCTCGCGACCGCCCAGCGGGCGTATTTCCGGCACTGGGGGGTGGTTCCCGCCGACCTGTTCGACGGTCCGGTGCGGGAGGCGCTCACCCCGGCCACGGCGCTGTTCATCCACGGCAGCTGGGTGCACCTGCTCGGCAACATGCTCTTCCTCTTCGTCTTCGGGGCGATGACCGAGGAACGGATGGGCCGCGTGGAGTTCACTCTCTTCTACGTCGGCTGCGGCTATCTCGCGCTGCTCGGCTACGCGGCCGCCAACGCCACGTCCCAGCAGTCGCTGGTGGGCGCGTCCGGGGCGATCTCGGCGGTCCTCGGAGCGTTCCTGTACCTGTTCCCCAGCGCCCGCGTGACCAGTCTCCTCCCCTTCCTCTTCTTCCTCCCGCTCCGCTTCCCGGCCTGGGTGGTCCTCCCCTTCTGGGCGGCCCTCCAGTGGCTGGCCCTGAACCAGGCCTCCTCCGGCCCCGGCGTGGCCTACCTCGCCCACCTGGTCGGCTTCGGACTCGGGTTCGGCTACGCGTGGGTGCGGTACGGCCGTACGACTAAAGTGAAGGTCGCCCCAGCTCCGGCACCCGAGGGAGAGAACCAGCCGTGATCACCGCGATCGTCCTCATCAAGACCAGCGTGGACCGGATCCCCGAGATCGCGGAACGGATCGCCGCGCTGGACAGCGTCAGCGAGGTCTTCTCCGTCACCGGCACGTACGACCTCATCGCCATGGTCCGGGTGCAGCAGCACGAGGATCTGGCCGACGTCATCCCCGGCTCCATCAGCAAGATCCCCGGCGTGGAGGCCACGGACACGCACGTCGCGTTCCGCACGTACTCCCAGCACGACCTGGAGGCGGCGTTCGCGATCGGCCTTGACAGCTGAGCGCCGCCGACTGCAGCGCCCCGTAAGGGGCGCTGGGGGTACCCCCGGCCGAAGGCTGGGGGAGGAACCGCGCGACCAGCCACGACGGAGCCGCGGGGGGCCAATGCGCTTCGTGCCCGGCTGCCGGCCGGTGGGGGCTGAGCGCGCAGTTCCCCGCGCCCCTGGCGGGGCGCTGATCACACCGCCGGGACGCAGCGGCCCTCTTCCGTGCGGTACGACCACTTCGCACCGTCGGTCACAAGTTCCCGTACCGCCGTCACGAAGCGCTCCACGTGCTCGTCCGGCGTCCCCGCCCCGAAGCTCACCCGGATCGCGTTGAGGGACTTCTCGCCCGGTGCCGCCTCCGGCGCCCCGCACTCGCCCTGGGTCTGCGGGTCGGAGCCCAGCAGGGTCCTGACCAGCGGGTGGGCGCAGAAGAGGCCGTCGCGGACGCCGATGCCGTACTCGGCGGAGAGCGCGGCGGCGAAGTGGGAGCTGTTCCAGCCGTCCACCACGAAGCTGATCACGCCGACGCGGGGGGCGTCGTCGCCGAAGAGGGAGAGGACCCGGACGTCGGGTACCCCGGCCAGGCCCGCCCGCACCTTCTCGATCAGGTGCTGCTCGCGGGCGACCAGCGTGTCGAAGCCGGCCTCGGTGAGCGCCTTGCAGGCGGCGGCGATGGAGTAGGCGCCGATGACGTTGGGCGACCCGGCCTCGTGCCGCGCGGCGCTCTCGTGCCACTCCACGGCCACTCCCCCGTCCTCGCGCCGGGTGACCTTGCGGCTGGCGCCGCCGCCCGCGAGGTACGGCTCGGCGGCCTGCAGCCAGTCGGCGCGGCCGGCCAGGACGCCGGAGCCGAAGGGGGCGTACAGCTTGTGGCCGGAGAAGGCGACCCAGTCGACGCCCAGGTCCCGGACCGAGACGGGGTGGTGCGGAGCCAGCTGGGCGGCGTCCAGGACGATCCGGGCGCCGTGCGCGTGCGCGGCGGCCGCGAGCTCCCGTACGGGCCACAGCTCGCCGGTGACGTTGGACGCGCCGGTCACGCAGACCAGGGCCGGACCGTAGGGGTCGCGGTCGGCGAGGGCGCGTTCCAGGGTCTCGACGGCCTGGCGCGGGGTGCGGGGCGCGTCGAGGTAGGTGACACGGGCGTCCTGCCACGGCAGCAGGGAGGCGTGGTGCTCGGTCTCGAAGACGAAGACCTGGCAGTCGGCGGGGAGGGCACGGGCCAGGAGGTTCAGGGAGTCCGTCGTCGAACGGGTGAAGACCAGCTGGTCGTCGGGGCGGCAGTCGAGGAACTCGGCGACGGTCCGGCGGGCGTTCTCGAAGAGGTCCGTGGAGAGCTGGGAGAGGTAGCCGGCGCCGCGGTGGACGCTGCCGTAGTAGGGCGCGTACGCCGCCACGTCGTCCCAGACCCGCTGCAGGGCGGGGGCGCTGGCCGCGTAGTCGAGGGCGGCATAGGTGACCTCGCCGCCGGTGACGAGCGGGACGGTGACATCACGGCCCAGAACGGGCAGGGGGGCACAAACGGACTGGACGGAGGCAGCGGTGGAGACGGACATGGGTGAACTCCCGTGTGAGCAGGTGGGATCCGCCGTGCGAGCGGATGCGCTCAAGCAGCGGCAGGGGAAAAGGGTGTGCGGAGGCGGGGCTCTGCGGCCCTATCGCATTCGCTTGCTCACGGAAGGCTCCTCGACGACCAGGACCCCTGGTGGTTCGAGGGGTCCGCGCTTGCCGTGGACCTCGCTGCCCACGGCCTGGTCTTCACCCGGGGCACCCCGCCACGGACGGAGGGTTGCCGGACAGTCGGCCGGGGCCTCATGACTGTCACTCATGACCTGGAAAGAAACTTATGGGAAGTGATCGCAGCCGCGCAACTCCAGTCCGGATGACGGGACGGAGCGGGGGCTGCGGACAGTTCGGCACCGCCGGAGAGGCCGTATGTGGTTGCGCACCGCCGGTCCGCAACGGCCGTCGGCCACGACGGTGGAGCCCGGCGGTGCGGACCCCACCCAGCCCTCTGGACCGGCGCCCTACTTGTGCGTCGCCGCCGCCCAGCGCTCCAGGACCTGCTTGGCCGCACCCGAGTCGATCGAGTGCGCCGCCCTGTCCATGCCGGCGCGGAGCTGCTCTGCCAGCGACCCTGTGCCCGGGTCCAGGGCCACCAGCGCCGCCGCCGAGTTCAGCAGCACCGCGTCCCGCACCGGGCCCCGCTCGCCGTCCAGGAGGCGGCGGGCGACCTCCGCGTTGTACGACGGGTCACCGCCCCGCAGCGCCTCCACGGGGACCAGGTCGATGCCGACGTCACGGGGGTCGAAGGTCTCCTCCGTGACCTTGCCGTCCCGGACGGTCCAGACGCGGGACGTGGCGGTCGTCGTCAGTTCGTCGAGGCCGTCGTCGCCGCGGAAGACGAGGGAGGAGTGGCCGCGTTCGGCGAAGACGCCCGCGACGACGGGGGCCATGCGGGGGTCCGCGACGCCGACCGCCTGGGCCCGCACCCGTGCGGGGTTGGTCAGCGGGCCGAGGATGTTGAAGACCGTGCGGATGCCCAGCTGGCCGCGGGCGGCGCCCGCGTGGCGCAGCGCCGGGTGGAACTTGATGGCGAAGCAGAAGGTGATGCCGGCCTCCTCGGCGACCTCGGCGACCCGCTGCGGGGTCAGGTCGAGGTTGACGCCGAGCTTCTCCAGGACGTCGGAGGCCCCGGACGCGGAGGAGGCCGCGCGGTTGCCGTGCTTGACGACCTTCGCGCCGGTGCCGGCCACCACGAGCGCCGACATCGTGGAGATGTTCACCGTCTTCGCGCCGTCGCCCCCGGTGCCGACGATGTCGACGGTGCGGCCCGGCACCTCGATGACGTTGGCGTGCTCGTACATCGTGCGGACGAGCCCGTTGATCTCCTCGACGGTCTCGCCTTTGGACCGCAGGGCGACGACGAAGCCGGCGATCTGGGCGTCGGTGGCCTGGCCGCGCATGATCTGGTCCATCGCCCAGGCCGTCGCGTCGGCGCTCTGGTCCTGGCCGTACAGCAGCGCGTTCAGTACCTCGGGCCAGGAACGGCCCGCCGCGGTGTCGCCTCCAGCGGGGGTCACAGCGCTCATGAGGCCGCTCCTGATCGTCGTACGGGAACAACAGGTTTCAGGGCCTACCCTATCCAGCTCCGGGCACCGCGAAGGGCCCCCGTCCTCCCCTGGTCCTCGAACAAACTCGGACCGGGGGCCCATCCGGACGGGGGCCCTTCGACCGTGGCGTGGCGACGCGGTCGATCAGTGGTGGCCGTGGCCGCTCGTGATCTCCTTGTACTCCTCGACAGTCGGCTTCGGGATCTGGTTGTCCTCGCCGTAGTAGGCGTTGCTCAGCTTGGCGCGGAGCTTCTCGGAGCCCTTGATCTTGCGCTCGACACCGTTCTCGTCGACCGCCGGGCCGACCTGGGCCGGCTCGTACTGGTGGTGCGCCGTGAGGGTGTGCAGCTGCTCCTGCGAGAGCGGCTCGTGGACCTCGATGAACTCACCGTGCGGCAGCCGCTTGATGATGCCGGTCTCGCGACCGTGCAGCACCTTCTCGCGGTCCCGGCGCTGCAGGCCGAGGCAGATCCGCTTGGTGGCGATGAACGCGATCACCGGTCCGGCGAAGAAGAAGATCCGGACGAACCAGGTCACGTCGTTGATCGACAGGTGGAAGTGGGTGGCGATGAGGTCGTTGCCACCGCCGACCAGGCCCACCATGTACACGGTCACCCAGGCGACACCGAACGCGGTGCGGGTCGGGGCGTTGCGCGGGCGGTCCAGGATGTGGTGCTCGCTCTTGTCGCCGGTGACCCAGGACTCGATGAACGGGTAGACCGCGATCGCCGCGAGGACCAGACCGAACAGGATCAGCGGGATGAAGACGCCCAGGACCAGGGTGTGGCCCCAGAAGTTGATCTCCCAGCCGGGCATGTAGCGGATCAGGCCTTCGGCGAAGCCCATGTACCAGTCGGGCTGGGCGCCGGTGGACACCTGGTCCGGGCGGTAGGGGCCCATGGCCCAGATCGGGTTGATCTGGGTGGTCGCCGCGATGGCCGCGATGACACCGAAGACCAGGAAGAAGAAGCCTCCGGCCTTGGCCATGTAGACCGGCAGCAGCGGCATGCCGACGACGTTCTTCTCGGTCTTTCCGGGACCCGCGAACTGCGTGTGCTTGTGGTAGAAGACCAGGATCAGGTGGCCCACCATCAGGCCGAGCATGATGCCCGGCAGCAGCAGGATGTGGATCGAGTAGAACCGGGCGACGAAGTCGTGGCCGGGGAACTGCCCGCCGAAGAGGAAGAACGAGATGTACGTGCCGACGATCGGCATCGACAGGATGGCGCCCTCGGTGAAGCGGACACCGGTGCCGGAGAGCAGGTCGTCCGGGAGCGAGTAACCGGTGAACCCGGTGAACATGCCCAGGACGAACAGCAGGAAGCCGAACAGCCAGTTGATCTCACGCGGCTTGCGGAACGCGCCGGTGAAGAACACGCGCATCATGTGCACGAACATGCCGGCGAGGAAGATCAGCGCGGCCCAGTGGTGGATCTGCCGGATGAGCAGACCACCGCGCACGTCGAAGGAGATGTGCAGGGTCGAGTTGAACGCCTCGGACATCAGCTGTCCCTGGAGCGGGACGTAGCTGCCGTGGTACTCCACCTCGTTCATCGACGGGTGGAAGAACAGCGTCAGGTACACACCCGTCAGGATGATGATGATGAAGCTGTACATGCACACTTCGCCCAACATGAACGACCAGTGGTCGGGGAAGATCTTGCGCATGTTGGACTTGGCCAGGGAGTAGATCCCGAGCCGTCCGTCGGCCCAGTCGGCGACGCGCTCGCCGGCCGGTGCCTTCCCGCGCTCGCGGGACTCGGTGTTCTCTGTAGTGCTCATCCGCGCTCCCAGAAGGCAGGACCGACGGGCTCGTCGAAGTCGCCGAGCGCCTGGAGGTAGCCCTCCTCGCTCACGCCGATGCGCAGCTGCGGCAGGGCGTGGCCGGCCGGGCCGAAGATCACTCGGGCTCCGTCGGAGAGGTCGAAGGTGGACTGGTGGCACGGGCAGAGCACGTGGTGGGTCTGCTGCTCGTACAGCGAGATCGGGCAGCCCACGTGGGTGCAGATCTTCGAGTAGGCGACGATGCCCTCGTGTGACCACTCGAGCTCGCGCTTGTCCTTGATGTTGTCCGGCTGCAGCCGGATGATCATCAGGGCCGCCTTCGCCATCACGTTCTGGAAGTCCTCCTGGGACTCCTCGACGCCCTCGGGCTTGGCGAAGGTCAGCGAGCCGACGGCGACGTCGGAGGGACGCAGCGGCTCGTTGGTGTTCATGTTGACGAGCAGCTTGCCCTTCGACCACGCCGTGTGGCGCAGCGAGGTGCCGGGCAGCGGGCCGAGGTCGCGCAGCAGCACGACGCCGGAGAGCGGGACCAGGGTCAGCGCGCCGAACATCGTGTTGCGGATCAGCTTGCGCCGGCCGAGCGCCGATTCCTTGGCGCCCTGCTTGAAGTCGGCCAGGACCTTGGCCTTGACCTCCGGCGGGGCCGAGATGGCGTGCCGCTCGTCGGCGACCTCCACGTCGGACATCAGGGTGCGGGCCCAGTGGACCGCGCCCGCGCCGATGCAGAACAGCGCCGCGCCGAGGGTCAGGCCCAGCGCGAAGTTCAGCGCGCTGATGTGACCGATCGGGAAGACGAAGATCGACTTGTCCTTCGGGATCGTCACATAGGACGCGATGAACCCGACGGTGGCCAGCATCGACACCGTGAACAGCAGGGCCACGACGCGCTCGGACCGCTTGGCGGCCCGCTCGTCGATGTCCTGGATCCGGTGCTCGTGCGGCGGCAGACCCGGGTCCGAGAACGGGTCCTTCTCGTCCGCCACACTCACGGCGGTGTGCGCGTGGTCCTGCTCAGCGGGCAGGTTCTCTTCTGGAATGTCTTGGCTACTCATGACTTCTTGGCCTTTGCGGTCCGAGCGGCGACCCAGACGGCGACCGCGATCAGTGCACCGAGACCGAAGATCCAGGCGAACAGACCCTCGCTGACCGGCCCGAGGCCGCCCAGGTTGAGACCGCCGGGGTTCTCCGTGTTGCTGCTGTTGACCGCGTTCAGGTACGCGATGATGTCCTTCTTGTTCTTCTCCGTCAGCGTGGTGTCGGGGAAGGACGGCATGTTCTGCGGGCCCGTCTGCATGGCCTCGTAGATGTGCTTCGGGTCGACACCCTCAAGGCTCGGGGCGAACTTGCCCTTGGTCAGCGCACCGCCCGAGCCCACGAAGTTGTGGCACTGCGCGCAGTTGGTGCGGAAGAGCTCGCCACCCTTGGCGATGTCGGCACCGTCCGGGCCGTACTGCTCCGAGGTCGGGACCTCGGGACCGGCGCCCAGCGAGGCGATGTACGCCGCGAGCTGGTCGATCTGGGCCTGGGTGTAGATGTTCTTCTTCTTGACGACCTGCGGGCCCTGCGAGGTGGCGGCCGGCATACGGCCGGTGCCGACCTGGAAGTCGACGGCCGCGGCGCCCACGCCCACCAGGCTGGGGCCGTCGGACGAACCCTGACCGCCGGTGCCGTGGCAGCTGGCGCAACCGACCGAGTAGAGCTTCTTGCCCTCCTCGATGGTCAGGGACTGGGATGTTTCATCGGCCTGCGCCTTGCCCGCGGGTGCGAACGCGGCGTACAGCCCCCCTGTGCATGCCAGCGCGAGGAGTAGGACGACGACCGCCGCCAGCGGATGGCGTCGTCGTGCGGAGAGCTTTTTCACGGATTACCCCGGTGTCAGGATCTTCTGCGTCGATGCTTCTGGAAAGTGCGCTTCTACGGCGCGTGGTGCCGGCCCGGCTACTTGATCAGGTAGATCGTGGCGAAGAGGCCGATCCAGACGACATCGACGAAGTGCCAGTAGTAGGACACGACGATGGCCGCGGTCGCCTGCTCGTGCGTGAACCTCTTCGCCGCGTAGGTGCGCCCCAGGACGAACAGGAAGGCGATGAGTCCGCCCGTCACGTGCATGCCGTGGAAGCCGGTGGTCAGGTAGAACACCGAACCGTACGGGTCGGAGGAGAGGGAGATCCCGTCCTCCTTGACCAGGTTCGTGTACTCGTAGATCTGACCGCCGATGAAGATCGCACCCATGATGAAGGTGACGATGAACCAGCCCCTGAGCTTCTTCACGTCCCCGCGCTCGGCGGCGAACACGCCGAGCTGGCAGGTGAGGGAGGAGAGCACCAGGATCGTGGTGTTGGTCGCCGAGAAGGGGATGTCGAGGTGACTCGCCATCTCCTTCCAGTGAGCCTCGCCGGTCACCGATCGCAGGGTGAAGTACATCGCGAAGAGGGCCGCGAAGAACATCAGCTCGGAACTCAGCCAGATGATGGTTCCGACGCTGGTGAGGTTCGGCCTGTTGACCGACGGGTGCGCGTGCCCGGTATCTACTGTCGTTGCTGTCGCCACGACCGACATTATGTCGGTCGCTTATCTCGCGCTCACTCCGGGGGGTGCCGTTCGGAGTGTCCGCCCCGTGTGTAGTGCCCGGATGGCCCATCGAAGCGGTGTTCCAACAGGTGTTGACGAGGTGTTCAGGGGAGTAGCATCCGGCGCATCGGTCCTGTCCGTACGACGCTGACGTCTCGGAGGAACAATGCAGCCGACCGCCACGGTGCTGGTCTACAGCGACGACTCCAACACCCGCGAGCAGGTGCGGCTCGCCGCCGGCCGGCGGCCGGCTCCCGATGTGCCGTTCGTCGAGTTCGTGGAGTGCGCGACGCCCGCGGCGGTCCTCGCCGAGCTGGACAAGGGCGGGATCGACGTGTGTGTCCTGGACGGCGAGGCCGTGCCGATGGGGGGCATGGGGATGTGCCGGCAGATCAAGGACGAGGTGTTCAACTGCCCGCCGGTGCTGCTGCTGATCGGGCGGCCGCAGGATGCGTGGCTGGCCACGTGGAGCCGGGCCGACGCGGCTGTGACGCTGCCTGTGGAGCCGGTGGAGTTCGCGGGGGCGCTGGCGTCCCTGTTGCGGCAGAAGAGGCTGCTGAGCGCCTAGGAGAGGGTGGGGCGCGGTGCGTGCGCGGGTGCGGGCCGGTGGGGGCCGTTCGCGCAGTTCCCCGCGCCCCTGGTTTCTCATACTGACGTCGGCTGCAGACGAACCGCGTCCTCCGGCTTCGGGCCGTCCGGGGTGCCGTTGGTGAGGGCGCTGCCCTTGCGCCAGTCCTTCCAGGCGAGGTTCCAGTCGCCGAAGCCGTTGCCGAAGTTCTCCATCTCCTTGCCGTTGGAGTTGACGACCTTCACCAGGTCGCCCGGGTGGAAGGTGTCGAAGAACCACTCGGCGTTCGAGGTGTTCATGCCGGTGCAGCCGTGGCTGACGTTCTCGTAGCCCTGGGAGCCCACCGACCAGGGCGCGGCGTGCACGTACTCGCCCGACCAGGTGACCCGGGTGGCGTAGTAGACCGGCAGGTCGTACGAGTCCGAGGTGCCCTCGGCGATGCCGACCGTGGTGCCGCGCATCCGTACGAAGTACTGCTTCTCCAGGACGACCTTGACGCCGTTGCGGGTCTCGAAGCCCGGTTTGCCGGTGGTGACGGGGATCTGGTTGATCTCCTTGTCGTCCTTGTAGACCGTCAGCTGGTGGGCGGCGGCGTCCGTGACGGCGAGGAGCTTGTCGCCCGTGGTGAGCTTGAGGGGCGCGGTCGCGCCGCCCCACAGGCGGTCGCTGATCCTGATGCCGTCCAGGTTGCTGTGCACCTGGATGGTGGCGTGGGTGGGCCAGTAGTCCTTGGGCCGGTAGTGCAGTTCCTTCCCGCTCACCCAGTACCAGGAGCCCTCCACGGCCGGGACGGAGTCGACCCTGAGGGCACGTTCGACGATGGCGCGCTGGGCCTTGTCCTTGATCTCGTGGTCGAGTTGGGCGGTGACCGGCTGGCCCACGCCGTACTCGCCCGCCTTGGGGCCGAAGGTGACCTTCAGCCGCTGCCGGGTGGTGGGCGTGCTGGTGTCGAAGGTGAGGACCTTGCGGCCGGACGCGCCGTTCTCGTCCTCGGTGCTGACCTGGACCGTGTAGTGGGCGTTGGCGGCCAGCGGGGAGGTGCTGTGCCAGCGGCGGCCGTCGGCGTCGAGTTCGCCCGCCACGAAGCGACCGGTGGCGTCCTGGGCCGTGACGTCCGTGATGCGGTCCTCGTCGCTCTTGGCGACGACCTCCAGGGGCTTGTCGGGGTCGGCCCGCTTCCCCGCACCGGTGGGAGTGTTGAAGGAGATCTGGTCCGCCGCGTCGTACGGCTTGTCCGCGAGGGGGTTGCCGTCCGAACCGCAGGCGGTGACGCCCGCGCCGAGGGCGATCACCAGCAGGGCGCAGCTGACGACGGTACGGGCGCACGGAGAGTGACTCATATTTTCACGCTATGAGATGTTTTCCGGACCGGCGCGGCAGGTAGCCCGGACGGGGGACGGCCGCTGCGCCGAAGGCGCGAAGGGGCCGGAACGGCAGGAGCCCGGACTCTCCTGACGGAGAGTCCGGGCTCCTGCTGCGCTCGGCGCGTGCTTACTGGGTGCGGTTCTCACCGCGGTAGTACTCGAACACCCAGCCGAAGAGGCCGATCATGATGATGGGTGCCGAGAAGTACAGCAGCCACCAGCCGACGGCGACACCGAGGAAGGCCAGCGCGCCGCCGACGCCCAGGGCGAGCGGCTGCCAGCTGTGCGGGCTGAAGAAGCCGATCTCGCCCGCCTCGTCCGCGACGTCGGCCTCCTTGTTGTCCTGGGCACCCGCGTCGACCCGCGAGGCGGTGAAGCCCAGGTAGAAGCCGATCATGATGCACAGGCCGAAGGCCAGGAAGAGCGCCGTGGTACCGGCCGGTTCCTTCGACCACACGCCATAGACGATCGCGATGACGAGGACGAAGACACTCAGCCACACGAACATGCGGCCCTGGATCTTCACTTGCCGGCCTCCTTGCTGCCCGCGACAGCGGCGGCGGCGTGGCCGTGCTCCAGCTGCTCCAGGGCGGCGATCTCAGGGTGGTGCAGGTCGAAGGCCGGCGATTCGCTGCGGATCCGCGGCAGGGTGACGAAGTTGTGCCGCGGCGGCGGGCAGGAGGTCGCCCACTCCAGGGAGCGGCCGTAGCCCCACGGGTCGTCGACGCCGACGGGCTTGCCGTACTTGGCCGTCTTCCACACGTTGTAGAGGAACGGCAGGATCGACAGGCCGAGCAGGAAGGAGCTGATCGTCGAGATCGTGTTCAGCGTGGTGAAGCCGTCGGCCGCCAGGTAGTCGGCGTACCGGCGCGGCATGCCCTCGGCGCCCAGCCAGTGCTGGACCAGGAAGGTGCCGTGGAAGCCGATGAACAGCGTCCAGAAGGTGATCTTGCCGAGCCGCTCGTCGAGCATCTTGCCGGTCATCTTCGGCCACCAGAAGTGGAAGCCGGAGAACATCGCGAAGACGACCGTGCCGAAGACCACGTAGTGGAAGTGGGCCACGACGAAGTACGAGTCGGAGACGTGGAAGTCCATCGGCGGCGAGGCCAGGATGACACCGGTCAGACCACCGAAGGTGAAGGTGATCAGGAAGCCGGTGGCCCAGAGCATCGGTGTCTCGAAGGACAGCGAGCCCTTCCACATGGTGCCGATCCAGTTGAAGAACTTCACACCGGTCGGGACCGCGATCAGGAAGGTCATGAAGGAGAAGAACGGCAGCAGCACACCACCGGTGACGTACATGTGGTGGGCCCACACCGTCACGGACAGACCGGCGATCGAGATGGTCGCGGCCACCAGACCCATGTAGCCGAACATCGGCTTGCGGGAGAAGACCGGGATGACCTCGGAGATGATGCCGAAGAACGGCAGCGCGATGATGTACACCTCTGGATGGCCGAAGAACCAGAAGAGGTGTTGCCAGAGCAGTGCTCCGCCGTTCGCCGCGTCGAAGACATGTGCCCCGAATTTCCGATCCGCCTCCAGCGCGAACAGCGCGGCGGCGAGGACCGGGAAGGCGAGCAGGACCAGCACGGCGGTCAGCAGCACGTTCCACACGAAGATCGGCATCCGGAACATGGTCATGCCGGGGGCCCGCATGCAGATGATCGTGGTGATGAAGTTGACCGCGCCGAGGATGGTGCCGAAGCCGGAGAAGGCCAGACCCATGATCCACATGTCGGCCCCGATGCCCGGCGAGCGGACCGCGTCCGACAGCGGGGAGTAGGCGAACCAGCCGAAGTCAGCGGCGCCCTGCGGGGTGAGGAAGCCGCCGACCGCGATGGTCGAGCCGAACAGGTAGAGCCAGTAGGCGAACATGTTCAGCCGCGGGAACGCGACATCGGGGGCGCCGATCTGGAGCGGCATGATCCAGTTCGTGAAGCCGGCGAACAGCGGCGTCGCGAACATCAGCAGCATGATCGTGCCGTGCATCGTGAACGCCTGGTTGAACTGCTCGTTCGACATGATCTGCAGACCGGGGCGAGCGAGCTCGGCGCGCATCAGCAGCGCCATCACACCGCCGATCAGGAAGAACGCGAACGACGTGACCAGATACAGCGTTCCGATGGTCTTGTGGTCGGTGGTGGTGAGCCACTTGATGACCACGTTGCCGGGCTGCTTGCGCCGGATGGGCAGCTCGTCGGCGTAGCCTTCCGCTGCCGCGGCACCCTGGGGTTCGTTGAGGATGCTCACAGGTTGTTCGTCTCCCGGTTCTTCTCGTGGCTCGTCTGCGCGATGCCGGCGGGAATGTAACCGGTCTGCCCCTTCTTGACGAGGTCCTTGAGGTGCTGCTGGTAACGCTCGGGGGAGACGACCTTCACGTTGAACAGCATCCGGGAGTGGTCGACGCCGCAGAGCTCGGCGCACTTGCCGAGGAAGGTGCCCTCCTGGTTCGGAGTCACCTGGAACGCGTTGGTGTGGCCCGGGATGACGTCCATCTTCATCAGGAACGGCACCACCCAGAAGGAGTGGATGACGTCACGCGAGGTGAGGACGAAGCGGACGGTCTCACCCTTGGGGAGCCAGAGCGTCGGACCGGGGTTACCGGTCTGCGGGTTCTTCGTGCCCGGCGTACCGACGTCGTAGACACCGCCGGCGTTCGCCGGGAATTCCTTCTTGAACCGGTCCGGGATGGCGGACAGGTTCGCGTCGGTCTTCGCGTCGCCGGTGACACCGTCGACGGGCGTGATGTAGTTGAAGCCCCAGCTCCACTGGAAGCCGACGACGTTGACCGTGACGTCCGGCTTCTTGTCGGTGAGGCTGAGCAGCTTCGTCTCGTCGCGCGCCGTGAAGTAGAACAGCACCGAGACGATGATGAGCGGCACCACCGTGTACAGGGCCTCGATCGGCATGTTGTACCGGGTCTGGGCCGGGACCTCGATCTTGGTGCGGCTGCGCCGGTGGAAGATGGCGCTCCAGATGATCAGACCCCACACCAGCACGCCGACGGCGAGCGCGGCGGCCCAGGAGCCCTGCCACAGGGAGAGGATCCGCGGAGCCTCTTCCGTGGTCGGGGTGGGCATACCAAGGCGGGGGAAGTCCTTGTATGTGCAACCGGTAGCGGATGCCAGGACCAGGCCCGCGGTCATTGCCTGCAGCAGCTTCCGCCGCATCGGGCGCCGCGGCGAGCGGTCGGAGCCGTTGGGACTCACGTAGCGCCTTCCCGAGAGTCTCGCCCGCGCGGTCGGCTGCGGCCTTCTCGCTGGTCGGTCGCCGCCCTGCGTCGGGCAGGGGTTTGGATGTTTATGCGGACCAAACCCTAGCCGACGCGATTCGGGGGGTCGCGGGGAGGGGGGCATACGCGTCGCCTGTCACTCGGTTGGGGTGGGAATGGGCGCCCAATAGCTCGGGTTGTCGCGGTTTGCGGTGCGAGTGCGGGTGCGTGGGGGCTGGTCGCGCAGTTCCCCGCGCCCCTCGGTCGGCTGTCCCTGCGGACGCTTTAACGTTGCTGTGTGTCCTACTTTGACGCTGCGTCCGCTGCCCCGCTCCATCCTGTTGCCCGTCAGGCGTTGTTGGCATCGCTTGACGACGGGTGGGCCGATCCGTCCCGGTTGTATCGGGAGGGGCGGAAGGCGCGCATGTTGCTGGATGCCGCGCGGGAGGCGGCTGCCGAGGCCGTCGGCTGTCGGGCGGACGAGCTGACTTTCACCTCTTCCGGTACGCGCGCCGTCCACACGGGCATCGCCGGGGCGTTGGCCGGGCGGCGCCGGACCGGACGTCACCTGATCGTGTCAGCCGTCGAACACTCCTCGGTACTTCATTCGGCCGAGGTGTTCGAGGCGGAGGGCGGACAGGTGACGCAGGTGCCGGTGTTGCGGACCGGCGAGGTGGAGGCCGGCGCCTACGAGGCTGCGCTCCGCCCCGACACCGCGCTCGCCTGCCTCCAGTCGGCCAACCACGAAGTGGGCACCGTGCAGCCGGTGGCCGCCGTCGCCGAGGTGTGCCGGGCGGCCGGGGTGCCGTTGCTGGTGGACGCGGCGCAGTCGCTGGGGTGGGAGCGGGTGGCGGGCGACTGGTCGCTGCTGACGGCGAGTGCGCACAAATGGGGCGGGCCGAGCGGGGTCGGGCTGCTGGTCGTACGCAAGGGGGTGCGGTTCGCCGTCCAAGGGGCCTCGGACGAACGGGAGTCGGGGCGGGCACCCGGCTTCGAGAACCTGCCGGCGATCGTCGCGGCGGCCGCCGCGCTGCGGGCGGTACGGGCGGAGGCCGAGCGGGAGGCCGTACGGCTTCGGGAGCTGACGGCACGGATCCGGGCGGGGGTACCGGAGTTGGTGCCGGACGTGGAGGTGGTGGGCGACGCGGAGCGGCGGCTGCCCGGGATCGTCACCTTCTCCTGTCTCTATGTCGATGGAGAGACACTGCTGCACGAGCTGGACCGGGAGGGCTTCTCGGTGTCTTCCGGGTCGTCCTGCACGAGCAGCACCTTGACGCCGAGCCATGTGCTCAAGGCGATGGGTGTGCTCAGTGAGGGGAACGTGCGGGTGTCGCTGCCGACGGGGGCGGCGGAGGCGGATGTGGAGCGGTTCCTGGAGGTGCTGCCGGGGGTGGTGGCAGGGGTCCGGGAGAAGCTGGGCGCCCCGATGCCGACGGCGACCGTACGACAGGCGGAGGAAGTCGTCGTCGACTCGCTCGGCAAACGGTGCCCGATCCCGGTCATCGAACTGGCGAAGGTCATCGGCACCGTGCCGGTGGGCGGCACGGTCCGAGTCCTGTCGGACGACGAGGCGGCACGCCTGGACGTCCCGGCGTGGTGCGAGATGCGGGGCCAGGAGTACGTGGGCGAGGAACCGGCCGAAAAGGGAACGGCGTACTTGGTACGCCGGGTGAGCTGAGCGCCCCTTCGGGGGCGCGGGGCTGTGTCGATGTGCGGCTGCCGCCGCGTGGGCGCGACCAGCCCCCACGCCGCCGCACCCGAAACTCAGACCAGATGGCCCCGGACCTCTTCCGCGGCCTCGTCCCCGTACGCCTTGGTGAACCGCTCCATGAAGTGCCCCCGGCGCAGCTGGTACTCCTGCGTCCCCACCGTCTCGATGACGAGGGTCGCCAGCATGCAGCCCACCTGAGCCGCCCGCTCCAGCGAGACCCCCCACGCGAGCCCCGAGAGGAACCCGGCGCGGAACGCGTCGCCGACGCCCGTCGGGTCGGCCTTGCGCTCCTCGTCGGGGCAGCCGACCTCGATGGTCTCCTCGCCGGCCCGCTCGATCCGCACCCCGCGTGCGCCGAGCGTCGTCACCCGGTGGCCGACCTTCGCGAGGATCTCCTCGTCGCTCCAGCCGGTCTTCGTCTCGATGAGCCCCTTCTCGTACTCGTTGGAGAAGAGGTACGTCGCGCCCTCCAGCAGTATCCGGATCTCGTCGCCGTTCATACGGGCGATCTGCTGGGAGAAGTCGGCGGCGAAGGGGATGGAACGGGTGCGGCACTCCTCCGTGTGGCGGAGCATGCCCTCCGGGTCGTCCGCGCCGATGAGGACCAGGTCGAGTCCGCCGACCCGGTCGGCGACCGTCTTGAGCTCGATCAGGCGAGCCTCGCTCATCGCGCCCGTGTAGAAGGAGCCGATCTGGTTGTGGTCGGCGTCGGTCGTGCACACGAAACGCGCGGTGTGCAGGGTCTCCGAGAGGCGGACGGAGTCCGTGTCGACGCCGTGCCGGTCGAGCCAGGCCCGGTACTCGTCGAAGTCGAAGCCCGCCGCGCCGACCAGGATCGGCCGGGTGCCGAGCTGTCCCATGCCGAACGCGATGTTCGCGCCGACGCCGCCCCGCCGTACGTCCAGGTTGTCGACCAGGAAGGACAGCGAGACCGTGTGCAGCTGGTCCGCGACCAGCTGGTCCGCGAAGCGGCCGGGGAAGGTCATGAGGTGGTCGGTGGCGATGGAGCCGGTGACTGCGATGCGCACGGCTGGGACTCTCCTGAGGGGGAGGCGTTATTGACAGTTAACGCTACCGGGTCCGTGTGGCGCCCTGAAGGTGCCAAAACTACCCGATAGTAGATCTTTCTTCGCGGCGCTCGGCGTGCTTACGGTTCCGTCATGACGAACCTCAAGGTCCACTCCCCCGCTCCGGCCGACCTCGACGGCGACCTCGCGTCGCTGCGCGGGGACTGCGCCCGGATGGCTCCGCACTGGGTGGTTCCCGATCACAGCGATGCCCGCCCGGTGCCGCCGTCACTCATCCACGGGGTGACCGTGCCGAAGAAGTCCGCCAGACTCCTGGACGCCATGTCCGACTACGGCGACTGAGTCCCGCTCCGGCGCGTTTCCAGGGAACCGCGCGCTCCCCTCCCGCGTCCCATCGCCGTCCCCCGTGAAGGGGAGGCGGGATACGACACGGCAAGGAGCGATGCGGTGAAGAGCGAGCGACCCGAGAACGACGACGACGCGGCCGCGGGCAGCACCGGGGAGCCCCCCGAGGCCCGGCGGGCCACGGAGTCGCCGAAGGCTGCCGAGGCCGGGGTGGCCGCCGACGCCGATACCGACGCCGGTACCGAAGCGCAGGCCACCGCGGAGTCCGCCGAGGGCGCCGTAGAGGAGGTTCCGGAGCCCGAGGAAGCCCCCGAGCCGGACGTGCCCCCGGCCGCCGAGACGGCCCCGGCCGCCGAGACCGTCGCCGAGCCCGCGGAGCCCCCCGCCGAGCCGGAAGCGGCGGTGCTTCCCGATGCCCCCGACGCTCCTGAGGCTCACGGGACGCCCGAGGCCGAAGCCGGTACCGAAGCCGGTACCGAGGCCGGTCCCGAGACCGACGACCTCGCTCCCCGCCGCCGCTCCCCCGCCCTCGTCATCGCCTCCGTGGCCGCCGCCGTCCTCCTGGTCGGCGGAGGTGGTGCCTACCTCGCCGCGAACACGGGCTCCGGCTCCGGTACGACCACCGGCGCCTCCGGCGGTTCCACTCCCCCGCCCCTCGCTCTGGACGGCTACTCCTCCGGCGGCAACGGCATCGCCCCGGGCGAGCCCAATCCCTACGGCGTGACGTACAAGGCGAGCGGAACGCTCCCCGTCGGCCCCGGCTCGGCCACCGTGTACCAGCCTTCCGGCGAGGTCTCCAAGGACCGGGTCGCCGCGCTGGCGAAGGCGCTCGGGATCGAGGGGAACCCGGTGGCCGAGGGCCAGGTCTGGAAGGTGGGCACCGACAACGACGGCTCGGGCGGGAGTCTCCAGGTGAACCGGGCCGCCCCCGGCATCTGGACGTACAGCCGCTACGCCCCGGGCACCGACAACTGCAAGAGCGGCCTGGTGTGCGGGCAGGACCCGGTGGCGCCGGCCGGTGACCCGGTGAGCGCCGGCGACGCCGAGAAGGCGGCGGCCCCGGTACTGAAGGCGCTCGGCCAGGACGCCGCGAAGCTCGACGCGAGCCAGGTCATGGGCGCCCAGCGGGTGGTGAACGCCGATCCGGTGGTCGGCGGGCTGCCGACGTACGGCTGGACGACCGGGCTGACCGTGAGCAAGCAGGGCGAGGTGGTCGGCGGCAACGGGATGCTCGCGGCGCCGGCCAAGGGCGACACGTATCCGGTGCTGGGCGCCGCGAAGACGCTGGAGCTGATGAACGCGGCGCCGCGCTCCGACCACCGGATGGGCATCGGCGGCTGCGCCAGTTCCGTACCGCTGAAGGACCGGCTGGAGCAGCCGTGCACCGCGTCGACGCCGTCCGCGTCGTCCGCCGCGATCGAGAAGGCGGTGTTCGGGCTCGCCGCGCAGTCCGTCGCCGGGCGGCAGGCGCTGGTGCCGTCCTGGCTGTTCAAGGTGCGGGGGGCGGCGGACTCGTACACCGTGACCTATCCGGCGGTGGACCCGAAGTACCTGGCCTCCTCCTCGACGCCGGCGCCCTCGGCAAGTGCGAGTGCAAGTTCGAGTGCGAGCGCGAGCGCCTCTGCGGGGAGCACGAAGGACGTGAAGGTGGACGGGTACACGACCGACGACCGCGAGCTGGTCGTCGCGTTCACCGGCGGGGTGTGCGCCGACTACAAGGTGACGGCGGAGGAGAGCCCGGAGCAGGTGGTGGTGAAGGTGACCGCGACGCCCTGGCCGGACAAGATCTGCGTGATGATCGCCAAGCAGTACCACCAGGCGGTGCGCCTGGCCGCGCCGCTGGACGGCCGGAAGGTGGTCGGCACGGACGGCAGGGCCGTCCCGAAGGAGAAGGCGACGACGCTGAGCCCGCAGCTGGGCTGAGCGCAGACACGAAGGCGGCGGCCCCTCATCGCGAGGGACCGCCGCCTTCCTGTTGTGCCCTTCGGCTCAGCTGAAGGAGTCGCCGCAGGCGCAGGAGCCGGTCGCGTTCGGGTTGTCGATCGTGAAGCCCTGCTTCTCGATGGTGTCGACGAAGTCGATCGACGCGCCGCCCAGGTACGGGGCGCTCATGCGGTCGGTGACGACCTTGACGCCGCCGAAGTCCTTGACGACGTCGCCGTCGAGGGAACGCTCGTCGAAGAAGAGCTGGTAGCGCAGGCCGGAGCAGCCACCGGGCTGGACGGCGACGCGCAGGGCGAGGTCGTCACGGCCTTCCTGGTCGAGCAGGGCCTTGACCTTGGCCGCGGCGGCGTCGCTCAGGATGATGCCGTCGGTGGCGGTGCTGGTCTCGTCCGATACGGACATCTACATCTCTCCCGGGTTGTACGGAGACTGCTTGCCGACGAGTGCAACCGGCGGGTCGGCTGATTCATTCCGGGCCGGCATGCGCGTTCTCGCGTTTTTCCTACCTCTTCATGCTCGCACATGCCCGCAGTGACGCACAGCAGTCGCGGTGGTCACCCACGGCGACCTGCACACAAGGCGACCACCCGGCGTCCACCCGGTGGCCACCCTCCCCTTCGGCGCCGGGATTGATGTCACATCGACGCTATGGCCATCGTCAAAGTGACGTGAAGCAGTTATGATAGATAGCGTCAGAACGACGAAAAGTAGAAAGGGTGCGTGTCGTGACCACCGCCCAGACCACGGAGCTCGACGTACAGCCGAGTCCGCTCGCCCTGCTGCTGCTCGGCCGTGAGGCCGACCCGAAGAGCGAGCGGGGTGTCGAGTGTCCCGGCGACCTGCCCTCGCCGTCCGACCCGGACCTGGTCGCGCGTGCCCGCGCGGCCAAGGAGAAGCTCGGCGACAAGGTCTTCGTGCTCGGCCACCACTACCAGCGCGACGAGGTCATCCAGTTCGCCGACGTCACGGGCGACTCCTTCAAGCTGGCCCGGGACGCCGCCGCCCGCCCGGAGGCCGAGTACATCGTGTTCTGCGGTGTGCACTTCATGGCCGAGTCCGCCGACATCCTGACCTCGGACGACCAGAAGGTGGTTCTCCCCGACCTCGCGGCCGGCTGCTCCATGGCCGACATGGCCACGGCCGAGCAGGTCGCCGAGTGCTGGGACGTGCTGACCGAGGCCGGGACAGCCGAGCAGGTGGTCCCCGTCTCGTACATGAACTCGTCCGCGGACATCAAGGCGTTCACGGGCAAGCACGGCGGCACCATCTGCACCTCGTCCAACGCGCAGCGCGCGCTGGAGTGGGCCTTCGAGCAGGGCGAGAAGGTGCTGTTCCTGCCCGACCAGCACCTGGGGCGCAACACCGCCGTCCGGGACCTGGGCATGTCCCTGGACGACTGCGTGGTCTACAACCCGCACAAGCCGAACGGCGGCCTCACGACCGACCAGTTGCGCGACGCGAAGATGATCCTGTGGCGCGGCCACTGCTCGGTGCACGGCCGTTTCTCGCTGGACTCGGTCAACGACGTGCGCGAGCGCATCCCGGGCGTCAACGTGCTGGTCCACCCGGAGTGCCGGCACGAGGTCGTGGCCGCCGCCGACTACGTCGGCTCGACGGAGTACATCATCAAGGCCCTCGAGGCCGCCCCGGCCGGCTCCAAGTGGGCGATCGGCACCGAACTGAACCTGGTCCGCCGTCTCGCGAACCGCTTCGCCCCCGAGGGCAAGGAGATCGTCTTCCTCGACAAGACGGTCTGCTTCTGCTCCACCATGAACCGCATCGACCTCCCCCACCTGGTCTGGACCCTGGAGTCGCTGGCCGAGGGCAACCTGGTCAACCGGATCGAGGTCGACCAGGAGACCGAGGCGTTCGCCAAGCTGGCCCTGGAGCGGATGCTGGCGCTGCCGTAGCCGTACGGCCCGTGCGTCACCCCGAGCCGGACTTCCGCTCGGGGTGCGCCGGGTCGAGGCTGAAGAGCGTGCCGTTGGGGGTCATGACGGTCACCACGCCTCCGTAGAGGAGCGCCTTGGGATCGGACGCGTCGCCCGTCGAGGCCGTGCCGACCCGAGGGGACGTCTCCCAGAGGAGGGTGCCCTTGCGGGTGTCCAGGGCTGCCACCCGGCCGCTGGGACTGGCCAGGTAGAGGGTGTGGGTGCGGGAGTCGTACGTCGGGGAACCGGAGTTCTCCACGCTGGTGCGGGTGTGCCAGAGTTCCTTGCCGGTCAGCGGGGAGACCGCCGCCACCTCGCCGTTCGCGCCCGTGATCCACAGGGTGTCCGAGGCGAGCGTCACCGAGCCCTCGTAGGTCTTCGCGAGCTTCGTCGTCGTCCGACCGCCGGTCGTCGGGTCCGTCAGGAGGATCTTGGCGAACCTGGAGTCCTGCAGGGACGTCGAGCCGCTCTCCTCGTCGGCCAGGACCATGGCCGGATGGCCGTCGACGATGCCGAGGAAGCCGCTCTCGAAGGGGATCTGCCGACGCGCGAGGACCGTTCCGGCCGCGCGGTCCAGCTGCAGGAGCGAGGAGTACCTGGCGTTCTGCTCGGTGGGGAAGCACTGCGCGTACACGTCGGTTCCGGCCGGCAGGAACGTGCAGTAGGTGCGGGCCGGAAGTGTCATGGCCCAGCGGGCCCTGCCCGTGCGCGGGGAACGGGCCGTCACCGTCCGCCCGTCGCTCTCTGCGGTGAGCACCACGTCACCGGCCATGATCAGGTCGACGTTCTCGTCGTTGACCTTGCGGATCCACAGTTGCGAGCCGCTCGTCGCGTCGAGGGCGACGATGAAGGTCGGGTTGGTCTCGGCACCGTCCTCGGTGAGGGTCTCCCGGACGAGGACCGTGCCGTCGTACACCCCGAGGACCCAGGAGTCGTACCGGCTGGGATCGTCGCCCGGCGCCGCGAGCGCGGCACGCCAGAGGGTCCTGCCGGTCCGGCCGTCCAGCCGGACCGGCAGGACGCCGTGGCCTCCGCAGTAGACGCCGTCGCCCTGGCCCAGGCAGTCCGACTGGCCTTCCGCCGGCGTGCCGAGCGCCTTGGCCTCGCCCCGGTCCGCCGGCTTGTACACCGTCGTCTGCCAGGGCTGCCAGCCGGTGGGGACCGCGGCCCAGCGGGAGGCCGCGGAGGAGTTCGCCGTCCGGGGGTCGTCCGCGAAACCCGGTCCGAACCGGATGTACCACAGCAGCCCCAGGGTCAGCGCGCCCACCGTGCCGACCGCCGCCCAGAGGGTACGGCGGCTCCGGATCCGGCGGCGGCCGGATCCGGTGCCGGTCGTGCGGTCGAGGTCGGCCCCCGGACCGGGCGTCGCGTCGGCCGGCACGGCTCCGGCGTCGAGGGGCCGGGCCCACGGCAGCCGCAGGGTCATCGTCTCCGGTTCGCCGGGGTCCGGCTCCGGCAGGGCCGCCGCGAACTCCCGGGAGAGGTCGTCGAGTTCGGGCCGGTCAGCGGGGTCCTTGGCCAGGCAGCGCTCCAGGACCGCGCGCAGCGGGCCGGTGACGCCGTCCAGCACGGGTTCGTTGTGGACCACCCGGTAGCCGGTCAGGTAGGGACTGTCGGCGTCGAAGGGGCCGCGTCCGGTGACGCAGTAGACCAGCAGCGCGCCGAGCGAGAAGACGTCGGAGGCGGGACCGACCGTACGCGCGTCGGTGAACTGCTCCGGGGACATGAACGGCGGGGTGCCGACCATCTGCCCGGTCTCGGTGAGGGTGTTGTGGTTCTCGGCCGCGCGGGAGATGCCGAAGTCGATGACGCGCGGGCCGTCGTCGGCCATCAGGACATTGGCCGGCTTCAGGTCGCGGTGCACCATCCCGGCCCGGTGGATGTCCCGCAGCGCCTCCACCAGGCCGAGGGCCAGCGGGCGCAACTCGGCGACACGGAGGGCGCCATGGGCGCGGATGCGGGCGGCGAGGGACTGGCCGGGTACGTACTGGGTGGCCATCCAGGGTGCCCGGGCGTCCGGATCGGCGTCCAGGACGGGGGCGGTGAAGGCACCGCTGACCCGGCGGGCGGCCTCGATCTCCTGCCGGAACCGGGCGCGGAAGACGGGGTCCTCGGCGTACTGGGCGTGTACCACCTTGACCGCGACCTCGCGCCCGGAACGCGACCGGCCCCGGTAGACGATGCCCATGCCGCCGGCCCCCAGCCGGTCGACCAGCTTGTAGCCGCCCAGGGACCGTGGATCGTCCTTGTGCAGCGGCATACGTCGATTCCCCTTCCACGACCGGCAGTTCGCGGCGCCAGCATACGGAACGCCGGTGGCGGACGATCGGTGGCCGGGTTGGCGGCCGAGGCCCGGGGCCGGTGGCCGGGCGTCCAGGGTCGGCCGCCGGTTCCCGGGGGTGGGTCGGGAACCGGCGGCCGGGGCCGTCACACGGCCGCGGGCTCCGGTTCCTCGGTCGCCGGGGTGGAATCCGCGGGCGGCAGGCCCTTCTTCGCGGCCCGCTTCCCGGCCCGGCGCTCCTTGCGGAGTTCGACCATCGCGTACAGCGTCGGCACGAGCAGCAGCGTGAGCAGGGTGGAGGTGATCAGACCGCCGATCACGACCACCGCCAGCGGCTGGGCGATGAAGCCGCCCTCGCCGGTGACGCCCAGCGCCATCGGGAGGAGGGCGAAGATCGTCGCCAGGGCCGTCATGAGGATCGGGCGCAGCCGGTGCCGGCCGCCCTCGATCACGGCCTCGACGACGCCGTATCCCTGCCCGCGGTACTGGTTGACGAGGTCGATCAGCACGATCGCGTTGGTCACCACGATGCCGATCAGCATCAGCATGCCGATCATCGCGGGGACGCCCATCGGGGTGCCGGTGACGACCAGCAGGCCGAGCGCGCCGGTCGCCGCGAACGGGATGGAGACCAGCAGGATGAGCGGCTGGACCAGGGACCGGAAGGTCGCGACCAGCAGCATGAAGACGATCGCGATCGCCGCGAGCATCGCCAGGCCCAGGTTCTTGAACGCGCTGTCCTGGTCCGAGGTGACCCCGCCGATCGAGGCCGTCGCGCCCGCCGGGAGCTTCAACGCCTTGATCTTGGACTGGAGTTGGGTGCTGACCGCGCCGGTGTTGTCGCCGGTGGGCTTCGCGCTGATGGTCGCGGCGCGCTGGCCGTCGATCCGGGTCATCGACACCGGGGCGTCCACCAGCTTCACGGTGGCGATGTCGCCGAGCTTCACCGGGCCCAGCTTGAGCGCCCGCAACTGGGCGAGGGTCTCGGCGGGCTTGGCGGACTTGACGACGACGTCCCGCTCGGTGTCGTCGAGGGTCGCCTTCGCGGCCGTGGTGCCCTTCACCGCCTGGGTGACGGCGGCGCCCAGCGTCTGGTCGTCGAACCCGGCGGCCGCGGCCCTGGAGTTGGCCTTCACGGAGATGCGCGGCACGCTCTGCGCCAGGTCGCTGGTGACGTCGGTGACGTCGTCCAGCCCCGCGACCGCGGACCGGACCTGCTCGGAGGCCTTGCGCAGCACGTCACCGTCGGCCGCCTTCACGACGACGCTCAGGTCCTGGCTGCCGAAGCCGTCACCGGCCGACACCGTCGTGGTGCCGATGCCGGACAGCTTGTGCAGGCCGTCCTCGATGGCGCTCTGCACCCGGTCGTACGACTTCGCGTCGTCCAGCATCACCGAGTACGACGCCTGGTTGGTGTCGGTGCCGCCGCCGAAGGCCGCCATGAAGCCGGACGAGCCGACCGTGACCTGGTAGTCCTTGACGCCGTCGATGGAGCCGAGCAGCTTCTCGACCTTCCTCGCCTGGGCGTCGGTCGCGGCCAGGCTGGTGCCGGGCTTCAGCTCCTGCTTGACGGTGAGGACCTCCTGGTCGCCCTGGTCGAAGAAGTTGGTCTTCAGCAGCCCGGACATGCCGAACGTGACGACCAGGACCACGATCGCGATCAGCACGCTGGTGAGACGGCGCCGGGTCGCGAAGCGCAGGACGGGGACGTAGAGGCGCTGGAGGCGGCTGTCCGCCTCCTTCTCCTCGGCCTTGCGGCGGGCCTCCTCGGCGTCCTCGGGGGTGCTCTTCGGGGCGCGCAGGAACCAGTAGGACAGGACGGGCACGACCGTCAGGGAGACCAGGAGGGACGCCAGCAGGGCCGCGGTGACCGTGAGGCTGAAGGGGCCGAACAGCTGGCCCACCATGCCGCCGACCAGGCCGATCGGCAGGAAGACGGCGACCGTGGTGAGGGTGGAGGAGGTGACCGCGCCGGCCACCTCGCGGACCGCGCCGAGGATGGCGGACCTGCGCTCCTCGCCGTAGCCGAGGTGGCGCTTGATGTTCTCCAGGACCACGATCGAGTCGTCGACGACCCGGCCGATGGCGATGGTGAGCGCGCCGAGGGTGAGCATGTTGAGGGAGAGGCCGCGGGTCCACAGCACGATCAGCGTGAGAACCACCGACAGCGGGATGGACACGGCCGTCACCAGGGTCGAGCGGACCGAGGCCAGGAAGACCAGGATGACCAGGACCGCGAAGAGCAGACCGAGGGCGCCCTCGGTGGTCAGGCCCTTGATGGACTTGGAGACCGCCGGGCCCTGGTCGCTGACGACGGTGAGGGTGGCGCCGGAGCCGAGGTCCTGACGCAGCTTCGGCAGCTTGTCCTTGACCGCGTTCGAGATGGAGACCGCGCTGCCGTCGTGGTCCATGGTGACGTTGACGGCGAGGCTGGGACGGCCGTCGGTGCGGGTGATGGAGTCGGCCGGGGCCTCCTGCTCCTTCACCGTGGCCATGTCGCCGAGGCGCACGGGCTTCTTCACGCCCTGCCCGGTGACCATCAGGTCCCTGATCTGCTGCAGCGAGGTGAGACCGCCGCCGACCTGGACGGTGCGGTTGGCGCCGTCCTCGTCGAAGGAGCCCGCCGGGACGGTCGCGCCTGCCGCCTGGAGCGACTGGGCGAGGGCGGCGGAGGTGAGACCCGCCTTCGCCAGCTCCGCGTCGTCGGGGGTGACGTCGACCTGGAGGTCCCGGACGCCGGTGACCTGGACGCGGCCGACGCCGTCGATGTTCTTCAGGTCCGGCACGACCGTCTTGTCGAGCTGGTCGGCGAGGGCCTGCTGGTCCTTGCCGGAGCTGACGGCGAGCACCACGGTCGGCATGTCGTCCGTGGAGCCGGAGATGACCTGCGGGTCGACGTCGTCCGGGAGCTGGGCGCGGTTGACGGCCAGCTGGACGTCGGCCACCAGCTGCTTGGTGTCGTTGCCGTAGTCGAAGGACGCCATGATCACGGCGTTGCCCTCGCTCGCGGTGGAGGTGACGCCGGTGACTCCGTCGACGCCTTCGAGGTTGTTCTCGATCGGCTCGACGACCTGCTTCTCGACGACGTCGGGCGCCGCTCCCTGGTACGGGGCGATGACCGACACCATGGGCAGGGAGATGGTCGGCAGCAGCTGCTGCTTGATCTGGGGGATGGCGATCGCCCCGAAGACGAGCGCGATCAGGGAGATGAGGCCTATCAGGGCCCGCTGCGCGAGGCTGAATCTGGACAGCCAGGACATGGGTCAGGGTCTCTTTTCGGTGAGCTGCAGTGAGCTGCTGTGAGAAGCGGACGGGGCACCTGTGAGTGCCCACCGCACCACCCTCACCCATCGAAGACCCTGCTCACGTAGGCCCTGGGTGCCGTTCCCTTATCCGGCTCCTACTCCGCCCGCAGTACGCCCGGGTGGAGATCAGTCCATCCTCGGGCGGACCAGCCCCGACTCGTACGCGATCACCACGAGCTGGGCCCGGTCCCGCGCGCCCAGCTTGGCCATGGCCCGGTTGACGTGCGTCTTCACGGTCAGCGGGCTGACCTCGAGGCGTTCGGCGATCTCGTCGTTGGAGTGCCCGCCGGCGACCTGGACCAGGACCTCGCGCTCGCGTGAGGTGAGCGCGTCGAGGCGCTCGCTGCGGGCCGGGTCGCGACCGTCGTCGCCGAGGTCGCCCTGGGCGAGGAAGCGGGCGATCAGCCCCTTGGTCGCCGTCGGGGAGAGCAGCGCGTCGCCGCCGGCGGCGACGCGGATGGCGCTGAGGAGTTCCTCGGGTTCGCTGCCCTTGCCGAGAAAGCCGGACGCGCCCGCGCGCAGCGCCTGGACCACGTAGTCGTCCACCTCGAAGGTCGTGAGGATCACGACGCGGACGTGCGCGAGGGAGGGATCGGCGCTGATCAGCCGGGTGGCGGCCAGTCCGTCCGTGCCGGGCATCCGGATGTCCATCAGGACGACGTCGGCCGCCCGCTCCCGGGTCAGTGCCACCGCCTCGGCGCCGTCGGAGGCCTCGCCGACCACCTCCATGTCGGACTCGGAGTCGACGAGCACCCGGAACGCGCTGCGCAGCAGTGCCTGGTCGTCGGCGAGCAGGACACGGATCGTCATACGGAATCCCCCAGGGCGGCCGTACGGTTCCTGGTACGGCCGTTTGTACGGTCGCTCGTACGGTCGTCGGTGTCGGTCGTGACCGGCAGGATCGCATGGACGCGGAAACCGCCGCCGTAGCGGGGGCCGGTGGTGAGGGTGCCGCGCAGGGCGGTGACGCGCTCCCGCATGCCGAGCAGGCCGTGGCCGCCGCCCTCCTCTGGGGCGGTGTCCTCGCCGGAGCCGTTGTCGAGGACGGTGACCTCGATGTGCGGTCCGACCCGTACGACGCTGACCTCGGCCTTGGCGTCGGGTCCGGCGTGCTTCTGCACGTTGGTCAGGGCCTCCTGGATGATCCGGTAGGCGGCCAGGTCGACGGCGGCCGGCAGGGTGGTGCCCTGGTCGGCGCGGGCGACCTCGACCTGGAGGCCGGCGTTGCGGAAGGTGTCGGCGAGCTCGTCGAGGACGTGCAGGCCGGGGGCGGGTTCGGTGGGCGCCTCGGGGTCGCCGGACTGGCGGAGCAGGCCGACGGTGGCGCGCAGTTCGTTCAGCGCGGAGCGGCTGGCCTCGCGGACGTGGCCGAGCGCTTCCTTGGCCTGGTCGGGCCGCTTGTCCATGACGTGCGCGGCGACTCCCGCCTGCACGTTGACCAGGGCGATGTGGTGGGCGACGACGTCGTGCAGGTCACGGGCGATGCGCAGCCGCTCCTCGGCGACCCGGCGGCGGGCCTCCTCCTCACGGGTCCGCTCGGCGCGTTCGGCACGCTCGCGGATGGCCTGGACGACCGCGCGCCGGCTGCGGACGGCGTCCCCGGCGGTGGCGCCGATACCGGTCCAGGCGAAGATCGCGAGGTTCTCCTGGGCGTACCACGGCAGGGGGCCCGCGACCATCGCGGCGGTGGTCAGCACGGTCATGGTGAGCAGGCCGGCCCGCAGGGTGGTGCGGCGGTCGGTGGTGGCGGCGACGGTGAACAGGGCGACCACGGCCGCCATCGCGACGGGGGCGCGGGGGTCGCCGGTGACGCACTCCACGACGGAGGCGGCGCCGGTGACGGCCAGGACCGTCTTCGGGGCGTACCGGCGGAAGACCAGGGCCGCGGCGGCGAGCGTCATCAGCAGCAGGCTGAGGGGATCCGGGGTGCGGATGCCCCAGGCGACGCCGTGCGCGCTGTGCGGCACCGCGAAAGAGCTGACGACCATGCAGACGAGGGCGCCCGCGGCGATGACCGCGTCCACGGCGAGTGGGTGGGCGCCGGCTCTGCAGCGGGCTCTTTCGAAGGTGCTCACCTTGTGAACAGTACGGCTGGTTCGTGCGGGCCGGAACTGTCGGTTCGGCCCGCTGCGGCACCCTCCCCGGGGGCTGCCGCCCCCGGACCCCCGCTTCGGCCTGAACGGCCTCGTCCTCAAACGCCGGACGGGCTGGAAGGGGTGTTCACCGGCCTTCGTCCTCACGCGCCGGTCGAACTGTTTCCCCACCGTCAGCCCGGAATCAGACCGTCGTCCCGCAGCAGTGCCCTGACCCCCTCCAGGGTCGCGTCCGGGGACGGGAGGATCAGGTCCGAGGGTTCCAGGGCGTCGTCCGGGAGCGGAGTGCCCAGTTCCCGGACCTTGTCCAGGAGGGCGGTCAGGGTGCGGCGGAAGGCTGCCTCGTCGCCGGACTCGGTCTCCGCGAGGAGCTCGTCGTCCAGCTTGTTCAGTTCGGTGAGGTGGCTGTCGGCCAGCCTCACCTGGCCCTCCCCCATGATCCTCACGACCATGTCGGCCATGTCGCCCTCCAGGCGTCGGCTACTGCTTGTCGAAGCGCGGGGTGTCCTGCGGCTGCTGCGACTGCCGGCCCTGGCCGGTGCCGCCCTCGATCGCCTGCTGGGGCGATCCTCCGGCGAGCTCGGCCTTCATGCGCTGCAGCTCCAGCTCCACATCCGTACCACCGGAGAGGCGGTCCAGCTCGGCGGCGATGTCGTCCTTGGCCGTGCCGGTCGGGTCGTCCAGGGCGCCGGAGGCGAGGAGCTCGTCGATGGCGCCGGCGCGGGCCTGCAGCTGCTGCGTCTTGTCCTCGGCGCGCTGGATGGCGAGGCCGACGTCGCCCATCTCCTCGGAGATGCCGGTGAAGGCCTCACCGATGCGGGTCTGGGCCTGGGCGGCGGTGTAGGTGGCCTTGATGGTCTCCTTCTTGGTGCGGAAGGCGTCCACCTTGGCCTGGAGGCGCTGGGCCGCGAGGGTGAGCTTCTCCTCCTCGCCCTGGAGGGTGGCGTGCTGCGTCTCCAGGTCGGTGACCTGCTGCTGGAGGGCAGCGCGGCGGGAGAGCGCCTCGCGGGCGAGGTCCTCGCGGCCGAGCGCGAGCGCCTTGCGGCCCTGGTCCTCCAGCTTGGTGGACTGCTGCTGGAGCTGGTTCAGCTGGAGCTCGAGCCGCTTGCGGCTGGTCGCCACGTCGGCGACGCCGCGGCGGACCTTCTGCAGCAGTTCGAGCTGCTTCTGGTACGAGTAGTCGAGGGTCTCGCGCGGGTCCTCGGCCCTGTCCAGGGCCTTGTTCGCCTTCGCGCGGAAGATCATCCCCATACGCTTCATGACACCGCTCATGGGCTTCGCGCGCCCCCTTCTGACGGACTCCAGCTCACAGATCCTGCGACAGAACCCACAGTACGGGCCCTGCCTCCATTACCGCACTGTTCGGGGACCGATGCGCTCATCCCCAAGGACGACTACCGACAGCTCCGCTCCGGCACAGGTAGGAGAGGGTCCCCCTGAGCGAAGCGCCTGCAACGTCCCCTCTGTCCCCCCATGGAGACGACTGGCGTTGCGGGATCGTTCCCCGCCGGACTAGGGCCCACACCCCGTGACCCCGTACCCTTGGGTTTTGTGTTCCGTAGCCGTGCCAAGGATGAGAAGGCCCCCGCCGACAAGGCGGTCGTGACCGACTCCAAGCAGACCCGTGACCCGCAGGCCCCCAAGGGCAGGCCCACGCCCAAGCGCAGTGAGGCCCAGACCCAGCGGCGCAGCGTGGCCAACACGCCGACGACGCGCAAGGACGCCGCCAAGCGTCAGCGCGACGACCGGCGCGCCGCCATGGAGCGGCAGCGCCAGGCGCTGGCCACCGGCGACGAGCGGTACCTGCCGGCCCGTGACAAGGGCCCGGTCCGCAGGTTCGCCCGTGACTGGGTCGACTCGCGTTTCAACGTGGCGGAGTTCTTCCTGCCGCTGGCCGTGGTCATCCTGGTCATGAGCGTGGTCAACAACACGGCGATCAAGAACATCGCGCTGCTGCTGTGGCTGGTCGTGATCGTGCTGATCGTGCTCGACGCGGTGATCAGCGGGCTGCGGCTGCGGGGGCGCCTCGCCGAGCGCTTCCCCGACCAGAACAAGAAGGGCGCCGTCGCGTACGCCCTGATGCGCTCCCTGCAGATGCGCCGGCTCCGGCTGCCCAAGCCGCAGGTCAAGCGCGGAGAGCGGCCCTGAGCGCGGAGCCTTTCTCCGGGGGTGCGGCAGCAGCCTGGCTGAACAAGCTGGGCGGGCTGCGTGATGTCGTACGGCAGCAGCTGGTGGCCCGTCAGCTCGACGAGCAGATAGCCGGGCGGTTCCCGGTCGGGCAGCGGCTGCGGGTGCTCGACGTGGGGATGGGCCAGGGCACGCAGGCGCTGCGGCTGGCCCGGGCCGGGCACCAGGTGACCGGTGTGGAGCGGGAGCCGACGATGGTCGCGGCCGCGCGGGCGGCGCTGGCCGCCGAGCCGGAGGGCATCCGCGAGCGGGTGCGGATCGTCCAGGGGGAAGGGCGGGACACCGGCGTCCACTTCCTGCCGGGCAGCTTCGACGTGGTGCTCTGCCACGGGGTACTGATGTACGTCGCGGAGCCGGACGCGCTGCTCGCCGGGCTGGCCCGGATGCTGGCCCCGGGCGGGCTGCTGTCGCTGCTGGTGCGCAACGCCGACGCGCTGGCCATGCGGCCGGGGCTGAGCGGTGACTGGGCGGGTGCCCTGGAGTCCTTCGACACCGTCTCCTACCGCAATCGCCTCGGCCTGGACGTCCGGGCCGACCGGCTGAGCGCCCTCACCGGCGCCCTCGCCGGCATCGGCGCGCCGTTGCAGTGCTGGTACGGCGTGCGGGTGTTCACGGACACCGCCGCGGACGACGCCGATGCGCCGGCCGACCTGGAGACGCTGCTCGCGGTGGAGGAGCGGGCCGGGCGGACGGATCCGTACCGGTCGGTCGCGGCGCTGCTGCACCTGTGCGGGGTCCGCGGCTGACCGCCCCTCACCCGGTGCCGCTCGTTCGGGCCAGCAGCGCGAGCCGGAGCGTCACCGCCGCGGCGAGACTCGGGGCATGGACGCTTCCCCCGCCCGCCGGACCCTGCGTACGGCCGCCGTGCTCGGTTCCTGCTGCCTCGCCCTCGTCTCCGGATGCTCCCCTTTCGACGACGACGCGGCCGTGGACGCCTCGGCCGCCCGGGCCGCGCAGGCGGCGGCCGTCCCGCTGGCGGCGAGGGACCTGCAGAACCAGTACCAGAAGGTGATCAGGGAGGTCCTGCCCTCGGTCGTGCAGATCCAGGCCAGCAACGACCTGGGCTCGGGCGTGGTCTACGACGGCGACGGGCACATCGTCACCAACGCGCACGTCGTGGGGAACGAGAAGAGGTTCAAGGTGACGACCGCCAGCACCGAGGAACCGCTGACCGCGACGCTGGTGTACTCCTACCCCCAGCAGGACCTGGCGGTGATCAGGCTCGACAAGATCCCGGAAGGGCTGAAGGCGGCCACCTTCGGGGACACCGAGAAGGTACAGGTCGGGCAGATCACGCTGGCCATGGGATCGCCGCTCGGGCTGTCGTCCAGCGTGACCGAGGGCATCGTGTCGGCGACCGGACGGACCGTCAGCGAGAACCCCGCGGGCGGCGGTACGGGCGCCACCATCCCCAACATGGTGCAGACCTCGGCGGCCATCAACCCCGGCAACAGCGGCGGCGCCCTGGTCAACCTGGACGGCCAGGTCATCGGCATCCCCACGCTCGCCGCGAGCGACCCCGACCTCGGCGGCAGCGCGGCGCCCGGGATCGGGTTCGCCATCCCGGGGTCGATGGTGACGACGGTCGCCGACCAGATCATCAAGCAGGGGAAGGTCACCGACTCGGGGCGGGCCGCGCTGGGCATCGCCGGGCGCACGGTCGTCGACGTGAACTACCAGCCGGCCGGGGTGGCCGTGGTGACCGTGAAGCACGGCGACGCGGCCGACAGGGCGGGCATCCGGCCCGGGGACATCGTCACCAAGGTGGGTTCCGACGACATCACCACCATCACCTCACTGGCCGAGTCGCTCGCCTCAGAACGGCCGGGGGAGAAGACGACGGTGACCTACAGCCGGGACGGCGTCAGCAGGACGGTGGACGTGACGCTGGGCGAGCAGTGACCCGGTGACCGGCGGGGCGGCCGGCGAGGGCCGCCCCGGACCGGTACGTCTCAGGACTCGTCCGCGTGCAGACTCATCGGGCCGTAGATCTCGGTGGCGTCCTCGAAGAGCCGCACCTGGTCGGCGCCGCCGGCCAGCAGTGCCTTCCACTGCTCGCCGATCCACGACTCGGCGTCGCCCTGCGTGGTGAACTCCTCGGGCTCCACCGCGGGCTGGACCTCCGTCCCGTCGGCCTTCTCGAACCGCCATGTCCATGCCGCCATGTAGGCCTCCTTTGATCCAACCGGTGCATCGTATAAGGGCGCCGCCGAAAACTCCGCTGGTTGTGGGGCATGTGCGGGGCCGGTGGGGGCTGGTCGCGCCCACGCGGCGGCAGCCGCACGTCGAATACAGCCGCGCACCCCCTTGGGGGCGCGCCCTACTGGACGCCGCTGAAGCGAGAACCGTTGGGACGGGTGAAAATCAGGGCGTGGAAGTGACTTTGCTCGGTACCGGTGCTCCCGCGGGGCTGCCTCGGCCAGGCTGTCCCTGTGCGGCTTGTGCGTGTGCCGTCGGGGAGGATGCGCGGGCCGCCACCGCGGTGCTCGTCGACGGGACGCTGCTGCTCGATCTGACGCCGGGGGCGGCGTTCGCGGCGGCCCGGGCCGGGCTGTCCCTCGGCGGGGTACGGCAGGTGCTGCTGTCGCATCCGCACGACGGGCCCGCCGTCGAGGTGCCGGCCGGGCTGCCGCAGCCGGGCCGGGTGCCGGACGGGCGGGAACTGGCCCTGCTGACGGGGCATCGGGTGCGGGCGGTGGCGATGGACGCGGGCGGCACCGGGTACGCGGTGACCGGCCCCGACGGGCAGCGGCTGCTGTACCTGCCGCCGGGCGGGTCCCAGGCCGGGCTGGAGAACGGGAGCGCGGACTCGTACCACCTGGTGCTCCTCGACGTCGTCGGCCGGCCGGACGCGCTGGCGCGGCTGCGGGCGGTCGGCTCGGTCGGGCCGACCACGGATGTCGTCGCCGTCCATCTCGGCCACGACGTGCCGCCCGGCCCGGAGTTGCGCCGGCGGCTGGCCGCGGCCGGGGCGCGGGCGGTGCCGGACGGGACGACGTTGACGGTGGGGGTGTACGAGGACGTGCCGGACGTACCGCGCCGGACGCTGGTGCTGGGCGGGGCCCGGTCGGGGAAGTCCGTGGAGGCCGAACGGCGGCTGGAGTCCTTCCCCGACGTGCTGTACGTCGCCACGGGCGGTACCCGGGGCGGGGACACCGAGTGGGCGGCCCGGGTGGCCGCGCATCGGGAGCGGCGGCCGGGCTCCTGGCGTACGACGGAGACGTGCGACCTCGTGCCGTTGCTGGCACAGGACGGACCGGCGTTGCTGATCGACTGTCTGTCGCTGTGGCTGACGGACGCGATGGACTCCGTCGAGGCGTGGGACGACACGGAGTGGGCGTCGGGCGGGGAGAAGGCCCTGCGGGAGCGGGTGCGGGAGCTGACGGAGGCGGTGCGGGCGAGTCGGCGCACGGTGGTCGCCGTCTCCAACGAGGTGGGGTCGGGCATCGTGCCCGCCACGGCGTCGGGGCGGCGGTACCGGGATGAACTGGGGCGGCTGAACGCGGCGTTCGCGAGCGAGTGCGAGCAGGTGGTGCTGGTGGTGGCGGGGCAGGTGGTGGTGCTGAGGTAGTGGGGGGCAGGGGCCGGTGGGTGAGGACGCTCACCGGCGCTGGCAGGGTGCCTCCCCCAGCCGAAGGCTGGGGGAGGCACTGCGCGAGCAGCCCCCACCGGCCCGCAGTTGCGCGACCGGCCGTCAGCGCCCCTTTCTCGCGACGATCCGGTACGCGTTCGAGAACGGCGTCCGGCGCAGCAGGGGGGCCAGGGCGTGGTCCAGCGCGGCCACCACGGCGACCAGCGGCGCGGCCACCCGCAGCCACCGCTTCGGCAGGAGCCGTCCCAGGACCAGGCCGAGCGCCGCCGAGATGTCGTACGGCATGTGGGGCGACTTCCGGTCGGTTCCGAGGATCTCGCAGCCCTGGGACTCCAGCTCCGCCCGGAGGTTGTCCAGCGGCATCAGGTGCAGGTGCCGGGGCTGGCCGTAGGGGATCCACCACTTGCCGAGGAGCCTGGCGAACGCGCTGCGCGGGTTCGGGACGTCGATGAGGACGTGCCCGCCGGGTCGCAGCGCGGTGAGGGCGGCGCGGAGTTCGGCGCGCGGGTCGGGGGTGTGCTGCAGGTGGTGGAACATGCTGACGACGTCGTAGCGGGCGCGCAGGCGGGCCAGCACCTCCGGCGTGGCCAGGTAGCCGCAGTGGGCCTCCTCGATGTGCCCCTCGGTCTGGGCGCGCCCCACGCGGAGGGTCGGGTCGAGGCCGTCGAACGAGGTGTAGGCGAAGAGTTCCTTCGCCGCGCGCGGGAAGTGGGCGTGGCCCGTGCCGACGTCCAGCCAGCTCTCCGGCTCCGCCAGCGCCAGCATCACGCGGGCGGCGGCGCGGTGCCGGCGGCGGCCGGCGCGGGTGGTGTGGAGGCGGTCGGTGTAGTCCTCCAGGCGGCCGTCGTAGAAGTCCCGGTGGTAGAGGGCGAGGCCCGCCGGGGACAGCCGGGGGTTCTGGAAGGCGTGGGCGCAGTCCCGGCACTGGTCGACGGTGAACGTGCCGGGCCGGTGGTGGAGGAGGTCGGGCGTGCGCAGGCGGGTGCGCAGGCGCCTGGAGCCGCACCAGGGGCAGTCCTCGCGGCGCGGCTCGTGGAACCGGTCGGGGCCCGGGGCGAGTTCGGGCGTGCGCGGCGGCATGGGCGGCTCCCTGTGCTCCCAGTACTCCCTGAACGCAATCCACTGCAAACCGGAACGTATGGGATACGGATCTTGCCTGCCAAGGCGCCGTGCGGGTGTGCCGGCGATCTGGCATCCAACCGTTGGTTCGGTGCCGGTACTGTTCGGCGAATGAGCTCGCTTTATCTCGACGACTTCACCGATCTGATCGAGCGCCCCGACGGCGGTGTGCGCCGTGACGCCGAGGCGCGCCGGGAGCGGCTGACCGTGCCGCCCGGGTCGCTGGGCCGCCTCGACGACCTGGGCGAGTGGCTGGCCGCCGCGCAGGGTTCGGTACCGGTACGGCCGGTGGAACGGCCTCGGGTCCTGCTCTTCGCCGGTGACCACGGCGTCGCCGAACTCGGCGTCTCCGCCCGGCCCGCGGGCAGCGCGGAGCTGCTGGTGCGGGCGGTCCTGGAAGGGGCCAGTCCGGTGGCGGTCCTGGCCCGGCAGCTCGGGGTGCCGGTGCGGATCGTGGACATGGCGCTGGACTGCGACCCGGAGGCGCTGCCCGAGGCGGTCGTGCGGCACCGGGTGCGGCGCGGCAGCGGCCGTATCGACATCGAGGACGCGCTGACCCTGGAGGAGGCCGAGGAGGCCTTCCGGGCGGGCGTCGCGCTGGCCGACGCGGAGGCGGACTCGGGGACCGATCTGGTGGTCCTCGGCGACGTCAGCGTCGGCGGCACCACGGCGGCCTCCGTCCTGGTGGCGGCGCTGTGCGGGACGGACGCGTCCGTGGTGACCGGGCGCGGCGGGCTCCCCATCGACGACCTCGCGTGGATGCGGAAGTGCGCGGCGATCCGGGACGCGCTGCGGCGGGCGCGGCCGGTGCTCGGGGACCAGTTGCAGTTGCTCGCGACGGTCGGCGGGGCCGACCTCGCGGCGATGACCGGGTTCCTGCTGCAGTCGGCGGTGCGGAAGCTGCCGGTGGTGCTGGACGGGGTGGTGGTGGCCGCGTGTGCGCTGGTCGCGCAGCGGATCGCGTTCCGGGCGCCGGACTGGTGGCTGGCCGGTCACGACAGCGGGGAGCCGGGGCAGGCGAAGGCGCTGGACCGGATGGCCCTGGAGCCGCTGCTGGAACAGGGCGTGCGGGTCGGCGAGGGCGCGGGCGCCCTGCTGGCCCTGCCGCTGGTCCAGGCCGCGGCGGCCCTGGCGGCGGAGCTGCCGGAGAAGCCCGAAGCCGAGGAGAAGCCGGAGGAGTAGCGGGCCGACGGGTTACGGCCGGGACGGCAGCGCCCCTTGAGGGGCGCCGGGACCCGCGGCGCACGCGCGCGTCCGACGGAAAAGGGTGCGTGCGGCGGGGTTTGGCGCGAGGACGCCCATATGATCGCTCTCCATGGGAGATGTCCGAATTGCCGTCGAGCGGTGTGATGGACGTGGGCCGGGGCGGCGGGGTGCCGGGGTTTCCCAGCGGGCCGCCGCCTTTGCCGTGTGGTATTTGCGGGCCGTCGCCTTCGTCAATTTCCTCAGCGCGGTGTGGGTTTCGCTGGGGCAGGACGTGCGGCGGCACAACCAGGAGAACTTCTTCACGCCGTACCTGCTGACGGCCGGCTTCGCCTCCGGTGTGTTCACCGCGTTCCTCGCGATCACGATGCGGCGCCGCAAGCGGGCCGCGTGGATCCTCAACCTGGTGCTGAGCGGGCTCTTCCTCGCGCTGTTCGCGTTCGCCATGGCGTTCCCGGAGATCAGGCGGTACGCGCAGAACTGGATCTCGATCGTGCTGACCGCCGCCTTCGTCGTGGCCCTGCTCGTCGGGCGGCGGGAGTTCTACGCGAAGGGCGACCGGTCGAACCCGCGCCTCGCCGCCACCGTCGCCGTCGGCGGCGGTCTCGTCGCCTCCCTGCTCGCCGCCCTCCTCGTGACCGTCACCGACCAGGCGCCGCACGCCACGCGTTCGACGTTTGCGGAGCGCTGGCACTACGGCACCCTGCGCCTGGTGTCGGTCGCCGCCGACCCCTCCCGGTTCCCGTACATCGCGCCGCCCAACTGGGTGAACGTCGTCATCAACGTGCTCAGCACGCTCCTCGTGCTCGCCGTCTTCTACGCCGCCTTCCGCTCCCGCCGCGCGGTCGACCCGATCACCGAGGACGACGAGAAACAGCTGCGGGCCCTGCTGGAGCGGCACGGCGAGCGGGACTCGCTCGGGTACTTCGCGTTGCGGCGGGAGAAGAGTGTCGTGTGGTCGCCCACCGGGAAGGCGGCGGTCGCGTACCGGGTGGTGGGCGGGGTGTCGCTCGCCTCCGGGGATCCGATCGGGGATCCGGAGGCATGGCCGGGGGCCATCGTGCCGTGGCTCGGCGAGGCGCGGGCGCACGGGTGGATCCCGGCGGTGATGGGGGCGGGCGAAGAGGCCGGGACCGTGTACGCGCGGCACGGTCTCGACGCGCTGGAGCTCGGCGACGAGGCGGTCGTCGAGGTCGCCGAGTTCACGCTGGAGGGGCGGGCGATGCGGACCGTCCGGCAGGCGTACAACCGGGTCGGGCGGGCGGGGTACAAGGTGCGGATCCGCCGCCATGAGGACATCCCGGCGGACGAGATGTCGTACCTGATCCGGCGCGCGGACGACTGGCGGGACGGGGCCACCGAGCGCGGCTTCAGCATGGCGCTGGGGCGGCTCGGGGACGGCCGTGACGGGCGGTGCGTGATGCTGGAGTGCACGGACGGGGAGGGGGAGCTGCGGGCCCTGCTCTCCTTCGTGCCGTGGGGGCCGGGCGGGCTGTCCCTCGATCTCATGCGGCGGGACCGGGACTCCGACAACGGGCTGATGGAGTTCATGGTCATCGAACTGCTCCGGCGTGCCGGGGAGATCGGGATCACGCAGGTCTCGCTCAACTTCGCGATGTTCCGCTCTGTCTTCGAACGTGGTGCGCGGCTCGGCGCCGGGCCGGTGCTGCGGCTGTGGAGGTCCTTGCTGAGCTTCTTCTCCCGGTGGTGGCAGATCGAGTCCCTGTACCGGGCCAACGCCAAGTACCGGCCCATCTGGGAACCCCGGTTCCTGCTCTTCGAGAAGAGCGCGGACCTTCCGCGCATCGGCCTGGCGTCGGCGCGCGCGGAGGGGTTTCTGGAGGCGCCGGGGCTGCCGAAGTGGCTGCACCGGCGGCACCTGGACGCGCAGAGAGAAGTGCAGGGATGAGGACCACCGCATGACGCCGCTCGCCCGCTGGGCCCGCGCCGAGTGGGGGCTGTTGTATGCCACCGCGCGCGGCCCGCTGGCGAAGCGCCGGCTGCGGGCGGTGCCGATGACGGTCGGGGCGGTGAGCCTGACCGCGATGCTGCAGTTCACGCAGAACCAGCCGTGGGGCTACCGCCTCGTGCAGGACGTCGGGGCGGTGCGTGCCGCGGACCCGCTCCGGGCGGCCCTGCTGCGCACTCCCCTGTCGCTGTTCGTGCCGGCGCTGGACCTGCCGGTGTGGGGCGCGCTGCTCCAGATCCTGGTGGTCTTCGGCATCGCCGAGGTGTGCCTGGGCTGGTCGCGGACGTTGGTCATCGCGTACGTGGCGACCCTCGCCGGCACGCTGTACGCGCGGATGGGCATCGCACTGGGGCCGCACGGCCCGCCGGGGCTGCCGGCCTCGGACGCCCGGGTGGTGGACACCGGGCCCTCGGCCGCCGTCGTCGGGCTCGCGGTCTACCTGGGCTGGCGGTACGGCGCCTACGTCACCACCTGCGCGGTGGCGGCCGCGATAGCGGTCGAGGTGGCGCTGAAGGACAACCTGGCCGGAAAGGAGCACCTGGCGGCCATCGCGGGCGTGGCGGTGCTGTGCGCGGCCGTGCCGGCGGGGCGGCGGCTGTGGCGCCGGTGGCGTCACCGGTGGCCGGGGTCGGGTCCGGGGCCGGGGCCGGGGCCGTGGCCGGGCAGCCGCAGCGGTTCGGGGCGGTCGGGCCTGCCGCCGATCCAGTCCTGAAGGGTCAGGGTGAGCCGGGACCAGCGGCGGTCGTGGTGGTAGGTGCGCAGCCGGGCCCTGGCCCGGGCGCGCGGCCGGTTGCCGTAGAAGCGGCGGGCCCAGGCCGAGCCGGGGCGGGCGAGGCGGACCGCGCCGACGATCGCGACCAGCGGCACGATCACCCCGAAGATCGCGGTCCGCGCCTTGCCCTTGCTCAGGGCGACGAGGGAGAAGACGAAGTTGGCCACGACATTCGCGATGACGGTCCCCCGGTCCTGGAGTTCGTCCGGCGAGAGGTCGTTGACGCCGAACGGCGAGAAACCGGCGAGCAGCAGCCCCACCAGCGCGGCCGTGATGACGACGACCTCGACGCTCTTGCGGCCCTCCTCGGTCCAGTAGACGTCGCCGAGGTGCAGGATCAGCGCGAACTCGTCGAGGACGAGCCCCGCGCCGATCCCGAAGACGATCGCGGCGAGTGCCGCGCCGAGGCCGTTGCGCGAACTGGCGACCGCGCCGAAGCCGCCGACGACGGCGAGGACGACGCCGGGGACCACGTGGTGGATGTGCAGCCCGCCCGCCTTCACGTTGCCGAACGGGCCCTTTCCGGCGCGGATCAGCCGGGTGACGACCCGTGTGATCACGAAGGTCAGGACGAAGGCGGTCAGGGCGAGCAGCAGCGGGAGTTTGCCCGGCTCGATGATGTTCCGCTGCAGCCAATGTCCCATGTGCGCACTTTATCCCCGGCGACGCATCTCACCCGAAGTCCGGCCGGGCCGCGGCCTCCTGACCACCAGGTAACCTGCGCCGGTGGCTGTGACCCCTGCGACTCCCTGGCTCGACGGCGTCCGCTTCGCCTTCGGCACGCTCACCGTGTTCCCCGTGAAGGTCACCCGCTGGGACCGCGAGGCGGCCCGCGGCGGCATGCTGTCCGCTCCGCTGGCCGGCCTCGCGGTCGGCGCCTGCGCGGGGGCGGTCGGCGCGCTGCTGCTGGCGGCCGGGGCGAGCGCGCTGGTGGCCGCGGTCGCCGCGGTCGCCGTACCGGCCGTGCTCACCCGGGGCCTGCACCTGGACGGCCTCGCCGACACCGCCGACGGCCTGGGCAGCGGCAAGCCCGCCGAGGACGCCCTGCGGATCATGAAGCAGTCGGACATCGGGCCGTTCGGGGTCGTCACCCTCGTCTTCGTCCTGCTCGGGCAGGTGGCCGCGCTGGCCCAGGCGTACGGCGGCGGGTGGCAGCGGGGTGCCCTGGCGGCGGTCGTCGCGGCGACGGTGGCCCGGCTGGCGCTGACGCTGGCCGCGGTGGAGGGGGTGCCTGCCGCCCGTGCCGAGGGGCTGGGGGCGGCGGTGGCCGGGGTGGTGCCCAAGGTGGCGGCGACCGTGGTCACGTTCGCGGTGATGCTGCTGGCGGCCGGTGCCGGGGCGTTGGTGGGGGCGGGCGACAGCCTGCGGGCGCTGCTCGCGGTGGTGGTGGCCGAGGCCGCGACGGACGGGCTGCTGCGGCACTGCCGACGGCGGTTCGGCGGGGTGACCGGGGACGTGTTCGGGGCGCTCGCGGAGACGGCGGCGACTGCGGCGCTCGTCGTGTTCTCGTTCGGGGGTTGACGGGTCGGGTGGCACCTGCGGGTCGGTGGGGGCCGGCCGCGCCCACGCGCCGAAGCCGCGCATCGATACGGCCCCCGAGGTGCGCTCCGCCTCCCGGTGTGATGGAAAGTGGCTACGCCGCCACCCCCAGGTGAACGCCCGCAGGAATGAGCGAACGCATACACACGCGTAGGCTCGTCCCGGGTGTTCGCCGACGGGGTGAAGGCCCCGGTCGCAACCCGACCCGAGGGCAGTCCTCAGGGTCGATTCCCGGGCCCGGTCGACCCACCCGCTCGGCCACTGCAACTCAACATCGGAAGCGAGATTTCACCACCGTGACTGCTCTCACTCTCAGCACCTCAGCGGCGCCCGGCCTCCGGGCCGACGCGATCGTGATCGGTGTCGCCAAGGGCGCCAAGGGCCCCGTCGTCGCCCCGGGCGCCGAAGCCGTGGACACGGCCTACGACGGCAAGCTGGCCGCGGTCCTGGAGACCCTCGGTGCCTCGGGTGCCGAGGGCGAACTGACGAAGCTGCCCTCCCCGGCAGGCTTCAAGGCCCCGCTGGTCATCGCGGTGGGCCTGGGCACCGAGCCCGGCCCGGACGCGGACTACGAAGCCGAGGCGCTGCGCCGGGCGGCCGGTGTCGCCGCCCGCGCGCTGGCCGGGGCCAAGAAGGCGGCCTTCGCGCTGCCCGTCGAGGACGCGGCCGCCGTGGGCGCGATCGGCGAGGGCGTGCTGCTCGGCGCCTACTCCTTCGACACGTACAAGGACAACGGTGCCGGCACCGGCAAGAGCCTGAAGGCGAAGAACGGCCGGACGCCGCTCGCCGAGGGCGTGCTGCTCGGCGGCAAGCCCCGGGACGCCGTCCACAAGGCGGCCCTGGCCCGCGCCACGGCCGTCTCCGAGGAACTGAACCGGGCCCGTGACCTGGTCAACACCCCGCCGAACGACCTGACGCCGGCCGCGTTCGCCGCGATCGCGCAGGGCGCGGCCAAGGAGCACGGCCTCAAGATCCAGGTGCTGGACGACAAGGCGCTCGCCAAGGACGGGTACGGCGGCATCCTCGGCGTCGGCGGCGGCTCGGCCGCGACCCCGCGGCTGGTGAAGCTGTCGTACACGCACGCCGACGCGGACAAGCACCTCGCGTTCGTCGGCAAGGGCATCACCTACGACTCGGGCGGCATCTCGCTCAAGCCGGCCGGCCACAACGAGACGATGAAGTGCGACATGAGCGGCGCGGCCGCGGTGTTCGCGTCGGTCGTGGTGGCGGCGCGGCTCGGCCTGCCGGTCAACGTGACCGGGTGGCTGGCGCTGGCCGAGAACATGCCGTCCGGCTCCGCCGTGCGCCCGGGTGACGTGCTGCGCATGTACAGCGGCAAGACCGTCGAGGTGCTCAACACGGACGCGGAGGGCCGGCTGGTGCTCGCCGACGCGCTGTGGGCGGCGTCCGCGGAGCAACCGGACGCGATCGTGGACGTGGCGACGCTGACCGGCGCGATGATGCTGGCGCTGGGCAGCCGGACGTTCGGGATCATGTCCAACGACGACGCGTTCCGCTCCGCGGTGCACGAGGCCGCGGAAGAGGTGGGCGAGCCGGCGTGGCCGATGCCGCTGCCGGAGCACCTGCGCAAGGGGATGGACTCCTCGACCGCGGACATCGCGAACATGGGCGAGCGGATGGGCGGCGGGCTGGTCGCGGGGCTCTTCCTGCGCGAGTTCGTGGGTGACGGGATCACCTGGGCGCACCTGGACATCGCGGGACCGGCCTTCAACGAGGGGGGCGCCTTCGGCTACACGCCCAAGGGGGGCACGGGGTCCGCGGTGCGGACGCTGGTGCGGCTGGCGGAGCTGACGGCCGAGGGCGACCTGGGCTGACGTCGGTTTTCTCGGACGGGACCTCGCATGCGGGTAGGGCGGGGTCCCGTCGCCCATGAGCTCGGGCGGTGCTGCTGTCCGGCGGCTGCGGGTGGTTCGTGGTTGATCGCGCAGTTCCCCGCGCCCCTTCGGGGGCGCTGACCCTCGCGGCGTTATCAAGTGAGCGTGTGGTGTCTCACACTCCAGCCCCGCGTCTCGTTCACCTCCGACAAGTGCGAAGATGGGGCTCGGCAGGACAGGGCCCCACCCACAGGGCCGAAGAAGAGCGGCCGGACACCAGCCGCCGACCGGTCGCTGTTGACCGGCGCACGGCGCACATGCATGGAGGACGTGACGTGGCGAACGACGCCAGCACCGTTTTCGACCTAGTGATCCTCGGCGGTGGTAGTGGCGGTTACGCCGCGGCCCTGCGCGGGGCGCAGCTGGGCCTGGACGTCGCCCTGATCGAGAAGGACAAGGTCGGCGGTACCTGCCTGCACCGGGGTTGCATCCCCACCAAGGCCCTGCTGCACGCGGGCGAGATCGCCGACCAGGCCCGCGAGAGCGAGCAGTTCGGCGTCAAGGCCACCTTCGAGGGCATCGACGTCCCGGCCGTGCACAAGTACAAGGACGGCGTCATCGCCGGTCTGTACAAGGGCCTGCAGGGTCTGATCGCCTCGCGCAAGGTGACGTACATCGAGGGCACGGGGCGGCTGTCCTCCCCCACCTCCGTGGACGTGAACGGCCAGCGCATCCAGGGCCGCCACGTGCTCCTCGCGACCGGCTCCGTGCCGAAGTCGCTGCCGGGCCTGGAGATCGACGGCAACCGCATCATCTCCTCCGACCACGCCCTCGTCCTGGACCGCGTGCCGAAGTCCGCGATCATCCTGGGCGGCGGTGTCATCGGCGTCGAGTTCGCCTCCGCCTGGAAGTCCTTCGGGGCCGACGTCACCGTCATCGAGGGCCTCAAGCACCTCGTCCCGGTCGAGGACGAGAACTCCTCCAAGCTTCTTGAGCGCGTCTTCCGCAAGCGCGGCATCAAGTTCAACCTGGGCACCTTCTTCTCGAAGGCCGAGTACACCGCCGACGGCGTCAAGGTCACCCTCGCCGACGGCAAGGAGTTCGAGGCCGAGGTGCTGCTCGTCGCGGTGGGCCGCGGGCCCGTCTCCGCCGGTCTCGGCTACGAGGAGCAGGGCGTCGCGATGGACCGCGGCTACGTCCTGGTCGACGAGTACATGCGGACGAACGTCCCGACCATCTCGGCCGTCGGTGACCTGGTCCCGACGCTCCAGCTCGCGCACGTCGGCTTCGCCGAGGGCATCCTGGTGGCGGAGCGGCTGGCCGGTCTGAAGACCGTCCCGATCGACTACGACGGTGTCCCGCGGGTGACCTACTGCCACCCGGAGGTCGCCTCCGTCGGTATCACCGAGGCCAAGGCCAAGGAGATCTACGGTGCGGACAAGGTCGTCGCTCTGAAGTACAACCTGGCGGGCAACGGCAAGAGCAAGATCCTCAACACCGCGGGCGAGATCAAGCTCGTCCAGGTGAAGGACGGTGCCGTGGTCGGCGTCCACATGGTCGGCGACCGCATGGGCGAGCAGGTCGGCGAGGCCCAGCTGATCTACAACTGGGAGGCGCTGCCCGCCGAGGTCGCCCAGCTCATCCACGCCCACCCGACGCAGAACGAGGCGATGGGCGAGGCCCACCTGGCCCTGGCCGGCAAGCCCCTGCACTCGCACGACTGACCCTCGGTCGACACAAGCGACGACTCAGACTTCCGCAATTCGTAAGGAGCAACCGAAACCATGGCGGTTTCCGTAACCCTTCCGGCGCTCGGCGAGAGCGTCACCGAGGGCACTGTCACCCGCTGGCTGAAGGCCGAGGGCGAGCGTGTCGAGGCCGACGAGCCACTGCTCGAAGTCTCGACCGACAAGGTCGACACCGAGATCCCGGCCCCTGCCTCCGGTGTGCTGGCCTCGATCAAGGTCGCCGAGGACGAGACGGTCGAGGTGGGCGCCGAGCTGGCGATCATCGACGACGGCACGGGCGCTCCCGCTGCCGCCCCGGCCCCGGCCGCCGAGCCCGCCGCTGCCCCGGCTCCGGCCGCGCCGGCCCCCGCGCCGGTCGCCGAAGCCCCCGCCGCCCCCGCCCCGGCCCCCGCTGCCGCCGCCCCCGCCGCTCCGGCCGGTGGCGCGTCCGGCACGGACGTGGTCCTGCCCGCGCTCGGTGAGTCCGTCACCGAGGGCACCGTCACCCGCTGGCTGAAGTCGGTCGGCGACTCCGTCGAGGCCGACGAGCCGCTGCTCGAGGTCTCGACCGACAAGGTCGACACCGAGATCCCGGCGCCCACCTCCGGTGTGCTGCTGGAGATCACGGTCGGCGAGGACGAGACCGCCGAGGTCGGCGCGAAGCTCGCCGTCATCGGCGCCCCGGGTGCCGCTCCGGCGGCCGCCCCCGCCCCGACCGCCCCGGCTCCGGCGCCCGCCGCCGCTGCCCCGGCCCCCGCGGCCCCGGCCCCGGCCCCGGCCCCGGCCGCGCCGGCCCCCGCGCCCGCCCCGGCCGCTCCGGCTCCGGCTCCGGTCGCCGCCGCTCCGGCGCCGGCCGCCCCGGCTCCGGCCCCCGCGCCGGTGGCCGCCCCCGTCACCCCGGCTCCGGCCCCGGCCGCTCCGGTCGACGAGGGTGCCTACGTCACCCCGCTGGTCCGTAAGCTCGCCGCCGAGAACGGTGTCGACCTGGGCGCCGTCAAGGGCACCGGCGTCGGTGGCCGGATCCGCAAGCAGGACGTGCTCGCCGCCGCCGAGGCCGCGAAGGCCGCCGCCGCTGCTCCGGCTCCCGCCGCTGCCGCTCCGGCCGCCGCCGCTGCCAAGAAGGCCCCGGCGCTGGAGGTCTCCCCGCTCCGCGGCCAGACCGTCAAGATGACCCGCATCCGCAAGGTCATCGGCGACAACATGGTCAAGGCGCTGCACGAGCAGGCCCAGCTCTCCTCGGTCGTCGAGGTCGACGTGACCCGCCTGATGCGCCTGCGCACCCAGGCCAAGGACTCGTTCGCGGCCCGCGAGGGCGTCAAGCTCTCCCCGATGCCGTTCTTCGTCAAGGCCGCCGCCCAGGCGCTGAAGGCCCACCCGGTCATCAACTCCCGGATCAACGAGGCCGACGGCACCATCACCTACTTCGACACCGAGAACATCGGTATCGCGGTGGACTCCGAGAAGGGCCTGATGACCCCGGTCATCAAGGGCGCCGGCGACCTCAACATCGCCGGTATCGCCAAGGCCACGGCGGACCTGGCCGGCAAGGTCCGCGCCAACAAGATCACCCCGGACGAGCTGTCCGGCGCGACCTTCACCATCTCCAACACCGGCTCGCGCGGCGCGCTGTTCGACACGATCATCGTGCCGCCGAACCAGGTCGCGATCCTCGGCATCGGTGCCACGGTCAAGCGTCCGGCCGTCATCGAGACGGAGGAGGGCACGGTCATCGGCGTCCGCGACATGACGTACCTGACGCTGTCCTACGACCACCGCCTGGTGGACGGCGCCGACGCGGCCCGCTACCTGACGGCCGTCAAGGCGATCCTGGAGGCGGGCGAGTTCGAGGTCGAGCTCGGTCTCTGATCCCCAGCGGTTTCCGCGGTGCCCCGTCCGGAGTTCTTCCGGGCGGGGCACCGTCGTCTCACCGGGCAGCGTGTAAGTCTCGTCTCACCTGCGTGAAAGCGCCCCCGTGCGCCTCTCCCGAAAGGCGGTCCGGCCTTATTGTCTAAACGTCAAACGCCCTTAAGGAGCTCCCATGACCGCGCCCGTCGTCCACTCGCTGCGCGAACAGATCCGCGAGCACATCGTGGAGGGGATCGTCAGCGGGCGCTGGAAGCCGGGCGAGCGGATCGTGGAGCGACGGATCGCGACGGAGCTGGAGGTCAGCCAGACGCCGGTGCGGGAGGCGCTGCGCGAGCTGGAGTCGCTCCGTCTCATCGAGTCGGCGCCGAACAAGGGCGTGCGGGTGCGGAACCTGACGGCGGCCGACCTGGAGGAGAGCTACCCGGTGCGGGCCGGCCTGGAGGCGATCGCGGCGGAGCTGGCGGCGGAGCGGCTGGCCGAGGACTGCTCGGCCCTCGAACCCCACGTGGCGGCCCTCTACGACGCCGACCGGAACGCCGACGGCACGGCCCAGGTCCGGCACACGGTCGGTTTCCACCGCGAGCTGGTCCGGGCGGCCGGCAACTCGGTCCTCCTGCACACCTGGGAGGGCCTGGGCATCGAGGTCTTCACGGCCCTGTCGATCCGCTGGCTGGGCACGGTCCAGCAGTCGTACGCCGAGGAACACGAGGAACTCGTGGCCGCCTTCCAGCGCCGCGACCCCCGCATCGCAGACATCGTGAAGTCCCACGTCCTGGGCTGCGCCCCGAGACCATGAGCCACCGGGACCGCGGCAAGCTCGGCACCGCCGAAAACCGCCGTCCCGGCTGATCGCCGTCGTCAGGGGCGCGGGGAACTGCGCGACCAGCCACGACGACGCGGCACCAGACCGGCAACCACCACCCGCGCGAGCGGCAACGCCCACCTCGGCAGCCGAAGAGCACCGTCCCGGCTGAGCACCGCCGCGGCGGAAAAAAGGGCGCGCCGAACAGCGCCCCTCAGGGCCGCGGGGAACTGCGCGACCAGCCACGACGACGCGGCACCAGACCGGCAACCACCACCCGCGCGAGTGGCAACGCCCACTTCGGCACCGCCGAAGAGCGCCGTCCCGGCTGATCGCCGTCGCGGCGGAAAAGAGATGGTCGCCCCCCTCCCACACAAGAGCACACCCCCGCTCAAACACCGTCCCACCTGCGTAAACGTCGGCTGGATCACGTCACCCGGTGCCATTGCCGAAGGCACGCCGTGCCGACTTTCTCGGAATCGAGAGGTTTTGCCCTTGAACCCTTTGATCGATCATCGATCAGGGAGTTAGAGTCACCGACGGGCTCGCACCCGGGCCCTCAGCCCTGTCCTGCCAAAGACCAAGGGCACCCCCGAAGAACCCCTTACCGATGAGGGAACCCCCTTCGACTGAGGAAGGCGGCGACATGACCGACCCCCAGGCCATCCAGCCGAGCGCGCTCGACCAGCTCCCCGACCGGGACCCGGAGGAGACCGCCGAATGGCAGGCCTCCCTGGACGCCGTGGCCAGGGAGGCCGGGCCGCACCGCGCCGCATACCTGATGCGCCGCACGCTGGAGCGCGCCGAGGCGGACGGCGTCGCGCTGCCGAAGCTGCTGGAGACCGACTACCTCAACACCATCCCCACCGCCGCCGAGACGGCCGTCCCCGGCGACGAGGAGATGGAGCGGAAGATCACCGCGTGGAACCGCTGGAACGCGGCCGCGATGGTCACCCGGGGCAGCAAGCACGGCGTCGGCGGTCACATCGCCACCTTCGCCTCGGCCGCCTGGCTGTACGAGACCGGCTTCAACCACTTCTTCAAGGGGAAGGAGGGGGACGGCTCCGGTGACCAGCTCTACATCCAGGGCCACGCCTCCCCCGGCATCTACGCCCGCGCCTTCCTCGACGGCCGCCTGACCGAGGCGCACCTCGACAACTTCCGCCAGGAGGCCGGCGGCAACGGCCTCCCGTCGTACCCGCACCCCCGCCGCCTGCCCTGGCTGTGGGAGTTCCCGACGGTGAGCATGGGCCTCGGCCCGCTCTCGGCCATCTACCAGGCCCGCTTCAACCGGTACCTGACCGCGCGCGGCATCAAGGACCTCACCGCCTCGCACGTCTGGGCGTTCCTCGGCGACGGCGAGATGGACGAGCCAGAGTCCACGGCCGCCCTCGCACTCGCCTCCCGTGAGGGTCTCGACAACCTCACCTTCGTCATCAACTGCAACCTGCAGCGCCTCGACGGCCCGGTCCGCGCCAACTTCAAGATCGTGCAGGAGCTGGAGGCCCAGTTCCGCGGCGCCGGCTGGAACGTCGTCAAGACGCTCTGGGGCACCGCCTGGGACGAGCTGTTCGCGCTCGACACCACCGGCGCGCTGGTACGACGCCTGCGCGAGGTACCGGACGCGCAGGTGCAGACGTACCAGACCCGCGACGCCGCCTACATCCGCGCCGACTTCTTCGGCAAGGACCCCGCGCTCGCCGAGATGGCGAAGCTGCTGAGCGACGACAAGATCCTGGAGTGCTTCCACCTCTCCCGCGGTGGCCACGAGGCACGCAAGGTGTACGCCGCGTACAAGGCCGCCGTCGAGTTCAAGGGCGCGCCGACCGTGATCCTGGCCCAGACGGTCAAGGGCCACACCCTCGGCGAGGGCTTCGCGTCGAAGAACGCCAACCACCAGATGAAGAAGCTGACGGTGGACGAGTTCAAGACGATGCGGGAGCTGCTGGAGCTGCCGATCCCGGACAGCGCCTTCGCCGACGGCGTGGTGCCCTACGGCCACCCCGGCGCCGACTCCCCCGAGGTCCGCTACCTCCAGGAGCGCCGCGCGGCCCTCGGCGGTCCGGCCCCCGCCCGCCGTACGCACGCCCTGGCCCCGCTGCCCGCCCCCGCCGACAAGGCCTTCGCCTCCTTCGACAAGGGCTCCGGCTCGCAGAACGTGGCGACGACGATGGCCTTCGTCCGTCTCGTCAAGGACCTGGTCCGCGACAAGGAGACCGGGAAGCGCTGGGTGCCGATCGTCCCGGACGAGGCGCGCACCTTCGGCATGGAGAGCCTGTTCCCCTCCCTGGGCATCTACTCCCCCAAGGGCCAGACGTACGAGCCGGTCGACCGCGACCAGCTGATGTACTACAAGGAGGCCAAGAACGGCCAGATCCTCAACGAGGGGATCACCGAGGCCGGTTCGATGGCCGACTTCATCGCCGCGTCCACCGCGTACGCGACGCACGGCGAGGCGATGATCCCGTTCTACATCTTCTACTCGATGTTCGGCTGGCAGCGCACCGCCGACCAGATGTGGCAGCTCGGCGACCAGCTCGGCCGCGGCTTCCTCGTCGGCGCGACCGCCGGCCGTACCACCCTGACCGGCGAGGGCCTCCAGCACGCCGACGGCCACTCCCCGGTGATCGCCGCGACCAACCCGGCCGCGCTGTCGTACGACCCGGCCTTCGCCTACGAGATCGCGACGATCGTCAAGGACGGTCTGCGCCGTATGTACGGCGAGTCGGCGCCGGGCGAGGACCCGAACGTCTTCTACTACCTGACCGTCTACAACGAGCCGCTCCCGCAGCCCGCCAAGCCGGCCGGGCTCGGCATCGACGAGGGCATCGTCAAGGGCCTGTACCGCTTCAACACGGCGGAGTCCGCCGGGCTGTCGGTGCCGGCGAACGCCCCGCGCATCCAGCTGCTCGGCTCCGGTACGGCGATCCACTGGGCGCTCAAGGCGCAGCGGCTGCTCGCCGAGGAGTGGGGCGTGGCCGCCGACGTCTGGTCCGCGACCTCCTGGACGGAGCTGCGCCGTGACGCCATGGAGGCGGACGCGGCCCTGCTGCGCGGCGAGGAGCGGGTGCAGTACGTGCGCCAGGCGCTGCACGGCGCGGAGGGCCCGGTGCTGGCCGTGTCCGACTACATGCGCCAGGTCCCGGACCAGATCGCGCAGTGGGTCGAGCAGGACTGGGCCTCCCTCGGCGCCGACGGCTTCGGTCTCTCCGACACCCGCGACGCGGCCCGCCGCCACTTCGGCGTCGACGCCGAGTCGGTCGTCGTGGCGGCCCTGGCCCAGCTGGCCAGGCGCGGCGAGGTCAAGGCGACCGCGGTGAAGGAAGCACGGGAGCGTTACGCGCTCTGAGCGGTTGACGGGGCGGCGCACGCCGGAGTGACGGTGGATAACAATCCGCACCACTCCGCGTGCGCCCCCGCCGCCCAGGCACGATGCTGGACCCGTGATGGACGAGACGGAGTTCTGGGAGCTGGTCGACACCACCCGCGAGTCCGCCGAGGGCGACCCCGAGGAGCAGGCCGACCTGCTCGTGGAGCGGCTGCTCCAGCTGGAGCCCGACGTGGTCCTGGACTTCGCCCGGCACTTCGAGGCCCGCTACAACCGCGCCTACCGCTGGGACCTGTGGGGCGCCGCCTGGGTGCTGCTCGACGGGGCCAGCGACGACGCGTTCGACTTCTTCCGGTGCTGGCTCATCGGCCAGGGCCGGGAGGTCTTCGAGGGCGCGCTGCACGACCCGGACGCGCTGGCGGAGCTGCTGTCCGACTTCGACGAGGAGATCGACGGCGACGGCGAGGAGCTGGGGTACGCGGCGGACGAGGCGTACGAACAGCTCACCGGGACGGTGGCGCCGGACCTGGGCATCGCCCCCGCGCCCTCCGAACCCGAGGGCACCCCGGTCGACTTCGAGAACGGCCGGCTGCTCGCCGAGCGGTTCCCCAGGCTGTGGGACCGCTTCAAGGGGTAGGGGCCGGGCGGGTGCGGCTCAGGCCGCGGTACGGCGGCGAGTCACGTCCGACGGGATGTACGCCTGGGTCTGCTCGGCCTTGACCGCGTGGTGCATCGGCGCCGCGTTGGCCTGGTCGAGGGCGGACGCGGTGACCGCGGCGGGGCCGAGGACGACCGTCGCGACCGCGCAGACCACGGCCCAGGGGCCCCTGGACGACCTGACCCAACCGGCCTTCTCCGTGGCCTGCGTACGGGTTTCGGCACGGGCTTCGGTACGACTGCTGTTCATGATCCCCGCCTCCAGTCGGCTTCTGATGTCCCTGACGGTAGGACGCGGGGATCTGAACGGCCTGCGTGCGGCCTATGGCGTTCCTGTGGACGTCTTCGCGGGTGGTCCGAGGAAGGTTGCCGGGGCCGTTTCCATGAGTGTCCGCAGGGGAGTCCCCGCCCGGGTCCCCCTGCCCTGCAGCCGGGCCGCCGTCTCCCTGATCTCCGGGAGGCGGGCCGCGAGGGCGGCTCCGGGGCAGTTGGTCCGGTAGCCGTCCTGGTGGCCGGCCACGGCGGGCAGGGCGACGGTGGTGCCCTCCCGGTAGCGGCTGAGGCCGTTGCTGGAGACCAGCCGGGCGCTGCCGCGCGGGTCGACGTCGGCGAGCCCGAGTTTCCAGGCGGCGACGGCGGCGATCGCGTCGGTCATGGCGCGCGGCACGGGTACCCCGGCGGTGAAGGTGCCGAGAGCGGCGATGCCGGCGGTGCGGTGGTTGAAGCCCTGGGTGTGCGCGCCGGTGACGGCCCGGTCCGCGCCGCCCGCGCGGCCCTCGTAGATGGTGCCGCACCGGTCGACGAGGAAGTTGTAGCCGATGTCGTCCCAGGCACGGTCGCCGGTCTGGCCGGTGTACAGGCGGCGGATGATCTCGGGGCTCTGCGCGCAGGAGTAGCCGTTGGGCGAGTCGGTGTGGTGCACGAAGACGGCGACGACCTGGTCGTCGTAGCGCGGCGGCGGCTGGGTGCGGCGGACGGAGCCGTCCAGCCAGGCCGAGCGCGGCACGATGTACGGCCGCGGTGCCCGGTGGCGGGCGGCGGGGCCGGCGGGCTCGGGCGCGGCCAGGTGGATCGCGACGGACCGGTCGGCGCCCCGGGCGGACAGCACCAGGGCGAGGACGGCGACGACGCCGGGCAGGCAGCCGAGCAGCGTCAGGGCGGTGATCCGGGTGCGCCGCCCCGCTCTTGGGAAGACACGCATGGCAATCACTCTCGGAGTGATCGACTGCGCCCGCGATGTGTGCTGTGCCACCTGGTGGAACCATCGTCCCGGTCCGGGGCGTTTCAGGGGGTACACGCCCGCGTGGCCGGTTCCCGGGGGCCTCGCGCCCGTGAACTGATCACCGGACCTGTCCCGACCGTATTAAGGGCACCGAGAGAAAGGCGGCTCCGTGGACCTGCTCGACCTGGTGCTCGTACTGGTGGTCCTCGTCTACGCGGCGTCAGGTTACCGTCGCGGGCTGGTGGCCGGCTGCGTGTCGCTGGCCGGGTTCGTGGGCGGCGCGGTGATCGGCGTGTGGGTGCTGCCGTGGGTGATGGAGCTGGTCACGCGCGGGACGGCGACGGCGACGGTGGCCGCGGTGCTGACGGTGCTGGTGCCGGCGGTGGTGGGGCACGAGCTGGCGGGGCGGCTGGCGCTGCGGCTGCGCCGCGAGCTGGACGAGGGGCCGCTCAGGGTGGCCGACGGGATAGGCGGGGCGGTCGCCAACTCGGTGGCGGTGCTGATCGTGTCCTGGGTGGCGGCGAGCGTCCTCGGCGCGTCCTCGTCGCCCGCGGTGACGACGGCGATACGGGACTCGAAGCTGCTCGGCGCCGTGCAGGACACCATGCCGGACACCACGCCCGCCTGGTTCTCGCGGGCCACCTCGGCGCTGACCGAGGCGGGTTTCCCGCAGGTCTTCAACCCGTTCGAGAACGAGTCGACGGCCCGGGTCGCCAAGCCCTCCGGGGACAACGTCACGGCGGCGGCCACGAACGCGGCCAAGCGCTCCACGGTCAAGATCGAGGGCTCCTCCGGCACCCAGGGCCGCGAGGGCAGCGGGTTCGTTTTCGCGCCGGAGCACGTGATGACCAACGCGCACGTGGTGGCCGGCATCGACAACCCGAGCGTGCGGATCGGCGGGGTCGGTCCGTCCTACGACGCGCAGGTCGTCCTCTTCGACCCGGACCGGGACGTGGCGGTGCTGTACGTGCCGCAGCTGCGGGCTCCGGTGCTGAGGTTCGACACGAGCGCGGCGCGCGGGAACTCCGCGGTGGTGGCCGGCTATCCGCAGGACGGCGACCTGAACCTGCAGGCGGCCACCGTGGCGAACAAGGTGCAGGCCACCGGCCAGAACATCTACGGCGACGCCACGGTGACCCGGGAGATCTACTCGATCCGCTCCACGGTCCGCCCCGGCAACTCCGGCGGTCCGCTGCTGACCACCGGCGGCAAGGTGTACGGCGTGGTGTTCGCCCGCTCCACGTCCGACGACGAGACGGGGTACGTGCTGACCGCCGACGAGGTGGCCACGGACGCGTCGCGCGCGGCGCACGCCACCTCGCCGGTGGACACGGGCGAACTGATCACGCCCTGATCACGTCCCGGCCGTCACAGCGGCCGGCCCATGACCACGTCGTCGACGTACTCGCCGTCCAGGAAGAACTCCCCGGGCAGTACGCCCTCGACGGCGAAGCCCTCCGACTCGTAGAGCCGGCGCGCCGGGGTGTTGTGCCCGAGGACGCCGAGCCGGATCCGGCGGGCGCCGCGGCGGCGGGCCTCCTCCATCGCCGCCCGCAGCAGCGCCCGCGCCACGCCCCGGCCGCGGGCCTCCTCGGCGACCGCGAGGCCCTGGATCTGCCGGACGTGCGCGTTGGAGGCGATCTTGTAGGCGAGGCCGAGGCGGACGTAGCCGACGATGCGCCGGTCGAGCTCGGCGACCAGGGTGTCCTCGGGGGCGTGCCGCTCGCTGAAGAAGGGGTCGTACGGCGGCTGCGGCGGCGGCAGGACCGCGTGCAGGTACGACCAGGTCGCGCGGTCGAGGGCGGAGAGCTCCTCGTCGTCGTCGGGCAGGGCGGTGCGTATGTACGGATCGGGCATGCGGTCACCCTAGGACGGCCGACAGCGGACCCTCACGGGTTTTCCGCGCTGATTCCCGGCATGCTGGTGCCCATGGAACGCTCTCGTATCGCGGTGGCCGGCGCGTCCGGCCTCATCGGCAGCGCCCTGGTGCGCTCCCTCCGGGCGGACGGGCACGAGGTGGTGCGCCTGGTGCGGCGCGCCGCCCGGGGCGCCGAGGAGGTCTGCTGGGACCCGGGAGGGCAGTACGTGGACACCGCGGGCCTGGCCGGCTGCGACGCGGTGGTGAACCTCGCCGGGGCCGGGATCGGCGACCGGCGCTGGACGGCCGCCTACAAGCAGGAGATCCGGGACAGCCGGGTACTCGGCACGGCGGCGCTCGCGGAGGCCGTGGCGGCGATGCCGGACCCGCCGCGGGTGTTCGTGAGCGGCAGCGCGATGGGCATCTACGGCGACACCGGCGACCGGGCCGTGGACGAGGACGCCCCGCCCGGGGACGGCTTCCTGCCGTCGCTGTGCGTGGAGTGGGAGGAGGCGGCGGCCCCGGCGCAGGAGGCGGGCGTACGGACGGTGTTCACGCGCACCGGACTGGTGGTGGCCCGTGGCGGCGGGGCCTGGGGCCGGCTCTTCCCGCTCTTCAGGGCCGGGCTCGGCGGCCGGCTGGGGGACGGCCGGCAGTACTGGTCGTTCATCGCGCTGCACGACGAGGTGGCAGCGATCCGGTTCCTGATGGAGACTGAGGGTCTGTCGGGCCCGTTCAACCTCACCGCACCACATCCTCTGACCAACGCCGAGATCACCGTCGCGATGGCCCGGGTGCTGCGCCGCCCGGCCCTCTTCCCGGTGCCCTCCCCGGTGCTGCGGGCGGCGCTCGGCGAGATGGCGGGGGACGTGCTCGGCAGCCAACGGGTGGTGCCGAAGCGGCTGCTGGAGTCGGGGTTCACCTTCGCGTTCCCGGGCATCGAGGACGCGATCCGGGCGGCCTGACGGCCCGTGTGACCGTATGCGACCGGTGTGCGACCGTGCCCTGTTCATGCGCGACTGTCCTTGACCGGTCACCGCCCTAACCTCGACCCGAACTCGGGTATCCCCGGAGCTTGTTGGGGGCATCACGTCTCCACCGGACGCGCAATCGAGGAGGGGCCTCGTGCATGAGCCCGCGTACCAGGCGGACGTCGTCGTCGTGGGGGCCGGTATCGCCGGACTCTCCGCGGCTCATCGGCTGAACAGCGCAGGAGTGACGACCGCGGTCCTGGAGGCCGCCCCTTACGTCGGCGGACGCATGTCGACCGAGAAGGTGGACGGCTTCCGGCTCGACCGGATCGGGCAGCTCCTGTCCACGTCCTATCCGGAGCTACGCCTCGCCCCGGGACTGGACGACCTGGTTCTGCGCCGGTACGCGCCCGGCGTGCTGCTGCATCGGGACGGGCGCAGGCATCGGGCCGGCGCTCCGGCGGGCGGCGGAAGCGCGAGGGGCGCACTGTACGCCGTGCGCGCCCTGGCAAGCGCCCCCAGGGGCGGCTCGCCGGTGGCGCCGCCGCGGTCGACCGCGCCGATGGGCGGCGCGGTCGACCAGGCCCGCCTGGGCGCCGCGCTGGGCCGCATCGCCACGACCCCGGTCGAACGCATCCTCGCCCGCCCGGAGCTCCCCGCCGCCCACGCCCTCGCGGAGCGCGGGGTACCCGCCCGCACGATCGACGGCTTCCTGCGCCCGCTGCTCGCGGCCCTCCTCTGCGACCCCGAGCTGACGACGTCCAGCCGCTGCGCGGACCTCGCCCTGCGCTCCTTCGCGAGCGGACGGCTCTGCGTTCCGGAGGGCGGCGCCGAGGTCCTCCCGGACCTCCTGGCCCGTGCCCTCCCGCCCGGCACGGTCCACACCGGCGTACGGGTCACCTCGGTCTCCACCACGTCGGTGACGACGGCCGACCACGGCGAGATCCGCTGCCGTGCGGTGCTGCTCGCCACGGACGCGAGGGCCGCCGCCGAGCTGCTCCCGGGCCTGCGCGTCCCGGACTTCCACCGGGTGACGGTGGTCCACCACACCACGGACGAAGCGGCGGCGCTCACGACCGGAACGTCCCTCCTCCTGGACGCCGACCGGGGCGGCCCCGTCTCCCACACCTCCGTCGTCAGCAACATCGACCCGAGCCGGGCCCCCCAGGGCCGCGCCCTGATCTCTTCCACCCTCCTCGGCACACCCCCCGCGGACATCGACACCGCGGTCCGCATGCACCTGGCCCGCCTCTACGGCACATCCACCCGCCGTTGGGAGACCCTCGCCGTCCACCACACCCCCGAGGCCATCCCCGCCATGCGCCCCCCGCACGACCTCCGCCGCCCCGTCCGCCTCCTGGCCGGCCTCTACGTCTGCGGCGACCACCGCGACACCAGCACCGTCCAGGGAGCCCTGCATTCAGCCCACCGGGCAACGGCAGCGATCCTCACAGACCTGGGCACCGCAGGCTCCATGACCCGAGCAGAGCCTGCGCAACGCCGGGCCGCATAGCGCCGGGGCTGCAAGAAGGGGGCGCCGCACAGCGCCCCCTTGGGGGCGCGGGGAACTGCGCGAGCAGCCACGACAGCGCGACACCCGGCCGCCGACCGGAACCGGCAACGGCGCGTGGCGACGGCCGGCTCGGCACCGCCGAACGGCGCCGTCGTGGCTGATCACCATTACGGCGGAAGGAAGGGGGCGCCGCACAGCGCCCCGTTGGGGGCGCGGGGAACTGCGCGAGCAGCCACGACGGCGCGACACCCGGCCGCCGACCGGAACCGGCAACGGCGCGTGGCGACGGCCGGCTCGGCACCGCCGAACGGCGCCGTCGTGGCTGATCGCCATTACGGCGGAAGGAAGGTGCAGCCGCAGCGGACCGTCAGGTCAGGGCGGCGACCTTCTCCCGGTACCCCTTCACCGGCGCCGCGTCCTTGTACGGCTCCAGTCGGCGTTCGAAGTCCCGTACGTACTCGGTCGCCCGTACCGAGCGCATCTCCGCCGCCGCACCCGCCGCCTCCACACCCAGCGCGCACGCCTGGTCGAGTTCACCGAGGCCCAGGCGGGCCGTGGCGAGGACCACCCGGCAGAAGAGGCGGCTGCGGGCGTAGGAGGGCGCACGGAGTTGGAGGGAGCGCTCGGCGTGCTGCGCGGACGCGCGGAACTGCTGGAGGTCGCGGTGGCAGTGGCCGAACTCGTCGGCGAGCTGGGCCTCGTCGAAGAAGCGCGCCCAGTAAGGGACTTCGTCGCCGGGACGGGCCGCCTCCAGGGCGCGCTCGGCACGGACGAGGGCGCCCGTGCAGGCGCGCACCTCGCCGAGGACCCCGTGGGCGCGCGCCTCGGCCGCGTGCAGCAGGGCCTGGACGACCGGCGGGGCGCTCGTGCCCACGCCCTGCTGGGCGACGCGCGCGAGCTGCACCGCTTCCCGGCCGTGGCCGAGGTAGACCGCCTGGCGGCTCATGGTGACGAGGACGTAGGAGCCGTAGGACCGGTCCCCCGCCGCCTGGGCGAGCCGCAGCGACTGGACGAAGTAGCGCTGGGCGAGGCCGTGCGCGGCGATGTCGTACGACGTCCAGCCCGCGAGCCGGGTCAGGTCGGCCGCCGCGCCGAACAGCCTGCGTCCGGTCTGCTCGCCGTACGTGCCACGCAGCATCGGCTCGCACTCGTGCTCCAGGTACCGGACGAGGGCCTGCCGGGCGTGACCGCCGCCGTACTGGTCGTCGAGGGAGCGGAACAGTTCGCCGACCGAGCGGAGCGCCGCGATGTCGCCGCCGGTCACCTTCTGGCCGGGCCCGCGCTCGGCCTGCCCGCGCGGCCGCACCGGTGCGAGCGGCAGCGGCTTGGGCGCGGCGGGCCGGGTCTGGGCCGGCACCCGCGCCGCGGCCGCCGGTGCCGCCGGCTCGCCACGGGCCACCTTGTCGTCGGCGCGGCCGATCAGCCAGTCCCGGCTGGGGACGACCAGCCCGGCCGGAGTGAAGGCGATCTTGCGGAGCTCGGCGTGGCTGCCGGAGTCCTTGCGCCACAGCCCGCTGACGATGTCGACGGCCTCCTCGGGGGTGGCCGCGAACTCCAGCCCGGCGTAGACCGGGGCGCAGGCGTCGAGGCCCAGGTCCTGGGCGGTGAGCCGGCGGCCGAGGCGCCGGGTGAAGACCTCGGCGATCAGGGCGGGGGTGGTCCCCCGGGGCTGCTGGCCGCGCAGCCACCGGGTGACCGATGTCTTGTCGTATCTGAGATCCAGCCCGTGTTCGAGTCCGAGTTGGTCGACGCGCCGGGCCAGACCCGCGTTGGAGAACCCTGCTTCTGCGATGAGCGCGGCGAGCTGGCGGTTGGGGGTGCGCTGCGCGGGTCGGTCCGTCATCTGGGGTGCGGTCTCCTGCCTTCTGGCTCAGCTCGGTCGCTTGTGCCCGGATTGCCGGTGAGCAGCCCTTTTGGTGCTCCTGGACGGCGCGAATGTAGCGGAGAGTGAGCAGTCGATCGCACATCTCGACGCTCATTCATCCGATCGTGTGAGGATTGGCCCCGGGGCTGACGCGCAACGGACGGACGTACAGTGGCTTGGGCGCGTTATGTGCCTGACACACCCATCGCCTGAGGGAGGCGCTTGCCGTGAGTGAGTTGCGGTTCGTCCGTATGGGGTTCGGCGCGGACGCCGTCGAGTACCAGGAGGCGTGGGACGAGCAGCGCCGGGTGCACGCGGCGCGGTTCGCCGACGAGGCGCCCGACACGGTCCTGCTGCTCGAACACCCACCCGTCTACACGGCGGGCCGCCGCACCGCGGACAACGAGCGGCCGCTCGACGGCACCCCCGTCATCGACGTGGACCGCGGCGGCAAGATCACCTGGCACGGCCCGGGCCAGCTGGTGGGCTACCCGATCCAGAAGCTTCCGCGCCCGGTGGACGTGGTCGCCCACGTCCGGCGTCTGGAGGAGGCGCTGATCCGCGTCTGCGCCGAGTTCGGCCTGGAGACCACCCGGGTCGAGGGGCGCAGCGGCGTGTGGGTGCTCGGCGACCCGGTCGAGCAGCGGCCGCAGGCCCTCGGCGGCCTCTCCCTGGACTTCGACCCGCGGCTGACGGACGAGGAGTTCGACCCCCGCCTCAACGGCCCGGAGTACGCTCCCTCCAACGCCGGCCAGCGCCGCGAGGACCGCAAGATCGCCGCCATCGGCATCCGCGTCGCCAAGGGCGTGACCATGCACGGTTTCGCGCTCAACGTGAACCCGGACAACAAGTGGTTCGACAAGATCATCCCGTGCGGCATCCGGGACGCCGGCGTCGCCTCCCTCGCGGGCGAGCTCGGCCGGGACGTGACGATCCAGGAGGTGCTGCCGGTGGTGGAGCGGCACTTGAAGGACGTCCTGGAGAACGCGGAACTCAAGCCGAGGGTGATCGAGAAAACACCAGTGACCGTCAGCCCGTCCGGCGTTTGAGGACGAGGCCGTTCAGGCCGAAGCGGGGGTCTGGGGGCGGCAGCCCCCAGGGGCCAGCACCCACACCGGGCATTCAAATCAACGGGCGTACCCTGAAGGTCGCCGAAGAATCAATCGCTAGGGAGCCGGTCGTGTCCGCAGTCTCACCCGACGGACGCAAGATGCTGCGCCTGGAGGTCCGCAACAGCCAGACCCCCATCGAGCGCAAGCCCGAGTGGATCAAGACCCGGGCGAAAATGGGCCCCGAGTACACGAAGATGCAGAACCTCGTGAAGAGCGAGGGCCTGCACACGGTCTGCCAGGAAGCCGGCTGCCCGAACATCTACGAGTGCTGGGAGGACCGCGAGGCGACCTTCCTCATCGGCGGCGACCAGTGCACCCGGCGCTGCGACTTCTGCCAGATCGACACCGGCAAGCCCGAGGCACTCGACCGCGACGAGCCGCGCCGCGTCGGCGAGTCCGTGGTCACCATGGACCTGAACTACGCGACCATCACCGGCGTCGCCCGCGACGACCTGGAGGACGGCGGCGCCTGGCTGTACGCGGAGACGGTCCGCCAGATCCACGCGCAGACGGCGGAGCGCGAGGCCGGCCGCACCAAGGTCGAGCTCCTCGCCCCCGACTTCAACGCGGTCCCCGAGCAGCTCGCCGAGGTCTTCTCGGCCCGCCCCGAGGTCTTCGCGCACAACGTCGAGACCGTGCCCCGGATCTTCAAGCGGATCCGCCCCGGCTTCCGCTACGACCGCTCGCTCAAGGTCATCACGGCCGCCCGCGACTTCGGCCTGGTCACCAAGTCCAACCTCATCCTCGGCATGGGCGAGACCCGCGAGGAGGTCAGCGACGCCCTGCGCCAGCTGCACGAGGCCGGCTGCGAGCTGGTCACCATCACGCAGTACCTGCGCCCGAGCGTGCGGCACCACCCCGTCGAGCGCTGGGTCAAGCCGCAGGAGTTCGTGGAGCTGAAGGAGGAGGCCGAGCAGATCGGCTTCTCCGGTGTCATGTCCGGCCCGCTGGTGCGCTCCTCGTACCGTGCCGGCCGCCTGTACCAGATGGCCGTCGAGAAGCGGGGCGCGTTCGTCGCCGCGCAGGCGGTGTGACGGCGGTCCGGACCGGCCCCGCCGCCGAGCGTGTGAATTCACGCACAAACTATTACTGACCAGTAGTGACCGAATGGACGCGGTCCTGACAGTCCTCGCTGATGAGGACGCCGTCAGGGCCGCGTCGGCGTTCCGGGCCCGCGTATCAAGGTTTCATTGGCGTTTGACCGGTCGGTCACGCCCTGGTAACACCGAACAGTGACCCTGGTATCACAGCACGTACACCCACCTCGAGGGGGGACCTCCACCATGCAGGCCGCGCCCGTTCGCGCCACCGCGATCCCGTCCTTCACCGACGCGCTGCGCGCCGTCGAGTCGCTGCTCATGAGCGGCGGCCAGCGCACCGCACGCCAGAACGCCTGGACCTCCGTGCTGGAAGACCGCCGTCGCGCCAAGGACCGGGTCGAGGCCCAGCGCTTCCTCGAGCAGGCCACCGGCCGCTCCTGACGCCCCTTCCGCGGCCCTTGTCGGGACACTGCCGTCGTCGGCACTCCCGGGGCCACGTAGACTTCGGGGCATGGCGAGGAAGGAACCCGCAGCGGACGCTGCGAATGCGGGACGACTGAAGCAGATCGTCCTGACGTACAAGATGACCCGCAAGGCCGACAAGATGATCGGTCTTGTACTTGCGGGTGTCGGTCTCGGCACCCTTGCCGTCTTCCTCGTGATCGGCTTCCTGATCGGCCACCCGGTCTATCTGGGCATCCTGGGCCTGCTGCTCGCGCTCCTCGCGACGGCGATCGTCTTCGGCCGGCGGGCCGAGCGGGCGGCCTTCGGCCAGATGGAGGGCCAGCCGGGCGCCGCGGCCGCCGTCCTGGACAACATCGGGCGGGGCTGGACGACGACGCCGGCGGTGGCGATGAACCGCAGCCAGGACGTGGTGCACCGGGCGGTCGGCAAGGCCGGCATCGTCCTGGTCGCCGAGGGCAACCCGAACCGGGTGAAGACCCTGCTGGCCGCCGAGAAGAAGAAGATGGCCCGGATCGTGGCCGATGTGCCGGTGCACGACGTGATCGTGGGCACGGGCGAGGGCCAGGTCGAGCTGAAGAAGCTGCGGACCACGATGCTGAAGTTTCCTCGCGTGCTGACGGGGCCCCAGGTGACGACCACCAACGACCGGCTGCGGGCGATGGGGGACCTGATGTCCAACATGCCGTTGCCGAAGGGGCCGATGCCCAAGGGGATGCGGATGCCGAAGGGTGGGCCTCGGGGGCGGTAAACGGCGGTAGGCACGCCTACGAGCTCGGGCGCGGTGGTTGCGTGTGCGACTGCCGCGCCTTCGTGGTTTCTCGCGCCCACGCGGCGGAGCCGCATATCGACGCGGCCCCGCGCCCCTGCGGGCGCTCGAAGCGGGTCCCCGGTGACACGCCGCCGAACGGAGCATCCCGGCGTTTATCGGGTCATCTGCTCCTAATCTGCCAGATGTGACAAAACGCCATATCACATACCTCGCGTGCAGCGCCGCCCTGTGCGGCTCCCTCCTCGGCGCCGCTCCGGCGACCTCCTCGCACGGCGTTCTGACCGTGCACCCGGGTGAATCCATCCAGAAGGCGGTCGACGCCGCCGAGCCCGGTGACACGGTCCTGGTGCTGGCCGGCACCTACCACGAGAGCGTCAAGGTGACCACGCCCGGCCTCACCCTGCGTGGTGTGGGCCCGGACACCGTGCTCGAGCCGGTCAAGAAGGCGAAGAAGTCCAAGAAGGCCATGAGCGGCACGAAGAAGACCGCCGTGAAGTCCTGCGCCGAGATGGGCAACGGCATCTGCGTGGTCGGCGCCAAGAAGCAGCCCGTCGAGGACGTGACCATCGCCCACATGACCGTGACCGGGTTCTCCCGGACCGGCGTCATGGCCGTGGGCGCGGCCGACCTGCGCGTGCACGGCGTGGCCGCCGTGAAGAACGGGCAGTGGGGCCTCGCCGAGGAGCGCTCGGTCCACAGCATGTACCAGAACAACATCGCCCGGAACAACGGCGACGCGGGCATCTTCCTCGCCAACTCCGTCACCACGGAGAAGGGCGCCGTCGACACGTTCGGCACGGTCGTCGAGCACAACCTCCTGGAGAACAACCGCATCGGCGTCACCGTCCGCCGGCTGCGCAACCTCACGGTCTCGGACAACTCGGTCACCGGGAACTGCGCGGGCGTGTTCGTCGTCGGCGACGAGAACAAGCCGAAGGCCGGTCACCTGACCGTCGCCGACAACCAGGTCGTGAAGAACAACAAGTACTGCAAGAAGACCGCCCGGCTGTCCTTCCTGCAGGGCTCCGGCATCGTGCTGACCGGCGCCGAGAACACCGTGGTGACCGGGAACACGGTCACCGGGAACTCCGGCAAGTCGCCGCTGTCGGGCGGTGTCGTGGTCTTCAAGAGCTTCGTGGGTGTCACCAGCGACAAGAACCAGATCACCCGCAACAAGCTGTCGGGCAACTCCCCCGCCGACCTGGTCAACCAGGAGGCCGCCAAGCACGGCAACGCCTTCAAGGACAACGCCTGCAAGAAGTCCAAGCCCGCGGGTCTGTGCTGACCTGACGGCCGTACGACACCCCACCAGGAAGGAAGGCGGCACATGACCGCACCAGCACGCGACCTCACGACGCCGGCCAAGGGGCTGGAGGAGGACGCTCCGCCGCCGTCGATGCGGCTGCGCGAGCTCGTGTTCGGGGCGGCCTGTGCCGCCGCCGTCCGCGCCGCCGCCAGGCTGCGCGTCGCCGACGCGCTCGGGGACGCCCCCATGACCGTGGAGTCCCTGGCGTCGGCCGTGAAGACCGACCCGAAGCCGCTGCGCCGGCTGCTGCGCGCCCTGTCCTGCTACGGCGTCTTCGCCGAGCGGCCGGACGGGACGTTCGCCCACACCGAGACCTCCCGGCTGCTGCGCGAGGACGACCCGCACAGCCTGCGCTACATCGCCATGTGGTGCACCGAGCCGTGGACCTGGGACGCCTGGCCCAAGCTCGACGAGGCCGTGCGCACCGGCCGCAACGTCGTCGAGGACCTCTACGGCAAGGAGTTCTTCGTCTACCTGAACGAGGACGCGCCGGAGTCGGCGGACGTCTTCAACCGGGCGATGACCACCTCCAGCGAGCAGTCGGCCCGGGAGGTCGCGGCCCTGCTCGACCTGTCCGGCAGCCGCTCGGTCGCGGACCTCGGCGGCGGGCAGGGGCACGTGGTGGCCAGCCTGCTGGACAAGTACCCGGCGATGAAGGGCTACCTGCTGGATCTGCCCAAGGTGGTGGAGAATGCCCTGCCCCGGCTGCGCGAGGGCGGCGACCTCGCGGACCGGGCGCGGGTGGTGCCCGGTGACATCCGGGAGGCCGTACCGGTCGACGCGGACGTCTACATCATCAAGAACATCCTGGAGTGGGACGACGAGTCCACCTCGCGGCTGCTCGCCAACGTGGTCGCGGCGGGCGGGCCCGGGGCCCGGGTCGTGGTGATCGAGAACCTGGTCGACGACACCCCGTCGATGCGGTTCAGCACCGCGATGGACCTGCTCCTGCTCCTGAACGTCGGCGGGGCCAAGCACACCACCGACAGCATGGTGCGGCGGCTGGGCGACGCGGGCCTGAGCGTCAACGACATCCGGCCGGTCAACCCGTACCTGCACGCCTTCGACTGCACGGTGCCCGCCTGACAAGGGCGGCCCGGCACGCGCCGGTGCCGGGCCCGCGTCGTGCGCGGGTCCGGCACCGTTGGCGTACGGCGGTACGCGGGGTCACGCGCCGCCGTCGCGCTCCCAGAGGTAGAAGCGCTGGGCCATCGCGTCCTTCGGGGAACGCCAGGTCTCCGGGTCGTACGCGCTGACGTACGCCGTGAGACGGTCGCTGATGTCCCTGAACTCGGGGTGCGAGGTGACCTTGGCGATGGCCGGTCCCGGCTCGCGCTCGGACTCGACGAGGTGCATGTACACATCGCCGAACTGGAAGAGGCTGCGCCGGACCACCCCGACGAGGTGCGGCAGCTCTCCCCGGTCGGACTCCGCGAACACCTTCGCGATGTCGGGCGCGGAGCCCGGTGCCATACGGGCGACGATCAGGGCCTGGTGCACGTGTCTCTCCGTTCCTGTCTTCCGGACGGCCGGCTCAGTCGGCGAGGGCCGGGTCGGGGCGCCGGCCGGTGGCGGCCTTCTCGATCTTGTCCCGGATCAGGGCCATCTGGACCTTGGAGTTCTTGTTGATGTTGTCGGTCATCCACTCGTCGTCGACGGGGGCCTCCGGCTTCATCGCGAAGTCCTGGGTCCAGACCATCCGGGTGCCGGCGGGCACCTCCTCGTACTGCCAGAGGATGTCCATGTGCGCGAACGGGCCGGTCTCGACCCGCCGGGCCTTGACGCGGAGGTTGCGGCGGTCCGCCTCGCGCTCGGAGACCCAGCTCCACACCTTGCCGTTCTCGTCGGGGTGCATGGTCAGCCGGAAGGTGACCTTCTTCCCGTCGTCCTCGAGGATCTCGGCGCTGGCGTACTCGCTGAACAGCTGGGGCCAGTTGGCCACGTCGTTGGTCATGTCCCAGACCAGGTCGACGGGCGCGGCGATGGTGATCTCGTTCTGGGTGTGTCCGGTCATGTCAGGCTCCCGCGGGCATGGCGCTGTTGACGAGGTCGAGGAACTGGCGGGGCGTCTTGCACCGCTCGGCGTCCACCGGCATGGGCACGCCGTGCCGGTTCTCCAGCTCGCCGACGATGCCGAGCAGGCCGAGCGAGTCGACGCCGAGGACGTCGAATCCGCTGTCGGCCCGGTCCTGGAGGTCGGCCGGGGCGACGGTGACGCCGGCGGCCTTCTTCATGAGTTCGGACAGTTCGTCCACGGTGATGCTCATAGCAACTCCTTCTGCTATCGCTGCTGGGCAGCTGGTGTGTTCGACTCACCCGGCCGCGCCGTGGCGCAGCACGAGCGCCGAGTTCGACCCCATGAGGCCCCGGCTGAGCACCAGTGCCGTGCGTGGCTGCGCGGCACGGGCGCTGCCGGTCACGAGGTCGAGGTCGTGGCAGATGTCGAAGACGCCGGGGGTGGGCGGGATCAGCCCGTGTTCCATCGCCAGCACCGCGGCCGCGGTGTCGAGGACGGGGGCGGCGCAGTAGCCCCGGCCGATCCCGGTCTTGGGCGCGGTGACCGGCACCCGCCTGCCGTGCGCGCCGAGGACGTCGGTGATGGCCAGCGCCTCCGCCCGGTCGGCCTCGGGCACGCCGAGGGCGTCGGCGAAGACCACGTCGATCTCCTCGGGGGCGCAGCCGGCCTCGGCCAGCGCCCCGCGGATCGCCTGGGCGAGCCCGGCCCGGGACTCGGCCCAGCGGGAGGCGCCGGTGAAGGTCGACGCATGGCCGTCGAGGGTGGCCCGGACCGGCAGTCCGCGGCGGCGGGCCGAGCCGGTGTCCTCCACGACGAGCATGGCGCCGCCCTCGGCCGGCACGAACCCGCAGGCCTGGTCGGTGAACGGGCGGTAGGCGCGGGCCGGGTCGGCCTCCCGGCTGAGCTCCTCGTAGCCGAGCTGGCAGACCACCGAGTACGGAGCTATCGGCGCCTCGGTGGAGCCGGCCACGATGACGTCCGTACCGCGGCGGACCGCGCGGGCCGCGTGGGCGAGGGCGTCCAGGCCGCCGGCCTCGTCGGCGGCGACCACCGAGCAGGGCCCCTTGAAGCCGCGCCGGATGGAGATCTGGCCGGTGCTGGCCGCGTAGAACCAGGCGATGGACTGGTAGGGGCCGACGAACCGGCTGCCCTTGCCCCACAGCTGCTGGAGCTCGCGCTGGCCGAACTCGCCGCCGCCGGAGCCGGCCGCGGTGACCACGCCGATGTCGAACGGCGAGCCGTCGGTGTCGGCGCGGCCGAGCCGGGCGTCTTCCAGTGCCAGGTCGGCCGCGGCCATCGCGAAGTGCGTGAAGCGGTCGGTCTGGACGATGAGGCGTTCCTCTACGGCGGCCGCCGGGTCGAAGTCGCGGACTTCTCCGGCCACCTTCATGGGCAGGTGCTCGCAGCCGTCGCGGGTCACCTTGTCGAGGACGTTGCGTCCCTCCTGGACGGACTTCCAGAAGGTCTCGGTGCTGGTTCCGTTGGGTGCGACGACACCGATGCCGGTGACGGCCGCCCGCCGAGAAGGGGGTTCGCTCATGGTGTCCGTCCTCTCTGCCGGGTCAGGATCACCGCGGACTGGAAGCCGCCGAACCCGCTGCCCACGGACAGGACGCCGCCGAGGCGCCGTTCGCGGGCGACGCGCGGCACGTAGTCGAGGTCGCACTCGGGGTCGGGGGTCTCGTAGTTCGCGGTGGGCGGGACGACCTGGTGGGCCAGGGCGAGCACACAGGCGACGACCTCGATCGCGCCGATGGCGCCGAGCGAGTGGCCCACCATGGACTTGATGGAGCTCATGGGCGTGCTGTAGGCGTGCTGTCCGAGCGCCTTCTTCACGGCGGCGGTCTCGTGGCGGTCGTTCTGCCGGGTGCCGGAGCCGTGCGCGTTGACGTAGTCGATGGCGGTGGGGTCGAGGCGGGCGTGGTCCAGGGCGGTCTCGATGGCGCGGGCCATCTCCAGGCCCTCGCTGGTGAGACCGGTCATGTGGTAGGCGTTGCCGAAGGTGGCGTAGCCGTCGAGCTGGCAGTAGATGTGTGCGCCGCGGGCCTTGGCGTGCTCCAGTTCCTCCAGGACGAGCACCGCGCCGCCCTCGCCCATGACGAACCCGTCACGGCGGTTGTCGAACGGGCGGGAGGCGTGCTCGGGGTCGTCGTTGTTCGGGGAGGTGGCCTTGATCGCGTCGAAGCAGGCCATGGTGATGGGTGAGATCGGGGAGTCCGAGGCACCGGCGATGCAGATGTCGGCGCGGCCCTCCTGGACGGTGTGGAAGGCGTAGCCCACGGCGTCCAGGCCCGAGGTGCAGCCGGTGGACACGGTCTGGACCGGACCCTGGGCGCCGAAACGTTCCGCCACCGCGGAGGCGAGCGTGCTCGGGGAGAACGCCCGGTGCAGCTGGGGCTGCGCCTGCCGGTGGTCCACGTCCCAGCGCTGACCCGCGCCGCTCACCAGGACGTAGTCGTGCTCGAGACGGGTGGTGCCACCCACGGCCGTACCCAGGGAGACCCCGATCCGCCAGGGATCCTCCCGGCCGAGGTCGAGGCCGGAGTCCCGGACCGCCTCGTCGCCGGCGACCAGGGCGAACTGTATGTACCGGTCCGCCCGCTCGATCTCCTCGGCGTCCAGGCCGTGCGCGGCCGGGTCGAAGTCGCACTCGGCGGCGATCCGCGACCTGAGGCCCGAGGGGTCGAAGAAGGTGATGCCGCGCGTCGCGGTCCGGCCCGAGGCGAGCAGATCCCAGAACGCCGGTACGCCCACACCCCCCGGAGCGACGATGCCTATGCCCGTAACCGCCACGCGCCGGGTCACGACCGGACCTGCCCCACGGTGACGGCTTCCGTCTCCTCCGTGTCGACGTGGCCCAGAGCCGGGCGCGGGGCCAGCGGGCCGAGGTGGAAGACGATCCGGGCCTCGACGTTCCCCACGTTGCGGAAGCGGTGCTTCATGTTCATGGGGATCATCAGCCCCTGTTCGGGCCGCAGCTGGTGCGGTTCGCCGTCCAGGTCGACCTCCATGTCGCCGCAGACGACGTACACGAACTCCTCGGAGTACGGGTGGTAGTGCTCGGCGATGCGGTCGCCCGGCTGCACGATGGCCACACCCATGAAACCGCTGGTGGAACCCACCGTGGCCGGGGTGAGCATGGCGCGCAGATCGCCGCCGCGCCGGGTGTTGGGCTCGACCTCGCTGAGGTCCACGATCTTCGGAATGGGCTGCATGTCTGCGTTCCTCCGTGGGGGGTGATGCAACGGTGAAGGGTCAGGCGTCAGGCGTCCGGGGAGCGGCGGTCGGTGAGGAGCTGCATCCGCACCGCGTCGCCGTCCAGCAGGGCGGTCAGCGCGTGGGCCGGGGTGACGTCCACCGGCGTACCGGGCCGCTGCTCGACCAGGCGGACGACGACGTCGTCGCGCTGGAAGACCGTGCTGTGCAGCACCGGGCTCGCCGGGTCCTCGGACGAGGCCTCGTCCTGCTGCGCCAGCAGTTCCGCGAGCCGCATCCCGCAGCCCGGACGGGCCGGGTAGTACAGCGCGTGCCGCTCGCCCTCGGCCAGCTCCTCGGCGCTGACGTGGTGGACGGCCGGCAGCGCCGCCCGAGTGAAGAACACCCGTGCGGACTCCTGGTCGTTGAGGTCGCGCTCCTGCTCCAGGTAGGGGTTGATGGCCTCCTCGACGGCCCGCACCTCGGGCTGCCGGGCGACGTGGCGCAGGGCGGCCATCAGGTCACCGCGCACCTCGATGGCCCGCACCACCCGGTTGCCGTGCATGAACAGGGAGGTGCGGCACAGCCGGGTGGAGTCGTCGACCTTCGCCTGGGGCGAGGCGTAGTCCGCGAGGATCTTCGCGACCTCGGCCTCACTGCCCGGCCGGACCGTGAAGGTGAGCGCGTGGCGGATCACGCCGTCGCCCATCCGTGGCCGGGCCTGCAGGACACGGACGGCGTCCGCCGACGGGCCGCCGGTCTCCCGTACGACGTGGAAGCGGAGCGAGCGGGTGTCGCGGACGCAGTTGTGCAGTGGCTTCACCATCTCCACGTGCTCCTCGCTGTTCACCCAGGCGAGGAACGGCGGGGCGCTCTCCCACTCGCTGGTGATCAGCCACTGGGAGGGGTTCTCGATCGACTGGCAGAGCTGGTCGCTGACGTGGCCTGGCACCTGGGCGACCTGGTTGCACAGCTGCTCGTAGGCCTCCAGGAACTGCTGCTGTGCGCCGTCGTAGACGTCCACCAGCAGGACGACCCGGAGCCGGGAGCCGTCGAAGACGGACTGGGAGACCCGTGTCGAGACCGGGCGGGTCGTTCGGGTCGGCTTTGCCGAAACCTTTTCCGAGATCGTCGTCATGCTTCGCACATCTCCTTCGCTGGGCAGCGGCCTGCGCCTTCGCCGATGACGCGGCGTCAGCGCTTCTTGATCCTGTGCCGGTCCTCCGATGCGCGCGACTCGCGTGAACCAGGTGGGTGATTGAGCACGCCGAACCCCTCCCGATGGGGCCCGGACGGGGCATGGACGTTCCAACGCACCTGACGCACCAACACCCGCCTCTGGAGTGCCCGATGCACCAGAAAACCGATCACCAGGTCCCCGTCCTCGTGGTGGGCGGCTCCCTCGTGGGCCTGTCCATGTCCCTCTTCCTGGGCCGGCTGGGCGTACGCCACATGCTCGTCGAGAGACACTCCGGGACCTCGATCCACCCACGCGGCCGGGGCAACAACGTGCGGACGATGGAGCTGTTCCGGAGAGCGGGCATCGAGCCGGACATCAAGGCCGCGGCCTCCCTCCTCGCCGACAACCACGGCATCCTGCAGGCCCCGACGCTGGTCGGCGACGCCGGCGACTGGCTGTTCAAGGAGATCGACCCGGGCGGTGGACTCGCGAGGTTCAGCCCTACGGGTTGGTGCCTGTGCAGCCAGAACGACCTCGAACCGGTGCTCCGCCGGGCGGCCGAGTCGCTCACCGGCGAGCTGCGCTACTTCCACGAGCTGGAGTCCTTCGAACAGGACCCCGAAGGAGTGACGGCGTACGTCCGCGACCGTGACTCCGACCGGATGTACACCGTCCGCGCGGACTACCTGGTCGCGGCCGACGGACCGCGCTCCCCGGTCCGCGGCCGGCTCGGCATCGGCCAGACGGGTCCCGGCGACCTGTTCGCGAACGTCAGCATCACCTTCCGCTCCAAGCTGCTGCAGAACACGGTCGGGGACCGCCGCTTCATCTGCTGCTACCTCACCGACCCGGAGGCCGACGGCGCCCTCCTCCCCGTCGACAACAAGGAGCGCTGGGTCTTCCACGCGCCCTGGCACCCCGAACGCGGCGAGACCCTCGACGAGTTCACGGAGGAGCGGCTCACCCGGCACATCCGGCGGGCCGTCGGCGTCCCCGACCTCGACGTCGAGGTCACCGGCCGCGCGTCCTGGCGGGCGGCCGAACGGGTGGCCGAACGGTATGCGTCCGGGCGGGTCTTCCTGGCCGGCGACTCCGCGCACGAGATGTCCCCGACGGGGGCCTTCGGCTCCAACACCGGCATCCAGGACGCCCACAACCTCGCCTGGAAGCTGGCAGCGGTCCTCGACGGCTGGGCCGGCCCCGGGCTCCTCGACTCCTACGACGCCGAGCGCCGCCCGGTCGCCCTCGCCACCAGCGCCCGCGCCTCCGCCCGCTCCGTCGAGCACAGCCACCCCGGCTTCGCGCCGGCTCCCGGCGTCGGCGCCGACCGGCGCGGCGGCATCCTCAACATCGTCCTCGGCTACCGGTACCCGAAGGGCGCGGTGCTCGGCGCCGACCCGGACCAGCCGCTGGTGCCCAATGGGATGAACCTCACCGGCCAGCCGGGCAGCCGGGCCCCGCACCTGTGGCTGCGCCGGGAGGGGGAACGGGTGTCCACGCTCGACCTGTACGAGCGGTCACTGGTGCTGCTGAGCGACGCTGCCTCGGCAGGGGGCGCGGCCTGGCACGCCGCCGCCCGGCGGATCGCGGACACGGAGCGGCTGCGGCTGGACACGTACCGCATCGGCCCGGCGGGCGATCTTGTGTACGACTCGGAGGACGGCGACTGGGCGGCGGCGCACGGTACGACGGCGGACGGGGCGGTACTGGTCCGTCCGGACGGGTTCGTGGCGTGGCGCTCGGAAGCCGCCGTGCCCGATCCGGAGGGAGAGCTGCGGGAGGTGCTGGCGCGGGTGCTGCGCAGGAGGTGAGCCGGGGTGGGGGCCGAGGTGGGGGTGGGGTCGCTTACCGGCGCCGGCAGGGGCCTGCGCGACCAGCCCCCACCGGCCCGCGGCCGGGCCGCTGCCTCAGATCCGTACCTCTACGGTCTTCGCCAGCCGGTCGTGCAGGCCCCTGCCGTCGCGGTCCCAGACCAGTGCCGGGATCGCGAGGCACAGCAGCACCGTGCGGGCCAGTGCGCGCAGCGGCTGCACCCGGCCCGTCCCGACGCCGACCACCCGCAGCCGGAACAGCCGCTTACCCGGGGTGAAGCCGATCGTGCCCACCGTGAGGACCCCGAGGACGAAGAAGATGAGCAGCGCCCAGTTGCTGGTCGCCGGGGTGTAGCCGTGCGTGATCAGGCCGTATGCGATCAAGACGCACAGCGCCCAGTCCACGACCAGCGCGCCGAGCCGCCGCCCGGGGCGGGCGATGGAGCCCGGCCCCTCCTCCGGCAGACCGAGCTGCTCGCCCCGGTACCCGAACTCGGCGCCCGCGTCCTCCATGGCCGCGCGGGGCCCGGAGAGCCACGATCCGATTGCTTGCCTGTTGTCCACCCGTCCACGGTACTGGGCCCGGCCAGGGCCCTGGGTCGGCGGGGTGCCACGGGCTACCGTGGAACCGAGGTCGGTTAACTTCAGCGAAACAAATGAGTCACGCCCGAGAAATCACCCGTCCCTAGGGTCGAGGACAGCGTGTGCCACCGCACTGGCCGCACGAACGAACTACCACCCCGGCACGGGAACGGCCGGGAGTAGGAGGAGCTGGATGTTCCAGAACGCCGACGAGGCCAAGAAGTTCATCGCGGACGAGGACGTCAAGTTCATCGACGTCCGTTTCTGCGACCTGCCGGGCGTCATGCAGCACTTCACGCTGCCCGTCGAGGCGTTCGACCCGGACGAGGAGCTCGCGTTCGACGGTTCGTCGATCCGCGGTTTCCAGGCGATCCACGAGTCCGACATGGCGCTGCGCGCGGACCTGTCGACCGCCCGGGTGGACTCGTTCCGCCGGGACAAGACGCTCAACATCAACTTCTTCATCCACGACCCGATCACGGGCGAGCAGTACTCCCGTGACCCGCGCAACGTGGCGAAGAAGGCGGAGGCGTACCTGGCGTCGACCGGTATCGCCGACACCGCGTACTTCGGCCCCGAGGCCGAGTTCTACGTCTTCGACAGCGTCCGTTTCGCCACCTCGGCGAACGAGAGCTTCTACCACATCGACTCCGAGGCGGGTGCCTGGAACACGGGCGCGCTCGAGGACAACCGCGGTTACAAGGTCCGCTACAAGGGCGGCTACTTCCCGGTCCCGCCGGTCGACCACTTCGCCGACCTGCGCGCCGAGATCTCCCTGGAGCTGGCCAAGTCCGGCCTCCAGGTCGAGCGCCAGCACCACGAGGTGGGCACCGCCGGCCAGGCCGAGATCAACTACAAGTTCAACACGCTGCTCGCCGCCGCCGACGACCTCCAGCTCTTCAAGTACATCGTGAAGAACGTGGCCTGGCGCAACGGCAAGACCGCGACCTTCATGCCGAAGCCGATCTTCGGCGACAACGGCTCGGGCATGCACGTGCACCAGTCGCTGTGGGCGGGCGGCTCCCCGCTGTTCTACGACGAGGCCGGCTACGCGGGTCTGTCGGACACCGCCCGCTACTACATCGGCGGCATCCTGAAGCACGCTCCGTCGCTGCTCGCCTTCACCAACCCGACGGTGAACTCGTACCACCGCCTGGTCCCGGGCTTCGAGGCCCCGATCAACCTGGTGTACTCGCAGCGCAACCGCTCGGCCGCGATGCGTATCCCGATCACGGGTTCGAACCCGAAGGCCAAGCGCGTCGAGTTCCGTGCGCCCGACTCCTCCGGCAACCCGTACCTGGCCTTCTCGGCCCTGCTCCTCGCAGGTCTGGACGGCATCAAGAACAAGATCGAGCCGGCCGAGCCGATCGACAAGGACCTCTACGAGCTGGCTCCCGAGGAGCACGCGAACGTCGCCCAGGTCCCGACCTCCCTCCCGGCCGTCCTCGACTCCCTGGAGCGCGACCACGAGTTCCTGCTCGCCGGTGACGTCTTCACGCCCGACCTGATCGAGACGTGGATCGACTTCAAGCGCACCAACGAGATCGCCCCGCTGCAGCTGCGCCCGCACCCGCACGAGTTCGAGCTCTACTTCGACGTGTGACAGACGCCGCTTCGGCCGCTCGGCGCCCCCGTTCCTGTTTCTCAGGGCGGGGGCGCCGTCGTATCGTGCGTCGGTACGCATGTTCGATACGGGGGAATCAGGGTGTCTCAACAGGACGAGGAAGACCGGGAGTTCGACCTCGGATGGGCCGCCGAGGCGGAACACAAGGAGCCGTCCGCCCGGGCGCGCATGCTGGCCGCCCGCTGGCGCGAGAACCCGCCGGGCCCGGTGCCGTTCCGGCCGGATCCGGGACCGGTGGCACCGCGACGGTCGTCGTGGGTGTCGACGGCGGTGGTCGTGGGGTGCGTGGCGGCGGTGATCCTGCTGCTGGGGTACATGCAGACGCGTGCGCCGTACTAGGAATCCGGCCCGTCGGCCCGTCCTCGGCCTCGGGTAATCGGCGCGACCGGCGCCCACCTGTCCGCCTACCATCGCCCGGACGGCACGCGGAAAACGGGGTACGGGCATGCGCGGGGAGTTCGAGGACGGCGAAGCGGCGGCGCTGCGGGTTGCCGAGGGGGCCGCGCCCTGCGACGTGATCGAGGGCAGCGGTCCGGGTGGGTGGCTCGCCCTGGACGCCGGTGCGCGGTCCTGGCTGCTGCGTGACGCGCTGCCCGGCCGTGCCGAGTTCGACGGCGAGGCCCGCAACGCGCTCACCGAGCCGCGGGCCGCGCTGGCCCTCTGTCATCGGGACGGCCGGATCAGGGAGGCGGCGCTGGAGACGGCGGAGCGGTTTCCCGCGCTGCTGCCGCTGGTCGTCATCCGCTGTGCGGACTGGGTCGCACCGGTACGGGAGCGGGCCCGGCAGCTGCTGCGCGAGAGCCTCGACGTGGACGCCGCCGTCGCGCTCGCGCCCCTGATCCTGCTCCTCGGCCGGCGCGGGCGCGGCGCCTTCGGCGTCGAGGTGCTCGGCGACGTCCTGCGGGGAGCGTCCCGCGAGCAGCTCGGGCGGTTGCGCGCCGACGGCGACCGTACCGTCCGGCGCTTCGCCCACCGCCTGGCCGTGGCGGAAGGGATGCTGTCCGCCGCCGAGCTGGCACAGGCCGCCGCCCGGGACTCCGACCCCGCCGTCCAGACCCTCTGCGCCGAGGCCGCGGTGGCCCTCGTACCGGAGGGCGCAGCCGCCGCCGACGTACTCGGACCGCTGCTGGCCGCACGCGGGCCACGAGTCCGCTCGATCGGGGTGACGGCGCTGCGGCGGGCCGGACGACCGGAGCGGGCGGCGGACTTCCTCGCCGACCGGTCCGGCGTCGTACGCGCCTGCGCGCGGTACGTGGTGCGGCAGTACGGCACCGATCCGCTGCCCTGGTACCGGCGCCGGGCCGCCGACACCGGCGACCCCGCGTTGCCGCCCGGCGCGGTCATGGGGCTGGCCGAGTGCGGAGAGCGGGCGGACGCCGGGCTGCTGGCGCCGCTGCTCGCCCACCCCTCCCCCGGCGTGCGGGCGGGGGCGCTGGCCGGGTTGCGGATCCTCGACATCACGGACGTTCCACGGTTCCGGGAGCTGCTCGACGACCCGGCTCCGGGCGTCGTCCGGGCGGCGACCGTGAACCTGCTGCCGTCCGCCGGGTCGCTGGACGCCGGGTGGCTCACGGATCGGCTGGCGCCCGGCCGGGCGCGGCATGCGCGGGTCGCCGCGTTCCGGCTGCTGGACGCGCGGGGCGGACTCGTGCGGCTGCGGGCCGCGGTCGCGCTGCTCGACGACCCGGACGTGAAACTGCGGGGCTGGGCCGAGCGGTCCGTCCAGCAGTGGCACCCGACGCCGGACGTACCGCTCGGGTCCGAGGAGGTGGCGGCGCTGCTGGACCGGGGACGGCATCTGTTCAGCGAGTGGGTGCTGACCAGGCGCAAGCGGGAGGCCGGCGTACCGGGCTGAGCCTTTGCCGCTACTAGGGCCGTTCGGAACCTCCCCATGGGACGGCGCAGGTGCACACTGGACAGCGGGACGAGTGCCTGACTGCGGGGTGGTGCAAGATGCAGAGCCGCTTCCGGAGCGACCGGCGGCTGACCGTGCGGATGGCGGTCACGCTGTTTCTGCTCGGGTTGTTGTACGTCGGTTTCGTTGCCGCGCTGATCGTGTTGCTGAAGTCGTGGCTGCTCGTCGTCGTGCTGGTGGGCGCGATGTTCGTGGCGCAGTTCTGGTTCTCCGACCGGATCGCGATGTTCGCCATGCGCGGGCGGGTCGTGGAGCGGGAGGAGTATCCCGAGCTGCATGCCGTGGTGGACCGGCTGTGCGCCATCGCGGACATGCCGAAGCCGGTCGTCGCCGTCTCCGATATGGACATGCCGAACGCGTTCGCGACCGGGCGCAATCCCGACCACGCCGTGGTGTGTGTGACGACGGGGCTGCTGCGGCGGCTGGAGCCCGCCGAGCTGGAGGGCGTGCTCGCGCACGAGCTGTCGCACGTGGCGCACAAGGACGTCGCCGTGATCACCGTCGCGTCCTTCCTGGGCGTGATCGCGGGACTCATCGTGCGGTTCGCGTTCTACTCGCAGCTCCTCGGCGGGGGCCGGCGGGACCAGAACACCGCCGCCGTGTTCGCCGCGATCATCGGGGTCTCCGCGGCCGTGTACGCGATCAGCTTCCTGCTGATCAGGGCCCTGTCCCGGTACCGGGAGCTGGCCGCCGACCGCGCGGCCGCGCACCTCACCGGCCGGCCCTCCGCGCTGGCGTCCGCGCTCACCAAGGTCTCCGGCGACATCGCCCGGATCCCGACCAAGGACCTGCGCACGGCCCAGGCCTTCAACGCGTTCTACTTCACCCCGGCGACCGGCAAGGAGCCCGGCATCGAGCGCTTCTTCTCCACCCACCCGCCCCTGGAGCAGCGGCTTGAGCAGCTGGGGCGGATCTCGGCGGAGCTGGGTGAGGCGGCGACGCCCGGAAAGGCCGGGTGAGCATGGGGTTCCTGGACATCCTGTTGGGCCGTACGAAGCCGGTCGCGCCCGATCTCGACCAGTTGTTCGCGTTGCCGTCGGCGGCGGTGACGCTGGAGGCGGCGGCCGGGTTCAGGCCCACCGGCGGGGGCGCGGTGTGCTTCGCCACCGTGGAGGGCGCGGCCTTCGAGCAGACCCACCGGGAGGTCCAGGCGCTCCTCGACGCGGACTCGGACCGCGGCGGGGTTCCGGTGGAGCTGCACCAGGACGGCTACGGGTACTCCTGGCTGGTCTCGCAACGCCCCCCGGACCAGCTTCCGCAACTGGTCAACGACCTGCACGCGGTGAACAGCTCGATGGAGGTCAACGGCTTCGGCCCGCAGCTGCTCTGTTCCCTGGCCGCCTTCGAGGACGAGCGCGGGCGCAGGCTCGCGCTCGTCTATCTCTACAAGCGGGGCACTTTCTATCCCTTCGCGCCGCTGCCCGGTTCCGGTCAGCGGCGGGACAGCGCGCTGGAGTTGCAGGTGAAGGCGGCGCTCGCGGGCGACCTGCGGATCGAGCAGGACCTCAGCCGCTGGTTCCCGGTCTGGGGTGCCCCCGGCCTCTGACCGGCCAGGGGCATCTGCGGCCTACTTCCCCTTCTCCTTCTGCTGGCGCCGGAACTCCAGGGGGCGCTCGCGGCGGTAGCGGCGCTCCCACTTGGCCTGCTGGTCGCGGCGGTCGCGGTACGTCTTGTAGTCGCCGGCCGTGCCCCCTCCCCCGCCGGACGGACCGCCCGACGAGGAGGCCGACGACGAGCCCCGCCCGTACTGCACGTACAGGAAGAGCAGGGCGACGGCGGCGAGCCACCAGTTGTGGTTGCCGAATCCGAGGATGACCAGGACGACGGTTCCGGATAGGACGATGGTGCCCATGACGGGCCTCCGTGGCGTGGTTGTGTGAGCGGTCGACGGATCCGACGGCGCGCGGGGGACGGGCGGCCGTCCGTCGGTGCGCGGCAGTGTAGTCCCGGGTCCCCAAGGCTCGGCCGGACCTTCGGAAAGCGGTGGTGGACCACTCCGCAACGCCTCTCCAGAGTAAGCAGCCGGTCACTCGGCGTGCATCCCGTTTTCGTGCGTGCACCCGCGGACGCACCCGTGGGTGAATGTGCGGCATGGACCAACTCACCGGCTTCACCCACGAGTACGACGGCGAACGGCTCAGCGGGGTCCGCGCCCCGGCCGCGCGCGGCACGGACGGCACGGGCGGACCGGTCGCCGTCCTCCTGCACGGCGCGGGCAACGGCAGCGAGCGGCGACTGCGCCCGCTGCTCGCGGAGTTCGCCGCCCACGGCTGCCCCGCCCTGGCCTTCGACTTCTCGGGCCACGGCGAAAGCACGGGCACGCTGAAGGAGTTGAGCCTGCGCCGCCGCTTCGAGCAGGCGACGGCGGTGATCGACGCCCAGGCGGGGTCGGAACGCCCGCTGATCCTGGTGGGCTTCAGCATGAGCGGCCAGACGGTCGCGGATCTCGTACGGCACTACGGCGACCGGGCCCGGGCGATCGGCCTCTGCTCCCCCGCGGTCTACACCCCGCAGGCCTGGGACGTCCCGTTCGGCGACGGCACCGGCCGCTTCACCGAGCTCATCCGCACCCCGGACGCCTGGCGCACCTCACCCGCTCTGGAGGTGCTGCGCTCCTACGCGGGCCGGGCCGTACTCGCCGTGCCGGGCACGGACGCGGTGATCCCGCCGCAGGTCACGGCCGCCCTCCAGGACGCCCTGCGCACCCGGTCCCGGTACACCCGCTTCGAACTCCCGGACGCGGAGCACCGGCTGGGCCTCTGGTTCCGTGACCACCCCGTCGACCGGCGGGAGTTCGTGGCACTGCTGCTGAAGCACCACGGCTGACCGCTGGGGGCCGGCTCAGACCCCCGGCGCCGCCGTCAGGACGCCCGCCGTGACGGCCGCGCCGAGGCCGGCGTGGCCGGTGGCGGTCTGGTCGGCGTAGGCGAGGGCGAAGTCGGCGACCGCGTGGTCGAAGGTGTCGGTGCCGCCCAGGTAGGCGGCGATGGCGATGCGGTCGCCGGGCGGTCGACGTCGGGCAGCCAGAAGGCGTGCGCCGAACGGGGGCCCGCTTGGGGGCTGCCTTGCCGCGGGCGGCACGGTCGGCGGGTGTGGTCGTCATACGACGCTCCCCTCGGTCGACTGCTCCCTCCTTGACCTGCTGATCGCAGTGAAAGGGAGGAGCGGGGGCGGCCGCATGCCGAGTCCGGCGGACAGGTGATTGTCAGTGGCATCGGGCAGGATGCGGTCAGGAGTCCACGGGGAGGTCGGCATGAGCGACGGGCGGCGGCACATCGGGGTGGCGGAGCGGCGTGCCCGGCTGGCGTTGCGCCACCGGCTGGCGGGCCCGGCGCGGGCGACGACGCCGGAGGAGGTCGCCGAGGCGCTGGTGGCGCTGCACGGCTCGGACCCGGCGACGGTGCACCTGGCGGTGGGGGCGCGGCTGGCCGAGGCGGCGAAGACCGTGCCGGAGACGGAGCGGGCCCTGTACGAGGACCGCACCCTGGTGCGGATGCACGGCATGCGGCACACGGTGTTCGTCTTTCCCGCGGACCTCACGGCGGTCGTCCACGCCTCGACGGGCCTGACGGTGGCCGCCCGCGAACGCGCCGCCCTGCTCAAGGACATGGCGCGGGCCGGTGCCCCGGACGCGGCCTGGCTCGCGGAGGTCGAGTCCTCGACGCTGGCCGAGCTGGCCCGGCTCGGCCAGGCGACGGCGACGGAGCTGGCGGCCGCCGAACCACGCCTGCGCGAACAGTTCGCGTACGCCGCGGGCAAGAGCTACGAGGGCATCCACACCGTCTCGACGCGTCTGCTGCGGGTCCTGGGGGTGGAGGGCAAGGTGGTGCGGGGCCGCCCGCTGGGCTCCTGGACGTCGAGCCAGTTCCGCTGGGCGGCGGCGCCGGACCATCCGGAGCTGGACCCGGCACGGGCCCAGGCGGTCCTGCTGAACCGCTGGCTGCACGCCTGCGGCCCGGCCACGGAGGCGGACCTCAAGTGGTGGACGGGGTGGCGGGTGACCGAGGTCCGCAGGGCGCTGACCGCGATCGGAGCCGAGCCGGTGACCCTGGACGAGGACGACACGGGGTACGTCACGGCCGGCGATCTGCCGGCGGTCACCGGGCCGTCCCGCCCCTGGGCGGCCCTCCTCCCCGCTCTCGACCCGACGGCCATGGCATGGCAGCGGCGGGACTGGTACCTGCCGCCGGAGCTGCGGCCGCTGCTCTTCGACAGAAGCGGCAACGTGGGGCCCACGGTGTGGTGGAACGGGCTGGTGGTGGGCGGCTGGGCGCAGCGCCGGGACGGAGAGATCGTCTGGCGGATCCCCGATCCGGGCATCCGCCGGGAGGCGGAGCAGGCGGTCGCGACGGAGGCGCAACGGCTGCGCGGCTGGGTGGGAGCCGCGAAGGTGACCCCACGATTCCGCACACCGCTGGAACGGGAGCTGAGCGGGTGAGCGGGCCCTGCGGGTGAGGTCCGGGGGGTGGGGACGCTTACCGGCGCTTGCAGGGTGCCTCCCCCGGCCGAAGGCTGGGGGAGGCACTGCGCGATCAGCCCCCACCGGCCCGCAGCCAGAACACAACGGCCGCACCCCGGAGGCGGGGGCCCGGGGGCGGCAGCCCCCGGTCGGACAAGCGCCGGGCGCCGCGCAGAACGCACGGCACCCGGCACCCCCGGCTCACCGCGAATATCGCATCAGCGCCCGCACCATGTGGCACGTCGTGTCCGACGGCGGGTGGATCCCGATGCTCTCCGCCGTGCTCCGTATCGTCTCGTTGCGCGCCTGCCCCGGCAGGTAGACGCCGGAGTCGAGCAGGGCGATGGCGAGGCGCATGGCCTTCAGGCGGCGGTTGTGGGTGACGTACCACTCGCGTGGCCGCCCGGCCGGCAGCGGGCGCTTCTCCGCCGGCGCGTACGGCGAGTCGAGCAGCACCGCACGCTTCGCGGTGGACTGGGTCGGCAGGGACTTCGGCTTCGGCTTCAGTGCGGCAGCGGGCACAGGCATCCTCCTGTCGCGGTCAGAGCGCCTCCGGACATCCCGGCGACTCTCTCGAACACTGCTTCCAGTGTACCGGCCGGCACTGACAACGAGACAGCCCACAAGGACAGCGAACAGCCAGGTGGAGCAGGGTTTTTCGGGTGGGGCGCGATGTGCCCGAGGGGCTCGCGCGACACCCCCTAAATTCGAACAGAGCGGCTCCGGAAGGCGGCTCGCGTACCGTTTCCCGCATGGAGATCTGGATCAACCCCGCCTGCTCGAAGTGCCGCAGCGCGATCGGCCTGCTCGACGCCGAGGGCGCCGACTACACCGTCCGCCGCTACCTGGAGGACGTACCGACCGAGGGCGAGATCAGGGCCGTCCTGGAACGGCTCGGGCTCGAACCGTGGGACATCACCCGCACCCAGGAGTCGGTCGCCAAGGAGCTGGGGCTGAAGGAGTGGGCGCGGGACGCGGGCGCGCGCGACCGGTGGATCGCCGCCCTCGCCGAGCACCCCAAGCTCATCCAGCGGCCGATCATCACCGCCGACGACGGCACGGCGGTCGTCGCCCGTACCGACGAGGCCGTACAGGAAGCGCTGATCAGAAGCAAGAGCTGAGCAGTCCTCAACTCCACTGTGACGCAAGTTACTTCCGTGACTCCTGTAACCGCTGAGTAACGACGTTCGGTATCTCGTACCTACCGGCGTACGTTCCCCCCTTTCAGGAGGCGCGCATGTCGCGTAGGAGAACTCTCGGAGCCAGGAAGTCGATCGCACTGCTGGTCGGCGCCGCAGCGGTGGCCGGCGGCGGGGCCTTCGTCCTGGCGTCCACCTCGAACGCCGCGCAGTCCTCGCAGAGCGCGAAGACACTGTCGTCGGCCGCGGACTCGACCGTCTGCTCGGGGCTGGCCACGGCCCTCGGCAACAACCAGAAGTTCATCGCCGGCCAGCAGGCGAACCCGGACGCCCAGTCGGCGGCCCGGATCGCCAACCGCCAGGCGGTCATCGAGCAGATCAAGGTCCAGCAGAAGGCGTCCGGTTGCGTCGTTGGGGAGTCGGCTCAGGGCTCCCAGGCGGCGAACGGGACGCAGACGGGCCAGACCGCCACGGCGGCCCCCTCGCAGAGCGCCGCCACCGGTGACACGGGCAACGCCGGGGGCGCCGCCGCCTCCGGGCAGCAGGTCTGCAAGGGCTCGACCGTCACGCTGTCCGGCGAGGCCGGTGCGCCGGCCGCCTCCAGCAACCAGTTCCCGGCGGGGACCACGCTGAAGGTCACCAACCTGGACAACAACAAGTCCACCACCGTGAAGGTCACGTCGGTCTCGGGCAGTTGCGTGCTGCTCAACAACGCGGCCTTCGAACAGGTCCGGGAGCCCGGCAAGTTCCTGATCCGCCGTGCGCTGATCGAGAAGGTCGGCTGACCGGGGCGACGGGTCGAGGCTCGGCTGCCGGCTTTCACGGAGGGAAAGCCGGCGGCCGCCACGAAGGGTCGGTACGGCGCCCGAATTGGGCTCCGTACCCCGCCCGCCCGGGTCTCACAACGTGAGTCGCACCACAGAACCACCAGGTAACACCGGGTTCACATTCGAGCAATGATCGGGAAATCGCCTGTTGACAGGCTTCCGGGCAACACCGAGGCGCCCCAGTGCCGTAGCGCCGCGGCACCCGCAAGTGCGCCCGACCCACCCCGAAGGATGTGGCCCGTGACCTTCAAGGCTGAGTACATCTGGATCGACGGCACCGAGCCGACGGCCAAGCTGCGTTCGAAGACGAAGATCATCGCGGGCGCCCCCGCCGGTCTCGACGCGCTGCCGATCTGGGGCTTCGACGGGTCCTCCACGAACCAGGCCGAGGGGCACTCCTCGGACCGTGTGCTGAAGCCGGTCTTCACCTGCCCGGACCCGATCCGCGGCGGCGACGACGTCCTCGTGCTGTGCGAGGTCCTGGACATCGACTTCACCCCGCACTCCTCCAACACGCGTGCCGCGCTGGTCGAGGTCGCCGAGAAGTTCGCCTCCCAGGAGCCGATCTTCGGCATCGAGCAGGAGTACACCTTCTTCGACGGGTCCCGTCCGCTGGGCTTCCCCGAGGGCGGCTTCCCGGCCCCGCAGGGCGGCTACTACTGCGGCGTCGGCGCCGACGAGATCTTCGGCCGCGAGATCGTCGAGGCGCACCTGGACAACTGCCTGAAGGCGGGGCTCGCGATCTCCGGCATCAACGCCGAGGTCATGCCCGGCCAGTGGGAGTTCCAGGTCGGCCCGGTCTCCCCGCTGGAGGTCTCCGACCACCTGTGGGTGGCCCGCTGGCTGCTCTACCGCACCGCCGAGGACTTCGGCGTCTCCGCCACCCTCGACCCGAAGCCGGTCAAGGGCGACTGGAACGGCGCCGGCGCGCACACCAACTTCTCCACCAAGGCGATGCGCGAGGGCTACGACGCGATCATCACCGCCTGCGAGTCGCTCGGTGAGGGCTCCAAGCCGCTCGACCACGTCAAGAACTACGGCGCCGGCATCGACGACCGTCTGACCGGTCTGCACGAGACCGCCCCGTGGAACGAGTACTCCTACGGCGTCTCCAACCGCGGTGCCTCGGTGCGTATCCCGTGGCAGGTCGAGAAGGACGGCAAGGGCTACATCGAGGACCGCCGCCCGAACGCCAACGTCGACCCGTACGTCGTGACGCGGCTGATCGTCGACACCTGCTGCACCGCCCTGGACAAGGCCGGCCAGGCCTGATCCGCGGACAACTCTCCCGAAGGGGCGCCCACCATGACGGTGGGCGCCCCTTCGGCATGGCGTCGTGCCGAGGAGTCGTGCCAAGAAGCGTCCAAGCAGTGAGAGGAGGGTCCTGTTTCCGGGCTGTGTCTGCTTCAATGGGCGCATGGCCAGCTTCCAGAAGTGCAGCGCGACGGGTCGCCAGGACCTCGAGCCGTTCTGGCCTTCCCGTCAGCACCACGACTTCGACCGGGTGTGTTGCCGCGCGACGAACGCGCGGGCCCTCTAAAGCCGTACACCCCGGCCTTCGGCCAGCGCGGAAAGCAGTACGTCCCCGCGGCGCGCCCGACCACGAATCGCGGCCGTCGCCCTCGACCGACTGACTCCTCGCGCGAAAGAGCTGACGTCTCATGGCGACCACCCGTTCCCTCTCCCCCGCCTCCGCCCTCGGCACCTCCTCGCCCGCCCGGCACCGGCTGCGTGCCGTCGACCGGGACGAGGTCGTGGACATGACGGAACTGCTGCCACCGGGCGCCACCTGGCTGCCCGCCCCGCAGCACGCCCTGCCCTCCCTGCCGGGCCAGCCGCCGATGATCGGCTACCTGGTGCTGGTCCCGGCGGACCAGCAGCCGCCCTTCCTGCCGGTCGCCGTGCCGGACCCGCAGGAGCCGGCCACGGACCCCGCCCCGGCCGCGACCGGCACCCGGCCGCTCGTCACCGTCGACACCGTGGAGCGCACCGCCCAGGTCGAGGGGCGTGAACTCGACCTCACCTACCTGGAGTTCGAGCTGCTCGCCCATCTGGTGGCGCATCCGGGCCGGGTGCACACCCGCGACCAGCTGGTCACCACGGTCTGGGGCTACGGCCACGTCGGCGACGGCCGCACGGTCGACGTCCATGTGGCCCGGCTGCGCCGCAAACTCGGCGCGGAGCACCGCCGGGCGATCCAGACGGTCCGGCGGGTGGGATACAAGTACACGCCGCCCACCGGCCGCTGACGGACTGCGGACCGGCCGCGAAGGGCCGCTCCGCCCTCGGCTGAACCCTCTTACGTCCGGCGTCCTCCCGGGGCACGATCAACGGCATGAGGCTTCTGGTGCTGGGCGGTACGGAGTTCGTGGGGCGGGCGGTCGTCGAGGCGGCGCTCGGGCGCGGCCGGGAGGTGACCGTCTTCCACCGGGGCAGCCGTCGGCCCCCGGCCGGGGTGCGGTCGCTGCACGGCGACCGCACCGCACCCGACGGCCTCGCCACGCTGGCGGACGGCACCGAGTGGGACGCGGTCGTCGACACCTGGTCGGCCGCGCCCCGGGCGGTGCGGGCGTCGGCACGGCTGCTGCGGGGCCGTGCCGGACGGTATACGTACGTGTCGAGCTGCTCGGTCTACGACTGGCCGCGCCCGGCCGACTACGCCGAGGACGCGGCCCTGGTGACGGGGGCCGCGGCGGACGCGGAGGCTACCGAGTACGCACAGGACAAGCTGGGCGGTGAGCTGGCCGCCGTGGAGTCCTTCGGCGCGGACGGCTCGGTGCTGGTGCGAGCCGGGCTGATCCTCGGGCCGTACGAGAACGTCGGCCGGCTGCCCTGGTGGCTGAACCGGATCGCGCGGGGCGGGCCGGTGCTGGCGCCGGGCCCGCGCGAACTGCCCGTGCAGTTCGTGGACGCCCGCGACCTCGCCGAGTGGACCCTCGGAGCGGTCGAACAGGGCCTGTCCGGGCCGTACAACCTGGTGAGCCCGCAGGGGCACGCCACGATGGGCGAGCTGCTCGAGGCGTGCCGCCGGAGCACCGGCTCGGACGCCGAGCTCCGGTGGACCGACCCTGAGGCGATCCTGGCGGCCGGGATCGAGCCATGGGTGCAGTTGCCGGTGTGGGTGCCGCCGGGCAGCGAGTTGCACGACGGTGTGCACCGGCTGGCCGTGTCACGGGCGGTGGCGACGGGGCTGCGGTGCCGGCCGGTGGAGGAGACGGTGGCGGACACGTGGAAGTGGCTCCAGGAGAGGGGCGGCGCGGCGGCGGTGCGGGCGGGTATGGGGCTCGACCCCGACGTCGAAGCGAGGGTGCTTGGAGTGGGGCGGATCGGGTCGTGATCAGGCCGCGGGCCGGTGGGGGTCGATCGCGCAGTTCCCCGCGCCCCTGAAGGGGCGCCAACCGGCAGCGCCCCGAAGGGGCGCGGGGAACTGCGCGACAAGCCACGACGGCGCCGCAGTCGACACACGGCATGTCGCGGGGTGTATCCAGCACCACCCCCTGACATGGGGCTTCAGGCCAGTGACCCCCGATCGGCCCGTCGGACAGACTGACGGCATGACGACGAACACGAACAGCGGGGGCTTCCGTGCCAGGACGCGGGAGGTGTTGCTCGCCGCCGTGCGGGGGCTGGTGCTGGCGCTGGTGATTCTGCCGGTCTCGGTGCTCTGCTTCGCGCTGGCCGCGGTCTCGGTCGCGCTGATCCCGATCGGGGTCGGGATCGTCACCACGCCGTGGATCCTGGGCGGGGTGCGGGACGTGGCGGACGTGCGGCGGCGGCTCGCGTACGAGTGGTGCGGGGTGCGGATCCGGTCGGCGTACCGGCCGGTCCCGGCGGACGCCAACCCGTGGGCCAGGACCTTCGGGATGCTGCGCGACCCGCAGGTCGGGCGGGACGTGCTGTGGCTGTTCACGGACATGACGGCCGGGTTCGTGACCGCGCTGCTGCCGGCGGTGCTGCTGTTCTATCCGTTCGAGGGGTTCGCGGTGGCCGCCGGGCTGTGGCGGGTGCTCACCCTCGATGGCACCTACTGGTACGGCTTCGTTCCGGTCACCAACCAGGCCACCGCGTTCGGCGCCGCGGCCACCGCCGCCGTGCTGCTCGTCGGCGCCTGGTACCTGTGCCCGCGGCTGCTGACCGCCCACTTCCGCCTCACCCGTGCCGTCCTCGACCCGGGGCAGGGCGAACTCGTCGAGCGGGTGCGGGTGCTGACCGAGACCCGGAAGGACGCGGTGGACACGTCGGCCGCCGAGCTGCGCCGGATCGAGCGGGACCTGCACGACGGGGCGCAGGCCCGGCTGGTCGCCATGGGCATGGACCTCGGGACGATCGAGATGCTCCTGGACAAGGACCCGGCGAAGGCGAAGGAGCTGCTCGCGCAGACCCGGCAGGCGTCCGTGGACGCGCTGGGCGAGCTGCGGGACCTGGTCCGGGGCATTCATCCGCCGGTGCTGGCCGAGCGCGGGCTCGGGGACGCCGTACGGGCGCTGGCGCTGCGGCTGCCGGTGCCGACCGAGGTGACGGTGGAGCTGCCGGGGCGGGCGGACGCGCCGGTGGAGTCGGCCGTGTACTTCGCGGTGAGCGAGGTGCTGACCAACGCGGTCAAGCACTCCGGTGCCGACCGGATCTGGGTCGACCTGCATCACGTAAAGGAAGGCGGCGGGATGCTGCGGGTCTCGGTCACGGACCACGGCCGGGGCGGCGCGGTGGTCGGGGCCGGGTCGGGGCTCGCCGGGGTGGAGCGGCGGCTGGGTACATTCGACGGCGTCCTGGCCGTCAGCAGCCCCGCGGGCGGTCCCACCATGGTCACGATGGAGATTCCGTGCGCGTTGTCCTAGCCGAGGACCTGTTCCTGCTCCGCGACGGACTGGTCCGGCTGCTGGAGGCCTACGGCTTCGAGATCGCGGCCGCCGTCGAGTCCGGCCCCGAACTCGACCGCGCGCTGGCCGATCTGGCGCCGGACGTGGCCGTGGTCGACGTACGGCTGCCGCCGACGCACACCGACGAGGGGCTGCAGTGCGCACTCCGGGCCCGGCGGGACCGGCCGGGGCTGCCGGTGCTGGTGCTCTCCCAGCACGTCGAGCAGCTGTACGCGCGCGAGCTGCTGGCCGACGGCAGCGGCGCGGTGGGGTACCTGCTGAAGGACCGGGTGTTCGACGCGGAGCAGTTCGTGGACGCCGTACGGCGGGTCGCGGCGGGCGGTACGGCCATGGACCCGCAGGTGATCCAGCAGCTGCTGTCCCGGCGGGCCGACGACCGGCCGCTGGGGGGCTTGACACCGCGGGAGCTGGAGGTCTTGGAGCTGATGGCGCAGGGCCGGTCCAACGCCGCGATCGCCGCTCAGCTCGTCGTCACGGAACGGGCCATCGCGAAGCACACCTCCAACATCTTCACCAAACTGGGACTCGAGGTGTCGGACGACGACAATCGGCGCGTCCTCGCGGTGCTCGCGTACCTGGACCGCGACCGGTGATTTTCCAGAAACCGCCCTGCTCAAACGGCAGTTGTGCCCCAAGTGCGTAACAAATCTCTGATGAATTTGTGAGGCGGCTGAACACGCCTGAGACGGGGTGCGTATGAAAGGACGCCGCTTCACTCCTGTCGGGCGCCTCGATGCCGCCCCGCAAGGAAGGTCTGAGGAGTTCCATGGGACGCAACATACGCAAACGCCGTTCGCCGCTGACCGTCAAGGTCATAGCCGCATCGGCGGCTGTCGCACTCGGCGGGGGCGGGCTGCTCTATGCGCAGATGAACGCTTCGGCTCACGAGTCGAACAACTCGGCGCAGAACTACACGAAGGCCGCCTCCGCGACGGTGGCGACCATCTCCTGCCCCGACGTCGGCCAGAAGCTGACGAGTGTGCCCGACAAGGCCAAGCAGGGGGTGGCGACGGAACTGGCGAACCTCGACAAGCAGATCACCGAGGCCTACTCCCGGCTCGCCTCCACCCGTCAGGCGCAGGCGAACGACGCCAACTTCGTCCAGAACGCGATCGTCGGCCCCTTGAAGGAGAAGCGGGCGGCCACGATCGACCGGATCAGGATCGACATCACGCGGGTCGGCGGCCAGTTCAACAGCGCGCTGTCGCAGCTCGCCGCCTGCACCACGCAGGCCGCCAACCAGACCACCGCCGGCCAGGGCAACAACAACGGTGGCCAGAACAACAACGGCGGCCAGAACAACAACAACGGCGGTCAGAACAACGGCGGCCAGGCCAGTGCCGCCCCGAGTGCCAGCGCCAGCACCCCGGTCGACGTCGGCGCCGGCGGCCAGGCCGGCAACGGCCCGTCCGCGGCCGACTTCGTGGACATCACCAAGGTCGCGGCGAACGTCCAGGGCAAGCCGCAGAACGGCGCCCAGGCCTCGACCGGTTCCTTCACCACCCGCTGCGGTACGAACCAGAACAAGAACCACAACACCGACAACGTCATCGTGGCGCCCGGCGTGACCAACGGCGCGCACCACGAGCACGACTACGTCGGCAACCAGAAGGTCAACGCGTTCTCCACGAACGACTCGCTGCTGGCCGCCCCCTCCAGCTGCCAGAACCAGAGTGACCTCTCGGCGTACTACTGGCCGGTCGTGCGTGAGCAGGACGGCTCGCAGGAGTTCGACGCGAACGCGCTCGGCGGTGGCAAGGAAGGCAACGTCGGCAAGATCATCACGCCGGTCCAGGCGCAGATCAAGTACGTCGGCAGCCCGGCCAGCAAGGTCGTCGCGATGCCCCAGTTCCTGCGCATCATCACCGGTGACGCCAAGACCACCACGAACGGTCTGGCCAACGCCAACGCGCACTGGAGCTGCACCGGCTTCGAGAACAAGGTCCAGCTGACCGAGCAGTACCCGATCTGCCCGAAGGGCAGCCAGGTGGTGCGTACGTTCGCCTTCCAGAGCTGCTGGGACGGCGTGAACATCGACAGCGCCAACCACCGTACGCACGTGGCCTTCGCGGACCCCGCGAGCGGTGTCTGCCCGAACGGCTTCAAGGCGATCCCGCAGCTGACCATGCGCCTGGTGTACAACCTGGCCCAGCCGAGCATCGTGAACGGCCAGGTCAAGAACGCCTACGCCGTGGACGGTTTCCCCGAGCAGCTGCACAAGGCGGCCACCGACCACGACGACTTCATCAGCGTCACCAAGAACAACCTGGCGGCGAAGATCGCCAACTGCGTCAACACCGGCCGCAAGTGCCAGTGAGCAGTGGCTAGCCGGCCGCACCGGGGCCGGCAGCACGAAGCGGGCGGTGGGATTCTCCCACCGCCCGCTCTCGTATGTGCCGTTCGGATCGCGAAGCTCAGCTGGTGTGCTTGCTGTGGTCGACGCCGATCTCCTCCTCGCCGCCCAGCGTGGTCTGCAGCGCCTTCACCACCTTGTCGGTGCCGACGGCGACCCACTTGCGGCCGACGAGGTAGAAACCGCCGTAGTCCTTCGCGTCGTTGATCCACTCGCGCTGGCCGCGGTCGGTGGCGAAGGTGGCGAAGACGAACTTGCCGGCGGGGACCTTGCAGATCGCCTGGCGGACCTCGTCGGAGTCGATCTGCATGTCCGGGGTGCACTTCACCTTGGCGGCCAGGCTCTCCAGGCTGCCGGTCGCGGTGACCGGGATCTTCGCCTCCGCCTTGCCGTCTCCGGATCCACAGCCCGCCAGCGCCAGTACGGCCACGGCGCCGGCCACGGCGAGCATCGGTCGGGTCAACCTCATCTGTTCCTCCGGTCGCGTTGCCGGCCCCGGGTGCCTTCAGGGGGCCCGTCCCCTTCGATACGGCTGCGGGCCGCGAAGCACTCACATCGGCTCACATCGCACGGACACCGCAGTGTCACCCGGGTGGCGGTGACCAACCAACGGCTCGCTCGTTCTTCAGGACGTGCAGTCACAGGATGTAGCCCAGCGTCACGCAGCCGCCTCCGCCGGAGCCCCGCATCCGGCCGTCGATGTCGAGCAGGCCGAGGCCGCGCTCGTCGAGCACTACCCACGACTGGTCCGGCTCGCCCACCTGGTGCTGCCACCGGGGCTCGCCCGCGGCCGCCGCGTCCTGACCGCGCACTCCCTGGTCCAGCGGGCGCTCCCGCGGGGCCGGAAGCAGGTCCCGGTGGTCCCGGCCCAGTCGAACGGACGGCAGACCGACCCCGGGTACGCCCTGGTCCGCCTCGAAGTGGTGCGTACGGCGCTGGAGGCGGGCCGGCCGCTCCGGCTCACCGCGTGGCCCAGGCGCGCCCAGCTGCCACCGCTGCTCCCCCAGGTGTGGGGCCTGCGGCTCTTCCCGCGCTCCGGCGGCGCCGACGAACTCGCCCTGGACCAGCGACTCGCCGGCCTCTCCGGCCCGGCCCGCGCCGCCTACGCGCTGCGCGGCCTCGAACAGCTCCCCGACGACGACGTCCGGGGGCTCCTGGGGGCGGCCGGCGTCGAGCACCCCGAGGGCGCGCTCGCCGAGGCGAACGGCGTCCCGGCCGAGTACCCGCTGCTCGACTCCCCCGAGTTCGACCCCTGTTCCCTGCAGGCCCGGCCCACCGACCTGGTGCGCCGCCGCCGGCACACCAAGGCCGCCCTCGCCGCCGCCGCCGCCCTCGCCGTGTGTGGGGCGCTGGTCGCGCTGCCGGGCGGCGGCTGGGGCGCCGACGGCGCGGCCGCCCCGGTGTACGCGCAGAACCCGGCCGCCCAGGCCGCCCTGGACCCGGCTCAGCTGACGAAGGTCCCGGCCACCGTCTGGAGGACCGCCGCGCGCACCGACTTCTCCGTCTGGCCGGCCCGCGGCGCCCTCACCGGCGACACCGCGCTGCTGCGCCGCGCCCTCGCCGTCTGGGCCCGCCCCGGCGACACCGTCCGCGTCTCGGCGACCCCCGGCACCCAGACCGGCGGCCCGGCCGGACCGCCCCAGCTGCTGTACGCGGGGGTGGTCGACAGCGCCCGGGTGGTGATCTTCTACGACGGTCTGCGCATCGCCCGCTACGCCGAACCGAAGGACAGCACCCGGGGCGCGGCCCTGGACTTCGCCCGTGCCGACGGCGCGACCGGCGTGGAGGCGAGCGCCCTGGTCCTGGGCCGCTCCGACGGCAACGTGCGCTATCTGACCGCCCCCTGGGTCACCGAGGCGGCCGAGCGGGACCTGACCAAGCCGGAGACCGGCGCGCTGGACCTCGGGCTGACCGACGGGGTGACCGGGCCGCTGGCCAGCCCCGCGGTGCAGCAGGGGACGTGCACGTCCTGGAACGTGCTCCAGCTGACCGACGCCCAGGGTGTGCACCTCGCGACCGACCTGGGCGAACTGATGCCGGCCCGGCTCACCGCCGGGCGGCCCGGCAAGACCGGCGAGGCCTCGGGGCCGGCGGCGCTGGACGACTGGGCGCCGTTCGCCTGCTCGCTGGCCGCGGAGCGGTCGGCCGGGGTGCGCAGTGTCAACGCGTGGGCGTTCGCGGAGCAGCAGCTGCCGGACGCCGGTGGCACCGGGACGTGGGTGTGCACGCGCGCCGAGACCTGGCGGGGCGACGGGACCGTGTCGCTGGCCCAGTTCCGGACGCCGGGCAGCCGGTACGGGGCGGTCGCGGCCAAGGGCGCCGACGTGACGGCCTGCGGTCCGCGCGATCCGCACGTGCTGGCCGGGGTGTTGTGGAAGTCCGGGGACGGCCGGTGGTACCTGTTGGCCGCGGGCGGCCGCGACACCGCGTCGATCCGGGCGACCGGCGGGGTCACGGCGTCGGCGCAGGAGCAGACGATGGTGGCGGAGGCGAAGCAAGGGGCGCAGGCCCAGTTGACGGGGACCTTGGAGGACGGGCGGGAGATCAGCGGGTTGCGGTGAGCCGGTGCCGCCACAGCCCTTGCTGACACTCGCGTAAACAAGGTGGCCGAAGGTCTTCTCAGGCCACCTACCCGTCAGTACATTGACGGCATGTCCAACAAGCAGCCGCAGCCGGTGCAGTCCGAGCACATCGAGCTCAAGGCCCGCAACGTCTCCTTCGCCTGGGAGGACACCCCTCTGCACTGGGTGCCCGGCGACCCCTTCGCCACGCACACCATCAACGTGCTGCACATGCTGCTGCCCGCCGGCGAGCGCTGGTTCGTGCACGTCTACAAGCAGGTGCTGCCCCTCATCCGCGACGAGCGGCTGCGCGCGGACGTCATCGGGTTCATCGGGCAGGAGGCGATGCACTCCCAGGCCCACGACGAGGTGCTGCCCCACCTCAGGGAACAGGGTCTCGACCCGACGCCGTACACCGCGCAGGTCGACTGGTTCTTCGAGAAGCTGCTCGGCGACCGGACCCTGCCGCCCGGGAGGGCCAGGCGCTGGTGGCTGCTCGAACGGGTCGCGCTGATCGCGGCCATCGAGCACTACACCGCCTTCCTCGGCGACTGGGTGCTGAACGCCCGGGAACTGGACCGGCGCGGCGCCGACCCGACGATGCTGGACCTGCTGCGCTGGCACGGCGCCGAGGAGGTCGAGCACCGGTCGGTCGCCTTCGACCTGTTCCTGCACCTCGACGGCGGCTACCGGCGCCGGGTGCGGACCTGGGCGACGGCGTTCACGGCGATCGTGTTCCTGTGGCAGCGCGGCGCCCGCTTCTTCATGGCGAACGACCCGACGCTCGACGAAGGCCGGGCCCGGCTCCGGGACTTCCGTCTCGCCGGCCGGCGCGGCACGCTGCCCGCCACCGGAGACATGCTGAAGTCGATCCCGCGCTACCTCAGCCGGACCTACCACCCCTCCCAGGAAGGCTCCACCGAGCAGGCCGTCGCCTACCTGGCCTCCTCCCCCGCCGCGCGCGCCGCCGAGCAGGAGGGCAGGCGATGACGCCGAGGCTGCGGACCGTCGTCGCCGTAGCGGGCGCCGCGCTGCTCATCAGGCGGGCCCTGCGCCGCCGTGTCGAGGCCTCCCCGCTGTGGCCGATGCCGGCCCTGGACCCCCCGACCTCCGGACAGCCGCGCTCCCGGGCGCTGCGGCTCCTGGTCGCCTCGCGCCGGACGGTCGCCGACGGGGTCGTGCAACTGCGCCTGGAGGGCAGGCAGTTGCCCGCCTGGCAGCCCGGCGCCCATCTCGACGTGGTGCTGCCGTCCGGGCTGGTCCGGCAGTACTCGCTCTGCGGGGACCCGGCCGACACCTCGTCGTACACGGTCGCCGCCCGGCTGGTCGCGGACGGGCGGGGCGGCTCCCGGGAGCTCCACGAACAGGTCGTGGAGGGCATGGAGCTGGAGGTGCGCGGGCCGCGCAACCGCTTCCCGCTGGTCGACGCCGCCTCGTACGTGTTCGTGGCCGGGGGCATCGGGATCACGCCGATCCTGTCGATGGTGCGGGCCGTGCCGGACGGGGTGGCGTGGCGGCTGCTGTACTGCGGGCGGACGCGCGGGTCCATGCCGTTCCTGGCGGAACTGGCCGGGGACGAGCGGGTCACGGTCGTCTCGGAGGACGAGGACGGGCGCCCGGACCTCGACGCGCTGGCCGTCCCGGAGGGCGCGGCGGTGTACTGCTGCGGTCCGGAGGGGCTGATGGCGGCGGTGGCGGAGCGGTTCCCGGCGGTCCGGCTCGAACGTTTCGCGCCGAGCAGCGACATCGGCGGCGACCACGCCTTCGAACTCGAACTCCGGCGCAGCCGACGGACGTTGACGGTCCCGGCCGACTCGTCCGTGCTGGCCGCGGTACGTGCGGAGCTGCCCGACACGCCGTACTCCTGCGCACAGGGGTTCTGCGGGACCTGTCAACAGCGGGTGCTGGAAGGGGAAGTGGAGCACCGGGACGAGCTCCTCACGGACACGGAGCGTGCCGGCTCGATGCTCATCTGTGTATCTCGGGCCCGAAGTGGGAGACTTGTGCTGGATCTGTGAGCGCCTGTGAAGGGTCGGGTCCGTGGAAGGCCGGATCCGATCGGTAAGGTGTTCGCATGACAACCGGGGTACGCCGCAGGATGGGAGTCGAGGAGCGGCGGCAGCAGTTGATCGGCGTCGCCCTCGAACTGTTCAGCCGTCGCTCGCCGGACGAGGTCTCGATCGACGAGATAGCCTCGGCCGCGGGCATCTCGCGGCCGCTGGTCTACCACTACTTCCCCGGCAAACTCAGCCTGTACGAGGCCGCGTTGAAGCGGGCCTCGGAGGATCTCGCGGGCCGTTTCCACGAGCCGCATGAGGGCCCGCTCGGGGCCAGGCTGCTGCGTGTGATGCGCCGGTTCTTCGACTTCGTCGACGAACACGGGCCCGGTTTCGCCGCGTTGATGCGCGGCGGCCCCGCGGTCGGTTCCTCGGCGACCAACGCCCTCATCGACTCCGTACGGCAGGCAGCCTACGAGCAGATCCTCTCCCACCTCGACGTCACCGAGGCGCCGCCCCGCCTGGAACTGGTCATCCGCTCCTGGATCTCGCTCGCCGAGTCGACCGCGCTGATCTGGCTGGACGGGCGGCGCATCCCGCGTGCCGAGCTGGAGATCCAGCTCGTCCACGACTTCGCGGCGCTGACCGCCGTGAGCGCGGCGTACGACGAGGAGATGACGGCGCTGGTGAAGCGGATGGTGCAAGGGGAGTCCACCGACGGCCCGTTCGCCGACCTGGCCGCCCGACTGATCGCCCTGGCGGGCTAGCCCCCCGGTCCGGCTGCGGCGCCGTGGGGGCCGGTCGCGCAGTTCCCCGCGCCCCTTCGGGGCGCGGTCCGGCAGCGCCCCGAAGGGGCGCGGGGAACTGCGCGAGCAACCACGACGGCGCGACAGCCGGACAACCGGCAGACGCAGACCTAGCTCTCGTACTTCCGGTACGAAGGATCCAGGTCCCGCACCTCCGCCGACGCGTGCAGGACGAACCCCTCCGGCTTCAGGTGCTCCCGCAGCAGCTCCAGGGTCGTCTCGGTGAGCTTCGCCTTCGTCTCGTCGGTGCGGCCGGCCAGCAGGCCGAAGGTCACGTGGACGATGACGTGCGCCCCGTCGGCGTCGTAGCCGAAGGCGGTCTCGTCGGCGGCGCGGAACAGGGTCTTGCAGGCCTCGGGCCTGGCCGCGGCGATCTCGACCACGGCGGTGTGCAGGGCCCGGGCGAAGCCCGCCTTGTCGAAGGCGGGGCCCGCCGTGGCGGTGTAGTCGATGGTGATCTGCGGCATGAGCACTCCTGTTCTACGGCAACCGGGCCCAGCCTAGGGCCCGTCCCGGCGGACCGGCGCGCGCCCGGGTGTCATTCGGGACGGCCGAAGCGGTGGGCCGCCCAGAGCAGGGCCGTGACTCCGCCTGCCAGCAGGAGCGAGCCCTCCAGGAGCAGCGGAGGCTGCCGGCCGAACCACTCGACGCCGACGCCGGCCGCCTGGTGCGGTACCCGCAGCGCGATGCAGCGGCGGAGCAGGTCCACTCCGTAGGCGAGCGGATTGACGACGGACAAGGTGTGGGCCCAGCCCGGCAGGTTCGCCAGCGGGAAGAAGCCGCCGGAGAGGAACAGCAACGGCATCATCACCAGGCCGAGCAGCATCTGGAAGATCTCGGGCCGGTCGAGGCTGACGGCCAGCAGCAGTGACAGGGCCGTGATGGTGAAGGAGGCGAGGATCAGGGCGGCGAGGAGCAGTACCAGCAGGAGCGGGTCGTAGGGCAGGCCGACGGCACCGCCCAGGCCGAGCAGGACGGCGCCCTGCACCGTGGAGACGACGGTGCCGCCGGCGCAGCTGCCGAGCAGGAGGGTGGACCGACGGACCGGGGCCATCAGGAGTTCGCGCAGGTAGCCGCTCTGCCGGTCGGTGATCAGGCGGATACCGACGATGATGGCCGGCGCCTGTACCGTCATGATCAGCATGCCCGGGAAGAGGTAGGCCTGGTAGCCGACGCCCAGCGAGGAGTCCGGGATCAGGGCGGCCAGGCCACCGCCCAGCACGAACAGGTAGAGCACCGGCTGGAGCAGCATCAGGGCGGTGTGGACGCGCTGGACGGACAGGCGCAGCAGATCGCGGTGGACCAGGGCGTGGACCGCGCGCAGTTCATGGCGCAGGCGGGTCCCGGGCGCACGGCCGAGGCCAGGGGCGTCAGGGGTGGCGGGTGCGGTCACGGGGCCTCCTGCGCTGCTGCCCCGGGGGCGGCCGGTGCCCGGAGCGGCCCGCCGGGGACGTGGATGCTGCGGCCGGTGTGGTGGAAGAAGACGTCGTCGAGGGTCGGCGGGGTCGCGGACGCGGCGAGCACCGCGATGCCGTGGTCCGCCAGCGCCACGCACAGGCGGGGAATCCAGGCGCTGCCGTCGGGTACCCGCAGGGACACCCCTTCGGTGTCCAGGGTGACGGCGTGGCCCGGCGGCGCGGTCCGGCCCACGACCTGTCGGGCCGCCGCGTCGTCGCCGGTGCGCAGCACCACCCGGTCGTCGCCGATCGCGGCCTTCAGGGCGAGGGGCGTGCCCTGGGCGACGAGCCGGCCGTGGTCGATGATGCCGAGGCGGTCGCAGTGCTCCGCCTCCTCCAGGTAGTGGGTGGTGACGAAGAGCGTGCAGCCGTGCCGGTCGGGCAGCGCGCGCAGGTGCTCCCAGACCTGGGCACGGGCGTGCGGGTCGAGTCCGGTGGTCGGCTCGTCGAGGAACAGCACCCGAGGGGCGTGCAGCAGGCCGCGGGCGAGTTCCAGACGGCGGCGCAGGCCGCCGGACAGGGTGCGTACCAGGGACCGCCGCCGGTCGGTCAGTCCGACCGTTTCGAGCATCTCGGCGACGCGCAGGCGGGCGTGGTGGCGGCGCAGTCCGTAGAGACGGGCGTGGATGTGCAGGTTCTGTTCGGCCGTCAGGTCCGGGTCCAGGGCGCTGTGCTGGAAGAGCATCCCGACCGCTGCGCGGACCCGGTCCGGCCGGCCGAGCACGTCGATACCGGCCACCGTGGCCCGTCCGGCGGTGGGGCGGGCGAGCGCGCACAGCAGGGCGAGGGTGGTGGACTTCCCCGCGCCGTTGGGGCCGAGGAATGCGTAGGTCTCGCCTTCGAGCACGTCCAGGTCCAGGCCGCGGACGGCATGGGTGGTGGTTCCGTCCGGGCCCGGGTAGCTCTTGACCAGGCCGCGTGTGCTGATGGCGTACCCGGGCCGGGCGGCGGGCTGCGTGGCGTCCGGGTTCCTGACGGAGGCGGTCGGCATGGCGGTCCGGGTGCGGGCGTCGTCACCGGCGGATGGCTGCATGGTCGGGTCCTCGTCCACGTGGATGTGGCTCCGGCCGGTGGCCGCCCGAGGGCGGTCACCGGCCGGAGGTTTTCGATCAGGCGCAGCTGACGCCCACACAGACCGTGTTGAGCAGCGTCAGCAGGCCGACGCACGCACACGTCCCGGAGTACGACGCTCCGTCGAAGTCGACCGGGTCGGTCTCCGGAAGGGCGTGCAGCTCGGCCAGCAGCTCAAGGGCCTGGTTCTCCATGACATTCTCCTTCTGTGAGCGGTTGCGACAGGGGGATTTTCCTGTCGCTCAGCCCGGCTGCTGGACGGTCCAGTGCCGGGAGTCGGTGTGGCGGGTCCGCAGCAGGAACGCCAGGATTCCTGCGGACCCGTCGCTCCAGCTCGTCGAGACGTCCCCGTACTCGTTGGGGAAGACGACGTGCCGGTCGCGGTGGGCGCGTTCGGAGACGATCAGGCGGGCCAGGCCGTCGGCCATCGCCCGGTAGCCGGGGTCCCCGGTGGCGTCGGCCATGTCGAGGAGGAAGTCGCCGTTGCCCGCCAGGCCGTGGCACTGGGTGAGGGCGGCCCGGGAGGCGCGCTCCACGACGGCGTGCGTGGCGCCGCGGGCGAGGTCGCCGAATCGTTTGTCCCCGGTCCGTCGCCAGAGCCGGACCAGGAAGGTGCCGATGCCCGCCGAACCGTGGCACCAGTACGGGGCCGTGGGCGGGTCGGTGGCCTGGGCCGGCCACTGGGCCGCTCCGCCGACCAGCACGGCGTTGGCCACCAGGTGCTCTCCGGCCGCGATGGCCAGCTCCAGGTGTTCCGGCCGGTCGGAGACGTCCGCGGCGGTGAGGAGGAAGCTGCCGATGCCGGCCGTTCCGTGCGCGAAGCCCAGGTAGCGTTTGCCGGCCTCTTCGGAGACGGCTTCCGCGGGGACGGCCCAGCTCACGCCGGGCGACTCGGGCTGGGCCGCGTGGGCCAGCCGGTCGGCCGCGTCGACGACCAGTTCGGCCAGGCGTGGGTCGCCGGTACGGTGCCACAGGTGGGCGGCGGCGAGTCCGCTGCCCGCGCAGCCGTGGGTGATGTCGTGACTGGGTGTCGGCTCCAGCGGGGCGAGTGCCAGGGCCAGCGCGTGGTCCGTGAGCGTGCGGTCGTCGACGGCGCGTCCGGCGTCGTACAGCGCCCAGGCGATGCCGCGGCCGCCGAAGTGGAGGCCCGGACGGATGGCGCGGGTGTCGGTACGGGCGGCGATCCAGGTGCCCGCGGTGCGGATGAGATCCGGCAGTCGTGGGTCTCCGGTGAGCTCGAAGTACCGGGTCAGGACCGCCAGTACACCTGCGGCGCCCTGCTGCACGGTGCAGGGGCCGGTCTCCCCGGCCATGGTGGACACGGGCCACAGCCGCCGGTCGTCGCGCGGGGTCATCGAGTCGACGAGGTGGTCCACCATGCCGGTGATCGCGTCCTGCACCGCCTCGTCCGGATCGACCGTCCGCGGCGGACCGGCGGCGGACCGTCCCGACCCGGCGGCGGACCGTCCCGGTCGCGGCGGGTCCGCGGCGCGGAGGGCCGTGCGCGCCCTGACGGGGTGCCAGCGCTCGGCGGGATCGTCCTTCGTCAGCCCGAGGATCGTCTCCGGCAGGCCGTCCGGCAGACGCAACGTTTCGTCGCAGACGGCCAGCCACTCCGCGAACCGCTGTTCGGCGGACCTGGTGTCCGGTTCCTCGGGCAGCAGGTTCGGTATCTTCCCGGCGAGCACGAAACACACGGTGGCGCCGAGGCTGTAGTAGTCGGCCGTCGCGGAGACCGGCGCGTCCGCGAGGCGCTCGGGGGCGCTGAAGCCGGGGGTCCCCACCCGGGTGGGGAGCGGGACGTCGTCCTCCAGGACGGCGAGCTCCAGGTCGATCAGGCGCAGTTCGCCGTCGGGGCGGACCATGACGTTGCCGGGTGTGAAGTCCCTCAGTACGCAGCCGCGGGCGTGGGCCGCCGCGACCAGCTCCACCAGGCGTCCGGCCTGGGCGAGCGCGTCCGCCCGGTAGCGTTCGCTCCCGACGTCCCGGAAGCGCTCGGCGACCCAGGTGCGCAGGGGCACGCCCGGCACTTCCTCCTGGGCGAGGAACAGGTGCCCGCCCGTCTCGAACATCGCGAGCGGCTCCGGTGCCAGCCCCGTGCCCTTGAGCTTCTCCAGCGTCCTGGCCTCGGCCCGCAGCCAGTCGCGGACGTCGGAGCCGGACGCGTCGCCCTCGACGTGCGGCCGGGCCTCCTTGATCACCACGGGCGCACCGGTGGTGACGTCGGTGCCCCGGTAGACGCCGCCCTTGTTGGTGTGCCGGATCGCTTCCCGCACGGAGAACCGGCCGCCGAGCAGCACCGGGCGGCTCGCCGCCTTCTTTTCCTGCCGTGGCGGCAGCGGTACCGCGGCGGGAAAGGGGCTGACCGCCCAGGAGGGCGGGGAATACCGCCCGGTGCGCTTGTCCTCCACGGGATTTCCGTCGGGGTCCTCGATGAACCAGACCAGCAGCCCCTGGTCCGAAATCCGCCGCCGGCCGACGAAGGCGCCGTAGCGGTAATGCACCAGGCTGTTCGGGGCATAGGGCTGGTCGGACAGGATCCGGGGGCCGGCCAGTCCCGCCGTGGCCTCGTGCAGTTCCAGCGCCAGTCGGGCGGCGGTGGTGTCGGAGGCCGGGTACACGGTGATGAACTTGCCCGAGCTTCCCCGTGGCGTGGCACGGGAATTGAGCGCGCCCACCTGTTCGAGCGACCGCACGAACTTGAATCCCGACTCGTCGCGCAGCAGCACTTCCAAGGCTTTCTCAAGCACTTTCGGCGCGGAGGCGGCTGTCGCGGAGACGTGTAATTTCCAGCCCTGCCGACGTTGCATACCGGACTGGTGGGTAAGGCGGCACCACATCTCGTCCGCGTCGGTCGTCCAACGCGCACCGGTGCCTGTGGTCTCTAACGCCCGGCGGAGCAGACTTTCGAGTTCGAATTCGGTTGCGTGGCTCGTCATGCGTGTCCCTCTCAACGGCGAGAACCGCTGGTTGGAATATGCCTTCGGTGAGGAGAAACGTACAACTCGCAACTGTCGGGCCGCTACTCGCCTGGATGAGCGCACGGTGTTGCATCGACAATAGAGGGCGCAGTCCGGCGCAGATACAGGCGTATAAGCGTGGCCGCGCCGGAAAATAATCCACGCGTTCGATGACACCGCGGACGTACACCCGGGATTACTAAACAGTGTGCACCAATTAACTCCGAATCAAATCCCGGTGACAAGGATGGATTCAGGAGACCCACACGGACACGCCGACCCCAGATTTCCCAGCGGATCTTTACACGCCCGACGACGGAAGATTCCGCTCCACATTCTTTATAGGCCGGTCCGCGGTTTCGATCAAGCGGTGAATTGACCACGAATAGTGACAGCCGTGGCCACGACGAACGCTATCGGCACGGAATATCCCGTACCACTTCTCGCCTTCTTTCGATTCCGCTCGGCTTCGCGCGATTCCGCTCGGTTCCGCTCGGTTCCGCTCGAATTCGCCATAGCACCAGCTGGGACCGGTCGCGTTCCTCCGCGGCGGACCCGCGGTCAGCGACCGGCCCGGTCCGCCAGGCTCAGCGCAAGCAGTGCGATGTCGTCCTCGCGGTCCTGGCCGAAGCAGGCGAGGAGGGTGTCGCACAGGGCCTCCAGGCCGGGCAGGGAGCCGCCGGCGGCGGCCCGGAGGTGTTCCATGGAGACCGTGAGGTCGGTGCCGCGGGTCTCGATCAGGCCGTCGGTGACCATCAGGAGCCGGTCGGTGGGTTCGAGGACCAGCTCGGTGGGCGGCGGGTGGGGCAGGCCCACGCCGAGCAGCGGACCGGACGCCTTCACGTACTCCGCGCTGCCGTCGTCGCCCAGTATCAGCGGCGGGATGTGCCCGGCGTTGGCGATGCGGGTGCGCCCGGTCCCCGGGTCGATGAGGGCCAGGCAGACGGTGGCCGTGACCTCGGCGTGGTAGTGCTGGAGCAGCCGGTCGAGGCGGTCGGCGAGGGCGGCCGGGTCGCTCTCGGTGAGGCAGTAGGCGCGCAGCGCGTGCCGCAGTTCGACCATGACGGTGGCCGCGTCCAGCGAGTGACCCACGACGTCCCCCACCGCGGTGAGCACCCCGTCGCCGACCCGCAGCGCGGCATAGAAGTCGCCGCCGATCTCGGTCTCCTGGGAGGCGGGCTCGTAACGCACCGCTATGTCGACGCCCGGCAAGTCGGGCAGCTGGTGCGGGCGGGGCAGGAAGCTGTGCTGGAGGGTGAGCGCGACATGCCGCTCCACCTGGTACATGAGCAGCGGCTCGGCGGCGAGCGCGGTGGCCTGGGCCAGCTGGGCCAGCAGCGCCTCGTTCTCGGGGTCGACCCTGCGCTGTCCGCGGGTGGGGGTGGCCAGGCAGACCGGCACCTTGCCGTCCTGGGTGAGGACCAGCGTCAGCCGGGCGTCGTGCTGCACCCCGGGCCGGAAGAAACCGGTGGGCCACAGCGGCGTCGGCACGGTGGTGATCCGGACCCCGGACTGCCCGCGGGTGAGCCGCCGCAGCAGACCGGCGACGTCCCGGTGGGCGCCCTCGTCCGGCAGGGCCAGGGAGGTGCGCTCCCGGTACAGGCCGCAGTACAGCTCGTCGTCCTGGTCGAGGACGAAGACGGCGGCGGGGCAGCCGAGGAGGCGTGCGGCGCCGTCCGCGGCGGCGTCGGCCAGTTCGTGCAGCGAGCGCGCCGCCTGGATGGTGACGATCGTCTCCGACAGCAGTTTCAGCCGCCGTACCAGCGCCTGGTCGTCGGCGCGCAGCCGGGCGGCGCGCACCGCGGCCCGGACCGCCGCCTCGATCTCCTCCGGCTCGGCGGGCACCGTCAGATACGCCTCGGCCCCCGTGTCCAGCCCCGGGCAGCGGTCCGCCGGGGCGACGCGGAGGGCCGAGAAGTGCACGACGGGAAGGCCGGCCATGTGCGGCCGCTCCCTGAGCCGGCGGCACAGCTCGAAGCCGCTCATGTCCGGCAGGTTCACGTCGACGAGGGCCACGTCGGGCAGGGACCCCTTGCGCAGCCGTACGTCGAGTTCGGCGAGCGCCTGCCGGCCGTCGGCGACCGCGACGACCTGGTGACCGGCCCGGCGCAGTACGGTGCCCATCGCGTAGCGGCTCGCGGGCTCGTCGTCCACGACCAGCACGGTCGTGTCTGTCAGCTTGCCGTTGACGTCCATTCTCCCAGCCCCTGGACAACGCCGGTGGAGCAGTTCCCGATGCCGGGCCTGCCCCACCGACGTAAGGCCACGGTCACCTCGTCCGGGAGAACACCGCCACCGTGCGCCCCGGAACCACGAACGTACCCGTTTCCCGCTCGTACGATGCCGACTTGACGACGGAGTCCGCGCCCGACGCCTGCACCGGGTGCAGCCGGTAGCCGGTTCCGGCCAGGGTGCCCACCCGCTGCTCCTGCTGGCCGGGGCTCGCGTTGAACACGACGACGAGGTCACCGAGTTCCATGGTGATCACGCCGGGCGTCTCGTCCTTCCCGGACAGCGGGAAGGAGAGCTTGGACTGCACCTGCGCGGCCGTGCCGAGGGAGAACGCCCTGTCGGTCGTACGGATCTTCAGCAGGTCCCGGTAGGCGGCCGAGGCCCCGTCGATCTGCGCGCACCCGACCTTCACCGAGGTCAGCAGCGGCTTGGCGTAGGACCACTTGGACTGGTTGTCGGCGGCCGTCGGCAGCCCGCGGCCGAAGCCGTTGCCGTCGGCGCAGTTCCAGTGGATGGCGTTGAACCAGTCGCCGCTGTCGAAGGAGTTGCGGTCCAGGGACTTGGAGCGCAGCAGGTCGGTGCCGGCCTGGGAGAGCGAAGGCCCCTGCGAGAGGGCGGCCGTGGCCATCGCGAGGACCTGCATCCGGGCCCGGTCGGACGCGGAGGTGCCGGCCGGCAGTTTGTACGTCAGCGCGTCGAACAGCGACTCGTTGTCGTGCGCGTCGACATAGGCGAGGGAGTCGCCGGGCGCGTCGGCGTATCCGGCGGGCGAGCCGTTGTAGTCGATCTCGGCGCCGGTGACCTCCTTGCCGTCGGTGTCGGTGAACCGGTACTTGGCGAGGTTGCCGGCCAGCCCGACCTTGATCAGGTCCTGGTAGTGCAGCAGCCGGGCCTTCTGCTCGGCCTCGGTGCCGTTGGCCGTCGAGGAGTTGGGGTCGGTGTAGAGGCCGGACGCGAAGCCCTGGATGCCGGGGTCGTCGTCGAAGGGGCTGCCGCCGCGTACGGCGTCCCGGGCACGGTCGGAGAAGGTCGCGATGCCGGTGCCTGCCATGTTCTGCTGCGTGGCCTGCACGAACCGGGCGTCGTTCGCGACCTCGCCGAAGTTCCAGCCCTCCCCGTACAGGATGATCTTCTTGCCGTCGACGCCGTCCTTCTTCAGGGTCAGCGCGTCGAGCGCCTTGCGGACGGCCAGGATGTTGGCCTTCGGGTGGTGGCCCATCAGGTCGAAGCGGAACCCGTCGACCTTGTACTCCTTGGCCCAGGTGACGATCGAGTCCACCACCAGCTTGCCCATCATGGCGTTCTCGGGCGCGGTGTTGGCGCAGCAGGTGCTGTTGGCCACGCTGCCGTCGGCGAGCAGCCGCTGGTAGTAGCCGGGCACGATCTGGTCGAGGACGCTGGTGTCCGCCTCTCCGCTGGCCGCCGTGTGGTTGTAGACGACGTCCATGACGACCCGCAGCCCGTCGTCGTTGAGCGACTTGACCATCTTCCGGAACTGGACGGTACGCGCGGTGCCGTCCGGGTCGGTGGCGTACGAGCCCTCGGGGACCGTGAAGTGGTACGGGTCGTAACCCCAGTTGTAGGCGTCCTTCGCGGCCACCGCGGAGACGCACGCCTGCTGCTTCTCCGAGTCGGCCGGGTAGGAGGCGAGATCGCAGTCGGGGCTCGCCTGGTCGGCCTTCTTCTCGGGCACGGTCGCGAAGTCGAAGGCCGGGAGCAGGTGCACGTACGAAGTCCCGGACTTCGCGAGCGCCTTGAGGTGCTTGGAGCCGTCGCTGTTCTTGTCGGTGAAGGCGAGGTACGTGCCCCTCTCCGCGGCCGGGACCGTGGAGTCCGCCGCCGAGAAGTCCCGGACGTGCAGCTCCTGGATCTGGGCGTCCTTCATCGGGACGGCCTTGGGCTTGGTGTACGTCGACCAGCCGCCGGGGGCGAGGGACTTGTCGTTCAGGTCGACGACGAGGCTGCGCGCGGAGTCGGCGGTGAGGGCCACCGAGTAGGGGTCGGTGACCTTGTTGGTGACGACCTTCCGGACGCTGGGCGCCCAGACCTTCACGACGTACCGGTAGGGCTTGTTCTTCCAGGACGTGGGGCCGGTGACGGACCAGACGCCGGTGGCAGGGTCGCGGTGCATCGCCTTCAGGGAGCCGTCGAGTTCGAGGGCGACGGACTGCGCGGTCGGCGCCCAGACGGAGAGCGTGGGCTTCCCGTGGTGGAAGACCGGGCCGAGGTCCGCCGTCGTCGCCTTGGCGTACACGTCGTCGAGCACACCGGCGATCTGCACGCCGGTCGCGGCCAGCACGGCCCCGTTGGCGGCACGCTGGGAGGCGACGAGTTGTCCGCCGAGCGCCGCGCGCACCCGGTCCCGGTCGCGCGGGTCGACCGACCAGGCCGTGTAGTCCTTCAGGTACGGGAACTTCGCCTTCTGGGCGTCGGTGAGGGTGGTCTTCGTCAGCCGCAGCCACCGCTCGTCGTCGCTGGTCAGGGTCCCGTCCTTGACGGCGATCGAACCGTCGTGGGAGTAGACCAGCTGGGTGGAGGCCGCGCCGTCGGCGCCGTCCCAGGCGACCGTGTCCCGGTCGATCCAGACCGCCTTGGAGGTGGACAGGTCGAGCGCGGCCGCGCTGCCGGCGGGCTGCGGGAGCAGGTACTTCTCCTGGCTGTTCAACAGCCACACCTCGTAGCCGTTGGCCTTGAGGTCGAGGGACTGGTCGGCGGAGAGATCCTTCTCGTCGCCCTTGTGGATGATGTAGCTGAGGCTGGTGGCACCCTCGGCGAGCGGTACCTCGAAGACCGCGCCATAGGCGTCGGTCTTCACCGGCTTGAGGGGAGCCGACCAGTCGGTGGGGTTCGCGGCGCCCGTCCAGACGTGCAGGCCCCAGCCGTCGTAGTCCCCGTCGGCGCGGTGGTAGTGGATGACCGCCTTGGTGGTGTCCTGCGCGGGGTACGCGTCGGAGGGCCTCGTCGTGAGGACGTCCGTCTTCCCCTGCTCGATCCAGACCTCGCCCGTCTTGGTGACGTCGATGGAGCGGTCGGCGGAGACGTCCTTGTCGCCGTTCTTGTCGACGACGAGGAAGCCGACGTTCGTGGCGCCGGGCTTCAGCTTGACGTAGGCGAAGGCGCCGTACGCGTCGCGGCCGGTGAAGGGGTGGCCGGCGGGCCAGGTGGTCGCCTCGCCGTCGGCGAGGTCGCCCCAGGCGTACAGGCCCCAGTTGTCGTAGTCGCCGTCGGTGCGCTTGTAGTGGACGACCGCGTAGTCGCGGGAGGAGGCGGTGGGCGTCTCGGCGGCGGGCGGGGTACCGCTGGTGCTCGCGGCCAGGGCGCTGGCGGTACGCCCCGCCGAGTCGACGACGACCGCCTTGTAGCGCAGGGCGGTGCCGGCCGGGACGTCCTCGGCGAGGGTCTGGGTGACCTTGCAGGGGGCGTGGTCGGCGGAGCCGAGGGTGGTCCACTTGCCGTTGCCGACCTGGGCGGCGAAGACGACGCGGTCGAGTTGTCCGCCGGTGACGTCCGCGGTGAGGTCGACGGTGCCGGTGGCGCCGGCGGCCGGGGCCTGGAGGGTGATCGTCGGGGTGGTGGCGGGCTTGGCGAGGGGGCCGGCCGCCCTGTAGACGACGGCGGACTGGGCAGGGACGGTGACGGTGACGCCGTTGTCCGTACCGGACGTCACGGTGCCGTCCGTGCCGTAGACGGCGCGGTAGCGCATGCCGGCGGAGCCGGTGGCGAAGGTCGCCGTCCTGGCCGTGTCCGCGTTGTTGAAGGCGACCACGTACTCCTGGCCGGTCTTCGCGTCCGTCCGGGTGAACGCGTAGACCCCGGCGCCGTCGGCGGCGTAGCGCTCGGTCTGCACGCCGTCGGCGAGGGCCGGGTTGTCCTTGCGGAGCTTGCCGAGAGCGCTGATCTGCTGGTAGAGCGGTGCACTCGTGTCGTAGGAGTCGCTGGCGGCCGTCCGGTCGGTGCCGATCTCGTCGTCGTCCAGGTAGTCGGCGACCTTCGACGCGAACATCGTCTGCCGGGCGTCCTTGTCGCCGCCGGAACCGGTGAAGCCCTGCTCGTCGCCGTAGTAGACGACCGGGTTGCCCCGGCTGAGGAACATCACCTCGTTGGCGAGCTTGTCCTTGGCGAGCAGCTGCGCGTCCGTGGCCTTCGGGTTGTCCTGCTCCAGGAAGTACCCGATCCGGCCCATGTCGTGGTTGCCGAGGAAGGTGACCTCTTCGTAGGCGTTCGCCTTGTCGGTCGTGTACTTGTAGTCGTCGCCGAAGACGCTCGCCAGCTTCTGTGCGCTGCCGCCCTGGGAGGCGTAGGAGCGGGCCGCGTCCTGGAAGGGGAAGTCGAGGGTCGCGTCGAGGCGGCCCTGGGTGACGTACGGCGAGGTGACGGACGTGTCCGCGGAGTACGTCTCGCCGAACATGAAGAAGTTCTTACGGCCGTGCTGCGCCGCGTACTCGTCCAGCGCGGTCGCCCACTGGGTCCAGAACTCCATGTTGACGTTCTTGACGGTGTCGATCCGGAAGCCGTCGATGGCGAAGTCCTTCACCCACCGCTCGTAGATCTTCTCCATCCCGCTGACGACCTCGGGCCGCTCGGTCCACAGGTCGTCCAGGCCGGAGAAGTCGCCATAGGTCGCGGACTCGCCGGCGAACGTCGAGTCGCCCCGGTTGTGGTACATCGTCGGGTCGTTGAGCCACGACGGCACCTTGCTGTCGCTCGTCACGGTCGGCGTGCGCGGGAAGGAGGCGGTGGAGACGGCCGGGAACTTCTTCTTGCCGTCCGCGTAGTCCGCGTCGTCGAAGGGCTGCCCGTCCTTGGTCAGGTAGGGGAAGGCGCCCTTGGAGAGGTAGTCGTACGACTTCTGCTCGTAGTCGACGACGTCGGCGGTGTGGTTGGTGATGACGTCGAAGAAGACCTTCATGCCCTTGGCGTGCGCCTTGGAGATGAGGGTCTCCAGGTCCTTGTTGGTCCCGAAGTGCGGGTCGACCTGGGTGAAGTCGGTGATCCAGTAGCCGTGGTAGCCAGCCGAGGCGTTGCTCCCGGTCCCCTGCACGGGCTTGTTCCTGAAGATCGGGGCCATCCAGATGGCGGTGGTGCCGAGCCCCTTGATGTAGTCCAGCCGCCGGGTCAGGCCCTTGAGGTCGCCGCCCTGGTAGAAGCCCTTGTCGGTGGGGTCGTAGCCGGTGGAGAGCCGGGAGCCGGTCAGGCCGCCCTTGTCATTGCTCTTGTCCCCGTTGGCGAAACGGTCCGGCATGACGAAGTAGAACTGCTCGCGGGTGTCGTCGTGCCGGGCGGGCTCGGCGGCGAGCTTCGCGTCGGAGGGCGGGGCGGGCGGGGCTGCGGCGTGTGCGGCGACCGGCTGCACGAGCGCGGCGGCGAGGGCGGCGACGGCGACGGCCGCGACCCGTCTGACATGTATCACCGGTATGAACTCCTAGCGATAGCGGCTCTCTTGGGTCCGACCCGGCGCGACCGTATCGCTAACGAAAGGTTTACAGCAAGAGGCTTGAAACTCACAGCAAGGACTTTCACGAGGCGTATTGACGCGCTGTCTCAACTGGCCCACGCTCCAGGGTTGTTGAAGCCTGTCCCTCTTGTTTCGGAGCCGCACATGACCGGACACCGACCCCCGGGTGTCTTCAGACGCACGGCCGTCGCGATCGCCGCGGGCGCCCTGGCACTCGCGGGCGTCGTCGCCCTGCCGGCCACCGCCGCGCAGGCGGACACCACCGCGAAGGGCGACGTGATCGCCAACCTCTGGGAATGGAACTGGAACTCGATCGCGTCCGAGTGCACGAACGTGCTCGGACCGGCCGGGTACGGCGCGGTGCAGGTCGCCCCGCCCTCCGAGTCCCTCAAGCAGTCCAGCTACTACTGGTGGGACGTCTACCAGCCCTACTCGTACACCCTGAACAGCCGCTTCGGCACGGCCACGCAGTTCGCCGCGATGGTCACCGCCTGCCACACCGCGGGCGTGAAGGTCTACACCGACGCGGTGATCAACCACACCGCCGCCCAGACCGGCACCGGCTACGACGGCACCACGATCACCAACAAGTACGACACCCCGGACTGGGACCCGAGCGACTACCACACCTCCGCCGACTGCCCCACCTCCGACCTGACCATCCAGGACTACTCCAACCTCACCCAGGTCCAGAACTGCGAACTGCTGGGCCTGCCCGACCTCAAGACCAGCGCCGACAACGTCCGTTCGGGCCTCGCGGCCTTCCTCAACAAGCAGATCGCCCTGGGCGTCGACGGCTTCCGCGTCGACTCGGCCAAGCACATCCCGGCCACCGACATGGCGGCCATCGTCGCCAAGCTGAACACCACGACGTCCGGAGCGGCGCCGTACGTCTTCGACGAGGTCTACCCGGGCTCGACCCCGCAGCCGAGCGACTACTACGGCTCCGGTGACGTCCTGGACTTCACCTACGCCAGTCAGATGAAGTCGGCGTTCGAGGGCAGCGTCAGCAACCTCTCCTCCCTCTCCAGCAGCGGCATCCTGCCCGCCGCCAACTCGGTGTCCTTCGTGACCAACCACGACACCGAGCGCAACGGCCTGCACATGAGCTACAAGGACGGCGACAGCTACAAGCTCGCCAACCTCTTCGAGCTCGCCTACAAGTGGTCCACGCCGACCATCTACTCCAGCTGGCAGTGGACCCAGAGCGACCAGGCCCCGCCGAACTCCGCGGGCTTCGTCACCGACACGGACTGCTCCAACGGCTGGAACTGCCTCGACCGCGACACCGCCGTCGTCGGCATGGTCGCCTGGCACAACGCGGCCGGCGGCGCGGCCGTCTCCAACTGGCAGACCATGTCGTCGAACGTCATCGGCTTCGGCCGCAGCGGCGCCGGCTTCTTCGCCGTCAACAACGGCTCGTCGTCGGCCACCTACACCTTCGCGACGGGCATGGCCGACGGCACGTACTCCGACGTCATCGACGGCGGCACCTCCACGGTCACCGTCTCCGGCGGCAACGCGAGCATCACGATCCCCGCGAAGGACGCCGTCGCCTTCTACAACTCCTCCTACACCTGCACGGTCGGCTGCGACGACAGCGGCGGCGGCTCCACCTCCACGGTGACCGCGACCTTCAACGAGTACGCCCCCACCACGACCGGCACCAACGTCTACGTGGTCGGCTCCGTCGACGCCCTGGGCGGCTGGGACACCTCGAAGGCCATCCAGCTCTCGTCCTCCGGATATCCGATCTGGTCGGGCGCGGTGAGCGTGCCGATCAACACGTCCTTCACGTACAAATACATAAAAAAGGACAGTTCGGGCAATGTGACCTGGGAGTCCAACGCCAACAGGTCGGCCACGACCACCACGTCGGCGCTCTCCCTCAACAACTCCTGGAACGTGGCGAACACCGACGCCACCGACGTCACCTTCAACGAGTACGCCACCACCGACTACGGCACCAACGTCTACGTCGTCGGCTCCCTCACCTCCCTGGGCTCCTGGAACACCAGCGACGCGATCCCGCTGTCGTCGGAGTCGTACCCGACGTGGAGCAAGCTGGTGATCGTCCCGAAGAGCACGACGTTCACCTATAAATTCATCAAAAAGGATAGCTCCGGGACGGTGACGTGGGAGTCGGGCACGAACCGGTCGTACACGACGGGCACCTCGTCCGGCTACACGACGAGCGACACCTGGAAGTAGCCGGGCGGTCGCGGGCAGATACGAAAGTTTCCTGTCGCGTCTCGTGAACAAATCCGGAGTGTCGCGCATCTGACTTTGTGTACGGCACACGAAGCCGGCGCGGGCCGCACGACGCGGCCCGCGCCTCGGAGCGCGAGTGGAGCACTGTCACCGTGAACGCACACCGGAAGACCACCGACCTGTCCACCACCACCCGGCACCGCACCGGCCGCAGGCTCGGCCGTACGGTGCTCGCCGCCGCGGCCGTCGCCGGCCTGGGGCTCGCCTGGGCCGGTACCGCCGAGGCCGCGGGCCCGAGCACCGCCAAGGCCACGCCCACCTGCTCCGCCGCCGCGCTCAAGGCCACCTTCGGCCGGCAGCTCGCCGGTGGCATGAACCACGAGGGCGTCGTCATCAGGCTGCGCAACCTCAGCGGGAAGACCTGTGCGCTGCGCGGCTACCCGGGCCTGGGCCTGGAGAACTCCGCGCACAAGGCGATCACGACCCACACGCACTGGGGCAACACCTGGTACGCCAAGGACCCGGGCAAGAAGACCCTGGTCCTCAAGGACGGCCAGAGCGCCGAGGCCGTCGTCGCCTGGACCCACGCCAACACCGGCACCTCGGGCGCGGTGCACGCCTCCTACCTGGAGATCACCCCGCCCGCCTCGACCAAGCACAAGACGCTGGCGTTCCACCAGTGGGTCGACCACGGTGACCTCTCGGTCACCGCGCTGGCCGGCCACATCGACGTTACGGACTGACGTCCCGCGCCATGGACGGCGGCGCCTACGCCCCGGCCCCGCCGTCCACCTGCAGAATCGCGCCTGACACGAAGGAGGCCCGGTCGCTCAGGAGCCACGCGGCGGCCTCGGCGATTTCCTCGGGGGCGGCCATGCGGCGCAGGGGCGACACGGACTTTATGTGGTCGATGACGCCGGGGGTGGCCGCCTCCCAGTCGCGGATCATCTCGGTGAGCGTGCCGCCGGGGGCGACGGCGTTGACGCGGATGCCCTCGGGGCCGTATGTGACGGCGGCCGACTCGGTGAGGCTGTTGACGGCGCGCTTCAGGGCGCCGTAGACCGGCAGGACGGGGTTGGCGCGCAGGCTGCCGACGGAGGAGTTGTTGACGATGGCGCCGGTGCCCGCGGTGGCGCGGATGGCGGCGACCTCGGCGGTCATGGCCAGCCAGACGCCCTTGAGGTTGACGGCGGTGAGGTGGTCGAACTCGGCCTCCGGGAGTTCGTCCACGGGGCCGGGGTGGTGCTGGCCGATCGCGCCGTTGTTGAAGGCGAGGTCGAGGCGGCCGTAGACCTCCACGGTACGGTCGACGGCGGCGCGGACGCTCGCCGCGTCGGCCAGGTCGCAGACCACGTGGTCGGCGGTGCCGCCGGCCGCGCGGATCTCCTCGGCCACCGTCTTGAGCTGGTCCTCCGTGCGGGCCGCCAGCATGACCCGGGCGCCCTCGCGGGCGAAGAGCCGGGCCGCCGCCGCGCCGATCCCCCGCCCGGCTCCGCTGATGAAGGCGACCTTGCCAGCCAGAAGGCCGGTGTTCACTGTGTTGTCCATGGCGTCGAGCCTGCATCCGGGCGCGGGGCCCAGCCAGGCACCGGCGGTACCTGGATGGGGTCGGCCGGACGGGGAACACTGGACGCGTGGACAGGCAAGAACTCGCGGCTTTCCTGCGCAGCCGACGTGAGCGGATCTCCCCCGCCGAGGTGGGGCTGCCGCGCGGCCCGCGCCGCCGGACGCCCGGGCTGCGGCGCGAGGAGGTGGCGCAGCTGGCGTTCATCTCCACGGAGTACTACACGCGACTCGAGCAGGCGCGGGGGCCGCGCCCGTCGCGTGAGGTGCTGAGCGGGCTGGCGCGGGCGCTGCGGCTGTCCGACGCCGAGCGCGGGCATCTCCACCATCTCGCCGGGGCGCCGCCGGGGCCGCCGCCCGGGCCCTCGCGCGAGGTCCGGCAGAGCCTCCTGGACCTGTTGCGCAGGCTGCCGCAGGCCGCCGCGTTCGTGACCTCGGCGACCTTCGAGGTGCTGGCCTGGAACGATCTGGCGGCCGCCCTCATGGAGGATTTCTCCGCGCTGCCCCCGCGCGACCGCAACCTGATGCGCCGCACGTTCCTCACCCCACGCCCGGCGGGCAGCAGGCTGTACGGGGTGCCGGACGTGGACGCCTTCGCCCGGCTGTCTGCGCAGCGCCTGCGGGCCGCGGCCGGCCGGTACCCCGACTCACCCGAGGTGACCGGCCTGGTGGCCGAACTCCTCGCCGGGAGCGAGGAGTTCGGGCGGCTGTGGGAGTCGCACGACGTGTCCGCCGAGCCCACCCTGGTCAAGACCTTCCGGCACCCGGTGGTGGGCCCGATCACCGTCAACTGCGACGCCCTGGACATCACCGACCGGGACCAGCAGGTCGTGATCTACACCGCCACCCCGGGGTCACGGTCCGAGGAGGCGCTGCGGCTGCTGTCGGTGATCGGGACGCAGCGGATGGATCCTCAGCAGGTGGACTTCCCGGCGTAGATCGCGAGAGCCGTGTTGCTGCCGAGGGTGGCGGTGAACTGGCCGGAGCCGTTCACCGTCACGCTCGTGTTGTTCTGCACGTTGCAGTACGTCCCGGCCGGCAGCGACGTCTGGTAGGTCAGGGTCAGGGAGCTCGTCTCGTGGTTGATGGCGACGTATCCCTTCGCGCCCCGCCCGAAGGCGATGGCGTCGGCGCCGTCGTCCCACCAGTTCGTGACCGCCTCGCCGCGCACCGCGTTGCGGAAGGCGACCATGCGGATGATCTCCGGCCAGGCGTGCTGGCACTTCCAGCCGTCCTGCCAGCAGGCGTTCACGACACCGTTGTTGGGCGGTCCGGCGTCGGTGTCCGACCATTCGTAGCCGGAGTTGATGTCCGGGGCACCGTAGGGGTAGGCGAGCATGAAGACGTTGGCCAGGGTGTAGTTGGCGCCGTCCTTGTAGTTCAGCGTGGAGCCGTTGCGCTCGGTGTCGTGGTTGTCGACGAAGACGCCGGCGACCGAGCTGCTCATGTACCCCCAGCCCTCGCCGTAGTTCTTCAGGTAGGCGAGGTTCTCGTTGTTGAAGACGCGCTTGAGGTCGTAGGCGTAGCGGAACTCCTGGACGTCCCCGTTGCCGGTGTACTCGGTCGGCTGGACGGCCTCGCCCGCGCCGTAGATGACCTCCTGCTTCCAGTACACGGAGGGGTTGGTCAGCCGGGTCTTGATGTCGGCGAGGTCCTCGGCCGGGATGTGCTTGGCCGCGTCGATGCGGAAGCCGTCGACGCCGAGGCTCAGCAGGTCGTTCATGTAGCCGGCGATGGTCTTGCGGACGTACTCCTCGCCGGTGTCCAGGTCGGCGAGGCCGACGAGTTCGCAGTGCTGGACGTTCCAGCGGTCGGCGTAGTTCGAGACGAGGGAGGTGCAGTCGTCGAAGTCGTAGGAGGAGTACAGACCGGGGTAGTTGTACTTCGTGTACGACGAGCCGCCGGTGCCGGTGCCGCTGCCCGCGGACATGTGGTTGACGACGGTGTCGACGACCACCTTCACACCGGCCGCGTGGCAGGTGTTCACCATGTTCTGGAAGGAGGTGCGGTCGCCGAGTCTGCCCGCGATCTTGTACGACACCGGTTGGTACGACGTCCACCACTGCGAGCCCTGTATGTGCTCGGCGGGCGGGGAGACCTGGACGTATCCGTAGCCGGCGGGGCCGAGGGTGTTGGTGCACTCCTTGGCGACCGAGCCGTAGTTCCACTCGAAGAGGACGGCGGTGACGTCCTTGGTGCCGGGCGGGGAGGCCGACGCGACGGACGGGGTCATGACAACGCTGCAGGCGGCCAGCGCCAGAGCGGCGGAGAGGGTCTTACGTGCCATGTGGGGTTCCTTCACCATTGAAGGCTCTTGCAGAAACCTTGCTGAAACCTTGCGGTTGCGCAGATGCTAAGGGCCCGCTCCCCGAATGGGTAGCGGGCCCTGTGAAGTTGCTGCAAGAAGTTACCGAGTGACGCCCCGTCAGGTGCCGGTCAAGCGGTGGTCAGGCGTTGGTCCACCACACGGTGGTGTCGGCCGGCAGCTTCGCCTCGCCGTCCGCCTCGGTCAGTTCACCGCTGGCGAGCAGCACCCTGCCGTACGCCGGAGTCGTCACCGACTCCCCGCTCGTGTTCGCGACGCACACGAACTCCCCGCGCCGGAAGGCGAGTACGCCCTCCGGGGCGCGCAGCCACTCCACCGCGTCGCCCGCGCCGAGGTCGGCCTGCTCACGCCGGGCGCGCAGCGCGCTGCGGTACAGCTCCAGGGTGGAACCGGCCACCCCGGTCTGCGCCGCCACGCTCAGCTCGCCCCAGTTCGCGGGCTGCGGCAGCCAGCTGCCCCCGGACCCGAAGCCGTACGACGAGCCCTCCCGCTCCCACGGGATCGGCACCCGGCAGCCGTCCCGGAAGCCGTCCTGACCCTCACCCCGGAAGTACGCGGGGTCCTGGCGGACCTCGTCGGGCAGGTCCACGACGTCCGGGAGGCCGAGCTCCTCGCCCTGGTAGACGTAGGCCGAGCCGGGCAGCGCGAGCATGAGGAGGGTGGCCGCCCGCGCCCTGCGCAGACCCAGTTCCCGGTCGCCGGCCGTGCGGATCTGGGTGCCGAGGCCGGGCGGGTTGGCGAAGCGGGTGGCGTGCCGGGTGACGTCGTGGTTGGAGAGCACCCAGGTGGCGGGGGCGCCGACCGGGCGCATCGCCTCCAGGGTGCGGTCGATGACCTTGCGGAGTTCGGCGGCGTCCCACTCCGTGCTCAGGTACTGGAAGTTGAACGCCTGGTGGAGCTCGTCCGGGCGGACGTAGTTCGCGGTGCGCTCGACGGTCGGCGTCCAGGCCTCGGCGACGAAGATGCGCTCACCGGCATACTCGTCCAAGACGTGCCGCCACTGCCGGTAGACCTCGTGCACACCGTCCTGGTCGAAGAACGGCATGACATCGTTGCCCAGCAGCTTGAGTTGGTCGGCACCGCCGATGTCCGGCAGCCCCTCCGCCTTCACCAGGCCGTGGGCGACGTCGATACGGAAGCCGTCCACGCCCATGTCCAGCCAGAACCGCAGGATGGAGCGGAACTCGTCGCCGACGGCGGGGTGTTCCCAGTTGAAGTCGGGCTGCTCCGGGGCGAAGAGGTGGAGGTACCACTCCCCGTCGGCCACCCGGGTCCAGGCCGGACCGCCGAAGATGGACTCCCAGTCGTTGGGCGGGAGTTCGCCGTTCTCGCCCTTGCCCGGCCGGAAGTGGTAGCGGTCGCGCGACGGCGAACCGGGGCCCTCCGCCAGCGCCCGCTTGAACCACTCGTGCTGGTCCGAGGAGTGGTTGGGCACCAGGTCGACGATGATCCGCAGACCCAGTCCATGGGCGTCCCGGATCAGCGCGTCCGCGTCCAGCAGGTTGCCGAACATGGGGTCCACGGCCCGGTAGTCGGCGACGTCGTAGCCGGCGTCGGCCTGCGGGGAGGCGTAGAACGGGCTGAGCCACACGGCGTCGACACCGAGGTCGCGCAGGTACGGGAGTCTGGAACGCACGCCTTCCAGGTCCCCCATCCCGTCGCCGTTGCTGTCGGCGAAGCTGCGCGGATAGACCTGGTAGATCACCGCGTCCCGCCACCAGTCGCGGCGACGGGCGATGGTGGCGGTAGTCGGGGCCGGGTCGGCGGCGGAGTGCTGCTGGCTCATGGCGTCCTTGATGCGTCGTAACACGGTCATCGGGTCAGAGGTGGGGTGTAGAGGCGGCCGTGGTCACAGCGGGGTCGGATGGAGACCACGGCCGCCAACCCGCGCGTTCGGGCGCACGGGAGTCGGGGCGCCCTTGAAAGGGGCGGTGGTGCAGCGCCCCGAAAGGGGCGCTGAGGGTACCCCCGGCCGAAGGCTGGGGGAGGAACTGCGCGACCAGCCACAACGGCGCCGCAGCCGAACGACGGCCGGCCCTCGCGGCTCAGCCAGCGGTCACCCCTTGGTTCCGCCAGCTGTAAGGCCGGTCACCAGGTTCTTCTGCACGAGGTAGAAGAACACGGCCACCGGTATCGCGATCAGCACCGCCGTCGCCGTCATCAGGTTCCGCTGCGCGTCGTGCTCACTGATGAAGCTCTGCAGCCCCACCGCGAACGTGTACTTGTCGTCGCTGAGCATGAACGTCGACGCGAACGCGACCTCGCCGAAGGCGGTGAGGAAGTTGTAGAACGCGGCGACCGCGAGGCCGGGCTTGGCGAGGGGCAGGATCAGCCGGCCGAACGTGCCGAACGGCGAGAGCCCGTCGACGCGGCCCGCCTCGTCGATCTCGAAGGGGATCGTGTCGAAGTAGCCCTTGAGCAGCCACGCCGTGTACGGCACGACGGTGGTGCAGTAGACGAGGATCAGGCCGAGGTAGCTGTCGATGAGGCCGAGCCGCGACATGATCTGGTACATCGGCACGATCAGCACGGCGATCGGGAACATCTGGGTCACCAGCAGCAGCCACATGAACTTGCGGTAGCCGGGGAAGCGCATGCGGGAGACCGCGTAGCCGGTGGTGGCGGCGAGGATCAGGCCGATGACCGTGGTACCGCCGACGACGATCATCGTCGTCTTGAACCAGTCCCAGAACCCGGTGTGCTGCAGGACGAACGAGTAGTTGTCCAGCGTCATCTTGTGCCAGATGCCGCCGGGGTGCAGGTAGTCGTCCTTGTCCGGGCCGAGGGAGAGGAAGATCAGCCAGCCGACCGGGAAGAACGCGACGATGCTCGCGACACCCAGGATGCCGTGGGTGACGGCGGTGGCGAGCGGGGAGCGCTCGCCCCGGCCGCGGACGCGGCGCGGGCTGCTGGTCACGGGGGCCTCCTCGGCGACCTGGGCGGAGGTCTGGACAGTGGTCGTACTCATGGGAACTCCTGCCTCAGATCGCGAGCTGCTGGTCGTTGCGGTTGAGCCAGCGGCGGTAGAAGGAGGTGAAGACGATCAGGATGGCCAGCAGCAGCATGCCGTAGGCGGCGGACTGGGCGAAGTCACGCGGCTGCTGTCCGAAGCCGAGGTAGTAGGCCCAGGTGACCAGGATCTGCGCGTCGGGGGCGGTGTCGCCGAAGAGCAGGAAGATGACGGCGAACTGGTTGAACGTCCAGATGATGCCGAGGAGTACGACGGTGGAGCTGACGGACCTCAGGCCCGGCAGGGTGACGTACCGGAAGCGCTGCCAGGCGCTCGCGCCGTCCATCTCGGCGGCCTCGTAGAGCGTGCCGTCGATGGCCTGGAGGCCGCCGAGCAGCGAGAGCATCATGAACGGCACACCGCACCAGGTGTTGACGAGGATCGCCGCGGCCCGCTGCCAGAACGTGTCCTCCAGCCAGGCGGGTTGCGGCAGATGGAGGAAGTGCAGGGCGCTGTTGACGATGCCGCCGTCGGCGAGCATGAACCGCCAGCCGAAGACGGTGACGAAGGTCGGCACCGCCCAGGGCAGCACCAGGACCATGCGGTAGAAGGTGCGGCCGCGGAACTTCTCGTTGAGCAGCAGGGCGAGGCCGAGGCCGATCGTGTAGTGCAGGGTGACGCAGAGCGCGGTCCAGACGATCGTCCAGAGGAAGTGGGACCAGAAGCGGTCGTAGGACGTCGGCCCGAACAGGATGTCCTTGTAGTTGTCCAGGCCGATGAACTTGTAGGTGGCGTCGATGTGGTTGACGCCGATGGTGCGGGCGGTGTTGAGGCTGTTGGCGTCGGTCAACGTCAGGTAGAAGCCGTACACCAACGGGTAGATGACGAGCGCCCCGAGGACGACGGCCACGGGGGCGATCATCGCGTAGGCGTACCAGTACTTCTGGTAGTTGTTCTTCAGCCGCTGGCCCAGCCCGGGGCGGGGCGCGCGGTCACCGTGACGCTGGCCGGTCGCGCGGTCGATGGCGACTGTCATGGGTTCGACACCTTCTGGTTCTTCCGGGATCGGGCTGGGCACAGGCCGGTGGCCGCCGGAGCACTCCCCCCTGAACGGGGGCGCTCCGGCGGCCGGCCGGCGCTTACTTGCTGAAGTCGGGGACGAGCTTCTCGATCCCGAGTTCGGCGGTGCTCAGGCCCTTGTCCAGGGACTCCTTGCCGCCGGCGACCTTGGTCAGCTCGGTGCCGACCGGGCCCCACAGGGAGGAGTACTCGGCGAGCGCCGGGCGCGGCTGGGCGGAGGAGAGGACGGCCTGGTAGCCGGCGATGCCCGGGTCGGCCTTGACCTGGGCGGTGTAGGCGTCGGAGCGGGTCGGCAGGGTGGAGTTCTTCAGGGCGATCTCCGTCTGGGTCTTCGCGGAGGTCATGAAGGCGACGAACTTCTCGGCCGCGGCCTGGTGGGCCTTGTCCGAGCCGGCGTAGACCGACAGGTTGTGGCCGCCGGTCGGGGCGCCCGCCTTGCCGGTGGAGCCGGCCGGGACGGTGGCGATGCCGAGGTTGGACTTGTCGCTGAACGCGGAGCCCTTGTAGAAGTTGGTGATCTCCCAGGGGCCCTCGATGGTCATGGCGACCTTGCCGTTGACGAAGGCGTCCTGTCGGTGGGCGTAGGCATCGGCGGTGACGTCCGCCTTGTGCAGGCCCTTGCCGGAGTAGAGGTCCAGCCAGGTCTGGTAGCCCTTCTTGGCCGCCGCCGAGGTGATGGTGATCTTCTTGGCGGAGGCGTCGACCATGTCGGTGCCCTCGCCGTAGAGGAAGGGCTGCGTGTAGTACGCGGCCTCGGGGCCCCAGTAACCGGTGGTCCCGGTCTTGGCCTGGATCTTGGCGGCGTCGGCCTTGACCTCGTCCCAGCTGGTGGGGGCGGCGGTGATGCCGGCCTTCTTGAAGAGCGCCTTGTTGTACACGAGGGCGAGGGTGTCGGTGACCAGCGGGACGCCGTAGGTCTTGCCCTCGTACTGGGCCTGGGTGATCAGGCTGGACTGGAACTTGTCCTTGTCGGCGAGGGCGGCGGTGCCGTCCAGCGGCACGAAGTAGCCGGCCTTGGCGAAGGCGGGGGTCCAGCCGACCTCGGAGCGCAGCACGTCGGGGGCGCCCTTGCCGGACTGGGCGGCCGTGTCGAACTTGTTCTGCGCCTGGTCGAACTGGACGTCGACGTAGTTGACCTTGATGTCCTTGTTCGCGGCTTCGAACTCCTTGACCAAGGCCTTGTACGTCGGCGACTCGTTGGTGGCGTTGGAGGTGTCCCACCAGGTGATGGTGACCGGGCCGTCCGACTTGCTGTCGCTGTCGCTCCCGCCGCACGCCGTCGCCGTGAGGGCGAGGGACGCCACCAGCGCGGAGGCCGCTATGCCACGCCGCATGAGTTCTCCTTGAGGGTTAAGCCCGAGTGATGCGGGGGCGGTCCCGTCCGCCGTCCCGCTGTCGTGCCGACTGCGCCGTTGCTGCGGCGGCCGGGCGTCAGGGAACGTAACAGCGATGTAAGCCTTGCGAAAGACCTTGCAGCAAAAATGTGCAAGAGATCTCCGAAGTTATCCGGGCGTGACCTCTCGGCGACCGCCGTGAGACGCTTGTTTACGGCGGTAGAGCGCCGGGGCGGCCACTTGTGCAAGACTCTGCAAGCTCTTGCCATCATGTTTCAGTAGGGAGTGCGATGACGCAGCAGCCCACCGCGGGCCGCCCCCCAGGCCGCATCAGGCGCCCGATCGGTGTGCAAGGGGACATACGGCCGGTACAGTCCAGTGCCGTGACCACACGGCTTGCCGACATCGCAGCGCAGGCGGGGGTGAGCGAGGCGACGGTGAGCCGGGTCCTGAACGGGAAGCCGGGCGTCGCCGCCACCACCCGCCAGTCCGTGCTCGCCGCCCTGGACGTCCTCGGCTACGAGCGTCCGGTACGGCTGCGGCAGCGCAGCGAGGGCCTGGTGGGCCTGATCACGCCCGAGCTGGAGAACCCGATATTCCCGGCCCTGGCGCAGGTCATCGGGCAGGCGCTGACCCGGCAGGGCTACACCCCCGTGCTCGCCACCCAGACCCCGGGCGGGTCCACGGAGGACGAGCTGACCGAGATGCTGGTGGACCGCGGGGTCGCGGGCATCATCTACGTCTCCGGGCTCCACGCCGACACGACGGCCGACATGCAGCGCTACGAGCGGCTGCGGGCGCAGGGCGTGCCGTACGTCCTGGTGGACGGTTTCTCGCCGAAGGTGCAGGCGCCGTTCATCTCCCCCGACGACCGGGCCGCGATGACCCTGGCCGTCACCCACCTCGTCTCCCTCGGCCACACCCGCGTCGGCCTCGCCCTCGGCCCGAAGCGGTTCGTCCCCGTGCAGCGCAAGATCGAGGGGTTCGTGCGGGCGGTGCAGGACCAGCTGGGCCTGCCGGCGGCCACGATCGAGTCCGAGCTGGTCCAGCACTCGCTCTACACCCTGGAGGGCGGCCAGGCGGCCACCACGGCGCTCATCGACCGGGGCTGCACGGCGATCGTGTGCGCCAGCGACATGATGGCGCTCGGCGCGATACGGGCGGCACGGCAGCGCGGGCTCGACGTCCCCCGGGACGTCTCCGTGGTCGGCTTCGACGACTCCCCCCTCATCGCGTTCACCGATCCCCCTCTCACCACCATCCGCAAGCCGGTCCCGGCGATGGGCCAGGCGGCGGTGCGCACCCTGCTGGAGGAGATCGGCGGCACCCCGGCTCCGCACAGCGAGTTCGTTTTCATGCCGGAATTGGTGGTACGCGGTTCCACGGCGGCAGTACCCGGGAAGTAGTCGCCCTGCCGTAGAACGTGCACCGTGAACCCAACCTTGGGATGATCTGTCGACAACGTCTTTTCTGGCAGACTCTGTGCCTATGAGTGACTCGACCGTGACAGAGCCGGAAGGTCGCGCACCACAGACCCTTCCGCGGACCGTCACGGGCGAGGGAGAACAGGGACTCCTACGGCGGTTGCGCACCCCGCGCCGGCCCCGGCTCTGGTTCGAGGTCCTGCTGATCGCGGTGAGTTACTGGACCTACTCGCTGATCCGCAACGCGGTCCCGGAGCAGAAGGCGCAGGCGCTGCGCAACGCCGACTGGATCTGGACGGCCGAGCGACACCTGGGGATCGCCGTCGAGGAGTCGGTCAATCGCGCCGTGAACTCGGTGGACTGGCTGATCATCGGCATGAACTACTACTACGCGACGCTGCACTTCGTCGTGACGCTGGGCGTACTGGTGTGGCTCTACCGCAGCCACCCCGGCCGCTACGCGGCGGCCCGCCTGGCCCTCTTCGCCACCACCGGGGTGGCCCTCCTCGGCTACTACCTGTTCCCGCTCGCCCCGCCCCGCCTGATGAGCGGCGGCCGCTTCGTCGACACGGTGACGGTCCACCACACCTGGGGCTCGATGGCCTCCGGCGACCTGAAACACATGTCCAACCAGTACGCCGCGATGCCGTCCATGCACATCGGCTGGTCGCTGTGGTGCGGCCTGACGATCTTCGCCCTGGCCTCGGTCCCCTGGGTCCGGCTCCTCGGCCTCCTCTACCCCACGGCCACCCTCCTCGTGATCGTCGCCACCGCGAACCACTTCTGGCTGGACGCGGTGGGCGGCGCCCTCTGCCTGACCTTCGGCTTCGCGGTGGCCCGCCTCTGGTACGGCACCCTGCCGCACGCCCTGCCCCGACAGCCGACGGGAACGACTCTGCTGCGCAGCCCTGCGAGCGGCTGAGCCGGCGCCCTGCGGGCGACCGGGACCGGCTTGGGTCCGCACCCCTTTCGTCCGCCGCGACGGCGCCCGACCAGGACGGCGGTGACCGGCGGTGCCGGGCCCCGCTCAGCCCACCCGGACGCCTACCGCTCTCCCCGGTGGACCACATGGCCGCCGGTCACCGTCAGCCGTACCGGTGCCTCTGTCAGTTCGTCCGACGGGGACTCGACGGGGTCCAGGGCGAGCGCCGTCAGGTCGGCGCGGCAGCCGAGCGCGATGCGGCCTGCGACGGCCGCCTCGCCCGCTGCCCGGGCCGCGTGGCTCGTGCAGCCCTCCAGGGCCTCCAGGGCGGTCAGGCCCGGGCCCGACGCGGCGCCGCGTGGTGCGCGGGCCGTCGCCAGGACGGCGCGTACGTCGTAGTGGGCGATGGGCCAGTCCGAGCCGAGGGCGACCGTCGCGCCCGCGTCGCGGAGGTCGCGCAGGCGCCAGGCGTGTCCGGCGCGGTCGGCACCCAGCCGGCGCGACCACTCGTCGGTGCCGTCGGCCCGGGTGTACGCCGTGTGCGGCGGCTGCATGGACGCAGCCACCCCCAGCTCCGCGAAGCGAGGGAGCAGCGCGTCCGGAGCCGTCTCGATGTGCTCGACGCGATGCCGGCCGGCCGCGCCGGGGCCCAGCCCCGCCACCACGTCCAGGACATGCCGTACCGCCGCGTCCCCGATCGCGTGCGTGGCCGTGCGCACCCCGGCCGCGTGCAGGTGCCGTACGGCGGCCGCGTACGCCTCGGGGTCCGGCCAGAACGCCTCCGTGCCCTGCCCGTGGCAGTCCGCGTGCTCCAGCCAGGCGGTGCCCCCTTCCACCGTGCCGTCCATGAAGAACTTCACCCCGTCGACCGTCCAGTGCCGCCCGCCCCGCCCCTGGGCCGCGACCAGTTCCGCCAGCCCGGCCTCGTCGACCCCCGGCATGCACCAGGGGGCGAAGCGGAGCCGCAGCGGGAGCACGGTCTCCTCGGCCACCGCCCCGACCAGCTCCGCGTCGCCCGCGTCCATGACGTGCGCCCCGGTCAGCCCGGTGGCCGCCATCGCGGCGAGCAGCTCGACGAGGCGGGCTCGGCGGGCCGCGTACGAGGGGCGGGGCATCGCCCGCTCGACCAGCTGCATCGCCGCGTGCTCGACGAGATGCCCGGTGGGACGGCCCTCGGGGTCGCAGACGACCTCCGACCGCTGGGCGAAGGCCCGCGCGCCCGTGACCCCGGCCGCAGCGAGCGCCGCGCCGCTGGCCAGGGCGGAGTGGCCGTCGTAGAGCCGGAGGAAGGCGGGCGCGCCGCCGAGTACGTCCTCGACGAGCGCGCGGTCGACGGGCCGTCCCTCGAACGCGTTGTGGTCGAGGCCGAAGCCGACCACCCAGCCGCCGGTCCGTTCGGCCCCGGACAGGGCCGCCCGCAGACCCGCCAGGTCGCGGACGCCCGACAGGTCGGCGCCGGCCGCCATGTCCAGGCCCCACACCGGGTGGCTGTGCGCGTCCACCAGGCCGGGCACCAGGTGCGCGCCGCCCAGCGCCACGACCTCGGTGCCCGGCCCCCGCCAGTCGCGTACGTCCCGCTCGTCGCCGACGGCGGCGATCACCCCGTCGCGCACGGCGACGGCGGTGGCGTACGGCCGGGCGGGGTCGAGGGTGCGGACCTCGGTGCCGGTCAGGATCAGGTCGGGGGCGGCGGTGGCGGTCATGGTGCGGTGGAACTCCTTTGTTCGGCAGGGCTATTCGGTCGGTTCGGACGCGAAGTCCGCGTACACCTCGGGCCGTTCACGGCGCAGCCACCACGCGAGGCCCAGGCCTGCGACGAAGACGGCGGGCGCGATGACGATCAGCAGGGTGTTGACCGTGCTCGACGCGCCGGTGAACAGGTCGATGTGCGTGATGACGAGCCCTATCGCGGTGGCGAGGAGGACGGCGGCGACGGTCGGGGCGACCACGGTGCGCAGAGTGCCCTCCTCGTGCCGTACCCGGCGGAAGTAGCAGGGCACCGCGATGGCGGCGAGCAGCTGGAGCGCGAACAGGCCGATCATTCCCGGGGTGTTGACCCACAGCAGCAGCTGGTCGTACGGGTCGGCGCCCGCCGCCCAGAAGCCGAGCACGACCAGGAAGCCGAGGACGGTCTGGGCGGCACCGGCCAGGTACGGGGAGCGGTGGCGCGGGTGGATCGTGCCCAGTGCCCTGGGCAGCACGCCCTCCTCGGCGAGGGCGAGGGCGTAGCGGTTGATCGCGTTGTGGAAGGCGAGGAGCGAGGCGATGATGCTGGTCACGATGAAGACGTGCATCAGGTCGGCCGCCCAGCCGCCCACGTAGGTGGTGATGGCGGTGAAGAAGAGCCCGCCGGGGTCCTTGGCGGCGGCCGCGATGACGTCCTGGTTCCCGAAGGCCTGGATGATGATCCACACCATGAAGGCGTAGAAGAGGCCGAGGAACGCGACGGCCACGTAGGTGGCGCGCGGGACGGTGCGGTCGGGGTCGCGGGCCTCGCGGCGGTAGATGACGGTCGACTCGAAGCCGGTGAAGGCGGCGAAGGCGAAGGCCAGGACGACGGCCGTACCGGAGACGAACACGTGGTGCGGGGCGAAGGAGGCGGCCGACAGGCCGTGCGCGCCGCCCTTCACCAGTACCCCGCCGGCGAGCAGGACGAGGATGCCGGTCTCGGCGACCAGCAGCACGCCGAGCAGTTTGGCGCCGAACTCGATGGAGCGGTAGCCGCCGTAGCCGATGAGGAGGAGACCGGCGAGGGCGATCGGCAGCCAGGGGACGTCGAGGCCGAACAGGGCTTCGGCGGTGTCCCGCCCTGCGCTGCCGAGCAGGCCGTAGACGCCGATCTCCATGCCGTTGTAGCCGACGAGGGCGAGCAGCGCCGCGCCGATGCCGACGGGGCGGCCGAGGCCGCGGGTGATGTACGCGTAGAAGGCGCCGCCGCTCCTGACGTGCCGGCTCATGGTGGTGAAGCCGACGGCGAAGACGGCGAGGGTGATGCCGGCGATGAGGTAGCCGGCCGGGGCGCCGATGCCGCCGAGCAGGACGGCGAGGGGGGCGACGCCGGCCATCACGGTGAGCGGGGCGGCGGCGGAGATGACGAAGAAGGCGATGTCGGCGGTGCCGAGCGAGCCGGAGCGGAGCGTGGCCACGGCGGGTGGCGTGCTCTCCTCGCGAGCGGTGACGGACATGGGGAGGGAGCCCTTCGAGCGCGACGGACGGGAGGGTTCCGGGCGTGCGGGATGACCGGCGCTACCAGGGCAGGAGCTGCCCCGGACCCGTAAATCTAAAGCCTTTCGGTTTTGGCAATGTAGCCTCCTCCTGGACATCCGGGAAGACCCGTTTCACACCTCCGGGGGGAGAACACACGCATGGGACGGCCGCGCACCCCGCTCCTCGACCGGGAGCGGATCACCACGACCGCGCTGCAACTCGTGGACGAGCAGGGCGACTTCAGCGTCCCGCAGATCGCGAAGCGGCTCGGCACCCAGGCCGGTTCGCTGTATCACCATGTGGACGGCCGGGACGGCATCGTCGAGCTGCTGCGCGAACGGGTCGCGGCCGCGATCGACCCGGCGACCCTGGACCTGTCCCCCTGGGACACCGCCGTGGAGTCCTGGGCCCGCTCCTACCGGGCCGCGTTCGCCGCCCACCCGCGGACGATCCCGCTCCTGATGACCTCGCCGGTGCGGGCGCCCCGGGTCCTGGAGCAGTACGAGCGGGCGGTCACGGTACTGCTGGACGCGGGCTTCGCCCCGGCGGACGTGATGCCCCTGCTGATCGCCCTGGAGAACCTGGTGCTCGGCTCGGCCCTGGACCTGGCGGCCCCGGAGACGATGTGGGAGCTGACGGACCGGACACCGACCCCGCACCTGGCACGGGCCCTGGCGGCGGTGGGGGACGGCAGGGCGGACCGCGCCTTCGAGGTGGGCCTGACGGGCCTCATGAACCACGCCCGGAGCCTGCTCCCGCGCTGACCTCCTGCTCCAGCGGATGCTCTAGCAGGTTCCGTGTATCGCGGGCGTATCGAAAAACGCATACGCCGCGGCAACGGCCCGCCGGGTCCCATGGAGGGCGTGAACCACAACGCAACCCCGTCAGCACCTTTCCGCCGCGCGCGCCGGACCGTGCTCCCCGGCCTGGCGCTCCTCTTCACGGCGGGCGCCCTGTTCGTCGTACGGCGACCGCTCATGATGTCCGCCCCGAGGTGCATGGCCGGGCGGTGGCACGGCTGCTTCGACACGTTCAACGGCGTGGTGCTCATGACGCTGGTCACGCTGCCGCTCGCCGCGCTGGTGGCGTGGGCGCTGGCGCACCGCCGGCGGGCCGCCGGTGTCCCGTGGGCGTGGCGGACGTCGCTGGCCGAGGTGGGCATGGTGCACGGGACGGTGCCGTTCGTGTGGCTGACCATGATGCCGGGCGAGGGGGCCGGCACCGCGCCCGCCCGGGTGAGTCTCGTGCCGTTCCGGGACCTGGTCACGATGGGGACGCTCGGGATCGCCGGCAACCTGCTGGTCTTCGCGTCGCTGGGGTTCTTCGCCCCGGTGCGGTTCGCGGCGCTGGCGTCCGTGCCGCGGATCCTGGCGCTCGGGGCGGGCTGCTCGGCCCTGGTGGAGACCGCGCAGTACGTCCTGCGCCTGGACCGGGTGTCCTCCGTGGACGACGTCCTGGTCAACACCGCCGGCGCCCTGCTGGCCGGGCTGGCGTCGCGCCCCTGGTGGCGCACGCCGGCACCGGCGCCGTCGGACCGGCCGAGCCGCGCGCTGACGCCGACGGGATGAGTCACCTGCCGCCGCGTCTCGTCCTGCCTACGCTGGGGACACCGTGAACAGACGCCCGAACCACAGCGCCCGACTGAAGCTCACCCTCAGCTACGCCGGATTCCTGCTCGTCGCCGGGGTTCTCCTGCTGGCCGTGATGTGGGTGTTCGTGCTGCGCTGGCTGCCGAACGAAGACGCCACGTCCCTCCAGAAGAGGTTCGGCGCCGTGATCATCACCGGGCCCAAGCGCACCGACCTCCTGAACGGCTTCGCCCCCGCCGCGGCCACGGCACTGGCCTTTCTCCTCCTCTTCGGCCTGCTGGGCGGCTGGATCCTCGCCGGCCGGATGCTCTCGCCCCTCGCCCGGATCGCGTCCGCGGCGCGGCTGGCCTCGAGCGGATCGCTCTCCCACCGGATCCGCATGACGGGCCCCAGGGACGAGTTCCGGGAACTCGCCGACGTGTTCGACACCATGCTCGAGCGGCTGGAGTCCCACGTCGCCGAACAGCAGCGGTTCGCCGCGAACGCCTCCCACGAACTGCGCACCCCGCTGGCCGTCTCCCGCACGCTCCTCGAAGCCGCCCGCAACGACCCCACGCGGGACCGGGGCGAACTCATCGAACGCCTGCGCACCGTCAACACGCGGGCGATCGACCTCACCGAGGCCCTTCTGCTGCTCAGCCGGGCCGACGGCAGGAGCTTCACCCGCGAGCCCGTCGACCTCTCCCTCGTCGCCGAGGAAGCCGCCGAGACGCTGCTTCCCCTCGCCGAGAAGCGCCGGATCACGCTCGACGTCACCGGGGAGCCGGCACACGCCGTGGGCTCCCCGGCGCTGATCCTGCGGATGGTGACGAACCTCGTCCAGAACGCCGTCGTCCACAACCTCGCCGCCGGCGGCACCGTGACGGTCCACACCGAACGGCAGCACGACACGAGCGTGCTGCGGGTCGAGAACACGGGCCGTCCGCTCCCGCCGGAACTGCTGCCGACCCTCACCGAACCCTTCCAGCGCGGCACCGAACGCGTCCGCACCGACGAGCACGCCGGCGTCGGCCTCGGGCTGGCCATCGTGCACAGCGTCGTCCGGGCGCACGACGGCACCCTCGACCTCGTGCCCCGCCCCGCCGGGGGTCTCCTCGTCACCGTCCGGCTTCCCGCCCCCCGCGGAACGGCCGCCAAGCCCGGTCAGGCCCCGTAGAAGAGCTCCTCCACGACGGCCCGGGCCCTGCGCGTGGTACGCCGGTACGCGTCGAGCATGTCCCCGGCGTGCCCGTCCCCGTACCCCAGGTACCGCCCCACGGCGGCCAGTTCCCGACTCTCGGTGGGGAACGTGTCGCCGGCCCGCCCCCGCACCAGCATCACGGCGTTGCGCACCCGCGTCGCCAGCACCCAGGCCTCGTCGAGTATCGCGGCCTCCTCGGTCCCCAGCAGCCCGGCCGCCCATGCCGCGGCCAGCGCCTCCCGGGTCCGGGTGGTGCGCAGCCCGGGCTCGGCCCACCCGTGCCGCAGCTGGAGCAGCTGCACGGTCCACTCCACGTCGGAGAGCCCGCCCGGCCCGAGCTTGGTGTGCAGCTTCGGGTCGGCGCCGCGCGGCAGCCGCTCGGACTCCATCCGGGCCTTCAGCCGCCGGATCTCGCGCACCGCGTCCTCGCCGAGCCCCTCCGCCGGGTACCGCAGCGGGTCGACCAGCTCGATGAACCGGCGCCCCAGCTCCTCGTCCCCGGCGACCGGTTCGGCGCGCAGCAGGGCCTGCGACTCCCACACCAGCGACCAGCGGCGGTAGTACGCCTCGTAGGAGTTCAGCGTCCGCACCAGCGGCCCGGACCTGCCCTCGGGGCGCAGGTCCGCGTCGATGAGCAACGGCGGGTCGGCGCTGGGGATCTGGAGCAGCCGGCGCATCTCGGCGACGACCTTGCCCGCCGCGTCGGCGGCCTCCCGTTCGGCCACGCCCTCCCGCGGCTCGTGTACGAAGACGACGTCGGCGTCGGAGCCGTAGCCCAGCTCGTGGCCCCCGAACCGGCCCATGCCGATCACGACGAACCGGGTCGGCAGGGTGTCCCCCCAGCCGTCCCGGACCACCGCGCGCAGGGTCCCCGCCAGCGTGGCCGCCGTCAGGTCGGAGACCGCGCCGCCGACCCGGTCGACCAGGGCGCCCTGGTCGGGCTCGACGGGCTTGGTCTCGGTGCCGTAGGAGTCCACGATGTCGGCGGCGGCCGTCCGGAACAGCTCGCGGCGGCGCACGCCGCGCGCCGCCCGTACCCCGTCCTCGGCGTTGTCGGCACGGCCGACGGCGGCGAGGATCTCCTGCTCCAGCTGGGCCCGGCCGCGCGGCTCCAGGCCGCCCCCGTCGCCGTCGCCCAGCAGGGCCACCGCTTCCGGGGCGCGCATCAGCAGGTCGGGGGCGAGACGGCCGGCGGACAGCACGCGTGCGAGGTTCTCGGCGGCGGCGCCCTCGTCCCTGAGCAGCCGCAGGTACCAGGGGGTCTTGCCGAGGGCGTCGGAGACCTTGCGGAAGTTCAGCAGGCCCGCGTCCGGGTCCGCGGAGTCGGCGAACCAGCCCAGCAGGACCGGCAGCAGGGTGCGCTGGATGGCGGCCTTGCGGGTGACGCCGGAGGCGAGGGCCTCCAGGTGGCGCAGGGCGGCGGCGGGGTCGGCGTAGCCGAGGGCCTCAAGACGTTCCCGGGCGGCTTCCGCACTCAACCGGGCCTCGCCGGGGGCGAGTTGGGCGACGGCGTCGAGCAGCGGGCGGTAGAAGAGCTTCTCGTGCAGGCGCCGTACGACGCCGGTGTGCTGCTTCCACTCGCGGATCAGCTCGGTCACCGGGTCGGTGCGCAGGCCGAGCGAGCGGCCGAGGCGGCGCAGGTCGGCCTCGTCCTCGGGGACCAGGTGGGTGCGGCGCAGCCGGTACAGCTGGATGCGGTGCTCCATGGAGCGCAGGAAGCGGTAGGCGTCGTCGAGCTGGACGGCGTCGGCGCGGCCCACGTAGCCGCCGGCGGCGAGGGCCTGGAGGGCGTCGAGGGTGGTGCCGGAGCGCAGCGTGGCGTCGGTGCGGCCGTGCACCAACTGGAGGAGCTGGACCGCGAATTCGACGTCCCTGAGGCCTCCCGGGCCGAGCTTCAGCTCGCGGTCGATCTCGGCGGCCGGGATGTTCTCCACCACGCGCCGGCGCATCTTCTGCACGTCGGCGACGAAGTTGTCGCGCTCGGCGGCCTTCCAGACCATGGGTTCGAGCGCGGCGACGTACTCCTGCCCGAGGCCGGGGTCGCCGGCTACCGGGCGGGCCTTGAGCAGGGCCTGGAACTCCCAGGTCTTGGCCCAGCGCTGGTAGTAGGCGAGGTGGCTGCTGAGGGTGCGCACGAGGGGGCCGTTGCGGCCCTCGGGGCGGAGGTTGGCGTCGACGGGCCAGATCGACCCCTCCACGGTGGTCTCGGAGCAGATCCGCATCATGTGCGAGGCGAGCTTGGTGGCGGAGCGCAGCGCCTTGGCCTCGTCGGCGCCGTCGGCCGCCTCGCCGACGAAGATGACGTCGACGTCGGAGACGTAGTTCAGCTCGTGGCCGCCGCACTTGCCCATGGCGATCACCGCGAGCCGGCAGGCGGCGGCGTCCCCGGGCGCGGCGGCCTCGGCGAGGGTGAGGGCGGCGCGCAGGGTGGCGGTGGCGAGGTCGGCGAGTTCGGCGGCGGTCTGGGCGACGTCCGTCGTGCCGCACACGTCCCGGGCGGCGATGGACAGCAGGCAGCGGCGGTAGGCGACGCGCAGGGCGACCGGGTCGGCGGCCTCGGCGAGCCCGTGCTCGAACTCGGCGACGCCCGGGTGCAGGTCGCGGGGCTCGTAGGTGACCAGGGCCTCCCAGTCGCGCGGGTGCCGGGCGAGGTGGTCGGCGAGGGCGGCGGAGGCGCCGAGGACGCCCAGCAGGCGGTCGCGGAGCGGCTTGGCCGCTATCAGGGTGTCGAGCAGCTCGCGGCGGGCGGTGGGGCCCGGCTGGGCCTCCAGGAGCCGTACCAGGCCGTGCAGGGCGAGGTCGGGGTCGGCGGTGGCGCCCAGGGCTTCGAGGAGCACCGGGTCGTCGCGTACGGCGGCCAGTTCGGCGCTGTCCAGCAGCCGCTCGGCGGCCGAGGCATCGGTGAAGCCGTGCCGCAGCAGCCGCGTGAAGGTACTGCTCCTGCGCCCCGGCGTCATGTGCGGCCTCCCCTTGGGATCACGATCATGCTGGCCAGACGAGCCTAACCGCAGAGGCTGTCACGGGCGCCGATGAGTTTCGCGCGGGATCGTGGTCTGTACGGGCGGACGACCACGGGAGGCGTCATGCGTGAACCCCAGGGCGTACTGGACGCCCGCTACAGCAGCGAGGGCACCTCGGCCCACGACTGGTCGGAGGCGGAGAAGGTCCTGACGGAGTCCGAGCTGTTCTGGATCTCGACGGTACGCCCGGACGGGCGCCCGCATGTCACCCCGCTGCTCGCGGTGTGGCACGACGGCGCCCTGCACTTCGGCACCGGCCCGGGCGAACGCAAGGCGGCGAACCTCGCCGGGAACCCGCACGTCGTCCTGACGACCGGCACCAACGGCTGGACCGACGGGTACGACGTGACGGTCGAGGGCGAGGCGGTGCGGGTCACGGACGACGACCGGCTGCGGGAGCTGGCGGCGGTCTGGGAGGCGAAGTACGGCCCGTTCTGGCACTACGAGGTCGCCGGCGGCTGCTTCCACCACGGCCCGGGGCGGGCCCTGGTCTTCGCCGTGCGGCCGCGCAAGGTCCTCGGCTTCGGCAAGGGCGAGCCGTTCAGCCAGACGAAGTGGGAGTAGTGCACCGGGTCCAGTAGTTCACCCGCTCTTCATCCCCCTGGCCGGGTCCGGTGGGGCGAGGGATTATTGGCGTGCGCATGCTCAGTCCGCACCGCCACCCCCACCCCCTCCCTTCCCCAGCACCGGAGGTTGATGTGTCCGGCAGTTCCGCTCGTTCCGGGATGCTGCGCCGCACCCGTACGGCGGTGGCGTCCGCCACCGCCTTCACCGCGGCCGCCATCGGCCTGTGGACCGGGCTCGGCGGCACGTCCGCGCACGCCGCGAGTGCCGTACCGACCCCGGACCACGTGATCGTCGTGGTCTTCGAGAACCACGCCTACAGCCAGGTCATCGGCTCCTCCAGCGCCCCGTACATCAACTCGCTGGCGACCGGCGGCGCCAACCTGACCCAGATGTACGCGGAGACCCACCCGAGCCAGCCCAACTACTTCGCCCTGTTCTCCGGCTCCACCCAGGGCATCACCGACGACAGCTGCTACACCGCGGGCTTCTCCTCGGCGGCGAACCTGGCCTCCGAGCAGCTCGCGGCCGGCCGCACCTGGGCGAGCTACAACGAGACCCTGCCCAGCCAGGGCTCGACCACGTGCAGCAGCGGCAACTACGCGCGCAAGCACAACCCGTGGTTCGGCTTCAGCAACGTGCCGACCTCGACCGCGAAGACGTTCGCCCAGTTCCCGACCGACTACTCCACCCTCCCCCAGCTGTCCTTCGTGACCCCCAACCTGTGCAGCGACATGCACGACTGCTCGGTGTCCACCGGTGACACCTGGCTGAAGAACAACCTGGGCGCGTACGCCACCTGGGCGAAGACCCACAACAGCCTCCTCGTCGTCACCATGGACGAGGACAACCGCCTGGCCGGCAACCGCATCCCGACGGTCCTGTACGGCCAGCCGGTCACCGCGGGCTCGACCTCGTCCACCACCTACGACCACTACGACCTGCTGCGCACCCTGGAGGACAGCCAGGGCCTGAGCGCGCACGCGGGCAACGCGGCGTCCTCGTCCGACATCACCGGGATCTGGGCGTCCTGACGTGTACGTAGCGGACAGCCGCGCGAGCACTCCGACGACGGCGTCCGTGGAAGGTACCGCCCGGCCCTCGCGGGCCGGGCGGTACCGCACCACGATCGCGCCCGCCGTCCTCGCCCTCGGCACGGTCAGCCTGGTCACCGACGTGTCCTCGGAGATGGTCACGGCGGTCCTCCCGCTGTACCTGGTGGCGGGCCTCGGCCTGTCCCCGCTGGGCTTCGGCCTCCTCGACGGCGTCTACAACGGCTTCTCGGCGGTCGTACGCCTGGTCGGCGGCCACCTGGCCGACCGCGGCGGCGGCCGCCACAAGTGGGTGGCGGGCGCGGGCTACGCCCTCTCCGCCCTCTGCAAACCCCTGCTGCTGCTCGCCCACACCCTCACCCCCATCGGCCTGATCCTGGCGGCCGACCGCACCGGCAAGGGCCTGCGCACGGCTCCCCGGGACGCCCTGATCTCGCTCTCCAGCACCCCGGAGACCCGGGGCCGCGCCTTCGGCGTGCACCGCGCCATGGACACGGCGGGCGCCCTGCTCGGCCCCCTGGCCGCGTTCCTCATCCTCCGGGCGACCATGGACGGCTACGACGCGGTCTTCACGGTGAGCTTCTGCGTGGCGGTGCTGGGCGTGCTGGTCCTGGTCCTGTTCGTGCCGGGCGGCGGCCGTACCGGGGCGGCCGCATCCACCGCACGCCCCACCCTGCGCGCGGCACTCGGCCTCCTGTCCCACCGCGGCCTGCGCCGCATCACCGTCTGCGCCCTCCTCCTGGGCCTCGCGACGGTGAGCGACTCCTTCGTCTACCTGCTGCTGCAACGCCGGCTCGGCGTACCGGACCGCTGGTTCGCCCTCCTCCCCCTCGGCACCGCCGCCGCGTTCCTCCTGCTGGCCGTCCCGCTGGGCCGCCTGGCCGACCGCCGGGGCCGCTGGCGCGTCTTCCTGGCCGGCCACGGCGCCCTGCTCCTGGCCTACGCCCTGCTGCTCACGTCCTGGCACGGCACGGCGCTGCCCTACGCGGTGCTGGCCCTGCACGGCACGTTCTACGCGGCGACCGACGGCGTCCTGATGGCGGCCGCCTCCGACAGCGTCCCCGAGGCGCTGCGCTCGTCGGGCCTGGCGCTCGTGCAGACCGGCCAGGCGGGGGCGCGGTTCGCCTGCTCGCTGGGGTTCGGGGCGGCGTGGACGCTGTGGGGCGACCGTACGGCGCTGAGCGTGTCGGCGGTGGCCCTGGCGGTGTGCGCGGCGTACGCCCTCACCCTGCGCCCCGTCCGGAAGGCCGCCGCATGACCCTGCGCTCCCGCCTCCTGATCCTCCTGTCGGCACTCGCGGTGCTGGCGGCCGTGGCCCTGGCCTCCGTCCTGCACGCCTCCGCCCGGGCGGAACGCCGCGACCACACCCAGGCGGGCGGCCCGAAGGTCACCCCGGGCACGGTGACCCTCACGGCCCCCGGCCGCATGGTCTTCCGCAACATGGCCTGGGGCCCGCACCGCGACGAGCTGACCACGGTCCCCGCCGCCGCCCCCTCCGGCCCGCGCACCGCCTCCGGCGTGAAATGCCTCCGCTTCTACGCCGCCGCGGGCACCGGCGTCTGCCTCCAGGCGGTCCACGGCCCGGTCTCGGACACGTACCGGGCCCTGATCCTGGACGCCCACCTGAAGGAACGGGCCCACTACGACGTCCCGGGCATCCCGTCCCGCGCCCGCGTCTCCCCCACCGGCCACTACGCGGCCTGGACGGCGTTCGTGGGCGGCGACTCCTACGCGGGCACCGACTTCTCGACCCGCACGGCGATCGCCGACACCCGCACCGGCGCCCTGATCCCCTCCCTGGAGGAGTTCCACATCGTCAGGGACGGCCGTCCCTACCGGTCCGCGGACGTCAACTTCTGGGGCGTGACGTTCGCGTCCGACGACAGAACCTTCTACGCGACCCTGGCGACGAAGGGCTCGACCTACCTGGTCCGGGGCGACCTGCGGACCCGCACGGTCACCACCCTCCACCCGAACGTGGAATGCCCGTCCCTCTCCCCCGACGGCACCCGCATCGCGTACAAGAAGCGGGTGAAGGGCCTGCCGAAGGACGCGCCCTGGCGGCTCTACGTCCTCGACCTGCGGACGATGCGCGAGACCCCGCTCGCCGAGACCCGCAGCGTGGACGACCAGGCGGTGTGGAAGGACCGGCACACCCTCGTCTACGCCCTGCCGGGCGACTACGGGGCGGACCTGTACCAGGTCCCGGCGGACGGCACGGGGAAGGCGCGGCGGATCAGCGTCTCGGCGGTGTCGCCCGCGTTCGTGGGCTGACCCCAGTCCGGAATAACGGGAATGGGGGACATGCGACCGTGGGTTGGCGGTTGCAGGAAGAACAGCAGACGAGCACCGGAGCACGACGTGAGCGCTGCCACGATCACGACATCCGCGGTCGAGACCCTGCGAGCCTGGCGCCGTTACGCGCCGGGGCCGCTGCGGCTCGCGGGACCGCTCCTGCTGATCGTCGCGATCCCGGTGGCCGACTGGTTCCTGCCGCCGGACATCCACCTCGCCCATCTCCTCGTCGTCGCCGTGGCGGTCACCGCGGTCGGCAGCGGGCCGCGCGCCACGGCGCTGATCGGGGCGCTGGCGGTCCTCGCACTGGTCAGCGCCGGCCTGGAACGACGGACCCTGACCACCGAGAGCGTTCTCGTCGAACTCGCCGCCCTCCTCGCCGTCTGCGTGTTCCTCGTTCTCTTCACCCGGCTGTGGGACCGTCGGGAGCGGGAACTCGTCCGGGTGCGCTCGGTGTCCGACGCGGCGCAGCGGGTCGTCCTGCGGCCGTTGCCGAAGCAGGCCGGTCCCGTCACGCTCGCCTCGCACTACCGCAGCGCCGAAGCGGACACGGCCGTCGGCGGCGACCTGTACGCCGCCGCCCGGGTCCCCGGCTGCACACGGCTGCTCATCGGGGACGTCCGGGGCAAGGGGCTCTCCTCGATCAGCGACACGGCGATCGTGCTGGGCGCCTTCCGCGCCGCCGCACACCGCCGGATCCCACTGCCGGAACTGGTCGCCTACATCGAGGACGCCGTCCGCTGGGGACTCTCCGAGTTCTCGGAGCCGGACGAGGACGCGGCAGAGCGCTTCGTGACCGCCGCCGTCATGGACATCCCGGACGACGAGCCCGTGGTGCACCTGATCAGCTGCGGCCACCCGCCACCGCTCCTGCTGCGCGGCCGCACCAGGTCGGCGCTGACGCTGACGGTCCCCGAGCCGTCGCCCCCGCTCGGCCTCGGCGTCTGGCCCGCCGACGTGGACTGCGCGGAGAGCGCGGGCGGCTGCTACACGCCGGCGACCTTCCCGTTCGAGTACGGCCACAGGCTGGTCCTGTACACGGACGGCGTCACCGAGGCCCGGAACGCGGACGGCGACTTCTATCCGTTCGCCGAACGCGCCACCGCCTGGGCTGACCAGGCGCCCGCCCCGCTCGTCGAGCAGCTCGCCGCCGACGTCCGCGCGTACACCGGCGGCCGGCTGAACGACGACATGGCGATGGTCGTCCTCCAGCGCGACCGCACGGCGTCCTGACGAGCGGGAGGACCCCGGCCGCGACTACCTCCGACTGCCTGCCCCTACAGCACGGGCAGGTTCTTCCGCAGCTCGAAGGCCGTGACCTCGGACCGGTACTCCTCCCACTCCTGGCGCTTGTTGCGCAGGAAGAAGTCGAAGACGTGCTCGCCGAGGGTGTCGGCGACCAGGTCGCTGTTCTCCATCAGGGTGAGGGCCTCGCCGAGGTTCTGCGGGAGGGGTTCGATGCCCATGGCGCGGCGCTCGGCGTTGGAGAGGGCCCAGACGTCGTCCTCGGCGCCCGGCGGGAGCTCGTAGCCCTCCTCGATGCCCTTGAGGCCGGCAGCCAGCAGGACGGCGTAGGCCAGGTACGGGTTGGCGCCGGAGTCGAGGGAGCGGACCTCGACGCGCGCCGAGCCGGTCTTGCCCGGCTTGTACATCGGGACGCGGACGAGGGCGCTGCGGTTGTTGTGGCCCCAGCAGATGTAGGACGGGGCCTCGCCGCCCGCGCCGGCCGTGCGCTCGGAGCCGCCCCAGATGCGCTTGTAGGAGTTCACCCACTGGTTGGTGACCGCGGAGATCTCGGCGGCGTGCTTCAGCAGGCCCGCGATGAACGAGCGGCCGACCTTGGAGAGCTGGAACTCCGCGCCCGACTCGTAGAACGCGTTGCGGTCGCCCTCGAAGAGGGACAGGTGGGTGTGCATGCCGGAGCCGGGGTGCTCGGAGAACGGCTTCGGCATGAAGGTCGCCTGCACCCCCTGCTCCAGCGCCACCTGCTTCATGACCAGCCGGAACGTCATGATGTTGTCGGCCGTGGAGAGCGCGTCGGCGTAGCGCAGGTCGATCTCCTGCTGGCCGGGGGCGCCCTCGTGGTGGGAGAACTCGACCGAGATGCCCATCGACTCCAGCATGGTGATCGCCTGGCGGCGGAAGTCCATGCCGACGTTGGTGGGCGTGTGGTCGAAGTAGCCCGAGTTGTCGGCCGGGGTGGGGCGGGAGCCGTCCATCGGACGGTCCTTCAGGAGGAAGAACTCGATCTCGGGGTGGGTGTAGAAGGTGAAGCCGAGGTCGGAGGTGCGGGCCAGGGCGCGCTTGAGGACGTACCGGGGGTCCGCGAAGGACGGGGAGCCGTCCGGCATGAGGATGTCGCAGAACATGCGGGCGGTGCCGGGGGCCTCGGCGCGCCACGGGAGAACCTGGAAGGTGGACGGGTCCGGCTTGGCGATCATGTCGGACTCGTAGACGCGGGCGAAGCCCTCGATGGCGGAGCCGTCGAAGCCGATGCCCTCGTCGAAGGCCTGTTCAAGCTCGGCCGGGGCCACGGCGACGGACTTGAGGAAGCCCAGCACGTCCGTGAACCACAGGCGTACGAACCGGATGTCGCGCTCCTCCAAGGTCCGGAGCACGAACTCCTGCTGCTTGTCCATCTTCCGCTTCCCCATCCTTGCTGGTCAGGCCGCCTGTCTTCCTGTCCCGCAGGAGGCGGTCGGGCACCTGAGCATCACACCACAACAGCATTTCACGCGCGTTGCGCACCTTGATCGCCCGAGCGACCTCGGCCTGAACGGCTCTCGTACGGCAGGTGTCCTGCCCTGCCGCCCATCTTGCCTGCTCGCGGCGGCATCCGTAATGGCCGGTCCGGATCCGGAGTGACCGACACCACGGGTCTTAAATTTGAATCTCAGATGCAAGTTTTAATAGCGTCGAGGCGTCCAGCCGTTCGGCGAGCCACAAGGAGCCCCGATGCTGTCCGAGCCGTCCGCCGCCACCGTCCGCGCCACCCTCCCCGCCGTGGGCGCGGCCATCGGAGAGATCACCGAGCGTTTCTACGCCCGCCTCTTCGCCGCCCACCCCGAGCTGCTGCGGAACCTCTTCAACCGCGGCAACCAGGCCGCCGGCACCCAGCGGCAGGCCCTCGCCGGCTCCATCGCCGCGTTCGCCACGCACCTGCTGGACCATCCGGACCAGCGGCCCGACGCGATGCTGGGCCGGATCGCCCACAAGCACGCCTCCCTCGGAGTCGCCCCCGAGCAGTACGCGGTCGTCCACGAGCACCTGTTCGCCGCCATCGTCGAAGTGCTGGGCGAGGCCGTCACCCCCGAGGTCGCGGCGGCCTGGGACGAGGTCTACTGGCTGATGGCCAACGCACTGATCGCCATCGAGAAACGGCTGTACGAGGAGAGCGGGGCCACCGGCTTCCGGCCCTGGGAGGTCGTCGGACGGGTGGCGGAGACGGCCGAGGTCGTGACCTTCCGGGTGCGGCCCGCCGACGGCGGGCCGGCGCGCGGCTTCCGGGCCGGGCAGTACGTCTCCGTGGGCGTCGCCCTCCCCGACGGCGCCCGCCAGATACGCCAGTACAGCCTCTCCGGCGCCCCGGACGACTCGGTCCGCCAGTTCAGCGTCAAGCGCGTGCCCGGCGACCCCCGCGGTACGGCACCCGAGGGCGAGGTCTCCAACCACCTGCACGCGCGCGTGCGCGAAGGGGACGTCCTGGAGCTGTCGGAGCCGTACGGCGACCTCGTCCTGGGCGATGCCGCCGACCGGCCCCTTCTCCTCGCCTCCGCCGGCATCGGCGTCACCCCGATGGTGGCGATGCTCGCCGCGCTCTCGGCCGACGGCCACCGCGCCCCGGTCACCGTCGTGCACGGCGACCGCTCCCCCGCCGACCACGCCCTGCGGACCGACCACACGGCGTACGCGGCCAAGCTCCCGGACGCCGCCGTGCACGTCTTCTACGAGCGCGACACCGAGCCGGGCACCCGCACCGGCCTGGTGGACCTCACCGACGTCGACGTCGCGCCCGGCACGCGCGCGTACCTGTGCGGCCCCCTCCCCTTCATGCGCGCCGTCCGCACCCAGCTCCTCGCCAAGGGCGTGGCCCCGGCCGACATCCACTACGAGGTCTTCGGCCCGGACCTGTGGCTGGCGGCGGCCGCGGCCTGATCCGCGCGGCAGGAGCCGAGAAGGGCCGGCCACCCCCGGAGGAGGTGGCCGGCCCTTGCGCCGGGCGGACGGGATCAGCTCAGGCCGAGGTCCGACAGCGCGGTCGTCCAGTCCGTGACGATCGCGTCCTGGGCGTCGGCGAGGGTGACCGTGCCGGCGCAGACGGCCTTCTTGAGCTTGTTCTCGACGGTGTCCTTGTTGGCGGCGGTCTTGGTGCCGTACTCCGGCTCGGGCCAGAGGTTGAGCTCACTCTTGGGGGCACCGCCGAGTTCGAGGGGGACGAAGTGGTCCTCCTCGTAGTCCGAGGTGCTGGTGTCCGTGTAGCCGTACTCGACGATCTGCTTTTTCTTCAGCGCGGTGGTGTAGGAACTGGACGGCCGGACGGTCGCGGTCCACCCGGAGACGCAGATGGTGGAGTCGATGGTGGACTGGGTGACGTCCGGGTTGAAGTCACCGGGCTGGCAGCTGGGGTCGGGCAGGGGGAGGTAGTCCTGGCTGCAGCTCTGCGCGTGCGCGGTGCCGGCGGCGACCGTGAGGCCGGCGGCGGCCAGGGCGAGGGAGGAGAGGGCGGTGACCAGGGAGCGGGATATTCGGGGCATGGGGGATCTCCCGGTGGGGTGCCCGGCAGGAGTTCCGGGCGGTCGTGAGCATGACAGCACCGGGATCATCTATGCGGGTAGAGCCCTTTGTCGGTAGCGGAGATCCCTTTGTTGAATGTTTGAACACTGCAGGGCCTACGAAGGGCAAGCCATGGCCCGCGCTTGGTTGCGGACCTCTAAACCGCCCTCGGCCCCTTGGAGATGCCGAGCAGCAACGGCCCCGTCGGCTCCGCCACCATGTCCGCCACCGTCACCGGGTCCAGCGCCGCGAAGAACGCCTCCTGGGCCCGGCGCAGGGCTACCCGCAGGCGGCAGCCGGAGTTGAGGGGGCACGGGGTGGCGCCCTCGCAGTCGACCACGTCCCCCTCGCCCTCGAAGGTGCGCACCAGCGCCCCCACCGAAGCGCTGCGGCCCTTCCCGGTCAGCGTCAGCCCACCGCCCCGGCCGCGCCGGGCGTCGACGAGCCCCATGTGCTGCAGTTCGGCGACCACCTTCGCGGCGTGCGTGTACGGCACGTCCATGTCACCGGCGACCTCGCGGGTCGTGGGGCTGGCGTCGCCCGCGACGGCGAGCCGCATCAGCAGGCGTAGAGCCAGGTCGGTGGAGCGCAGCAGCCGCATACCGGTCAGGCTAGGTAATACGCATCCGTCATTCAAATTATCGGTTTCCTGTCGGATCCCGGGTCTTTACAGGACTTTCCTGTGCCCTGCCTACGGCCGACCCCATCTCCCCCATTACGATCAGCGAGCCCCACCGTCCACGTCTCTTTCCCCCAGAAGGACACATCCCATGGGTTCCGCGAAGAAGAGCAGCAACGCCGAGCGCAAGGCGCGCATAGAGGAGATGCGGCGGGCGGAGCGTGCCCGCGAGCGCCGTAACCGGATCCTGACCATCGCCGCGAGCACGGTGGTCGTGGCCGGTCTCGTCGTCGGCGGTGTGGTGCTCGTCAACTCGCAGTCGGGCAAGAGCGACAGCGCGAGCGACGCGAAGGGCGGCTCCGGGGACTCCGGGCACTTCGTCACCGGCAGCGACGGCGTGCGGACCTGGACGGGCAAGCTGTCCCGCACCCACGTCACGGGGACCGTGAAGTACCCGATGCACCCGCCGGTCGGCGGCAACCACAACCCGGTGTGGCTCAACTGCAACGGCAACGTCTACACCAAGGCCGTGAAGGACGAGAACGCCGTGCACGCCCTCGAACACGGCGCGGTCTGGGTGACGTACACCGACAAGGCGAGCAAGTCCGACGTGGACAAGCTGGCGGCGAAGGTGAAGCAGACGCCGTACTCGCTGATGAGCCCGTACGCGGACCAGACCTCGCCGATCGAGCTGTCGGCGTGGGGGCACCAGCTGAGCGTGACGAGCGCGGACGACCCGAAGGTCGGCACGTTCTTCGAGACGTACGTGCAGGGCAAGCAGACCCCGGAGCCGGGGGCCTCCTGCACGGGCGGGACGATGTGACGTGAGGAAGCACATCGGCTGGATCGCCGGGACCGCCGCGGCGGTGCTCGTCGCGGCCGGCGCGATCACCTACGCGGTCGCCGAGGACGGCGACGGCGGTGGCGGCGGCCTGAAGGTCCCGAGCGCGGACGGGGCGGACGCGGGGTTCGCGCGGGACATGGCGGTCCACCACCAGCAGGCCGTGGAGATGTCGTACATCATCCGCGACCGCACGAAGAACACGGAAGTACGGCGGCTCGCCTACGACATCGCACAGACGCAGGCCAACCAGCGCGGCATGCTGCTGGGCTGGCTGGACCTGTGGGACCTGCCGAAGGTGTCGGCGAAGCCGCCGATGTCCTGGATGGGCATGGGTGACATGCCCGAGCGCGGGGACGGTTCGCTGATGCCGGGCATGGCGACCGACACCGAGCTGAAGAAGCTGGGGACCCTGAACGGCAAACAGGCGGAGATCTTCTACCTCCAGCTGATGACGGACCATCACAAGGGCGGCATCCACATGGCCGAGGGGTGTGTGGCCAGGTGCACCGTCGCGGTGGAGAAGAACCTCGCCCAGGGCATGGTCGACGCGCAGCAGTCGGAGCTGACGGCGATGAAGCAGATGCTGACGGAGCGGGGCGCGAAGCCGCGCGCCTGAGCGGTCTCCAACACGCCTTACAAGTCGGGGGATTTGTCGACTTAACGGCACCGCAAGCATTCAACAACAATCGCAACCGATCTGTAATGTTCTGCGCGCCGTCGAAAGTGGACCAAAAGCCCCTAATCAACGCCCACTTGGGACTTCCTTGGGTTTCTCATTCCCCTGGCATGAACAGTTCACCGAAAGAGTGACGTCCACCGTGTGATCCATTCACGGGCCGTTCCGCCGCAGGCCTCCTGGTGACCACGGACGACCGACCACTCCATGCGTCGAACCGCATAGCAGGGGGCAGTATGAGATCCAACCGTGCCAAGGTGCGGGCCAGCGTGAGCATGGCAGCGACACTGCCGATGATCGCCGGCGCGCTCGCACTCGGCATACCCGCGGCGCACGCCGCGGACAGCCCGGCCCGTGACAGCCTGAAGGGCACCAAGCCCACCTGGGCCACGGCCAAGGCGGACAAGGGCGCCACCTCGAACAGCGCGCAGGTCAAGGCCCGGGTCTACCTGGCCGGCCAGGACGCCAAGGGCCTCGCGGCCTACGCGAAGGCCGTGTCCGACCCCAGCTCGCCGCTCTACGGCAAGTACCTCAGCGCCAAGCAGGTCCAGGCCCGCTACGGCGCCACCAAGGCCCAGGTGAAGGCCGTCAAGTCCTGGCTGACCGCGTCCGGCCTGAAGGTCACCGAGGTCACCCAGCACTACATCGCCGTCTCCGGCGACGTGTCCGCCGCCGAGAAGGCGTTCGGCACCCAGCTGCACAACTACGCCAAGGGCTCCAGGACCTACCGCGCCCCGGCGCAGACCGCGTCCGTGCCGGCCGCCGTCAGCGACGCCGTCCTGACCGTCACCGGGCTGGACAACGCGCCGCACAAGGCCACCCACGACGACACGCTGCCGCCCCCGGCCACCGTGTTCAAGAACTCCGGGCCGTTCTCGTCGTACTACGGCTCGAACACAGCGAGCACGCTGCCGAGCGCGTACGGCACGAAGATCCCGTACGCCGTCCAGGGCTACACCGGCAAGCAGCTGCGGGCCGCCTACGGCGCCGGCAGCTACACCGGCAAGCACGTGCGCGTCGCGATCACCGACGCGTTCGCCTCGCCGACCATCGCCTTCGACGCCGGCACCTACGCCAAGGCGCACGGCGACGCCGCGTGGAAGACGAGCCAGCTGCACCAGGTGCTGCCCTCGAACTACACCAACACCGGCGCCGACGAGTGCGACGCCTCCGGCTGGTACGGCGAGGAGACCCTCGACGTCGAGGCCGTGCACGCGGTCGCGCCGGACGCCGACGTCACCTACGTGGGCGCCGCGTCCTGCATGGACAACGACCTCCTCGACGCCCTCAGCAAGGTGGTCGACAACCACCTGGCCGACATCGTCTCCAACTCCTGGGGCGACATCGAGGCGAACGAGACCCCGGACGTCGCGGCCGCCTACGACCAGGTCTTCCAGCTGGGCGCGGTCCAGGGCATCGGCTTCTACTTCTCCTCCGGTGACAACGGCGACGAGGTCGCCAACACCGGTACGAAGCAGGTCGACACCCCGGCCAACTCCGCCTGGGTGACGGCGGTCGGCGGTACCTCCCTCGCCGTCGGCAAGGGCGACACGTACCTGTGGGAGACCGGCTGGGGCACCGAGAAGGCCTCGCTGTCCACCGACGGCAAGAGCTGGACCAACTTCCCCGGCGCGTTCACCTCGGGCGCGGGCGGCGGCACCAGCAAGACGGTCGGTGAGCCGTACTACCAGAAGAACGTCGTCCCGAAGGCGCTGGCCACGGCCAACAGCGCCGGCGGCAACCGGGTCGTCCCGGACATCTCGGCGATCGCCGACCCCAACACGGGCTTCAAGGTCGGCCAGACCCAGACCCAGGCGGACGGCACCGAGGCGTACAGCGAGTACCGCATCGGCGGCACCTCGCTGGCCGCGCCGGTGATCGCGGCGGTCCAGGCCCTCGCCCAGGAGGCGCGCGGCGGTCAGGCGATCGGCTTCGCCAACCCGCTGATCTACTCCAAGTACGGCACCAAGGCCTACCACGACGTCACCGACAACCCGACCGGCAAGGGCCTCGCCGTCGCCCGCGTCGACTTCGCCAACGGCTACGACGCCACCAACGGCCTGCTGACCTCGGTCCGCAGCCTCGGCAAGGACAGCTCCCTGTCCGCGGTCAAGGGCTACGACGACGTCACCGGCGTCGGCACCCCGGCGGGCGGCTACGTCGCGTCGTACAAGCCGACGAAGGCACACCGCAAGCACTGACCCGCTGCGCGGCTCGGCCGACGAAGGGGGCGTGGGGTCCTGGTGACCTCACGCCCCTTCGTGTTGCGCCGGGCGGAGGGCTGGATGCCCTGGCCCGGGAGTGACCGGCTTCGAGCCGTGTTCGAGCCGCGAGAGGGATCTACCCGGTCATGGAGGGGGCGAAGGGGGACAGGGCTGGGGCGAGTTGCATGCCGGGGGCCAGGCCGAGTGCGGTGAGGGCGTCGGGCAGGCCGTGCCCGGTACGGGCCGCGTCCAGTGTTCCCGGTGCGGCCAGTGGGCGGCAGCTGGCGGCGATGATCTCGAACAGGTGCTGCACGCGGCCGGGTCCGCGAGGCAGCAGCCGGCCGTGGAAGTCCTCGTGGTGGGCCAGCACGAGCGCGGCCAGGCCCGCGATGTGGGCAGACGCGGTGCCGGTACCGTCGAGGGCGGTATAGCCGCCGCCCGGGGAGCAGGAGAGAACCGCAACGCCGGGGGCGGCCGCATTCACCCCGGGGCCGTGGCAGCTGAACGGCGCGGCGAACAGCCCTTCCGGGCTCAGCTGCGGCCCGATGTGGACGGCGTGGGAGGTGTCGGGCGGATAGGTGCCGAAGGCTCCCAGAGCGCCCACGGCGAGGACGGTGGGCAGCGAGGCGGGGAAGGAGACCGGTCCGCCGCTGTCGCCTGCCGGAGCGATGCAGGCGATGCCCGCCGCGGTGGCGTCGGCGAGTTTGCGGGAGACCAGCGCCGAGGGGTACGGGGTCGCCACCTGGAGGTGGGCGATGTCGGCCTCGTGCTCGATGCAGTCGTCCAGGGCGGCGATCAGGTCGCTGAAGTGGCCGCCGGGCATGACCTGGCAGACTTCGAGTTCGGCGTCGACGGCGATGCCGATGATGCCCTTGCCGGTGTCCGCCCCGGCGATGACGCCGGCCGCGTGGGTGCCGGTGCCGACCGGGTCGTGGGCCCAGCCCTCCTTCGTGCCGCGCACGAAGTCGGCACCGGAGCGCACCCGTTGCTTCAGGTCGGGGTGGTCGGCACTCACGCCCGTACCGATGACGGCGATCTTGATGCCGAAGCCGCGGAACGTGGGCGGCAGCCGGTCCAACCGCATGGCCTGCTGGCCCCAGCCGTAACTCTGCCGCTGTTCCAGTTCCGGGTAGACCTTGGACAGCGGGGTGAGGGTGACGAGGTTGTCCTGGGTCCCCGACAGGTCGGGGCGGTGGATCCAGAGGTCGGTGTAGCCGCCCGCGGGCCGGACGTACAGGGACTGGACGGACTCCACGGTCTCCGTCGCCAGGGTGAGGGTGGCCCTCCCGTCGGGGCCGGTGACGCCCTGGCTCGGCCATGTCGCCCCGATCAGGAACACCCCTGCGCCGGCCAGCGGTTCGCCGTCCGGGCCGCAGACGCGGACCTGGACCTCCACGGGCTCCTCCAGCGGCATGACCAGCCCCGGGTCGCGCAACGGCAGCATCCCCGCGGTCGGCGTGGCAACGGGTAGGACTGCGGACAGCGGCAGATCCGGCTCGATGTGCACATGCAGCGTCTGCATCGCCGGTACCTGGGCCTCGGCGGCCTCGACGACCACGAGTTCGGGGCAGGAGGGCTGCACGCCCGCCGACTTCAGCTTGTCCGAAGGGGTGAGTCTGCGGACCACCGTGACCTCGGGCATCCGCTCCAGATGGTCGCACACCGCGTCCATGCCGAGTTCGGGCACTCCCACGGGCAGAAGCTGCTGCGGCAGCGGGGTCACCATGTAGCGGGACCGGCGTGGCTGCACCGCGATCGATGACGGTCCGCCCTTCTTGCGTGGCCCCGGTTTCTCCTCGGGGCCCGGCCCGCCGGCCCCCGCGCCCTCGGATTCGCTCTGGCGGTTGCTCCGGGGCTTGCTTCCGGGCCTGTCCTTGACCATTACATCCACCTTGACCATGTCTGCGTAGGTTTTTGGGCTTCTGTTGCGCATGACGGGCGGCCGGCGCCTTCCGCGGCTGTGCGGTGTGCCCGGGAATCGATCCCGGGCACACCGCACAGCGCACTGCCTGCCTTGTGTCAGCCGATGCCGAAGGGCAGACCCATCTGGCCGAAGCCGAAGCCGGGCTGCTGGTACTGCTGCGGGTACTGCTGCGAGTACTGCTGGCCGAAGCCGCCGCCCCACGGCTGGTGGCTCTGCTGGCCCTGCTGACCCTGCTGGCCGCCCTGCTGACCCTGGTGGCTCTGCTGCAGCAGCGTCAGGATCGCGGTCGGCAGCGCCTGCTGCACGGACTGCTCCACGGCGCTGCGCACGCCCTGGATCAGCGTGCTGTGCAGCGCGACGGCCAGGTACGGGTGGGCGTGGTGGGCGATGCCCTGCTGCTGCAGCTGCTGCTGGACCTGCTGGATCTGCTGCAGCGTCTGCTGCATGCGCTGCGCGATCTGCTGGCCCGCCTGCTGGCAGGCCTGCTGGATGGACTGCTGGACGACCTGCGCGAGCTGCTGCTGCGGTCCGGCGATCTGCTGGCCGAACTGCTGCAGAGGCGGGGTACCGGTCATCACCGACATGGATGCTCCGTTCGATGTTACAGGAAGATCAACATATGGGATTTTGTTGACCTTTTCGGAATAATTCCGACATATTGAAGCTACGGTGATACCGGAGCGCCCCACAATCGGGCGAGCCACTCGGGGCGACGAATCCCCCGATCGGCCCCGGCGACCGGCGAACCGGCCAGGGACGCGGCAGGATGAACTGCTGCCGAAGGCGGCGAACGACCCGTGCGGGCGGCACTCACTCACCGCCGGCGCCGGCGGCAGGGGTTTCGGGGACCCGAGAATTCCGCTCGACACTCCCGGCACATCGCCAGGCATCACGGAGAGCGCGGATAGATTGGGCAAGGCCTTACAGCGATACGCGGTAGGGCAGCACCCGACCGGCCGAGCTCCCGCGGCCCTCGGGGTGAATGGGATATGGGGTAATTGGCAGCCCGACGGTTTCTGGTTCCGTTAGTTCAGGTTCGAGTCCTGGTATCCCAGCAAGCACGGACGCGGCCGGTGATCTGCTGCCGGTGCGGTGGGGCGTGGGGTCCTGATGACCTCACGCCCCTTTGCGTTACGCCTACTTGAGGGAGTCGACGAAGGGGGTCCAGGCAGTGGCGGCGAGGAGGAGGGTGGGGCCGTGGGGGGCGTTTTTCGAGTCGCGGACGGGGACGAGGGCGGGGAAGCCGTCGGCGACCTCGACGCAGTTGCCACCGTCACCGCAGCGCCGGCACCTTCCCCCGGCAGCTCGCCCTGCAGACCGTCAACGGCAAGGTCCAACTGGTGCAGAAGCCGGTCAAGGAGCTGAAGACACTCCGCGGGGCCGCCGCCGGCGTCCCGGCCACGGCCGTCACCAACGGCACCACGCCGCTCGGCGTGAGCGGCAGCACCCTGGAACTCCAGGCCACTCTCACCGCGGGCACCGCTGAGCGCTTCGGTCTCGACGTCCGTACCGGCGGTGCCCAGCGCACCCGGATCGGCTACGACACCACCACCGGCGAGGTCTACCTGGACCGCACCGCCTCCGGCGCGACCGACTTCGACCCGACCTTCGCCAGTACCGAGCGCGCCCCCCTGGCCCTTGACGGCAAGCCGCTGAGCCTGCACGTCCTCGTCGACGCGTCCTCGGTCGAGGTCTACGCGGAGAACGCCTCCGGCGAACAGGTCGTCCTCACCGACCAGATCCTCCCAGATCCCGCCGACACCGGCGTCGACGTCTTCGCCGACGACGGCACCGCGAAGCTCGGCCGACTGAAGGCATGGCAACCGGCGTCCATCTGGAAGCGAGCGACCAGGGCAGGCTTGCGTGCGGCCCGGTCAGCTCGCGGTCGGCTGCGTCGGGCGCGGTGCCGGACCGTCCGTTTCCGTACGGCGGTTGTCGTCGGGGAACGTCAGGTCCGTCGCCTCCAGGGGTGCCTGGGTGGGCGATGTGGGGCGGGGCAGGGCGGTGGGCGGGTCGGCGCCCAGGCGTTCGCAGGTCAGCGCGGAGACGAGGATCGCGTCGTCCACGGCGATCCGCAGTGCGCCCGGGTCGGCCGCGGCCAGCGCCCGCGGGCTGTGCAGTCCGTGGCGGGTCAGCGCGCCCAGCAGCCCCGCGGTGAACGCGTCGCCCGCGCCGACGGTGTCCACCACCGCGACCTTCCGTCCGGGACGGCTCAGGCTCCCCGCGCCGGAGTAGACATGGGCGCCGTCGGGGCCGTCGGTGATGACGACGAGGAGTGCGCCGAGCTCCAGCCAGCGGGCGGCGGTCTTCTCGATCGGCGTGTCGGGGTAGAGCCACTCGACGTCCTCGCGGCTCGCCTTGACGAGGTGGGCGGTGCCGACGCTCCGTTCGACGGCCTGCCTGCCGCGCTCCGGGTCGCCGAGGAGGACGGGGCGGACGTTGGGGTCGTAGCTGATCAGCGTCGTGCCCTCGGCGCGCAGGCGGCAGGCAACGGAGTGGATGTGCCGGTCGGCCGGAGCCGTCCAGGAGGCGACCGAACCGAAGTGCAGTACGGCCGTGTCCCGGGGGACGAGCGCGGTCTCCGCCTCGCTCCACTGCCAGTCCGCGGTGCCGTCCAGGTAGAAGTCGTAACTCGCCCGCCCCTGCCCGTCCATGGAGACCACGGCGAGCGTGGTGGGTTCGGCGGCGGCCGGGGCCGAGGTCAGGTCGACGCCCTCGGCGGCGGCGTGCGCGCGCAGCAACCGGCCGAAGGTGTTGTCGGCCAGCCGTGCCATGAGCGCGGTGCGGTGGCCGAGCCGGGCGAGGCCGATGGCGACGTTGAAGGGGCTGCCGCCGGGCCGGGCGCGGTAGTCGCCGGGGGCGTCGAGCTGGACCAGGTCGATGAGGGCTTCGCCGATCACGGTCACGGCCGGCGGCTGTGCGGCGGCTCGTACGGCTTCAGTCATGGCGGGGTCCTTCGGCCGGGATTTCGCCGGAGCCCCGCTCGATGAGCCGGGTTGGCACGGTGACGGTGCGGGTGGGCGACTCGTCGCCGTCCAGACGGTGGAAGAGCATCTCGGCGGCGGTCCTGCCCACCTCCTCGACGTTCTGGGCGATGACGGAGATGCCCGGGTCGAGGATGTCCGCCAACGGGAAGTCGTCGAAGCCCACGTGGGCGACGGTGTCCTGCAGTCCGAGGGCACGCAGGGCCCGCAGGGCGCCGATGGTGACCAGGTTCTGGCTGGTGAACAGTGCCGTGGGCGGATCCGGCAGCTCCAGCAGCCCCTTGGTGGCGGCGACGGCGGCCTCCTCACTGGCCGGCACGTGCCGCACGATCTCGTCGTCGTACGTGAGGTGCGCGACCTCCAGCGCGTGCCGGTACCCGTCGAAGCGCTGGGCGGCGGTCGGGATGGAGGCGCGGTCGCCGAGGTAGGCGATACGGCGGTGGCCGGCCTTGAGCAGGTGGTTGACGGCGGTGACGGCGCCCTGCCGGTTGTCGGAGACGACCGCGTCCGCGTCCAGCAGACCGGCCTCGCGGTCGACGAAGACCATGCGGGTGCCGGAGCGCTGTTCGCTGATCAGGTAGCTCTGGTCGCGTCCCGCCGGGACGATGACCAGCCCGTCCACCCGGCGGTCCACGAGCGCCTGGGCCAGCTCCCGTTCGCGTGCCGGGTCCTCGTCCACGCTGCCGACCAGCACCAGGACTCCGCGTTCCCGGGCGACGTTCTCCACGGTGCGGGTCAGGGCGGCCGAGAAGGGGTTCGCGGCGTCCTCGACCAGCATGCCGATGGTGGCGGTACGACCGTCGCCGCGGCGCAGACTGCTCGCGGTGAGGTTGGGACGGTAGCCCAGTTGGTCGGCGGCCTCGCGGACCCTGGCGACGATCGCGGGATCGACGGTGGGGACGCCGTTGAACACGCGCGAGACCGTCTTGATGGCGACTCCGGCCAGCGCCGCGACCTCACGCATGGTGGGGCGGCTGCGGGTGGACCGGGGCGGCGTTTCGCCCTGAGTCATCGTTGTCTCCTACCGGATTCGCGTTACCCACTCGTTGCCGACGCATGTTTATCAGCGTCTTGACGCGCTCGTCCATACAGGCCCAGTATCTCGCCCAGTCAACGTTGTCTCAGCGTCGGCCAAGGGACGGATCCGAAAGGGATCGAGCCATGAACTTCTCCACCAGTCACCTGTCGAGCCGCTCCGGCCGGCGTACCCGGGCGATGGCGATCGGCGTCACGGTCTGCCTCGGCGCGACGCTCGCGGCCTGCGGTTCCTCGAACGGGAGCGCCTCCTCGTCCGCCTCGGGGGGCGGTGGCAAGGTGGGGGTGTCGCTGATCCTGAAGACCCTCACCAACCCGTACTTCGTCAGCATGGAGAAGGACGCCAAGGCTCAGGCCGCCAAGGACAACGTGGGTCTCACGGTGGCGGCGGGCACCAGCGACGGCGACACCCAGACCCAGATCACCGCCATCGACAACGCGATAGCCCGTGGCGACAAGGGCATCCTCATCACCACCAACGGCGACGCGGTGAACGCGGCCCTGGGCCGGGCCAAGCAGGCCGGCCTGTTCGTGATCGCCCTGGACACCGCGCCGAACCCGACGAGCACCGCGGACATCACCTACGCCACCGACAACGAGCAGGCCGGCAAGCTCATCGGCCAGTACGCGGCGGCGGCCCTCGGCGGCAAGCCGGCCGTCATCGCCATGCTCGACCTGTTCAACAACCAGGTCGTCTCGGTCGACATCAACCGTGACCACGGCTTCCTGGAGGGCATGGGCATCGACCCGGGCAGCAAGACCGAGAACGGCAAGGAAGCCAAGTCCGGCAAGTACACCGGCGGCAAGGGCGGCACATACAAGGTCGTCTGTCACCAGCCCACGCAGGGCGCCATCGACGGCGGCCGCACCGCGATGGAGAACTGCCTGTCGGCCAACCCGGACATCAACGTCGTCTACGCGATCAACGAGCCCGCGGGTGAGGGCGCGTACAACGCGCTGAACGCGGCCGGCAAGGTGAAGCAGGCCGCGATCTACGCGATCGACGGCAGCTGCTCCGGCCTGAAGAACGTGACCAGCGGGGAGTTCGCCGCCGACGCGGTGCAGTACCCGGGCAAGATGGCGGCCCTCGGCGTCACGTCGATCGCCAAGCTGGCCCGCGGCGGCAGCAAGCCCAGCGTGACCGACGGCAAGTCCTTCTACGACACCGGTACCGCCCTCGTCGCCGCCAAGTCCCTGGACGGCCTGACCGTGCAGTCCCCCTCACAGGCCGCCTCCGCCTGCTGGGGCAGCTGACACCCCGCCGGGTGCGGCGCCGCGGCCCGTCGTCACGGCACCGGCGCCGCACCCGTACTCCACGAGCCCATGAGCCCGTACCAGGGAAAACACCGGAAGGACCCCCTGTGACCACCCACGTGGACAAAGCCACACCGGCACCGGCGGAGGAGTTCCTCAACAGGCCCGCCACCCCCAGCCAGCGCATCCACTCGGTGCTGCACCGCCAGCCGGCCCTCAGCCCGGCCATCGTCCTGGTGCTCGCCGCCGTCGTGTTCTCCCTGGTGAACGAGCGCTTCTACGCGCTGCAGAACCTCTCGCTGGTCGCCCAGCAGGTGGCCGTCATCGGTTCGCTCGCCGTCGGCCAGACGGTCATCATCCTCACCGCCGGCATCGACCTGTCGATCGGCGCGGTGATGGTGCTGTCCTCCCTGCTCATGTCGAAGCTCGTCGCGGACAACCACTGGCCCGGCGTGTTCGCCCTGCTGGCCGGGGCGGTCGTCGCGATCGCCGCGCAGGCCGTCAACGGCGTACTGGTGACCAAGATCAAGCTGCCGCCGTTCATCGTCACCCTCGGCACCCTCAGCGTCTTCACCGCCGTCACCCTCATCTACGCCAAGGGCCAGACCGTCGCCCTGCAGCCGGGCAACATCCTGCTGTGGAGCGGCCAGACCGTCTCGCTCGGACAGCTGAACCTCACGTACGGCGTCCTCCTCATGATCGCGCTGTACGCGGTGGTCGGCTACGCCCTGCGTTACACCGCCTGGGGCCGCCACCTCTACGCCGTCGGCGACGACGTCGAGGCCGCCCGGCTGGCCGGCATCTCCGTCAACCGGGTCCTGCTCAGCGCCTACATGGTGGGCGGTTTCGCCATCGCCGTGGGCGCCTGGATCCTGGTCGGCCGGGTCGGCGGCGGTGACCCCAACAGCGGTCTCAACGCCAACCTGCAGTCCATCACCGCCGTGGTGATCGGCGGCACCAGCCTGTTCGGCGGCCGCGGGGTGGTCTTCGGCTCGCTGATCGGCGCGCTCATCGTCCAGGTCTTCGTCAACGGCCTCGCGCTGGCCGGCATCGACCCCAACTACCAAGTCCTCGCAGTCGGCATCCTGGTGATCGCGGCTGTCTCCGTCGACCAGTGGATCCGGAGTGTGAAGTCGTGACGACCGCCACCGCCCCCGTTCTCGAAGCAAAGGGCCTGGTCAAGCTCTTCGGCAGGGTCGTCGGCCTGAACAGCGTCGACCTCACCCTCCACGCCGGCGAGGTCCTCGCCGTCATCGGCGACAACGGCGCCGGCAAGTCCACCCTGATCAAGTGCCTGTCCGGAGCCCTCGTCCCCGACCAGGGCAGCATCCTGGTCGACGGCAAGGAGGTCCACTTCAAACGCCCCCAGGACGCCCGCGACGCCGGCATCGAGACCGTCTACCAGACCCTCGCCGTCGCCCCCGCCCTGGACATCGCCAGCAACCTCTTCCTCGCCCGCGAGATCCGCCGCAAGGGCGTCCTCGGCTCGGTGTTCCGCATGCTCGACACCGGCGAGATGAAGAAGCAGGCCGCCGACCACATCAAACGGCTCGGCATCGGCACGCTGCAGAACATCAACCAGGCCGTGGAGACCCTCTCCGGCGGCCAGCGCCAGTCCGTGGCCGTCGCCCGTACCGCCGCCTTCGGCGGCCGGGTCGTGATCCTCGACGAACCCACCGCCGCGCTCGGCGTCCGCGAGACCGGCCAGGTCCTCAAACTCGTCCGCGACCTGCGCGACCAGGGTCTCGGCGTCATCCTCATCAGCCACAACATGCCCAACGTCTTCGAGGTCGCCGACCGCATCCACATCCAGCGCCTCGGCGCCCGCGCCGGCGTCATCACCCCCGAGTCGCACTCCATGGAGGACGCGGTGGCCATCATGACGGGCGCGAAGAAGCTCGCCCCCGAGGCGAGCTGAAAGGGGCGGCACGGGAATGACCGCCGAGTACCGGATCACCGAGAGCCGCCTCGGCGGCGAACCCACCCTCGTCGTCTCCGCACCAGACGACCGCGTACGCGCCGTCCTCGCCCTGCGCGGCGCGACCCTGCTGAGCTGGCAGGTCGGCAGCGAAGTCACCGGCGAACTCAAGGAGTTGACGGACGGCTACCGCGACGAGAAGGAGCTCCTGGCGCAGGACGGCGTCCGCGCCGGCCTGCTGGCCCCCTTCCCCAACCGCGTGGCCGATGCCCGCTACCGCTACGACGGCCACGACCACGACCTGCTCCCGGGCCACCACGGCGACCGGCTGATCTACCACGGCTTCGTCCGCGAGACCGCCTTCGCACTCGCCCACGCCGCCACGACACCGGACTCCGCCCGCCTGCTGCTGCGCACCACGGCCATCCGGCCGGGCGCATACTCCGGCTATCCCTTCGCGATCGACCTCACGGTCGAATACACCCTCAGCGGCAACGAGCTGGCCGTCGACGTCCGCGCGACGAACGTGGGCGACACGACCGCCCCCTACGCGACGGGCTGGCACCCGTACTTCACCCTGTCCCGCCCCATCGACGACCTGACCCTGCGCATCCCCGCGCACACCCTGATCCGCACCGACGCCTCCCTCATCCCGCTGCCCGGCGAGGACGGCCGCATCTCCCTGGACGACCGCCCCGACCTGGACTTCCGGGCGCCGAGACGACTGGGCGGCGTGGTCATCGACGCCTGCTACGCGGACCTCACTCCCGGCCCCGCCGGCCGGATCGAGACGGTACTGACCGATCCCGCGACCGGCGAGGAACTGCGCGTCTGGCAGCACAGCGGCTACCTGCACGTCTTCACCGGCGACACCCTGGCCCGCGACCGCCGCGCCTCCATCGCCCTTGAACCCGTCGAGACGACGACCGACGCCTTCAACCGCCCGGACCAGACCGCCGGCCTCGCCCTCGAACCGGGCAGGAGCCGCGCGTTCACCTTCGGTGTCGGGTACGCGGGCTCGGCGAACGCTTCCTGATCCGGCGTCCGTCGACGGGTGCGGCCCCCGCCGGGTGGTGAGGGCTCCGGGGAAGGTGGCCGGGGTGTTCTTGCCGCCGTTGGGGGCTCCGTGGAGTATCTGGCTCAATTGCCGTTTGCTCCGGGGGAGTTGCTGTGCCGATTCTGTTCGGTCTGTTGTTGGCCGGCGGGGTTGCCGTCTCGCTGATGCTCCTGGTGCAGCGTCGTGAGCAGCACCGGGAGACAGTGCGGGCCACCGTGTTGCAGACGCAGGTGGAGCTGCTGCGGGCCGCAGCGGCCGATCCGGAGCTGGTCCGGGCCGCGGCCGGGCAGCGGCTCAGCGGTGCGGAGCCCGGGGAGATACGTCGGCACCTGTTCTTCGAGGCTCAGGTGACCGCCTGGGAACTGCGGTGGCGCATCGGTGCCCTGACCCGGCACCAGCTCGGCGCCTACGCCGCGGGGCTGCTGGCCGACGAGGAGGGCCGCCGGTACTGGCAGCGCACCCGCACCGACCGCGTCGGCCTGTCCGGCGACGACGAGAAGCTGCGCACCTTCACCCAGGTGTTCGATGACGCGCTGCAGGAACTGCAGACCGCCGACGCCGGCTGATCAGTCGGTCTTCCTCAGGGCGGCCTTGAGGATCTGTTCGACGTCGAGGGTGGCCTCGGCGCCAATCGCCCCGGGCAGCGTGACGGTCTCGCCGGGTGAGTACGGCCGGTGGTGCTCGTACTTCTCCCCGCTGGGATCGGTGAGCACGTGGACGCGCTGGTGCTTGGGGTCGACGATGACGTAGACCGAAGGTGATCACCGGCCCCGCCCGTTGACCGCCGGATGCGCTGCATACAGCAGTGCCCCGGCGGTCGGCGGGCCACTGACGGTCAGGAGGAGTGGACCGGCTCCGCCGTCTCCGGGACATGCGAGGCGACCACCCGTACCTGACCGGTCGGCGTCGGGACGTCCCGGCGCCGGTCCACCGCGTACGCCACGCTCGCGACGCCCAGGCCCAGGACGGCGAGGGCCGCGCCCGCCAGGGCCGGGGACGTGACGCCGAAGCCCGCGGCCAGGGCCACGCCGCCGATCCAGGCGCCGCCGGCGTTGGCGAGGTTGAAGGCCGCCTGGTTGGCGGAGGAGGCGAGGGAGGGGCCGGCGGCGGCGCGCTCCATGACCATCAGCTGGAGCGGCGAGCCGGTGACGAAGGCCGCGACACCGAGGAGGACGACCGCGGCCGCCGCGCTCCACTCCGCCCGCATCAGGACCGGGAAGAGGAGCAGGACCGCCACCATCGACGCCAGGCCGCCGAAGAGCGTGCCGCGCATCGCGTGGTCGGCGAGGCGGCCGCCGACGAGGTTGCCGATCGTGGCGCCGACGCCGAAGAGGGCGAGGAGGAGCGTCACGTTCCCCTCTCCGTAGCCGGCGGACTCGGTCAGCATCGGCGTGATGTAGCTGTACGCGGAGAAGAGGGCGCCGAAGCCGACCACCGTGGTGGCGAGGGCCAGCCAGACCGGGAGGGAGCGCAGGGCGGTGAGTTCGCCGCGCAGGCCGGACGTCGGGACCGGGGTCTGCGTGGGGTGGATCAGGAAGAACACCGCGGCCATCGCCGCGACGCCGATCAGGCTCACGCCCAGGAAGGTCGCCCGCCACCCGAGGTGCTGGCCCATGAGGGTGGCGACCGGGACGCCCGCGATGTTGGCGACGGTCAGGCCCATGAACATCAGGGAGACCGAGCGGGCCTTGCGCTCCGGTGCCACCAGGCCGGTGGCGACGACCGCGCCGACGCCGAAGAAGGCGCCGTGCGGGAGGCCGCTGAGGAAGCGGGCGGCGAGGAGGGAGTCGTAGCCGGGGGCCAGGGCCGAGAGCGCGTTGCCCGCGACGAACAGGGCCATCAGGGAGATGAGGACCCGGCGGCGGGGCAGGCGCGCGGTGAGCGCGGCCAGCAGCGGGGCGCCGATGACGACGCCGAGGGCGTACGCCGAGACCAGGTGGCCGGCGGTGGGGATCGAGATGTGCAGGTCGTCGGCGACGTCGGGCAGCAGGCCCATCATGACGAATTCGGTGGTGCCGAGACCAAAAGCGCCGACGGCCAGGGCGAGCAGGGCCAGAGGCATGAAGGGCTTTGCCTTTCGGGGAGCAGGGTTCCGTGCGTTCTAAGTTCAACTACGGAACAAAGTCTCCCAGGCCAAGTATTCCGCCAGGTTACGGCGCAGTGTCCGATTGTCCTTACAAAGCCGGCGTGGCTGCGCTGACCAGGGGTTTCTACGAATCCGATGTGGTCAGGTTCACACGCGCCGCGATCGGGAGGTGGTCGCTGCCGGTCCTCGGGAGGGTCCAGGAACTCTCCGGCTCGACGCCCTTGACCATGATCTGGTCGATGCGGGCCATCGGGAACGCGGCCGGCCAACTGAACCCGAAGCCGCTGCCCGCCGCGCCCTGCGTGGAGCGCATCTGCGAGGTGACGCCGTTGAGGGAGCGGTCGTTCATCGTGCCGTTGAGGTCGCCGAGGAGGATCACCCGGGGCAGGGTCTCGTCGGCGATGGCCTCGCCCAGCGCGTCCGCGCTCGTGTCGCGCTGCCGGGCGGTGAAGCCGGCGTTCATCTTGACGCGTACGGAGGGGAGATGGGCGACGTAGACGGCGAGGGGGCCGTGCGGGGTGGCGACCGTGGCGCGCATCGCGCGCGTCCAGCCGAGCTTGATGTCGACGGCCTTGACGCCGGTGAGCCGGTACTTGCTCCACAGGCCGACGGTGCCCTCGACCGCGTGGTATTTGTACGTCGACGCCAGCGCCTTCTCGTACGTGGGTACGGCCGTCGCCGTCAGCTCCTCCAGGGCCAGCACGTCGGCGCCCGAGGAGGCGAGCCGGGTGGCCGTGCCGGTCGGGTCGGGGTTGTCGGCGTTGACGTTGTGCGTGGCCACCATGAAGTCGCCGCCGGTGCCCTGCTTGTCGGTGAGCAGTCCGCCGAACAGGTTCAGCCAGACGATCGCCGGGAGGAGGACGGCGATCAGCGCGGTCGCCGACCTGCGCAGGAAGCCGACCAGGACCAGTACCGGGATCAGCAGGCCCAGCCAGGGCAGGAAGGTCTCGGTGAGACTGCCGAGGTTGCCGACGCGATTGGGGATGCGGGAGTGCAGCAGCATCACGCCGGCGAGGAGCAGCGCCACCACGGCGGTGACGATGCCCCGGCGCCAGATGCGCGGATCGTTCCGCCAGCCCTTCAGCAGCCGTTCCACCAGGCGTCGGAACCGGTCTCCCCGACGCTCGGGTCCCGAGCCGCCGTTGTCCGTCTCCGTCATGTACGCCTGCTGCGCCATACCGCCTGCCTCACAACCTGCCGTGCACACCGTCGTCCCCCGGTTACGACCCTAGGGGATGATCGGCTCCTCTCCCGCCGTCACATGACGGCCGTACGCAAGAGGATGACGAACGGGCCGAGAGGAGGGGTTCCGGTTACCGGCGGGTCGGTGGGGTCTGTGACGAAACGCGAACACTTGCTACGGCGAGGTGACGGGGCCCAGCCCCGCCAGCACCTCGTCGACGATCTGTTCGGCCAGGCCCTCGGGGAGTTCCGCGTCGGGGCGCAGGATGGCCCTGAGCAGCATCGGCCCGGTGAACATGTCGTTGGCCAGCTCGATGTCGACGTCGGCGCGGAGTTCGCCGTTGCGCTGGCCGCGGCGCAGCACTTCCCTGCCCAGTTCGCGCCGGGGATTGACGACGTCGGCGTGGTAGGCGTTCCAGATGCGGGGGCTGCTCTTCATCTGGGCGTAGACGTTGTGCAGGATGGCCGACGAACGGTTCATCAGACCGCGCTGCCGCAGCGACTCGAGCAGCACGACGAGGTCGTCGCGCATGGAGGTGCCGGGGAGTTCGGGGTCGGGGGGCTCGGCGGCGCGCATGACGTCGACGAAGAGCTCCTCCTTGCCGTTCCAGCGGCGGTAGATGGTGGCCTTGCCGACGCCGGCGGTCCGGGCGATCCGCTCGATGGAGAGCTCGGCGAGCGGAACGCCCTCCTCCAGGAGCTTCATCACGCCTTCCAGGATGGCGATCTCCACCGCCTCGCTGCGGGGGCGGCCGCGGGCCGGATTGATGGACCGCGGTCCGCTGTCGGCAAGCGTCACGTCGTACCGTCCTCTCAGTGCACTGGCTGCGGGAATTCTCCCGCAGCCGAAGCCTCCCCCCGTGGTAGGCCACGAGGTTTCCCCCGTGGCTCCGGGGTGTCCCCCGGTGTCCCCCGTGGTTCCGGCCGGCGCCCGCCGGTCCGTTCAGTCGTTCTGGTCGTTCCGGTTGTTCCGGTTATTCCGGTCGTTCGTACTCACTCCGCCGCCACGACCAACTTCTGTTCCCGGTCGCCCTGCTGGCCGGCCGGCGGCTTGCCCGGCAGGAAGAGGGTCACGACCACGGCGCCGATCAGCGCGACGCCCGCGCCGCACAGGGCGGTGATGTGCATGGCGTGCAGGAAGGCGTCGTTGGCGGGGGTGACCAGGGCCTTGCCCTGCGCCCCGAGCTTCGAGGCGACGCCGAGCGTGGCCTCGATGGACTCGCCGGCGGTCTCGCGCAGCCCGGGCGGCAGCGCGCCGAGCTTGCCCTCGATGCCGTTGCGGTACGACGTCGACAGCACCGAGCCGAGCACGGCGATACCGAGGGCGCCGCCGACCTGGCGGAAGGTGTTGCTGAGCGCGGAGGCGGAACCGGCCTTCTCACGGGGCAGGGCCTGCATGATGACGACCGAGGTCGGCGTCATGATGTGCGCCATGCCGGTGCCCATCAGGAAGAAGACGACCTCCAGGATCCAGATCGGCGTGTCGGCCTGGAAGGTGGCGAAGGTGGCCAGGGTGGCGGCGATCAGCACCAGGCCGCCCGCGGTGGTGGCCTTGTTGCCGAACCGGTCCACCACCAGCCGGGCCCGAGGCGCGAAGATCATCTGCGCGGCGGCCAGCGGGAGCAGCAGCAGACCGGACTGCAGCGGCGAGTAGCCGCGCACGCTCTGGGTGTAGAAGACGGAGAAGAAGGTCACGCCCATCAGCGCGAAGAAGACCAGCGCGATGGCGGCCATGGCGGCCGAGAAGACCTTGTTCTTGAAGTAGGTGACGTCCAGCGAGGGGTGGTCGCTGCGCTTCTCGTAGATCACGAAGCCGGCGAGGACCGCGATGCCGGCGAAGATGGTCGCGAGCACCTTGGCGTCGGTGAAGTCGGCGAGCTCGCCGCCCTTGATGATGCCGTAGACCAGCAGGACGAGGCCGACGACGGAGAGCACCACGCCGACGGGGTCGAGGCGGCCCGGGCGCGGGTCGCGCGAGTCGGGGACCAGCCAGACCATCAGGGCGAGCGCGATGATCACGATCGGCACGTTGATGAGGAAGACCGAGCCCCACCAGAAGTGGTCGAGCAGCACACCGCCGGTGATCGGGCCGATGGCGATGGCGAGGCCGACGCCGCCGGCCCAGATGCCGATCGCCTTCGGCTGCTCCTGGCGCTCGAAGACGTTCATCAGGACGGCGAGGGTGGCGGGCATCACGAAGGCGGCACCGAGGGCCATCAGGGCGCGGAAGGCGATCAGCTGGTCCGCGGAGCCGGACTCGGCGGCGAGGGCCGAGCCGACGCCGAAGACCACGAGGCCGCCGATGAGCACCTTCTTGCGGCCGAGGCGGTCACCGACGAGGCCGGCGGTGAAGAGCAGGCCGGCGAAGACGAGGGTGTAGGCGTTGATCGCCCATTCCAGCTGGCTCTGGGTGGCGCCGAGGCCGACCGGGGCCGGGGTGGAGATGGTCTTGACGGCGACGTTCAGGATCGAGTTGTCGAGCACCACGATCAGCAGGCTCAGCATGAGCACGCCGAGAATCGCCCAGCGGCGCCGGTGCACCGCCTCGGGTATGCGCGGGCCGGGTGGAGCGTGGTCGGCAGGAGTTGTCATGCGGACGAGCCTATGACCATTTCAATACGGCACCGTCTCGTATCTGAATTCCTTTACCCATCCCTTACGGAACGCGACAGGGCCGGGCGGATCCCGGGGACCGTGGACGGCGGACGGTGACCGATGGATCACACGGGGGTCCTCTGGCCGTCGGCGGCACGAAGTGCCACCATGAGAGGGATCCGGGGACACCGTCAGGGTGCCTCGAGATGACTGAAGGAGCCGTTGTCATGACGCAGCTTTCGGCTGCCCAGACTGTGCAGAACAGCCCCTCCGACGGCAGCAGGACGCTGTACGGGGGGAAGGGCACCCGCCGCATCACGGTTCGCGACATCGCCCTCGCCAAGGAACGCGGCGAGAAGTGGCCCATGCTCACCGCCTACGACGCGATGACCGCGTCCGTCTTCGACGAGTCCGGCATCCCGGTACTCCTGGTCGGCGACTCGGCCGGCAACTGTCACCTCGGCTACGAGTCGACGGTCCCCGTGACCCTCGACGAGATGACGATGCTCTCGGCGGCCGTGGTCCGCGGCACCCGGCGTGCCCTGATCGTCGGCGACCTCCCCTTCGGCTCCTACCAGGAGGGCCCGGTGCAGGCGCTGCGCTCGGCGACCCGGCTGGTGAAGGAGGCGGGCGTCGGCGCGGTCAAGCTGGAGGGCGGCGAGCGGTCGCACGAACAGATCCGGCTGCTCGTCGAGTCCGGCATCCCGGTGATGGCGCACATCGGCCTGACCCCGCAGTCCGTCAACGCGATGGGCTACCGCGTGCAGGGCCGCGGCGAGGAGGCGGCCCAGCAGCTGCTGCGTGACGCCAAGTCGGTCCAGGACGCGGGAGCGTTCGCGGTCGTCCTCGAACTGGTCCCGGCGGAGCTCGCGGCCGAGGTGACCCGGGTGCTGCACATCCCGACCGTCGGCATCGGCGCCGGTCCCGAGACCGACGCGCAGGTCCTGGTCTGGACGGACATGCTCGGCCTGACCTCGGGCCGGGTCCCGAAGTTCGTGAAGAAGTACGCGGACCTGCGCGAGGTCATGGGCAACGCGGCCCGGGCCTACGCCGAGGACGTCGTCGGCGGGACGTTCCCGCTGGAGGAGCACTCCGTCCACTGAGCGCTCCCCTTCGGGGCGCTGCCCAGAGCCACTGCGGAAACACCAAGGACAGCCCGCCGATCTTCCCCCGTCGGCGGGCTGTCCCCTTTCTGCTTTCTGCTTTCTGCTTTCTGCGGCGAGGTGCGCCGGATGCCGTCTGCCGCGCCGTCGTGGCTGGTCGCGCAGTTCCTCCCCCAGCCTTCGGCCGGGGGTGCCCCCGCCCCTTACGGGGCGTTGCCGGACCCGCGTCTCGCACGAGAGCTTGGCGAGCTATCGGCGGTGTATCGGTGGGCTGTCGGCGCACTGTCGGCCCGTGTAGGCGGCCTGTCGGTGGTTTGTCGGTGGGGCCTGGCACCGTACTTGCCATGACGCGAATCGACAACAACGCCGTGTCCGTACGGGGGCTGGTGAAGCACTACGGCGACACCAAGGCACTCGACGGAGTTGATCTGGACGTCCGCCAGGGCACCGTGATGGGTGTGCTCGGGCCGAACGGGGCCGGCAAGACCACCCTGGTGCGGATCCTGTCCACGCTGCTGCAGCCCGACGCGGGAGAGGCGACCGTCGCCGGTTACGACGTGCTGCGCCAGCCCCGCCAGCTGCGCCGGGTGATCGGGCTGACCGGGCAGTACGCCTCCGTGGACGAGAAGCTGCCGGGCTGGGAGAACCTGTACATGATCGGGCGGCTGCTCGACCTGCCGAGGAAGGACGCGCGGGCCCGGGCCGACGAACTGCTGGAGCGGTTCTCGCTGACCGAGGCCGCCAAGCGCCCGGCGAGCACCTACTCCGGTGGCATGCGCCGCCGGCTCGACCTCGCCGCCTCGATGATCGGCCACCCCCAGGTGCTGTTCCTGGACGAGCCGACCACCGGACTCGACCCGCGCACCCGCAACGAGGTGTGGCAGGAGGTCAAGGCCATGGTCGGCGACGGGGTGACCGTGCTGCTGACCACCCAGTACATGGAGGAGGCCGAGTACCTCGCCTCCGAGCTGACCGTCGTGGACCGCGGGAAGGTCATCGCCGGCGGCAAGGTGGAGGAGCTGAAGGCGAAGGTCGGCGGGCGGACGCTGCGGGTGCGGCCCGTCGACCCGCTGCAGGTCCGGCCGCTCGCCGCCATGATCGACGAGCTGGGCATCACCGGGCTCGCCGGTACCACCGTGGACGGCGAGAACGGCACGTTGCTGGTGCCGATCCTCAGCGACGAGCAGCTGACCGCCGTGGTCGGCGCCGTCACCGCCCGCGGCATCACCATCAGCTCCATCGTCACCGAACTGCCCAGCCTGGACGAGGTGTTCCTGTCCCTCACCGGCCACCGCGCCAGTGCCCCGCAGGACGCCAAGACCGCCGACGACCGTCAGGAGGTCGCCGTATGAGCGCCACGACCGCAACCCCCACCGATGTCCGGATCCCGCTGCGCGGGCACCTGCGGCACACCGGGGCCCTGATCCGCCGCAACCTGCTGTGGATCAGGCAGGACCCGGAGTCGATGTTCGACGCGCTGCTGATGCCGGTCGTCTTCACGCTGCTGTTCGTGTACGTCTTCGGCGGCTCGATCGGGCAGGCGCTCGGCGGCGGTCAGGACGGATACGTCCAGTACGTCATCCCGGGCATGATCGCGATGATGAGCATGACGCTCTCGCAGGGTGTCGGCACCGGGTTCAGCCAGGACTTCAACTCCGGTGTGATGGACCGGTTCCGGTCGCTGCCGATCGGGCGCGGCTCGGTGCTGTTCGCGAAGATCTCGGTGGAACTGGTGCGGATGCTGTTCGCCACCGCCGTGCTGATGATCGTCGCCGTGCTGGTCGGGTTCCACATCAACCACTGGGCCGGACTGTTCGCCGCCGTGGGCCTGTCCGCGGTCTTCGCCTCCTCGATCATGTGGGTGTTCCTCACCCTGGGCGTGATCCTGAAGAACGCCCAGTCCGTGCAGGCCATGGGGTTCCTGGTGCTGTTCCCGCTGCAGTTCGGCTCGTCGATCTTCGCGCCGACGAAGTCGATGCCGGGCTGGCTGCAGGCCTTCACCGACTACAACCCGCTGTCCACGCTCGCCGACGCGGCGCGCGGACTGATGGTCGGCGGCCCGGTCGCCCACGACCTGTGGATCACGCTGGCCTGGTCGGTGGGGATCACGGCGGTGGCGGCACCGTACGCGATCTACAAGTTCCGGACGAAGAGCTGACGTCCACCGGGAAGTCCACACGGAAGACGACGTCAGAGCAGGGCGGTGGCCTCCGCGCGGGAGAGGCCGCCGCCCTCGGCGTACGCCGACTCGTAGGCAGGGTCGTCGGCGAGGGCGGCGCGGACCCGGACCTCCGACCGGTCGCGTGACGTGCGCTCCAGGCCGACCTGGAGGTGGCCGGGCGGCAGCAGGGCGTCGGCGGCGCCCAGGCAGCGGGCGGCGTCCAGGGCCCGTGCGCCCCCGTCGAGGCCGGCCAGGGCGACCGCCGCAACGGTCAGGCACAGGGAGGTCAGGTGCGGGGTGATGGCCTCGCTCAGCGGGTCGGCTGCGAGCCGCACCGCGTCCCGCAGCTTGGCCAGCGCCTCCGCGTGCAGGTCGTCGAGGGCGTCCACCCAGGCCTCCTGGGTGAGGATCAGGGCGTCGAAGACGACGAAGTGGGAGATCTTGAACTCGGAGCGCAGCAGCCGGAGTTGCTCGCGGGCCTCGGCGATGCTGCCGCTCAGCAGGAGCCAGGTGGTGAGGAAGAGCCGGGCCGCGGGCATCGACTCGTTGTTCACGCCCTCGTTGTCGGCGATGACCTGGCGCAGCAGCCGTTCCCCGCGCTCGGTCTGGCCCGACTCGATCAGCACGCTGCCGAGGCGGGCGTGCAGCACGGCGGCCTGGGCGCGGGCGCCCAGCCGGCCGACCCGCTCGATGGCGGCCTCGTAGTCGGCGGCCGCCGCCAGGTACTCGCCTCGGCGCTCCCGGGCCTCGGCACGCCCGGAGAAGGCCTCGGCGGTGCCCCAGTCGTCCCCGAGGCGTCGGAAGATCCCCAGCGCCTCGTCGGCGTCCCGGGTGGCGTCGCCCGCCCAGGCGGCGCGGTTGGCGAGCAGGTTGGCGCGCATGGCGAGGCTCCCGGCCAGCTCCCACTCGTAGCCCGGTGTCTCGCGGCAGGTGCGGACGGCGGCGTCGAGGATCTCGCGCAGCCGGTCCATGCCGCCGGTCAGCATCACGGCGAAGAACCAGAACATGCCCGGCGCCCGGCAGGTCTGCGGCATGCCGGGCTCGTAGACCTCGGTGACGGCGCGCAGCTTCGCCTGGGCCTCGGGCGTCTGCCAGACCTCCAGCTCGGTGTCCATGCAGGCCAGATGGGCCAGGTGCAGGCCGCGCCGGGCCTCGGCGAGGACCTCCCCGGTGTACGGCGGCGGGGTGTCGGTGCAGCGCTGCCACACCGGTTCGGCCCGGCGCAGCGGCGCGGCGAACGGGTCGGGGCCGAAGGCTATGACCTCGGCGCACCAGGTGCGGGTCTCGATCCGCTGGTCGTGCATCTGCCAGTACCAGAACAGCGAGTGGAGCAGACAGAGCGCCTCGTGCTCGTCCCGCAGGGCGACGGCGTGCCGCAGCGCGGTGCGCAGGTTCTCGTACTCCAGCTGGAGCCGCGCGATGGCGGCCCGCTGTCCGGTGCCGCGCAGCAACGGTTCGTTGGTGCGGGCGAGTTCGCGGTAGTACGTCAGGTGCGCGCGCTCGGCGGGGGTGCGCCCACCGCTCTCGTCGAGGCGCTCGCCGGCGTACTCGGCGACGGTCTCCAGGAGCCGGTAGCGCATCCCGCCGCCCTCGGCCTCGCCCGAAGGGGCCGCCACGACCAGGGACTTGTCGACCAGGGTGCCGAGCGCGTCGAGGGCGGCGGGGCCGCAGACGGCCTCGGCGGCGGCCAGGTCGCAGCCGCCCGCGAAGAGGGAGAGGCGGCCGAGGACGTCGCGCTCGCCGGCGTCCAGCAGGTCCCAGGACCAGTCGACGACCGCGCGCAGGGTCTGCTGGCGGGGCAGCACGGTGCGGCTGCCGGAGGTGAGGAGCCGGAAGCGGTCGTCCAGCCGGTCGGCTATCTGGCGCGGGGTCAGCATCCGCAGCCGGGCGGCGGCCAGTTCGATGGCGAGGGGCAGTCCGTCCAGGCGGCGGCAGATCTCGGCGCAGGCCGCCGCGGTCTCGTCGTCGGCGTCGACCGTGAAGCCGGGGCGGGCCGCGGCGCCCCGCTCGGCGAGCAGCCGCAGCGCCACCGGCTCGGGCAGCGGCTCCACCGGACGCAGCAACTCCCCGGGCACGCCGAGGGGTTCGCGGCTGGTGGCCAGGATCGTCAGGTCCGGGCAGCGCTCCAGGAGCCGGGCCGCCAGGTCGGCCGCCGCGTCGACGACGTGCTCGCAGTTGTCGAGGACGAGCACCATCCGGCGCCGGGCGCAGTGGTCGACGAGCCGCTCGACCGGGTCGTCGTGCCGGTCGGTGGCGGCCCGCATGGTCTCGGCGCCGCCGCCGTACAGCACGGCCTGGCGGGCACCGAGCGCACTGAGCACGGCCTCGGGGACGTCGGCGGGGTCGTCGACGGGGGCCAGCTCGGCCAGCCAGACGCCGTCCCGGGCGTGTTTCAGGGTCTCGGCGGCCTCCTGCGAGAGCCGGGTCTTGCCGGCCCCGCCGGGCCCGAGCAGGGTGACGAGCCGGGCGGTGGCGAGGTCGCCCCGGATGGCCTCGATGTCGGCCTCGCGCCCGACGAAGGAGGTGAGCCGGGCACGCAGGTTGCCGGGCCGGGCGGAAGCCGGTGCCGCGGGCTCCGGGTCGAGGAACCCGGCGTGCAGGGCGCGCAGTTCGGGCCCGGGGTCGGAGCCGAGGCGGTCGGCGAGGAGGTGGCGTACGTCGTCGTAGGCGGCCAGTGCCTCGGCGGTGCGGCCGGTGCTGTGCAGGGCGCGCAGGCGCAGGGCCTGGAGGGGTTCGTCGAGGGGGTGCGCGTCGCACAGGGCGGCCAGCTCGGGCAGGGACTGCTCGGCCTGGCCGAGGGCGAGGGCGGCGGTGTGGCGGGCGCGCAGGGCGTCCAGGCGGCGGACGTCGACGCGGGCCGCCTCGGCGGTGCGGTCGGGCAGGTCGGCCAGGGCCGGCCCGTGCCACAGGGCGAGGGCGTCGTCGAGGACGGCGGCCGCCTTGGCGGGGTCGCCGTCCGCGAGGGCGCGCAGCCCCTCGCCGGTGAGCCGCTCGAAGCGGTGCAGGTCGACGTCGTCGGGGGCGGCGGCCAGCCGGTAGCCGCCGTCGGTGGAGTCGATCGCGTCCGCGCCGAGCGCCCTGCGCAGCCGGCCGACCAGCGCCTGCAGCGCGCCGCCCGCGTCGGCCGGCGGCTCGTCGCCCCACACCTCGTCGACGAGCAGCCCGGCGGGCACCGCGCGGCCGGGCCGCAGCGCCAGCACGGTCAGCAGGGCACGCAGCCGTGCCCCGCCCACGGGGACGGCCGTGCCGTCGGGGCGGAGTGCCTGGGTGGTGCCGAGGATCGCGTAGCGCACGGGGTCCATTGTCCCTGGGGACGCCCGGACGCCGCCTGTGGGTTTCAGATGCGCATGAACTGCGCGGAGTCGAGGGTGAGGGTCTGGTCGGCGACGGGGATGGCGATCTCCTTGCCGAAGGGGCCGGACTGCGTGCACTGATAGGTGCCGTCTTCCGGCTGGGTCAAAAGCGTCCAAGTGGCGGCGAGGACGTCGACGATGAGGTATGCCGGGATACCGCGCAGGGCGTAGTGGTCCGGCTTGGTGTTGTAGTCGCGGTTCTTGGTCTCCGGCGAGACGACCTCCACGACAAACGGCAGCGAGCCTTCGTCGAACTCGCTGCTGCCGGCGTTCCACTGCCCTTCGCGTACCACGGAGGCATCGGGCTCGGGCTTGTATCCCTCTCGAGCGGGCAGGACCTTGAACTCGCCGATCGGCATCCACCCGGGCAACCCGGAATCGATCTGGCTGAAGATGCGCATCTGAGTCGTCACATGTGCTTGCGTGACAGGTACCACAGTGAGTCCGTTCCTCGTCAGGCGGAGCCGCATCCGCCTGGGCAACTCAATGGCCTCGAACGCGTCCGCCACCCAATTGTCGGTAATACTCACGGCACCTCCCGGTCCAGTCGATTCCGGAGTAACGACTACCAGGAACCCGTGGCCCTCCGCATGACGTTCTTCTCACGTCACCTGTACGGTCGACCCCGCACGCCACCTCCACCGACGCGCCCCGGGAGCCCCGCGCCATGACCGCCACCACCACCCGCCCCAGTGACCGGCGGATCAGTCCCGTGTTCGTCGGGATCCTCGCCGTCACCGCGGTCACCGGGTGGGCCACCTGGTCCGGGTTCGCCGAGCAGCCCGGGGTCGCCGTGTTCCTGTTCGTGACGGCGGCCTGGATCGTCTCGCTCTGCCTGCACGAGTACGCGCACGCGCGCACCGCCCTGCACGGCGGCGACATCACGGTGGGCGCGAAGGGCTACCTGACCCTGAACCCCCTGAAGTACACGCACGCCCTGCTGAGCATCGTGCTCCCGGTGCTGTTCGTGATCATGGGCGGGATCGGTCTGCCCGGCGGCGCGGTCTTCATCGAGCGCAGCCGGATCCGGGGCCGCTGGCGGCACAGCCTCATCTCCGCCGCCGGTCCGCTGACGAACGTCCTGTTCGCGGCCGTCTGCACCGCCCCCTTCTGGCTGGACGCCCTGGGCGGCGTCCCGCGCGACTTCCGTTTCGCCCTCGCCTTCCTCGCCCTGCTCCAGGTCACGGCGGCGATCCTGAACTTCCTGCCGGTGCCGGGCCTGGACGGCTACGGCGTGATCGAGCCCTGGCTGTCGTACGGCATCAAGCGGCAGGTGGAGCCGTTCGCCCCGTTCGGCCTGCTCTTCGTGTTCGCGCTGCTGTGGGTGCCGTCGATCAACACCGCGTTCTTCGACGTGATCGACGCGCTGCTGCGCCACCTGGGCGTCGGAGACCTCGACCAGTACTGCGGTCAGCAGCTCTACCGGTTCTGGCAGGGGACGGACGAGTTCTGCTCGGCCGCCGGCTAACCCTCACGCGGACAGCGGGAACTCCTCGCCCAGCTCCCGGAACACCGCCGTGTTGAGGGTGAACGCCCGCCTGCACTCGGCGACGACGCGCTGCTTCTCCAGGTCGTCGGTGTCCACCGCGTCCAGCAGCTCGCGGTAACCCCGCTTGAAGGCGGCCGGGTTGGCGATGTCCTCGAAGACGTAGAACCGGACGCCGTCGCCCTTGCGCTCGAAACCCCAGGTCCGCTCGGCCCTGTCGCGGATGATCTGGCCGCCGGAGAGGTCGCCGAGGTAGCGGGTGTAGTGGTGGGCGACGTAGCCGGCGGGCCAGCGCTCGGCGCACTCCCGCACCCGCGCCGCGTACTCCTCCGTCGCCGGCAGCGCCGTGAGCCCGGTCCGCCACCCGGCCCCGCGCAGGTGCGCCAGGTCCCGCTCCAGCGCGGCCAGCCGGAACAGCTCGGGCCGCACGAACGGCCCGGCCACCGGGTCCGACGCCAGCCGCCCGGCCGCGCCCTCCAGCGCGTCGTACACGAACCACAGCTGCTCGGTGTAGCGGGCGTACGCCTCCACGCCGAGCCGGCCGCCCAGCAGGTCGCTCATGAACGTCGAGGTCTCCGCCTCCACGTGCTGCTCGTGGGACGCGGTGCGGATGAGTGTCGAGAAGGAGTCCATGAGCAACACCCTCTAAGGTAAGGCTTACCTAAGTCAATGCCCTTACCGACGCTTCGTCGGTAAGGTTACCGACACCCTGTCGGTAAAAGCGTACCGGAAAAGGCCCGCCCTCCGAGGGGAGGGCGGGCCTGACCGCCGGTGGGCTACGGCAGGGTCAGGATCTCCGCGCCGGTGTCCGTCACCACCAGCGTGTGCTCGAACTGCGCGGTGCGCCTGCGGTCCTTGGTGACGACGGTCCAGCCGTCGTCCCACATGTCGTACTCGTACGTCCCGAGCGTCAGCATCGGCTCGATCGTGAAGGTCATCCCCGGGTGCATCACCGTCGTCGCGTGCGGGCTGTCGTAGTGCGGGATGATCAGCCCGGAGTGGAACGACGAGCTGATGCCGTGGCCGGTGAAGTCACGGACCACGCCGTAGCCGAAGCGCTTGGCGTACGACTCGATGACCCGCCCGATGATGTTGATCTGCCTACCGGGCCGGACCGCCTTGATCGCCCGGTTCAGGGACTCCCGGGTCCGCTCCACCAGCAGCCGGCTCTCCTCGTCGACGTCCCCGACCAGGTAGGTGGCGTTGTTGTCGCCGTGCACCCCGCCGATGTACGCGGTCACGTCCAGGTTGACGATGTCGCCGTCCTGGAGCACCGTCGAGTCCGGAATGCCGTGGCAGATGACCTCGTTGACGCTGGTGCACAGGGACTTGGGGAAGCCGCGGTACCCGAGCGTGGACGGGTAGGCGCCGTGGTCGCACATGTACGCGTGCGCCACCCTGTCGAGTTCGTCCGTCGTCACACCCGGCGCGATGATCTTCGCGGCCTCCTCCATCGCCTGCGCGGCGATGCGACCGGCGATCCGCATCGCCTCGATGGTCTCCGGGGTCTGCACCTCGGGCCCGGTGTACGGGGTCGGCGCGGGTTTGCCGACGTACTCGGGGCGGCGGATGTTCCCGGGTACCGAACGGGTGGGAGAGAGCTCCCCTGGTACGAGCAGCGACTGGCCAGACATGCCAGCGAGTCTAACCAGCGGGCATGGGGGAACATGTGGATGGCGAAAGGAGCCGGTCATGGCCCTGTTCAAGAAGCGGACCGTTGCGAAGCCGGGCGAGTGGTACTACTGCCTGCAGCATCAGAAGGTCGAGGAGGGGCCCGAGTGTCCCGCCAAGGACCGGTTCGGGCCTTACGCCACCCGTGGGGAGGCCGAGCACGCGATGGAGATCGCGCGGGAGCGCAACCTCCAGTGGGAGAACGATCCGCGGTGGCACGACGCGCCCGCCGGGGACCCTTCGGACGAGGGCTGATCAGGAGGGCTGGGTGGGACCGGCCGCGGCTTCGGTCGCGGCCTCGGCGGTGCGCCGGGCGCGCAGGCGTACGGCGTGCTCGTTGGTCTGTTCGTCGTACGACATCAGGGCGGGCAGGCACAGGGCCAGCAGGCCGACCGCGCCGGTGCAGAGCAGGCCGCCCGCGCCGACGGACGCCCGTACACCCAGCCATCCGGCCATGCCGCCGGAGCGGACCTGGCCGAGGGTGGGGCCCACGGAGTACGACAGCAGTTCGATCCCGGCGAGGCGGCCGCGCAGCTCGTCGGGGATCGTCTGGTTCCACATCGCGGCCCGGAAGATCCCGCTGACCATGTCGCAGCCGCCGGCGACGGCGAGGAGAAGCAGGACCAGCCACACGTTCGTCACGGCGCCGGCGGCGGCGATCGCGAGGCCCCACAGCGCGGCCGACAGCACCACCATCCGCCCGTGCCGGTGCACCCGTGAGGTCCAGCCGCTGACCAGGCTCACGAGGAGCGAACCGGCCGGGATGCTCGCGTACATCAGGCCGAGCGACCAGTTCGCGTCCAACTCGTCGGCGAGGAAGGGCAGCACGGCGAGCGGCATCGCCAGGAACATCGCCGCGAGGTCGACCGCGTAGGTGCCGAGGAGTTCCTTGCGGCTCCAGGCGTAGCGGGCGCCCTCGGCGACGGAGCGGAGGGAGGGCCTGGCGGCCTCGTGGGAGGCGGGCGACGGGGCGATGGGGAGGATGAGCACGACCGAGACGAGGAACGTGACGAGGTCCGCCCCGTACGCCCAGCCGAGGCCCGCGTACGCCACGACCAGGCCGGCGACGGCGGGGCCCGCGACGCCGCCGACCGTCCAGCGGAAGGAGTTGAGGGCCGCCGCGGCCGGGAGGTCGTCGTGGGCGACGATCCTCGGCAGCAGGGAGTCGAGGGCGGGGCGCTGGACCGAGACGAGGGCGGAGGACAGGGCCGCGACCGCGTACAGCGGCCATACCGCCGGGTGCGGCAGCAGGGCGTTGACCAGCAGGCCGGCACTGAGCAGGCCCTGAGCGGCCTCGGTCCGGACGATGAGGGCGCGCTTGTCGAGGGCGTCGGCGAGGGCGCCGCCGTACAGGCCGAAGAGGATGAGCGGGAGCAGTTCGACAGCGCCGATGGCGCCTACGGCGGCCGCGGAACCGGTGAGGTCCTTGATCTGCACCGGGAGCGCGACGAACGTCAGGAAGCTCCCGAAGTTGCTGATCAGACCGGAGACCCACAGCCGCCGGAAGTCGACGGAGGCCTTCCAGGGGGCTAGGTCGGGGAGGAGGCTCACGGTGGGCCATGCTGAACGGCTGGGCGCCTCGCCTCAACCGCTTTTCCGCCCGCCCGCCCACCCGACTCGGTTCGTGGAGAAGTGAGGTCTGAGGTTCCTCGGTGCTGCCGAAGGCAGTTCGGTCGACCGAGACGGGTGGGCGGGCGGACATCACCAGGGAGTCGGAGGCGGGGCCATCACCGTTTCCGCCAGCTTCGCCAGACGGTCCCTGAAGCGGCGGCGCCCCCGTGGGGAGGGGCCGTTCTCGCCGGCTGCCGCGCTGACGAGGTGCTGGACCGTGTCCAGGTCCAGTTCCGCGGCCTCGGGGACGGCGAGGGTCTCGTGGGCCATGGCGGTCAGCGCGTCGTCGGTGGTGGTGGAGAGGGTCAGGACCGTCACGCCGGCGCGGCGGGCCGTGTGGACCCGCTCCAGCAGGGGCTCGGCGTCACCCGTCGCCACCACGAGCAGGGTCTCGCCCCGGCGGGCCGCCTCGACGCGGCCGGGGCCCACCGCGAGGTGCGCCGGGTCGGTGGGACGGGCGTCGTACCGTACGAGGGTCGGCGCCAGTTCCGGCGTACCGGACCACGCCGCCTCGTCGACGAGGTGCGCGGCGAGATGCCACGGCTCGTACTCCGGGGTGCCGAGCAGGAGCAGTCCGCCGCCGTGGGTCACCACCGAGCCCCGCAGCGCGCCCGCGAATCTCCGTGTCGCGGTCAACCACTCTGTCCCGGCGAGCACTTCACGCAACAACGCGACCCGTACGGCGTCCATGCCTCCGCATACTGCCGCAATCGGACACTCGTGACGCGGAGTTCACCGCGAGTTCGCCCGACCCGGGGAGAAGGCGGCCCATGAGCGACGCAGAAGCAAGCATTCCCTTTCGCGCGGGCACAGAGGGCTACGCCAGTTTCCGGATCCCGGCGGTGGTGGTCTCCCGGGCGGGCACCGTGCTCGCCTTCTGCGAGGGGAGAGCCGACTCCGCCGCCGACCACGGGCACATCGACGTGGTGCTGAAGAGGTCCACGGACGGCGGGCGTACCTGGGGACCGCTCCAGGTCGCCGCGAGCAACGGGACCGACCTCGCCGGGAACCCGGCGCCCGTCGTGCTCGACACCGGCCGCATCCTGCTCGTGCACGTCCGCAGCGCCGCCTCCGCCGCCGAGGACGCGATCCTGCGCGGGCAGGTGTCCGACGCCGACGGGCGGCGGGTGTGGGTGCAGCACAGTGACGACGACGGGGTGACCTGGTCCGCCCCGGTCGAGATCACCAAGTCCGTGAAGAAGGCCGGGTGGCGGTGGTACGCCACCACGCCCGGGCACGCCGTCCAGTTGCGTTCGGGACGGGTGGTCGTGGCCGCCAACCACACCCTGCCGCCGACCGGTACGGACAACGGCACCGAGGGCAGGTACAACAGCGGGCACTGCCTGCTCAGCGACGACCACGGGGCGACCTGGTACCTCGGCTACCTCGACGAGAACACCGACGGGTACATCAACGTCAACGAGACCACCGCCGCCGAACTGCCCGACGGGCGGGTCTACTTCAACACGCGCAACGATTCCCCGGCGCCGGGGAACAGGGCCGACGCCCACTCGGCGGACGGCGGGTGCACCCTCGTGAAGCCCTTCCGGCCGCAGGCCGGGCTCAGCGCGCCCGTCTGCCAGGCCAGCGTGCTCCAACTCCGCGATCCCGACGTGCTGCTGTACTCCGGGCCGGGCGATCCGGCGGCCCGCGCCCTGATGACGATCCGCGCCTCCACGGACGGCGGCACCACCTGGCGGGCCGCGTACACGGTCGACGGGCTGCCCGCCGCCTACTCCGACCTGACCCGGATCGACGCGGCCACCGTCGGACTGCTGTACGAGACCGGCGACTTCAGCGCGTACACGACGATCACGTTCCGCCGGGTGCCCGTGAACCGCCTCACCTGACCGGGTGCGGCCGTCGGCCCGGACGTAGAGTCGGCCCATGACCTCTACCGACAGTGCACAGCAGCCGGCGGCCGAGAAGGCCCCCGCCAAGGATCCCTGGGACCTGCCCGACGTCTCCGGTCTGGTCGTGGGGGTGCTCGGCGGCACCGGCCCGCAGGGCAAGGGCCTCGCCTACCGGCTGGCCCGCGCCGGCCAGAAGGTGATCATCGGCTCGCGGGCCGCCGAGCGTGCGCAGGCCGCCGCCGACGAGCTCGGGCACGGTGTCGAGGGCGCCGACAACGCCGAGTGCGCGCGCCGCAGCGACCTCGTGATCGTCGCCGTTCCGTGGGACGGGCACGGCAAGACGCTGGAGTCACTGCGCGAGGAACTGGCCGGCAAGATCGTCGTGGACTGCGTCAACCCGCTCGGCTTCGACAAGAAGGGCGCCTACGCGCTCAAGCCGGAGGAGGGCAGCGCGGCGGAGCAGGCCGCGGCGCTGCTGCCGGAATCGCGGGTCACGGCCGCCTTCCATCACCTCTCGGCCGTGCTGCTCCAGGACCCGGAGATCGAGGAGATCGACACCGACGTGATGGTGCTCGGCGAGGTACGGGCCGATGTCGAGACCGTGCAGGCACTGGCCGGGCGGATCCCCGGGATGCGCGGGGTCTTCGCGGGCCGGCTGCGCAACGCCCACCAGGTGGAGTCCCTGGTCGCGAACCTGATCTCGGTCAACCGCCGCTACAAGGCACACGCCGGGCTCCGCGTCACGGACGTCTGAGCGGATGGGGGACACTGGTGGATGCCAGCAGTGTCCCCCTCGTCATGAGAAAGCGACCCCTATGCCCCGCCTCGCCCTGTACGCCCTGGCCGTCTGCGTCCTCTCGGTCGTCGCCGCCGTCGTCTCCTTCGTCCAGGGCAGCTGGCTGATCGGCGTGGTCTGGGTGCTGCTGACGGGTCTGTCGTCCAACATGACCTGGTACTACCTGCGGCGCGGGCGCGCGGACAAGTCGGTCACCGGCTGATTCCCGGCTGCTTCTCCGGGCCCTCCAGGAAGACCCGCCCGCCGATCTCCACCCAGCCGTACGGCTGCGGCGCGGTCAGGATCTGCGAACCCCGGCCCTGGGTGATGTTCAGGGCCCGGCCCAGCTGCGCGGTGAGCAGGAGGGCGGCCGCCCCGGTCGCCTCGTCCTCGTCGATGCCGTCGTTCCGGCCGGGGAAGGCGCGGGCGCGGACCCGTCCGGCGGACTCGTCCTCCCAGGCCCAGGCGTAGATCCACTCCCCGGGCGGCGGCACCGGCAGGGCGTCGACCTCGGCGGCCCTGGCGTACTGGCGCAGGGTGCGCGGCGGAGCCCACTCCGGAAGCGCCTCGATCCAGCTGAACTCCCCGTCCAGCCGGGCGCCGACCACCCCGGCCGGGGTGACGAGTTCGGGCACGTCCAGCAGCCAGGCCGTGCCGACGCAAGGGTGCCCGGCGAACGGCAGGCGCAGGGTGGGGGTGTAGATGTCGACGACCCCGCGCTCGGGGTCGTCCACGAACACGGTCTCGCTGAACCCGAGCTTCGCCGCCAGCGCCTGCCGGTCCTCCCGGTCGGGCAGCACGGAGCCGTCCCGAACGACCCCCAGTTCGTTGCCGTATCCGCCGTTCGCCGCGCAGAAGACACGCAGCACGTCGTAATCAGTCACAGCGGCATTGAAGCATTCACCGGACCCTTGACCATCCCTTTACTGTTTCTTGGCGTCTGCTTTGAGCCATCGATATCAAGCCGTGTCTGTGATCTTTCTGTTTCGGGTCAATCACCACCGCCCGGGTATGAGTGAGGTAAGCCTCAGGTAAGTTAGGCCAGCCTCACCACACCATCCCGCTTGGAGCCTGCATGCGTGCCGTCCGACTCACCGTCACCGCCGCCGCCACCGTGGCCGCCTTGACCGCTCTCTCGGCCTGCACGGCGAAGAGCGACGCCAAGGGCGACGACGCGATCCAGGTCACCGCCGCCGACTCCAAGTGCGAGACGTCGACGAAGTCGGTTCCGGCGGGGCACGTCACGCTCGCCATCGAGAACACGGGGTCCAGGGCCACCGAGGTCGAGATCCTCTTCCCCGACGACCGGATCGTCTCCGAGAAGGAGAACATCGGCCCGGGGACCAAGTACACGCTGACCGCCGAGGTGAAGGCGGGATCGTACGAGATAGCCTGCCGGCCCGGGATGAAGGGGCACGGCGTCCGGCAGAAGCTGACCGTCACCGGCGGCACGGTCGCCAAGCGCGACCCGAAGCTGGACGCGGCCGTCGCCGCCTACCGCGAGTACGCGCAGGAGCAGGCCGACGCGACGATCCCGAAGGTGCAGGCGTTCGCCGACGCCATCGCGGCCGGCGACCTGGAAGCCGCCAGGAAGGCTTACGCCCCCTCCCGCGTCGGCTGGGAGCGCACCGAGCCGATCGCCGAGTCGTTCGGGGACATCGACCCCAAGACCGACACCCGCGCCGACGGCCTGGAGAAGGGCCAGAAGTGGACCGGCTGGCACGCGCTGGAGAAGGCGCTGTGGCAGGACAAGAAGACCGGCGCCGAGCAGAAGACCCTCGCGGCCGAGCTGGTCACGGACCTGAAGGACTGGCAGAAGCGGGTCGGCAAGGCCGAGATCACCCCGACCTCCATGGCCAACGGCGCCAAGGAGCTCCTCGACGAGGTCGCCACCGGCAAGGTCACCGGCGAGGAGGACCGCTACTCGCACACCGACCTGAGCGACTTCAAGGCCAACGTCGAAGGCGCGCAGAAGGCGTACGAGCTGCTCAAGCCGGTCGCGCAGAAGAACGACGCGCCGCTCGCCACCGAACTCGACAAGCAGTTCGCCGCGCTGGACGCACTGCTCGGCAAGTACCGCACGGACAAGACCTCCGACGGCTACGTCTCGTACGACACGGTCACCGAGGCGCAGCGCAAGGAGCTGTCCGACGCGGTCAACGCCCTCGCGGAGCCGCTGTCCAAGCTCGCCGCGGCCGTGGTCAAGTAAGGGGCCGGGCATGGGTGACAAGACCAATCCGTCGCGTCGCGCGCTCATCGGCTGGGGCGGGGCCGGGCTCGCGCTCGGCGCCGCCGTGGCCGGGGGCGCGGTGGCCGCGGCCGAGTCCGGCGGCGACGACAGCACCGACGCCACCACCGCCGCCGTCCCGTTCCACGGCGCCCACCAGGCCGGTATCGCCACCCCCGTCCAGGACCGGCTGCACTTCGCCGCGTTCGACGTGAAGACCGACGACCGGGCCGAGTTCGTGCAGCTGCTGAAGGACTGGACGGCCGCGGCCCGGCGGATGACCGCGGGCAAGGCCGTCGGCGAGGGCGCGTACGGCGGGCTCGCCGAGGCGCCCCCGGACGACACCGGCGAGGCCCTCGGGCTCCAGCCGTCCCGGCTGACGCTGACGATCGGCTTCGGGCCGTCCTTCTTCGAGCGGTTCGGCCTGAACCGCCGACGGCCCGCCGCGCTCGTCGATCTGCCGAAGTTCCCCGGCGACAACCTCGACGCCTCCCGTACCGGGGGCGATCTCTGCATCCAGGCCTGTGCCGACGATCCGCAGGTCGCCGTGCACGCCATCCGCAACCTCGCCCGGATCGGCTTCGGCAAGGTCGCCGTCCGCTGGTCCCAGCTCGGCTTCGGGAAGACCTCGTCCACCACCCCGGACGCCCAGACCCCCCGCAACCTCATGGGGTTCAAGGACGGCACCCGCAACATCGCGGGGACCGAGACCGACCGGCTGAAGAAGTTCGTGTGGGTGGCAGAAGGGGACGGGACCGACTGGATGACCGGGGGGTCGTACCTCGTCGCCCGGCGGATCCGCATGAACATCGAGACCTGGGACCGGACCTCGCTCCAGGAGCAGGAGGACGTCTTCGGGCGCGACAAGGGCGAGGGCGCCCCGGTCGGCAAGGCGAAGGAGCACGACGAGCCGTTCCTGAAGGCCATGAAGCCCGACGCCCATGTGCGGCTCGCGCACCCGGACTCCAACGGCGGGATCACCATCCTGCGCCGGGGCTACTCCTTCACCGACGGGACGGACGGGCTCGGACGGCTCGACGCCGGGCTGTTCTTCCTGGCCTACATGCGTGACGTCGGCAAGGGGTTCATCCCGCTCCAGCGCAAGCTGTCGGCGTCCGACGCGCTCAACGAGTACATCCAGCACGTGGGTTCGGCGGTCTTCGCGGTCCCGCCCGGCGTCCGGGACAAGGACGACTGGTGGGGCCGGACGCTGTTCTCCGAATCCGCCAAGACCGCCGAGTCCGCCGAGTCCGCCAAGGGGGCGTGAGCCGTGTTCTCCAACTACCTGATCGGACTGCGGGAAGGGCTCGAGGCCTCGCTCGTCGTTTGCATCCTCATCGCCTATCTGGTCAAGACCGGGCGCACGGACGCCCTGAAGCCGATCTGGACCGGCATCGCGGTGGCGGTGCTGATCGCCATGGGCTTCGGGTGCCTGCTCGAATTCGGCTCCCAGGAGCTGACGTTCCAGGCGCAGGAGGCGCTCGGCGGGTCCCTGTCCGTCGTCGCGGTGGGCCTGGTGACCTGGATGGTGTTCTGGATGCGGCGCACCGCCCGGCACCTCAAGACGGAGCTGCACGGCAAGCTGGACGCGGCCCTCGCGATGGGTACGGGTGCGCTGGTCGCCACCGCCTTCCTCGCCGTCGGCCGGGAGGGCCTCGAGACCGCGCTGTTCGTGTGGGCGTCCGTGCACGCGGCGAGCGACGGCACCCCGCGCCCGCTGGTCGGCGTGGCGCTCGGCCTGGCCACCGCGGTCTTCCTGGGCTGGCTGTTCTACCGGGGCGCGCTGCGCATCAACCTCGCCAGGTTCTTCACCTGGACCGGCGGCATGCTGGTGGTGGTCGCGGCGGGCGTGCTGGCGTACGGCTTCCACGACCTCCAGGAGGCCGACTGGATCCCGGGCCTGACAAACCAGGCCTTCGACATCAGCGGCACCATCCCGCCGGACAGCTGGTACGGGACGCTGCTGAAGGGCGTGTTCAACTTCCAGCCCGACCCGACCGTGCTCCAGGTCACGGTGTGGCTGCTCTACCTGGTCCCGACACTCGTGCTCTTCTTCGCCCCGGTAGGGTTCGGCTCCGGGAAGGGGAAGGTGAAGGCACCTGATGACGCACCTGACGACCAGGGGTCGCGGCCCTCGACGGCTCCGCAGGCTCCGCAGGCGTGATCGGAACGCGCTCATAGCGGTCGCGCTGACCGCCATGTCGCTGACGGCGAGCGGTTGCGTGGTGGTGCACGGGGAGCGCGAGGTGCTTCCCAGCACCACCCGCGCCGAGGCCGCCAAGGCGCTCCGGCAGTTCACGGACGCCTACAACAAGGCCGACAAGGCCTACGACGGCTCCCTGGACGCGGACTACACGACCGGCGCCCTCGCCGACATCGACTCCGCGCGCCTGAAGGCCGGGCACGTCAACAGCCCGGCCGGCAACTCCGCCCACTCGGCGCTGGAGTTCGACGACGTCACGTACACCATCCCGAAGAAGGCCGGCTGGCCCCGCTGGTTCGTCGCCGACGCGCACGGCAACAAGGGCGGCGACGAGCGCTGGCTGCTGGTCTTCACCCGCAACAGCCTCTCCCAGCCGTTCCAGGTGGCGTACCTGACGCTGGTCGCGCCGGGCGACGTACCGAAGTTCACCACCGACAAGGACGGCTGGGCCGAGGACGTACCGGCGAACAGCGACCGGCTCGCCGTCGCCCCGGGCGACCTGAGCCGGGACTACGCCACGTACCTGAAGAGCGGCGGCACCGTGTTCGCGGACGGCGTGCACACCAGCGGCTGGCGCGCCGACCGCAAGAAGTCCACCAAGCCGGGCCTGGCCACGCAGTACATCGACGAGCCGCTCACCGCCGGCGACTACGCACCGCTCGCGCTGCGCACCACCGACGGCGGGGCGGTGGTGTTCTTCACCACCCGCTACTACGCCAAGGAGACGGCGGCCGCGGGTGCCTCCGTGCCGACGCCGAACCTCAGCGTCAAGGCCCTCACCAAGGGCGAGATCAAGCAGTCGCTGACGATGCAGTTCGTCTCCAACCAGGTCGCACTGGACCCGGCGGGCACCGGAAAGATCTCGATCCTGGGCCGCATCCAGGGCCTGACCTCGGCAGAAGGTTCCTAGCAATAGCGCCCCGTCAGGGGCGCGGGGCGGTATCAATGTGCGGCTCCGCCGCGTGGGCGCGCCCAGCCCCCACGGCGCCGCAGCCGACCGACCACCCGGCGCTGCCCACGGCGCGCCTACCAGGCCGCACCCACCTGGTCGGCCTCCTCGCCCGCGTACCGGGCGCACGCGTCCGTGAGGATCTCCAGCAGGCTCAGCGGGTCGGGGAGCGCGTGCTCGGGTCCGCGTACCCAGTGCACCCGCCGGTCGCCGTCGCCGCCGGGCAGCCGGGCGGGCGGGACGAGGACGTAGGAGCCCCGGCAGTGCCAGCGCAGCCCCGGGTGCTCGTCCATGGTCTCGGGACGGCAGTCCAGCTCGCAGGGCCACCACTCGTCCTCGTCCTCGGGGGTGCCGCGGGTGAGGGTGAAGAAGAGCAGGCGGCCGTCGTCGCTCTCGGCGACCGGGCCGACCTCCACGCCGTTCGCGAGCAGCCGTTCCAGCGCCTGCCGGCCGGCCTCCAGGGGCACGTCCAGGACGTCGTGGGTCATGCCGGTCGCGGTGATGAAGTTGGCCTGCGGCTGGTGCCGGGCCCAGCGCTCGATCTGGGCGCGGTCGGTGGTGGACTGCGTCTGCCACGCGAACGACACCGGGTGCCGGGCCGGGGTGGGACAGCCGACACGGTCGCAGGAGCAGCCGTAGCCGGGGGCGGGGTGCGCGGCGGGGGCCAGCGGGAGCCCCGCGTCGGCGGCGGCGAGCAGGAGCGCCGCGCGGCCCGAGTCGTCGGCGGCGGCCGCCTGCTTCGGGCGGCGGCCGCGGAGCCACTGGGAGAGTCTGCCCTGTCGGCCGCTCGGGCCGCCGAACGTCGCGCTCATCTATCGCCTCGCCTCGCTGTGGTCCGGCCAGGATGCCTTATGGTCCCGTCTGGGCGTGAAGCAGGGGGTACGAGAGCTGTGTCACCCGGCCGGCCACGCGTCGCCCCAGTCCGCGTCCCGGGCCGCCTTGTACAGGTCGCCGTGGCGCTTGGTGACCGTCGTGCGGCGCAGCTGCTCGTCGGTCCCGCACAGGTCGAGCAGGACCTGGCCCTTGCGGATCTGGGGGCGGCGGACCACCCGGGCCGGTGCCGGGGCGGGCCGGAAGCGGGTGGCGGCCACGTAGCTGAACTTCTCGTCCTCGTAGGGCAGCGAGCCGCCCTTGACCTGGCGGTGCAGGGAGGAGCGGCTGACCCGGGCCGAGAAGTGGCACCAGTCCGTGCCGGGGACGATCGGGCAGGCGGCGCTGTGCGGGCAGGGGGCGGCGACGTGGAAGCCGGCGGCGATCAGGCGGTCGCGGGCCTCGATGATCCGGGCGTAGCCGGCGGGCGTGCCCGCCTCGACGATGACGACGGCCTGCGCGGCGGCCGCGGCGGCGTCGACGAGGGCGGCGCGGCCGGCCTCGTCGAGTTCGTTGAGGACGTACGAGACCGTGACCAGATCAGTGCTCTCGATGGTGAGCGCCGCTCCGATCCGGGAGCGCTGCCACGTCGCGTCCCGCAGCGCCGGGTTCGCCGCGGCGATCTCCCGGCCGAGGGCCAGCGCCGGCTCGGCCCAGTCGAGGACCGTCACGGGCCGCACGCCCTCCCAGGTGTCGGTCACCGCCCAGGTCGCCGCGCCCGTCCCGCCGCCGACGTCCACATGGCTCGCCGGCGCCCACTCCTGCGGTACCGCGTCGGCGAAGGCCGCCAGCGCGGACCGCACCGCCTCGAAGGTCGCCGGCATCCGGTACGCGGCGTACGCCACCACGTCCGCCCGGTCCCGCAGGATCGGCGCGTCGGTCGGGGTGGCCCCGCGGTAGGTGGCGATCAGCCGCTCGACGGCTGTGGCGGCCTGCTTCGGGGGCAGGCCGTCGAGCAGGTCGGAGAGCGTCGCGCGGAGCCGGTCGGCCGGTGGGACGGGAGGGGTGGGAGGGGTGGGGTGGTTCACCCGGCGATTGTATGGACAGCCCGGGCGAGGCGGGTCGCCGCGGCTGCCCGGGGTGCGCTGTCGCCGGGGCGGCGCCGCGGATGCACGGTGTTGGCCAGCAGCACCAGGAACGTGTCCGTCGCCCGGTCCAGCACCAGGCTGGTCCCGGTGAACCCGGTGTGGCCCGCGGCGCCCTGTCCCGCCAGCTCGCCCATGAACCACGGCTGGTCCACCAGGAAGCCCAGGCCGGGCGGGGCCAGCAGCAGGTCCACGAAGTCGGGGCCGAGGATGCGCGCCGGGCCGTACGCCCCGCCCGCGAGCAGGGCCCGGCAGAAGATCGCCAGGTCCGGGGCGGTGGAGAAGAGGCCGGCGTGCCCGGCCACCCCGCCCAGCGCCCAGGCGTTCTCGTCGTGCACGACACCCCGCAGCATCCCCCGGTCCGCCTTGGCCCACGGCCGCCGCTGGTCCTCGGTGGCCGCCGCCCCCGGGCAGGGGCCGAAGTCGGTGGCGGTCATGCCGAGCGGCCGGGTGATGCCGTCGCGGACCAGGACGTCGAGGGGGCGGCCGGTGATCCGCTCCAGGACCTGCTGGAGGAGGAGCAGGTTGAGGTCCGAGTAGCGGTAGGCGCCGGGGGCGCTGGTCGGGGCCTCCGCACGGAGCAGGTCGAGGCGGACCGTGTCGTCGGGGCAGTCGTAGAGCGGGAGTTCGGGACGCAGGCCGGAGGTGTGGGTGAGGAGCTGGCGGACGGTGATGCCGTGCGCGGCGGCCCCGTGGAAGTCGGGGAGGTAGGCACCGACACGGGCGTCGATGCCGAGGGTGCCGCGCTCCAGCTGCTGCACGGCGGCGACCGCGGTGAACAGTTTGGTGAGGGAGGCGACGTCGAAGGGGGTGTCGACGGTCGCCGGGACCCGGGCGGCGGCCGGGAGCTCGACACCGGCGTCGGTCTCGGGGTCGTACGCGGACCAGCGCACGGCCCAGCCGGACGCCTCCTGTACGGCGATGACGGGTCCGCGCCCGGCGACCACGACGGCCCCGGCCGCCCAGGGCCGCTCACCGGTGGTGAGGTCGTGCACTTCGCGGACGAGGTGCCTGAGTTCCGCGAGGTCGAGACCGGCCCGTTCCGGTGTCTCGACGCGCAGTCTCGGTACGCTCAGCTCCCTGCTCCCTCCGTCCTCGCACGGGTGTTCCCACGTGCTGCCCAGGGACGGCACATTCCCATGAAGCAGGCCAGTGCCACCAGTGCCCCCGCCAGTTGGACGATCGCCATGGGCACGGCGGTTCTCTCCCCGGCGACCCCGACCAGCGGCGAGGCGACCGCGCCGACGAGGAACGAGGAGGTCCCGAGCAGCGCGGACGCGGAACCGGCGGCGTGCCGGGTGCGCAGCAGGGCGAGGGACTGGGCGTTCGGGAGGGTGAAGCCCATCGCGGACATCAGGACGAAGAGGGCGGCGGCGACCGGGGCGAGGCCGACCGGGCCGAGGACCCCGGCCGACATGAGGAGCAGCGCGGTCGCGGCGAGCACGGTCACGGCCAGGCCCGCGCCCAGCACCTTGTCCAGGCTGACCCGGCCGACCAGCACCTTCCCGTTGACCTGCCCGGCGATCACCAGCCCGACCGAGTTGAGGCCGAAGAGGAGGGAGAAGGTCTGCGGGGAGGCGCCGTAGATCTCCTGGATGACGAACGGGGACGCGGATATGTAGGCGAACAGGGCCGCGAAGGCGAAGCCGCCCGCGAGCATGTAGCCGGTGAAGGGCAGGTCGGCGAGGAGGCTCCGCAGGGCGCGGACGGCGGCGGCCGCTCCCCCGGCGTGCCGGTCGGCCGGCGGCAGGGTCTCCGGCAGCCGTACCCACACCAGCGCGGCGAGCAGCGCCCCGACGGCCGTGAGGACGACGAAGACGCCCCGCCAGTCCGTCACCCGCAGGATCTGCCCGCCGATCAGCGGGGCGATGACCGGGGCGACCCCGGAGACCAGCATCAGGGTGGAGAAGAAGCGGGCCATGGCGACCCCGTCGTAGAGGTCGCGTACGACGGCCCGCGCGATGACGATGCCGGCCGCGCCCGCGAGGCCCTGGGCGAGACGGAAGGCGACCAGGGTCTCCACGTCCGGCGCGACGGCGCACAGGGCGGTGGCGACGACGTAGACGGCGAGGCCGGCCAGCAGCGGGCGGCGGCGCCCCCAGCGGTCGCTCATCGGGCCGACGACCAGCTGGCCGAGGGCCATGCCGGCGAGGCAGGCGGTGAGGGTGAGCTGCACGGTCGCGGCGGGGGCGCCGAGGGAGCGGGTGACCTCCGGCAGGGACGGGAGGTACATGTCCATCGCCAGCGGGGGCGTCGCGGTGAGCCCGCCGAGGACCAGGACGAGCAGGAGGCCGGCGCGGCGGCCGGCGGCGGTGGCGGGGCGGCCGGCCGGGCCGCGCGGCGCGGGTACGGCGGCGTCCTGGGCGTTCGCGGTGCCCTGGGCGTTCGCGGTGCCCTGGGCGTTCGCGGTGCCCTGGGCGTCCGGTGTCGGCGGCGCCGGCTGCTCGGGCATGTGTCCCCCGTCCTCGTAGGTCTCGCGGTCCGGTCGGCTGTTGCTGGATCCCGATGGCCCCCGCATATGCTCTCAGCTCGTACAGACTGCCGGGAAACACGTGAGCGAGGGTGGGCGGCCGGGATGGGTGAGCAGAGCGTGCGGTGGGGGATCCTGGCGACGGGCGGGATCGCGGCCGCGTTCGCGGCGGACCTGGTCGATCTGCCCGACGCGGAGATCGTGGCGGTGGCCTCGCGGTCCCCGGAGGCGGCGGCGGGGTTCGCGGAGCGGTTCGGGATCGGGCGGGCGTACGGGGACTGGGAGTCGCTGGCCCGGGACGAGGACGTCGACATCGTGTACGTCGCCACTCCGCACTCGGCGCACCGGGCGGCCGCCGGGCTGTGCCTGACGGCGGGGCGGAACGTGCTGTGCGAGAAGCCGTTCACGCTCAACGCCCGTGAGGCCGGGGAACTGGTCGCGCTGGCCAAGGAGCACGGCCGCTTCCTGATGGAGGCGATGTGGATGTACTGCCATCCGCTGATCCGGCGGCTGACGGCGCTGGTCGCGGACGGGGCGATCGGCGAGGTGCGGACCGTGCAGGCGGACTTCGGCCTGGAGGGGCCGTTCCCGCCGGCGCACCGGCTGCGGAACCCGCTGCTCGGCGGGGGCGCGCTGCTCGACCTGGGGGTGTACCCGGTGTCGTTCGCGCACCTGCTGCTCGGTGAGCCGGACGGGATGTCGGCGCGAGCGGTGCTCTCGGACGAGGGCGTGGATCTCCAGACGGGTGCACTGTTCTCCTGGGAGAGCGGCGCTCTCGGCTCGGTGCACTGCTCCATCGTCGGCGGCACCGGCACCACGGCCTCGGTCACCGGCTCGCAGGGCCGGATCGACATCCCGGACGGCTTCTTCAACCCCGACCGCTTCGTGCTGCACCGCGACGGCCGCGACCCGCAGGAGTTCGCCCTGACCCCGGAGGACGGCCCGCGCAACACCTTCCGCCACGAGGCCAGGGAGGCGATGCGCGCGGTCCGGGCCGGCGACCAGGAGTCCCCCCTCGTCCCCCACGACAGCACCCTCGCGGTCATGCGCACCCTGGACGCCCTGCGCGAACAGATCGGCGTGCGCTACCCGGACGAGCTGTAAAGCGCCCCGAAGTACAGCGCCCCGTCAGGGGCGCGGGGCTGTTTCTGATATGCGGCTCCGCCGCGGGGGCGCGACCAGCCCCCACCCAGCCGCACCCGACCGACGACCCGACCCGACCCGGCCCTCCCGGCGGAGCGCCTACGCTGCGGCCCCATGAACACCAAGCAACCAAAGATCGCGGTCGTCACCGGCGCCGGCTCCGGTATCGGCCGTGCCGTGGCCACGGAACTGCTGCGGGCCGGCTGGTCGGTGGCGCTGGCCGGCCGCCGCCTCACGCGGCTGGAGGAGACGGCGGCACTGGCGCCCGAGGGCGCCTCCGTCGCCGTACGGACCGACGTCTCCCAACCCGACGACGTGGCCGCACTGTTCGCGGCGGCCGTGGACCGGTTCGGGCGGGTGGACCTGCTGTTCAACAACGCCGGGACGTTCGGTCCCGGCGGGGTGGCCGTGGAGGAGCTGCCCTACGAGGCGTGGCGGCACGTGGTGGACACCAACCTCAACGGGGCGTTCCTGTGCGCGCAGGCGGCGTTCCGGCAGATGAAGGAGCAGGAGCCGCAGGGCGGCCGGATCATCAACAACGGGTCCGTCTCGGCGCACGCGCCCCGCCCGCACTCCGTCGCCTACACCGCGACCAAGCACGCGCTGACGGGACTGACCAAGTCCCTGTCCCTCGACGGGCGGCCGTACGGCATCGCGGTCGGGCAGATCGACATCGGCAACGCGGCAACCGACATGACGGCCCGGATGGAGACCGGCGCGCTGCAGGCGAACGGGGTGATCGCCCCGGAACCCGTGATGGACGTGGCGGACGTGGCACGGACCGTGCGGCACATGGCCGAGCTGCCGCTGGCGGCGAACGTGCAGTTCGCGACGGTACTGGCGACGGCGATGCCGTACGTGGGCCGGGGCTGAACCGCCGTTCAGCCGAACCCTTCACAACCTGCACAAGCGGAATACAGACGTCCGCAGTATTGCCGCCGGTAACGGGCCTATGCTCAACTCTCCTCCACCAGAACTTCACAGTTGAGGCTCTGGCATTCCGCCGACCACACCGAGGGGGGAGGCGGCAGCCGTTCCACCGGACCGGGGTGGGGGTGGACCCGCGAGGGACCGCGGGTACGCACCGGTGGGTGGGGCGGCTGCCGCGTGACGTCAGCCCGCCGTCGGGCCGGCCGGCGTCCGGGCCGAGTCGGCCGTCGTGTCACCAGAGTCGGGGCCGGCCGCGGCACCGGCCGCCCGCCGGCGCCGGCGCAGCGCCCACGCCCCCGCGCCCAGCAGCCCGAACGTCACCGCCCCGCCCTCCGCGACCCGCCAGGGCGACGGTCCCGACGCCCCCGAACCGGCCGCCCCCGCCCCGGCCGCCCCCGCGGCCCCCTTGCCCTTCGACGGCGACGGGCTCGCGCTCGCCCCGCCCTCGCTCAGCGGATCGACCAGCGTGCCCACCGGCTGCGCCGAACGCCCCTTCCCGAAACCCCAGTCGAGCAGCGCGGCGGTCTGCTCGTACACGGCGTTGGTGGCGGGGTCCGGGTGCATCACGGTGACCAGCAGGGTGCGGCCGTCCCGGGTGGCACCGCCGGTGAAGGTGTTGCCGGCGTGACTGGTGTAGCCGTTCTTGACGCCGAAGAGGCCCTTGTAGACGTCGAGCCCCCAGGCTCCGGTGAGCAGGCGGTCGGTGTTCTGGATCTGGAAGTTCTTCTTGCCGCCCGCCGGGAAGTTCGCGGTCCGCGTGCCGCAGTAGCCGCGGAAGTCGTCGTCCTTCAGCCCGTGCCGGGCGAAGAGGGTCAGGTCGTACGCCGACGACAGCTGGCCCGGGTGGTCGAAGCCGTCGGGGCTGACCACATGGGTGTCGAGGGCCTGGAGGTCGGCCGCCTTGGCCTGCATCTCGGCGACGGTCCTCGCGATCCCGCCGTTCATGTGGGAGAGGACGTGCACGGCGTCGTTGCCGGAGCGCAGGAAGACGCCCTGCCACAGCTGCTCGACGGTGTAGGTGAGGCCGGGCTTGATGCCGACCAGGCTGGAGCCGGCCGGGACGTCGGAGATGTCGGAGTCCTTGACCTTGTACCGCTCGGTCCGCTCGAATTTCTTCAGCACGGTGTCCGCGAACAGCATCTTCAGGGTGGAGGCGGGGGCCAGCCGCGTGTGCGCGTTGTACGAGGCGAGCACCTCTCCGCTGTCGCAGTCGGCGAGCAGCCAGGCGCGGGCGGTGATCTTCTTCGGCAGCCCGCTGGCACCCCGCACCTGTATACCGCCCTGGGCCAGCCGCTCGCCGCCGACGACGGTGGCGGCGGTCCTGGCGCCGGCGGTGGCGGCCGAGGCGGGGGCCGCCGCGGAGAGGGGCAGGGCGGCGGCCGTCAGTCCGAGGGCGGCACGCCGGGTCAGCCGAGAGGAATCGCGCATCCCGGGACCGTACACCGCGCCCAGCAGGGCTTTGCCGGGAGGACCCCTCCCCCGCAGATGAATTTGCTGTCTTATGAAAGTTTGCTGAGACGTCCCGGTTCTCAGCTCTGACACATCTTTTACCCAGGGCTGCTCAAAGGTTTCTCCTTAGCTTGAGCTCGCGTCCACAGCGGGCGCCAAGAACCTTCGAGGAACGGGATGTTTGGCATCTATCTCAAGCGCGAGCTGGGCCGCAGAAAGAAGGCGGCCCTGGTCATCGCTCTGGGTCTGGCGCTCGGTATCGCGCTGGTCATCACGGTCAACTCGGTGTCGGCCGGCATGACCCAGGCGCAGGACAAGGTCCTCAAGTCGCTGTACGGCCTCGGGACCGACATGACGGTCACCAAGGCCCGTACCGCGCCGACCTCGGGCAGCTCCGGCGGCCCGAACTTCAAGTTCGACGCCAAGTCCAGCAGCAGCTCCACGCAGAGTTCGGACCGCGTGCAGACGCAGGGCGGTCAGGCCCTGAAGTCGTCCCTGGTCACCAGGGTCGCCGGCCAGAAGGGCGTGGAGAGCGCGGTCGGAGCGCTCTCCCTCAACGTCACCAAGGTCGACGGCTCCTTCACCCAGGGCAAGGCGAAGTCCTCCACCAGCAGCGGCAGCAGCAACAGCGGCGGCCAGGGCCAGCCGGGCGCCGGCAGCAGCAGCTCGGGCGGCGCGCCGCAGGTTCAGGGCGGCGGCGCCAACTTCAACGTCAACAGCTACTCCGTGGCCGGCGTCGACGTGGCCCACCAGGGCCTCGGCCCGCTGTCCACCATGAAGGTCACCTCCGGCAAGACCTTCACCACCGCGCAGACCAGCGCCAAGGTCGCGCTGGTCAGCAAGTCGTACGCCAAGGAGAAGAAGTACAAGGTCGGCTCGACCTTCAAGATCTCCGGCACCAAGTTCACCGTCATCGGCATCGCGACCCCGGACAGCAGCGAGTCCGACACCGACGTGTTCGTCCCGCTGAAGGTCGCGCAGACCCTCGGCGACGCCAAGAACCAGGTCACCACGATCTACGTCAAGGCGACCGACTCCAAGCAGATCTCCACCGTGAAGAAGGAGATCACCGCCAACATCTCCGGTACGACGGTCACCACCTCCGCCGACCTGGCGTCCACCGTCTCCGGCTCCCTCTCCACCGCCTCCAGCCTGGCGACCAGCGTCGGCAAGTGGCTGTCCATCGCGGTCCTCGCGGCGGCCTTCCTGGTGGCGGCCCTGCTGACCTCCTCCGCGGTGTCCCGCCGGGTGCGTGAGTTCGGCACCCTGAAGGCGCTCGGCTGGCCGTCCCGGAACGTCACCCGTCAGGTGGTCGGCGAGTCCATCGTGAACGGCCTGATCGGCGGCGCCCTCGGCATCGCGCTCGGCGTCGGCGCGGCCTACGCGGTCACCGCGATCAGCCCGAAGCTCACCGCCCAGCTGGGCAGCTCCGGCGGCGGTGGCGTGGGCGGCGGACCGGGCGGCGGCGGCCCCGGCCAGCAGGCCTCCCAGAACACCCTGGAGATCGCGCTGTCCGCGCCCGTCTCCCTCACCACCATCGCCCTCGCGGTCGGCCTCGCGGTCGCCGGCGGCCTGATCGCCGGCGCGATGGGCGGCTGGCGCGCCTCCCGGATGCGCCCGGCCGACGCGCTGCGCAGCGTCTCGTAACCCCCCGCCCCCCGAGCCGGGGCGCCGCTTCCACTCCCCCCGGGACGCGGCGCCCCCACCCCCTTACGGCCCTTACGGCTTTTACGGCCTTACGGCAGAGCACCCAGTGGAGAACCCATGTACAGACTCACCGGAGTCACCAAGCGCTACACGCGGGGCAAGGAGACGGTCGAGGCGCTGCGCGGCATCGATCTGACCATCGAGGACGGCGACCAGCTCGTCATCCAGGGCCCGACCGGCGGCGGCAAGTCGACCCTGCTCCAGATGATCGGCGGCCTGGACCGCCCGACCGAGGGCAGCGTCCTGCTCGACGACGTCGACCTCGCCCAGGTCAGCGAGACCAAGCTCACCCGGCTGCGCGCGGAGAAGATCGGCATCATCTTCCAGGCGTTCAACCTGATCCCGACGCTCACCGCCCAGGAGAACGTCGAGACGGCCCTCGTCCCGCTCGGCATCAAGCCGGCGGAGCGCCGGGAGCGCGCGGCGGAGGCCCTGCGCTCGGTGGGCCTCGGCGAGCGCCTCGGGCACGCCCCCTCCGAGCTCTCCGGCGGCCAGCAGCAGCGCGTCGCGATCGCCCGCGCGCTGGTGAAGAAGCCGAAGGTGCTCCTCGCCGACGAGCCGACCGGCAACCTCGACGAGGGCACCCGCGACGACATCATGGCCCTCCTCGAAGGCCTCTGGCACGAGTACGGGCTGACCTTCGTCATGGTCACCCACGACTCCTCCATCGCCCGCCGCGCCCCGCGCCTGGCCACCATCAAGGCCGGCCAGATCACCCTCACCGAGCAGGGCGGCGGACAGCGGTACGCGCAGCAGGCGGCGGCCGGACAGGGGCAGCAGCAGGCGGCGGCGTACGGCGCCCCGCAGCCCCAGGCCCACGGCCGGCAGCCGTACGTGCAGCAGCAGTACGGAGGCGGCCAGGGGCACTGACCGCCGTCAGTGAGCGGCGTGGGGCCGCTCACCGCCCCAGGAGACGGTCGATCTCGGCCATCTGCCCGGCGGTGAGCGGCCCCTTCGCGATCGCGCCGGCGTTCTGCTCGGCCTGGGCGACGGACCGGAAGCCGGGGATCGGGACCGTCCGCGGGCTGCGCGCCCAGATCCAGCCGAGGGCGCCCTGGGCGAGGGTCCGCCCGTCGCTGGTGAGGACGGAGCGCAGGGCCTCGATCCGCTCGACCCACGCGGGATCGGCCCCGTCGCCGTCCCCGAACCCGGGCAGCCAGGCCGGCGGCCTGCTGCGGATGTCGCCGGCCGCGGCCCCCGCCCGCCGGCCGCCGAGCAACCCCATGGCGAGCGGGCTGCGGTTGACGGCCGCGAGGTCGAACTTCTCCGCCACGTCGAGGAGTTGTGGAGCGTCCTGGAGCACGTTCAGGGTGTGCTGCACGGCCGCGCAGTGCGGTCCCTCGGCGAAGACGGCGGCGCGGGCGGGGTCGTCGGTGCTCCAGCCGTAGGCCCGGATCAGCCCCTCGCCGACCAACTCCTCGCAGACGTCCCGGAGTTCGGCGGCACGGACCGGGTCGGCGTCGGAGAGATGGAGCTGGTAGAGGTCCACGTGGTCGGTGCCGAGGCGGCGCAGCGATGCGGTGAGGGCGCGGCGGACGTGGGCCGGGGAGTCGTCGCCGCCGGTGAGGGTGCGGGTCTCCTCGTCGAAGACGTTGCCCCACTTGGTGGCGACGACGACCTCGTCCCGCCGCTTGCCGAGGGCACGGCCGAGGACGCGCTCGCTGTGGCCGGCGCCGTAGGTGTCGGCGGTGTCGAAGAAGGTGACGCCGAGGTCGAGGGCGCGGTGGACCGCCCGTACGGTCTCCTCGTCGTCGACCTTGCCCCAGCCGAGCGGCTGCCCGGCGGCGTCCTGCCACTCGCCGCCGATGGCCCAGCAGCCGAAGCCGAGCGCGCTGACACGGATGCCGGAACGGCCCAGGGTCCTGGTGGTGCTGTCGGTTTCCATGCCCACGACGCTATGAGTTGGAGCGCACCCGAGGACAAGCGATTGCGCGGTCTGTTTCTACGCCTGCCCGGTCTCGAAGCGGGAGATGCGGCCGTCGTCCGCGACCGTGAAGTCCCAGCGGGTGACCATCTCGCCCCAGGTGTCGTTGCGGTAGTGGGCGAGCAGGGAGCGGCCGCCGTTGGACTCGTTGTCGACGTCGATGTGGCCGTTGGAGGAGAAGATCTCCCGGTCGATCCAGTCGTCGAGGTTCCGGTCGGAGCCGTCGTCCGCCATGGTCGCGTCCGGGGTGAGGAGTTCCACCAGGCGCTCGCGGTCACTGGCGTTGACGGCGGTGACGAAGGCCCGGACCGCCGGGTCGCTGAGCTTGGCTGTCTTGATCGTCATGTCAGCCAGCGTCACACCGGTCCCGGCGGCCCGCCACCCGCCCGCCACCCGAACGGCCGCGCGGACGGGCCGACCGGGCGTGACGGATGCGACGGTGGAAACCCGCGATCCGTTGCCGCCGATGGGAGCTCCCGTGACCTGCTACGACCGACGTGACGTGGGCCTGCTGCTGCTCCGGCTGGGCACCGGCGGGGTGCTGGCCGCGCACGGCACGCAGAAGCTGTTCGGCTGGTTCGGCGGAGGCGGCCTGGAGGGCACGGGCCAGTTCATGGAGTCGGCCGGGTACGCGCCGGGGCGGCAGAGCGCGCTGGCGGCGGGGCTCGCGGAGGCGGGCGGCGGAACGCTGCTGGCGCTGGGCCTCGCGACCCCGGCGGCGGGGGCCGCGGCGGCCGGGGCGATGGCGGGCGCGACCGCCCTGCACAAGCCGAACGGCTTCTTCGCCGCGGAGGGCGGCTACGAGTACGCCGCGACCCTGGGCCTGGCCACCGCGGGCCTGGCCGTCGCGGGCCCCGGCCGGCTCTCCCTGGACCACGCGTTCGGGCATGTCTTCGACCGGGGCTGGATGGTCCCGGCGGCGCTGGGCGTGACGGCGGCGGCGACGGCGGTGGTGATCGGCGCCCGGAACCGGCGGGTGCGGCGGGCGAAGGAGGGGGAGCAGGAGCCGCTGTTCGAGGAGTAGCCGCAGGGACGGGCGGGGCAGGCTCTCCGCCATGACGGAAGAGCGGACGACACCGCCCACGGAGCCCCGGCGCGCCCCGGCCGGACCGGCCGCCCCGGACCTGTGGACCTCCATCGAGGACCTCTGGACCTGGCTGGACGCACACCGGAGGCACGGCGGCGAGACCGGCCTGGTGCTGCGCATGCTCAAGCTCACGGAGGAGGTCGGCGAGGTCGCCCAGGCGGTGATCGGAGCGACCGGCCAGAACCCCCGCAAGGGCGTCACCCACACCTGGGAGGACGTGCAGGGCGAGCTGTGCGACGTGGTGATCACGGCCCTGGTGGCCCTGCGGACGCTGACGCCGGACGCGGCGGCGGTGTTCGGGCGTCATCTGGCGGGGGTGTCGGAGCGCTCGCTGGGGGCGGCCGCCGGCGGCGGAACGGGGGATCGCGAGGATCCGGAGGGGGTTCGTCCCGGCTGAGCGGAGCTGTGGCGCGGTGGGCGATCCCGGCCTCGGTCCCGGCCTCGGTCCCGGCCCGGCCCCGGTCCCGGTCCCTGTCTCGTCACCGGCGGGCGGGAAGTACCGACCGGCCCTCCTCGCCGCCGCCGCGCCTCCCGGCTACGAGGCACGCCCCGAAGGAGGTTATGGTCCTCTCGGTCCGCCAAGCGGAAGGCGGTCGGTCCCGGCGTGACGACCCGGACCGGGCGCGAGGTCTCGGCGCCCCGAAGTCGCCGTGCCTCGCAAGGAGGAAGGCCATGTCCGACGCCGGGAGCCTGACAGGGCTTCTAGTCTCGCTGGGTGTCCGCCGTGGCGGTGTCCTGATGGTCCATGCTTCGCTGAGCGGCGCCGGACTGGGCCCGTCCGAGGTCCGGGACGCGCTGCTGGCCGCGGTCGGCCCGCACGGCACGCTCGTCACCCCCACCTTCACGCCGGAGAACTCCGACACCTCGCGCGTGCACCGGACGCTCATCGAGGGGTGGTCCGAGGAGGAGATACGCGAGTTCCGGGCGAAGATGCCTCCCTTCCTGCCCGAGGAGACGCCGTGCCCGACCATGGGAGCGCTGGCCGAGGCCATACGGACCACGCCGGGCGCCCGGCGCAGCACGCACCCGCAGTCCTCGCTCGCCGGACTGGGGCCCCGCGCCGCGGAGTTGCTCGCCCGGCACCACCCGCACTGCCACCTGGGCGAGGAGTCACCGCTCGCCGCACTGTACGAGGCGGACGCCCAAGTACTGCTGCTGCGTGCGGGGTTCGAAGCGTGCACCGCGTTCCATCTCGCCGAATACCGGGTCCGGCCGCCCCTGCCCACGCAGCTCTACCGGTGCGTCACGGGGGCCGTGGGCAACTGGACGTCGTACAAGGATCTCGTGCTGGACGACAGCGACTTCGCCGCGATCGGGGCGCGGCTGCCGAAGGATCTCCTGGCGGAAGGGGAATGGGCCGGCAAGCCGGTCGTCGTGGTGCGGATGCGTGATGCCGTCGACAACGCGGTGCTACAGATGTACAGATATCGCACGGAAATCGCCTGACACAGAATCAAGGCATCTTTCTTCGGTCGGCCCAACGGTCAGGTGGACGCGCGAAGAGCTCTGACAGAGCATGGACATGGAACGTATCGGTGCGACATCTCGGCACTCGGCACCACTCAGACGCTCAGGGTCAGGGGGAGCAACAACCGATGGATGCGCCTCAGCAAAGCAGCCGCAATGCAAGCCTGGTGGACGTCACCGGGCTCTCGCCCGATCTGCTGGCGGCACTGGCCGACACGAACACGCCGTTCGGCCTTGCCCTACAGCGCCACCTTCAGAAACCCGACAGTCCGCAGGTAACAGCCGACGTCGTCTTCAACAGCGCACTGTGACCGGGCGGGAGCTCGGCCCCGCCGAACCGGGGTGTCCACCGGGGGTTCCCTTACGGCAGTTCCTGTTGAAGATCCACAGCAGGTGCAACCTGTCCTGCGACTACTGCTACGTCTACTTCGCCGCCGACCAGAGCTGGCGAGAACGGCCCGTCGTGATGAGCCTGGACACCGTGCGGCGGGCCGCGGACCGCATCGTCGACCATGCTCTGGAGCACCGGCTGCCGTCCGTGCGGATCATCCTGCACGGCGGGGAACCGCTGCTGGCGGGCAGGAAACACCTCTCCGAACTGCTCGGCATCCTCCACGAACGTCTCGACCCGGTGGTCCGCTTCCACTTCTCGCTGCAGACGAACGGGACGCTCCTCGACACGGGCTTCCTCGAGTTGCTGCGCGATCACCGGGTCGAGGTGTCGGTGAGCCTCGACGGCTCTCCCGCGGCACACGACCGGCACCGCCGGTTCGGGGACGGCCGCCCGAGCCATCCACGGGTGGCCGCGGCGCTGAGACTCCTCGGCCGCCCCAGGTACCGCGACCTGTTCGTCGGGCTCCTGTGCGTCGTGGATCTGGCCAACGACCCCGTCGAAACCTACGAGGCGCTCCTGGAGTTCGCCCCTCCGCGCATCGACTTCCTTCTGCCGCACGGCACTTGGCAGCATCCGCCGCCCGGTGTCGAGGACCGGACGACACCTCCGCGCGATCCTCCGGACCCCGAGGCGCGGCATGAGCGAATCCCGTACGCCCATTGGCTGATCCCCGTCTTCGACCGCTGGTTCGACGCACCACGACAGGAGACGCGTGTGCGCATGTTCGAGGAACTCATGTCCGGTCTGCTCGGGGACCCCGTGAACGCGGAGGCCTTCGGACTGACACCGCATGACCTCGTGGTCGTGGAGTCCGACGGGACCCTGGAGGACTCCGATTCCCTGAAGGTCGTGGCGCCCGGCGCTCCGGCCACCGGACTCGACGTCTTCCGGAACTCCTTCTCCGAAGCCCAGTCGACGGACACCCTGCGCCGACGCCAGTCGGGCGCGCACGGCCTCGGACAGGTCTGCCGGGACTGCGCCTTCACCGCCGTCTGCGGGGGCGGCCTCTACTCCCACCGCCATCATCCGGCGACCGGTTTCGCCAATCCCTCGGTCTACTGTGCGGATCTGGCCGCCCTCATCGCCCACATGCGTCGCCGCATGAACGAGCGTCTGGTGCGCCCCCTGTGAGCCGGGCACGGTCCGACACGCTCCCCGCCGGCGAAGTACGCGACGGCCTAAGGAGAGTTGAACGCCTTGAGGATGGGGATAGTGCATATGAACTCGGGCCGATCAGGGTACCGCGCGGGGCAAGGGGGGTATCGTCTGCTGTCTCGGCACTGCTCTACCACGGCAAGGACTGAGGGGTACCGGTTGGGGGGTGATGAGGTGTGGAGGTCCATTGTTTCGTGCTCGCTTCCGCCGGCGCCGGACACCCTCCAAGGCGCGCAGTGTGACCCGCTTCACCACTTGATCCCCGCGGAAGCTGCAGGTCAGGGACTCATTGGAACCGTATTTCTTCCTGAGCTATGCGCGCAGGCGGGGCCCTCGGGTCCTGATCAAGCGGTTTTACGACGATCTTTGCACCGAACTGCGCGACTTACGCGCGAGGACCGGCGAACCGTTCGGCCGGCCCTACCTGGACGTCCTGTCCCTTCAGGTCGGCCAGGACTGGAACGCCAGCCTGAGCGATGCCGTCGGTCACTGTCGCACCATGGTGGCCCTGTACACCCCGGACTACTTCCGCAGCGACTTCTGCGGCAGGGAGTGGAAGGCGTTCGAGGACCGGCAGCGCACCCTGCGCGAGGTGACGGGAGTGGACGCGCGAGCGCTCATCCCGGTTCTGTGGGAGCCCGTACCGGCCGTACCCTCCGGCGCCGACCACATACAGTACGAGAACATCGACTTCGGCGAGGATTACGCCCGGTCGGGGTTGAGACGTCTTCTGGTCATGGATCCGGGCGGCGAGTACCGGCGGATCGTGAAGCTCCTCGCACAGCAGGTACTGATCGCGGCGGAACACTTCCGCATCCCCATAGCGAAGGGGCTCGATCTCAAGGCGCCGGAGGCCGCGGGCCCGTTCCCCTCGGCGTCCGACCTCGCGGCGCCGGGCAGCCACGCCGTGCTGCTGGTGGCCGCGCGGACCGCCGCGACAGCGCACCCGCACTCGGCGGACCTCCGGTGCCCGTGCCACGGCGACAGCCCCGCCGACTGGAATCCGTTCCACGCCGAGCACGCGGAACCGCTGGCGGCGCACGCGAAGCACCTTCTGGAGCAGAGCGGCTTGACCGTGCGGACCGAGACGGTCTCGTACCTGCTCGGTCAGCACCTCGAAAGGGCCCGCGCGCAGGGACAGGTCGCGATCCTCCTGGTGGAGGCGTGGGCCGCGGCTGACGAGGCGTACCGGAGCGCCCTTCGGGCGTACGACCGGGAGAACCATCCCGGCAGTGTCGTCATCGTCCCGTGCGGAGCGGACGAGGCAGGTGATTCGTCACAGAGCAAGGCCTACTGGGAGACGGTCCGCGGCGCGTTCCCCCTGAACTGGGCGAGCGGCGCCGGCGAGCCCTTGCCGTTGGTCCAGTTGGGTGCTTTGTCAGACGATTTCGACGCTCTCCTCCATGCGGTCGTTGCCAAGGCGAGCAACCACCTCTTCTCTTTTCTGGGAGAGGAGGAGGTACATCATCGGACCGCCCCCGCGCCATTGCCCATCCTGAACGCCGTGCCCGCCATCCGCCCCACACCTTCGAGAGCCGGAGCAAGGAGCAGGACCGATGACCCATGACGACCACGGCCGGGGCACCATCATCACCTTCTACTCCTTCAAGGGCGGCACAGGGCGCACCATGGCGCTGGTCAACACCGCCTGGATCCTGGCCAGCAACGGCCTGCGTGTGCTCGTGGTGGACTGGGACCTGGAGGCCCCGGGGCTCCACACCTATCTGCAGCCGCTGCTCGCCGACCCCGAACTCACCGAGACCTCGGGCGTGATCGAGCTGGTCCAGAGTTTCGCCGAGAAGGCGAAGGCGCAGACCGTGGGTTCCCGGTCCGAGAGCGGCGGTGCGCTCGCACCTCCGCTGCCCGACGTCGCCGACCTCCAGCAGCATGCCCGGATCGACGAGTACATCGTGGGAACGGACCTGCGGCTTCCGCCCGGCGGGAAACTCGACCTGCTGCCGGCCGGTGCGCAGGACCCGGCGACGTACGCCGTCAAGGTCGGCACCTTCGACTGGGGCATGTTCTACCGCGTAGGAGGCAACAACCTGCTGACCGCGTTGCGTGAGGAACTCGCGGCGCGTTATGACTACGTGCTGATCGACAGCAGGACCGGTTTCAGCGACACGGCGGGCATCTGCACGATGGTGCTGCCCGACATCGTGGTCGACTGCTTCACCCTGAGCCGACAGGGTGTCAACGGCGCCGTCCAGGTGGCGGAGTCGATCCGCCTGCAGTCCAACCCGCAGCGCGACATCCGGATCGTGCCAGTGCCCATGCGCGTCGAGGACGCCGGCCGCGACCGCCTGGAGGCCGGGCGGTACCAGGCCCGCAGCCTGTTCGCCCGGTACCTGGACTGGATGCCCGAGGACGAGCGCGAGGTCTACTGGAACAGCGTCGAGATCCCGTACAAGGCCAGCTACGCGTACGAGGAGATTCCCGCCACCGTAGGGGAACGCCGTCAGGACGGTACGCTGCTGGCCGCCTTCGAACGGCTCACCGCACGGCTGACCGACAACGCGGTGACCCGGCTGAGCAACATGTCCGAGACCTACCGGCAGCGGCTGCGCAGGGAGTACGAGCGCAACTCGCCCATCAGCCGCAAGGACTTCTACATCAGTTACGCGGCGCCGGACCGTCTGTGGGCGGACTGGGCCGCGGCCACGTTCCGGGCGGCGGGCTTCGAGGCGAAGCTCGCACCGGTCGAGGCCGAGGACCTCCCGGCCGCCTCCACGGCGCTGGCCGGGGTGGAGCGCACCCTCGCCGGCGAAGCACGCCTCGTCGTGCTGCTCTCCCCGCAGTACACGGCGCTGAAGCCCGCCCGGGACATCTGGCAGCGCGTCAGCCGCAGGGATCCGAACGGCGAGAACGGCATGGTCATCCCGGTGCGTGTGGACGACTCCTCGCTGCCGGCGGGGTTCTCCACGACGTCTCCGGCCGTCAGTCTCGTCGGGGTGTCCGTCGAAGACGCCGTGTTCCGGTTGCTGACCACCGCCGACCGGGACCAGCAGTCCGGAGGCGGCGCCGGGCGCATCGCGGCGAGCGCGGTCACGTCCACCAGGCTCCCGGGCACTCCTCCGAAAGTGTCCCGACTCCCCCAGCGCAACGCCGTGTTCACCGGCCGCCGGGAGCTGATCGAGCGGCTGCGGGACAGCCTGCTCTCGGGCGGTGCCACCGCCGTGCTTCCCCAGGCCCTCTACGGGCTCGGCGGTGTCGGAAAGACGCAGATCGCCCTGGAGTACGCGCACAGGTTCGCGTCGGACTACGACGTGGTCTGGTGGATCAACGCCTCGGAGCAACAGCAGATCCGCCAGGACCTCAGCGCACTGGCCGGGCACCTCGGGCTGGCCACCGGCGGCAAGGACCTGCGGGCGATATGCGGTGACGTGCTGGACAGGCTGCGCCAGGGCACGCCTCCTCACTCCCGGTGGCTCCTCGTCTACGACAACGCCGAGAACGCCGCGGATCTGAACGAGCTGCTTCCCGAGAGCGGACCGGGCCGACACGTCCTCATCACCTCCCGCAACCCCGGGTGGGACGAGCGCGCGGAGCGCCTTGAGGTCGACCTCTTCAGCCGGGACGAGAGCGTGGACCTGCTCCGCCGCTACAACCGCCGCCTGGAATGGGCGGAAGCGGACCGGGTGGCGGAGGAGCTGGGGGACTTCCCCCTCGCCGTCAGCCTCGCCGCGGCCTCGCTCCAGCAGTCGGCCCTGCCCGTGGACACCTACGTGGAGATGCTTCGTAGCCAGATGACCGACATCCTGCGCAGCCAGCCTGCGCCCGAATACCCGACTCCCGCAGCGGCCACCTGGCTGCTCTCGCTCAACCAGTTGCGGGAGCGGATGCCCGCGGCCGCCGCGCTCCTCCAGCTGTGCGCGTTCTTCGGCCCGGATCCCATCCCGCAGACCCTGCTGGAGAACAAGACCTCCCGCCAGCTGCTGCAACGCGACGACGCCGGCCTGGCCAACCGGCAGATGATGATCCCGCTGTACGGCGAGATCAAACGCAACGGGCTCGCGCAGATCGACGAGCGCGCGAGCACCCTCACCCTGCACCGGCTGGTCCAGCGGGTCCTGAGGGACCAGTTCAGCGCCGAGGAACAGCAGGAGATGCGCAAGCGCGTCCACGCCGTCCTGGGCGAGGGCAACCCCGGCAACCCGGACGAGACCGACAACTGGCGCCAGTACGCGGCGCTGCTGCCCCACCTGCGGCCCACACAGGCCGAGGAGAGCGACGACGCAGAGGTGCGGCAGTGGATCTGCGACACGGTCCGCTACCTGTGGCGCAGCGGCGACCCCGCCACCGCGAGCCAGACGGCCGAGCGCGTGCTGGAGACCTGGACCTCGCGGTTCGGGGAGGACGAGGCGCTGGTGCTCCAGATGCGCACCGAACTCGGCAACGCGCTGCGTGACCAGGGCCGGCTGCCCGAGGCGTTCGCGATCACCCGCGACGCCTACGAACGCGGGAAGCGCGCCCTCGGTGAGGACCACATGTACACGCTGAACGCGGCCATGAGCCTGGGTGCCGACCTGCGCGGTGCGGGGCGCTACGAGGCGGCCATGGAGCGCGACCGGGAGACCCTGGAGCGTGCGCGTCGTGTGTACGGCGAGACCCACAGCCGGACGCTGTCGGCCAAGAACAACCTCGCCGTGTCCGAGTTCCTCTCCGGCAACCGGGAGGACGCGCGCGGGACCAACCGCGAAGTCCTCAAGCAGTTCCAGGAGATCTCGGGACCGGACCAGCGCGCCACCCTCAACTCGGCCACGAACTACGCCCGGGACCTGCGCGCCGCCGGGGAGTTCCACGAGGCGCTGAAGCTCATCGAGGACACCCTGGAGCGCAGTCGGCATGCGCTCGGCGACGATCACCTGGTCACGTTCCGGGCCTCGCTCGGGGCGGCCATCCTCTACCGCCGCCTCGGCGACTTCCAGAAGGCCTACACGCTGACCACCGAGACGTACGACCGGTGCCGGAAAGTGCTCGGCGACGACCACCCCGACACCCTGGCCGTCGCGACGAACCTGTGCTCCGACCGGTACGACCGGGGCGACGCCGTCGACGGGCGGAACCTCGCCAAGGACACCTTCGACCGCTACGAGCGCGGATTCGGCCCGGACCACGTGTTCACCCTCACCAGCGCCACCAACCTGGCGATCCTGCTGCGCCTCACGGGCGAGCGGGAGGAGGCGCTCCGGCTGTCGGCCCAGACCCTCGACCGCTTGCGGCGCCTGCTCGGCCCCGAGCACCCGTACACCCTCACCTGCATGCTGAACCACGCCACGGACCTGTCGGAGGAGAACGACCGGCAGCAGGAGGCCGTCACGCTGGCCCGCGAAGCGTACGAGGGGCTGAGCACCGTACTCGGTCCCGACCACTATCTGGCGATCGCCGGGGCCTCGAACCTCGCGGCCCTGCTCCGTCAGGTCGAACGGGACGAGGCCCAGCGGCTGCACGACGAAGCCGAACGGCGGGCCCGGGAGAGCAAGGAACTGGGCGCCGAGCACCCCATGACCCGGTCCGTCACGGCGTGGCGCGCGATCGACGCGGACATCGAGCCGCCCGTCACCTGACCGGCGCTGCGGGGCGAGGAGGGGCGGCGGACGAGTCCGCCGCCCCACACGTCCGCGAACGGCGGACATATGTCCCGGGCGTACCGGGAGCGGTGTCAGGCACCGGCCTCCGGTGTCACGACGGTGTAGAAGACCGCCCGGCCCTGCTTGGTGCGCCGGGCCCGGTTCCTGGCGACCAGGTTCTCCAGCGTCGTACGGATCACCGTCGTCTTGATGGTGCGGCCGGGCTGGACGGCCCTGATCGCCTCGGCGACGTCGGTCGCGGACCGCGGCTCCCGCTGCTCGGCGAGATAGGCGTGGACGGCCTCGACAAGGCTCGGCTTCGTCTCCGCGGGACCCGGCTTCGCGACGTCACGGCGGTCCGGAGCGGCCTCGGTCCGCTGGTGCGGTACGACGGCATCGGTGTCCGCGTCGGGCGTTGCGGGTGCGGGTGCGGGTGCGGAGAGGGAGGCGGAGGCGGCGGACTGCGGGGTGAGTGCCTGCTGCAGCCGCTCCAGCACCACCCTGTTCTCCCGTACCGCGCGCAACTGCTCTTCCAGGGCGGCGATCTCGGTGGCGAGGCGGTCCTGTTCCTGGGCGTTGACTTCGAGGTCCTGCGCGATCCGCGCGCTGTACTCGGACGCCAGCTCGGTGCCGGGTGTCTCGGACATAGGGTCGGGCCTCTCGTCGATGTGCTCCGCGCGGCCACGCCGATGTGCTCCGCGCGGTGAACAGCGTACGCACACAAGGCGTCCCGCGGGGATGACTCGGGCCGTCGGGTGTCTCAACGGGCGGCGGTGGCCCGTTCGATGACATCGACGGCCACCTCGGGCCGTGACACATGGCCGGCTTGGCTGCCCGGCGCCTCGACGACCGTGGCGCCCTGACCGGAACGGGACCGCTTCAGGAAGCGGCTGCGGCGGCCGCCGGTGCGATCGTCGCCCGGATGTGTTTCATCAACGGCTGGTCGCTCTGTTCGCTGTAGTCGCACAGGGCGATCAGCGCGTTCATCTCGGGCATGTACCCGGCCGCACAGCCGCGGGGCAGGTCGTACGGAACGGCGAGGTACCCGTTCAGCACACGGGTGCTGCCGTCCTTGGCCGTGCTCTCGATGTCCACCGGATCGAACTCCGCGATGCCGCGCTCCCGCATGTCGGCCGCGTTCATGAAGACGAGGGTGCGGAGGTTTTTGATCCCCCGGTAGCGGTCGTTGTCGGAGTAGACGGTGGTGTTCCACTGGTCGTGGGAGCGCATGGTGCCCAGCGCCAGCGTCCCGGGCGCGGGTACGACGTCGGGCAGCGGCGCCGAGGAGAACTCGGCGAGCCCGGAGGCCGTACGGAAGACAAGTTCCCGCGCGGGCTGCCGGATCCGGAAGCCCAGCGGCAGCCGCACCCGCCGGTTGAAGTCCTCGAAGCCGTCCAGGACTTGGGCCATGGTGTCGCGGACACGGTCGTAGTCCTCGACGTACCAGGCCCAGGGCGTGGTGCTGTCGGGAAGCGCCGCGCGGGCGATCCCGGCGATGACGGCGGGCTCGGACAGCAGGTGCGCGGAAGCCGGCTTCTTCATCCCGACCGACAGGTGCACCATGCTCATGGAGTCCTCGACCGAGGTGCTCTGGATGCCGCACCGCTGGTGGTCCTTCTCGGTGCGGCCGAGGCAGGGCAGGATCAGCGCCTGCCGGCCGTGGACCAGGTGGCTGCGGTTGAGCTTGGTGCTCACCTGGACGGTGAGGTCGCAGGTGCGCAGGGCCTCGTAGGTGGCGCGGGTGTCGGGCGCGGCGAGGGCGAAGTTGCCGCCCATGCCGACGAACACCCTGACGTCGCCGCGGAGCATCGCCCGGATGGTGCCGACGGTGTCGAGCCCGTGCTCCCGGGGCGGATCGATCTCGCACACGGCGGCGAGCCGGTCCAGGAACTGGCCGGTCGGCCGGTGGTCGATGCCGCACGTACGGTTGCCCTGCACGTTGCTGTGCCCCCGCACGGGCGAGGGCCCGGCACCCTCCCGCCCGAGGTTGCCCCGCAGCAACAGCACGTTGACGATCTCCCGTACGGTGTCGACCCCGTGCTCGTGCTGGCTGACGCCGAGGCACCAGCTGACGATGCTGCGGTCGGCGTCCCGGTAGATCCGGGCCGCGCGGAGGATGTCGGCACGGCTGACGCCGGACTGCCGCTCGATCTCCTCCCAGGACGTGGCCTCGCACACCTTCCGGTAGTCCTCGAACCCGCTCGTGTACCGGTCGACGAACTCCTGGTCGAGTGCCTTGGGGTCGGACGCCGACTGGTCGAGGACGGCCTTGGCGATCCCGCGCAACAGCGCCATGTCGCCGCCGACGCGCACCTGGAGGTCGAGGGTGCCGGTACGGGTCGAGTGGCAGGCCGCCATGTCCACGAAGTCGTGCGGGATGATCGTCCGCCGCGAGGCCGCCTCGATCAGCGGGTTGACGTGCACGATCTGGGCACCGCGCCGGTAGGCGGCGGCGAGGGCGGTGAGCATCCGGGGCGCGTTCGACGCGGCGTTCACGCCCATGATGAAGAGGGCGTCGGTGGCATCCCAGTCCTGGAGGTCGACGGTCCCCTTCCCGGTGCCCAGCGAGGCGGTGAGGGCACGCCCGCTGGCCTCGTGGCACATGTTGGAACAGTCCGGGAGGTTGTTCGTCCCCAGCTCGCGGGCCATGAGCTGGTACAGGAAGGTGGCCTCGTTCCCGAGCCGCCCGGAGGTGTAGAAGGAGGCCTGGTTCGGGTCGTCCAGCTCCCGCAGCGTCCGGCCGGCCAGCTCGAACGCGTCCCGCCAGCTGATCGGCGCGTAGTGGTCGGTCGCGGCGTCGTACACCATGGGCTCGGTCAGCCGGCCCTGGTCCTCCAGCGCGAAGTCACTCCACCCGGCCAGCTCACCCACGGAATGGGCGGCGAAGAACTCCCGCCCGACCCGCTTCCGGGTCATCTCCCAGGTGACGTGTTTGACCCCGTTCTCACAGAGATCGAGCCGCAGCCCCTTCGTGTCGTCGGGCCAGGCACACCCGGGGCAGTCGAACCCCTCCCCCTCATGGTTCATCTTCATGATCGCCCGCGGTCCGTCCAGGAGCGCCCGCTCCCGCACCAGGAACTTGCTCACGCTCTTGGCCGCGCCCCAGCCTGCGGCGGGATGGCGGTACGGATGGAAGAACGGCTCCCCGTCGGGCCGCGGCCCCACCCGCTCCTCGCCCCCCGGTTCCGCCGACCGCAACCGCTTCTGCTCGTCGTGGGAGGTGCTCACGGCTCTCACCCTTCGCCGGCGCGGGGTGCACGCCGCCGGGGTCAGCGGCGTCCTTTCCATGCTAGGCAGGGCGTTCCGGGGAGGCGAGGCGATCTGGTTTCCGCCGTCACGGCTTCCGCGCAAGCCCACCGTGCTCGGCGACGACCTCCGGACCGCCCGAACCGTCCTCCGGCCGCCACTCCGTCACCGAGACCACACCGGGTTCGACCAGCTCCAGGCCGTCGAAGAACGCGGCGATCTCGTCGATGGAGCGCAGGTTGTACGGAACGGCGCCACTGTTGTTGTAGGCGTCCTGGGCCTGCTCGAAGACGGGGTCGACTCCGCGCGACCCGTCGTTGACGGAGAGGTAGCTGCCCGAGGGCAGGGCTGCCATCAGCCGGCCGACGATGGAACGGGCCTGTTCGTGGTCGGCGACGTGCCCCAGGATGTTGCTGAGGATGAGCGCCGTGGGCCGGCCGAGGTCCAGCGTCCTGGCGGCGGCGTCGAGGATCCGCTCCGGGTCCGTCACATCGGCGTCGATGTACGCGGTCGCGCCTTCCTCGGTGGAGGTGAGCAGGGCACGGGCATGGGCCAGCACCATCGGATCGTTGTCGACGTAGACGATCCGCGCCTCGGGGGCGAGCCCCTGGGCGACCTCGTGGGTGTTCTGGGCGGTCGGCAGCCCGGTCCCGACGTCCAGGAACTGCCGGACACCCGCCTCGGCGACGAGATACGCGATGTTCCGGCGCAGGAAGGCCCGGCTGGAACGGGCGATGGTGACGATCCCGGGGAACACCTCGGTGTACGCGTCACCGGCCGCCTCGTCGACGGGGTAGTTGTCCTTGCCGCCGAGCCAGTAGTTCCAGATACGGGCGGAGTGCGGCACCGAGGTGTCGATCTTCTGCTGCTGCTCGGCCGGGTCGGGTGTCGTCACGGGGTCGGTCATGGGGCGGGTGCGTCCTTCGGCCGGGGGATCGGACGCGGCACATCCTAAGGGCGAACCCCCTTGCGGGGTACGGCAGTTCATGGCATCCCGCCCGGTTCACCGGTCGCGGACCGGACGTGTCAGCGCCGCGCGGCGTCGCGCCGCGCGGCGAGGAACGGGGACGGATGAGCGGGGGTGCGGCCGGTCAGCCGGCCGGTGCCACGCCCGTTCGCAACCCTGCGTTGACCAGCATCCGGACAGCGACGGTGGCCGCGGCGATGGCCGGCGACGTCCACGACGGCTCGGCGGCGAGCCGAATCACCCCGGCCGCCGGCAGGAAGTCCCTCAGCAGGGCGATCGTGGGCTGGACGCGGGAGGAGAGACCGAGCTCGGTCAGGATGCGGTTGACGTGGTTGTCGACGGTGCGGGAGGACAACACCAGCTCGGCGGCGATCCTGCGGTGGGTCATGCCACGGGCCACCGGCGCGGCGACCTGCTCCTCCCGGCGGGTCAGCCCGCTCGCGGCAGCCGGTGCGGCGGCCTGCGCGGTGGCGGAACCGGTGCCGGTACCGAGGGCGTGGGCGATGGCCTGCCCGGCGTCGTCGAGGGCGGCGCCGGCCGCGAGGGCCTGCTCGTGGCAGGCCCCAGAGCGTCCCGGAGCGCCCCGGAGCAGGACCGTGCAGTTGCAAGCAGGGGATGCGAACGGCGGCGCAGACCGCACAGCGCCGGATGCGGGCCGCCGGGCAGGCGGTGGGGTGTGGCTCGCGTGGGCGCCGGCCGGCGGGTGGTTGCGGGCGCCCATGGCGTTCGTCGCGCCGTTCCGGGGCCTCCGGCCGCCTTCGCCGGCCCCTTGAACCCCGCTGGGGTCAGCCGGGCCCGCCGGGAAGCGCGTACTCCGCCCAGACCGTCTTTCCCGGGCCGTCGGGGCGTGGGTGCCAGGCCCATCGGGTGGCCAGGTGCGACACGAGGAGCAGCCCGCGGCCGGTCTCCTCGGTACCGGCCGCACCGGGGCCGTACGGGACGCGTTCGGCGCGGGTGTCGCTGACCTCGACCCGTACGAGCCTCGCGCCTGCCGGGGCGTTCACCCGCAAGTGGAAGTCCCGGCCGGGGACATGCCCGTGCCGCACGGCGTTCGCGGTCAGCTCGGCGACGATCAGCACGATGTCGTCGTGGGGTGTGCCGGCGTAGGGGATGTCCCAGGCGTCGAGGCGGACGGCGGTCAGGCGGCGGGCGAGCCGCGCCCCGCGTGGGGTGGAGGTGAACCGCATCTCGAACGCGCGGTCGGGCGAACGGTCCGGTGCGATGGTCAAGTGCGCGATGGGGGTGGCGAGTTGGGCGGGTGCGGTGGGGCTGTGGGGGTTGCTCGTCATACCGGCAACGGTCCCGTCGGTGGCGTAGCGTGACCAGTGGTGACGCACCGACCGACGCTGTTGTACGCGCGACGCCGGTACGGGTACGACCTCTGTGCCCCTTCACCGCGGCTGCGCTACGCTCGGCTCCCCGCCGTCGCGCGTTGTCCAGGAAGAATCCCCGCAGGAGACAGCTGGAGGCCGCATGGACAGCATGACGCACGTTTATTTCGCGGCGCATCTGTTACGCGTCTCGGGACATGACTACCGGGCCGTCGACTGTTCTCTTTTCCCTCAGATGGACCGGCGCCCCGCCTATTACCACCGGCTCTACGCGCACAGCATCGCGAAAGCGGCCCCCGTCGCCGCGGCGGCGAACCGGGTTTACTGGTCCGCCGGGAATGAGCAGAAGGAACCGGCGGGATATGTGGAGACGCGGCTGCTCGAAGAGCGGGACCGCATCAGGTCGTACGTCGACGCGTCGCCGTACGGCGGCGCAGGCGAAGCCGCTCCGCCGCGGCCGGCGCAGTACCTCGCCTTCGTGTCCCACATCTACAACGACCAGTTCAACAATCCTGTCCAGGCCTTCGCCCCGTTCAGCGTGTACCCGTCGGGCGCGTGGCGGCTCTGGGAGGAACTCGGGAGCACGGAGTTCCGCTGGTATCTGTACGACCGACGGGCCATCGAGGCGCTCCGTGACGAGGTGTTCGCCGGCGGCGAGTGGGACGCCCGCATCCCCGCCGAGGCTCTCACCGCCGCGATGGTCGGGCGGCTCGCCGAGGCGGCCGCCGGGGAGATCGACGACAAGGCCGTGCTCGCGGCCCTGGAGAGCGTCGACGCGTCGTCGGTGTACGACACACCCGCCCACCGCGAGGCCGTCGCACTGCTCGCCGAGCACGACGGCAGGCTGGCGGCCGCGATGAAGAGACACTCGCAGCCCAGGGAAGCCGCGACGACCGATCGCATCTGGGCCGGGCAGGGATACTGACCAGAGACAGGAGAGAACGGGCACGTGAACGCGATCCAGGTGGATGACGAGCGCATCACCTACCGCGGCAGACTGATCGAGATCGTGGAGCAGGACGTCTCCGTCGAGGGGCAGCGGAAGGTCTTCGAACTGGCCCGCAGGGGCCCCGGCACGCGGATCGTCTTCGATGCCGGGGACAGGATCCTGCTGACCACGGAGTACCGGCACGAACTGGACGCCTACGACCTGCGTCTGCCGGGCGGCAAGGTGTTCGACACACTGCCGGAGTACGAGCGTTTCCTGCGGACGGCGGCCGACGAGCGGCAGGCGGCCGAGGAAGCGGCCGTCCGCGAGTCCGAGGAGGAGGTCGGCCTGAAGCCGCTCGATCTCCGCCACCTGGCCACGTCCGTGTGCGGGGCCACCGTCAAATGGGACCTGCACTACTTCGTGGCCACGCGGTGGGACGTGCTCAGCGCGGGGCAGAAACTGGAGGCGGGCGAGGACATCTCGATGTCCTGGTACCCCAAGGAGGAAGTCCACCGGGCCGCTCTCGACGGACGCATCTCCGAGGATCGCAGCGCCCTTCAGCTGCTCCGCTACCTGAGCCTCCCGGAAGAGTGAGCCACGGTGGAATTCCCGGGGCGCGTCGGCGCCGTCGTACTGGGTGCCTCAGGGGCGGGGAAATCGACCCTTCTCGGGATTCTGCGACATCGTCTGGGTGACAATCCCCATGTCGTCTTTCCCGGCCGGCTGACCACCCGGCCCGCGCGAAAGGACGACGTCCCCTGGGAGAACAGGTCGGTGACCGCGACCGAACTCGACCGCCTGGATTCCGAGGGAAAGCTGCTGCTGCGCTGGCAGAAGGTGCTCGGCCCGGAAAGAGCCGAGCACTACGCCTTCCCGCACGTGCCCCTGCACGGGGTCGGGGTGTTCGGCGGCAACGACGCGTTGATCGAGAACGCGTCGAGCATTCGGCCGAGCACCGAACTGCTCGGGCGACTCTGCAAGATCCTCGTGGTGTGCGAGCCGGAGGTGAGGCGGGCGAGACTGCTGTCCCGATCGCCGCAACTCCTCGACGACCCGGTCGAGCTGGCGGCCCGTCTGGCGTCTTCGCCGCAGCGGGTACGCGACTGTGCGGACCTCGTGCTCGACAACACCGAAGGGTTCCGGGCGGCCGACCTCGATCATCTGGAGAAGACCGTCCTCGGCGTCGGCTCACGGTCCGGCGCCGAGACATGACCCAGGAAAGAAGCCCGCTCGACGGCGTACAGGAGCTCGCACGGCTCGCCCGGGTGCTCAGCATGTTCGGAGTCGTCGGCGGAACGGAGACACTGACCGAGGAGCTGGTCCGGCCGGAGACGTGCATGCGGCAGGCGCAGACGTCCCTGCACTTCATGGGCTACGGCGCCGGGAAGTGGCGTTCGGAGACCTGGTTCGCCACGGAACTGGAAAGGCTGTCGCGGCGGGAGGGCGAGGTCAGGTTCCTGATCTCCCGTAACACCGAGGAGCGTGCGCTGGACTCCCTGGCGGAGCTGCAGCGCGCCTTCGCCCGGACCCTCAGCGTCCGCCTCATGAACGACCGTTCGCTGTTCCGGGTGGTCATCATCGACAGACGGCAGCTCATCCTGTCCCACTACGGCCACGAGGTCATTCTGGGGAACGGCCAGAACGCCCAGGGCTGGCAGAGCCCCCAGCTGATCGTGGAGAACGGCACGGAGTGGTCGCTGATCATCCCCTTCATGATCCTCTACAACGAGATATGGGCGAAGGCGGACCCGCTGGACGACCAGCCGGGCGCGGCACAACGGGCCCGGCGAAGGTTCGAATAGCCACCGACCGATCAGAGCGCACGGGGGTGCACCGGTGACGGACTGGGGATCCGTGCCCGACTGGGTCGGCGCGATAGGCAACGTGGCCGTGCTCACCGCGGCTTTCGAGACACTGCGACGCGACCGGGCCAGGGTCCGCGCGCTGGAGGCCGAGCGACAGGAGCAGTCGCACCACACCGCCCGCGACCGGGTCTCCGGCGTGTGCGCCTGGCCGGAGGACTGGTCGGGCCGGGACATCCACGTCATCTGCCGCAACGCGGGTGACGAGCCGATATTCGACGTGGTCGTGCGGGTCAGCGGAGAACAGCTCCCGCAGAGCCCCTCCGTCGACGGAAGCACCTCCGTCCGATCGGTCTTCCTCATGCGGCCCGGCGAGGAAACGGACACGAACCTCGCCTCCACGACACCCATCGGGAACCGGCCGTACGTCGACATCGCCTTCCGGGACGCAGCCGGGAACCGCTGGTGGCGGCGTGCGGACGGCGGCCTGTGCACCGTCACCGAGTCCGGCGTCGTCACATGGCCGGCCTGACCACCGAGGAGAGACGTGACCAAGGTGATTGTCGCCTACACCGACCCGTCGTGGGCGCTCGGCACGGCAGCGGCGGACGCCGCGGACGACCCCGGCCGCGGTGCGCGGGACGCCGTCGAACGCGAGGCGTTCGGCACGGCCACCGAGATCCGGCTGGGGCTGCCCCGTGAGGACGGCGCGGCGGGCTTCGAGACCTCCGGCCCCCGGTTCCGCGACTGGCTGCGCACGGCGGACGCCGTGGTCGTCCACCGCGCCCGGCTCACCAGGGACCTGATCGGGGCCCTCGCGGACGCCGGGCGCTGCAAGGTCGTCGCCCGGCAGGGCGTCGGCACCGACAACATCGACCTCCCGGCACTGCGCGAGCTGGGCATCCCCTCGTTCCACGTGCCGGACTACTGCATCCAGGAGACCGCCGACCACGCCCTGGCGCTGGTGCTCGCCCTGGAACGCGGGGTCTGCGCCCAGGACAGGATCATCCGCCGAGGCGGGTGGGACACCCGGGCCGACCGCGTACCCCGAAGGCTCGGCGGATCGGCGTTGGGGATCATCGGGTTCGGCCGCATAGGCAGTGCCGTCGCCAGGAAGGCGAGCGTGTTCTTCGGCACCGTGCTCGCCCACGATCCCGCGGTTCACCCCGACGCGATCGCGGCACACGGCGTCCGTCCGACCGACACCCTCCGGGAACTGCTCGAACAGTCGGACGTACTGACGGTCCACGCCTCTCTCGACGACGCCAACGCGGGGCTGATCGACCATCGCCTGCTCCGCCACGCACGCCCGGGAGCCCTGCTGGTGAACACGGCCCGGGGGCGACTCGTCGATCCGGCGGCCGTGCTCGACGCCCTGGAGAGCGGCCGGCTCGGCGGTTACGCGACCGACGTGTACTCCCCGGAAGACCCCGCCGACGACCCGGCCAACCGCCGGCTGGCACTTCACGAGCGGGTCGTCTCCACCTGCCATCGCGGGTTCCTCTCCCGGGACTCCGACCTCAGCCTGCGCCGGCGGGTCGCCACGGAGATACGGCACGTCCTGTCGACCGGCGGACCCCCGAGGTACGGCAGGCTGACCTGACGGGCCTCGCGGTCGGACGGACACGGGTGCCGGTGGTCGCGTAGCGTGACCAGTGGGTGACGCACCGACGGGGGCGACCGTACGCGCGGTGCCGGTACGGGTACGAGGCGCGCGGGGTTACGGCGGTCCCCCGCGGGGCGTTGGGCGCGGAAGCACAGGGAACCAGTGCCCTTCAGACCGACCCCGCGCAGACGACTCTCGCCGCCGCACGCTATGGGATCACCCGATCACAGGCTCTCGCTTCACGAGAGTCATGGGAGCTGATCGAAGGGTTGCCGGGATCGCTATGAACAACGCTGAGTCCTCGACCGCGGCATCCGGCCATGCCTGGTTCAAGAGCAGCCACAGCGGAACCGAGGGCGGCGATTGCGTGGAGTTCGCGGCCGCTACGGCCGTTGTGCACGTCCGGGACTCCAAGGCCGTCGCCGGGCCCGTCGTCACGGTGTCGCGTCAGGCGTGGGCGGGGTTCGTCGAGCGGCGTGTCTGACTCCGCTGAGCCCGGGGCCTGTTGGAACTGCCGCGCTCGGTGGGCCCGCAGATGTGAGACCGCTACGCGGCCCCATCGCCCCTGACACGCGCGGCGAACCGCAGCGCCACCTCGCGCCACACGGGGGCTGCGGTCGCGTCGTCCCGCACCGCCGCCCGGCGCAGTTCCTCCCGGTCCACTCCATATCGCTCGGCGCGGCCCGCAGGCCACTGCGCGATGCGCTCCGGCCCGGTCTCCGGATGGAACTGCACGCCCCAGGCCGCGTCGCCGACCCGGAACGCCTGATACGGGCACAGCTCGCTGCCGGCCAGCCAGTGCGCCCCCGGGGGCAGCCGCACGACGGCGTCCAGGTGGTTCTCGATGGCCGTAGGACGCTCCGGCAGCCCCCGGAACAGCGGGTCCTCGGCCGCCTCCGCCCGCAGGGTCAGCACGGTGCTCCCGAACTCCGGCTCGCCGTATCCGCCCGCCACCTCGCCGCCCGCCACCTGCGCGAGCATCTGGCCCCCGAGGCAGATCCCGAACACGGGCACGCCCCCGTCCAGCGCCTGCCTCATCAACGCCCGCGCACCCGGTAGCCACGGCGCCCGCTCGTCGTCGTCCGGAAGCATCGCCCCGCCCAGCACCACCAGCGCCTGATGCTCCAGCCGCCCCGGCAACGCCTCTCCCGCGTACCCCCGCACCACCTCCACGCCCACCCTGCCCTCGGCCAGCCACCGGCCCCACCGGCCGGGCCCTCCGTACTCGGCGTTCTGCACCACCAGAGCCGTCGCCATGTTCTCCCCCACATCCCGGATCGGCTTTGTCATCCCCACCGTTGTCACCCGCACACCCCGATGCCAGTCTTGACGGATGGACAGCGAGACGCTGCTCGTCAACGTGGTGACACTGCTTCTCTCGATGACCGCGATCGGGGTGACCCTCCTGCTCACCCTGCGCCAGATCCGCCTGATGAACAACTCCAACCAACTACCGCTGGTGCTCGACCTCTTCAGAGAGTGGCGGTCGGCCGAGTTCGTACACAGCGAAGAGCGATTATGGGTGCACCTGGCGTCGGGAGAGGGGGCCGACCAGGGCATCAGCGGCCTCGAACAGCCCATCCGCGACGACGTCTACCAGGTGTGCGCCTTCTACCAGATGCTCGCCTACCTGGTGGCGTTCCGCGTCGTCGACGAGGACCTGGTCTTCCTGGCCACCCACTACCGGCTCCTGCGCACCTGGGAGGTGGTACGCCCGTACGCCCTGGCGGAGCGTCAGGTGCGCGGCGACCCCTACGCCTACCTCAACTTCTTCGAGGACCTGGCCACGCTCACCCGCACCAAATCCAGCCAGGCCGTCTACCGCACGGCCCGCAAACGCGCCTACGGACGCGACAGGGCGACGGCGTAGTCGTTCCGGGCGACCCGCCCGTCCGCCCACTCCGTGCGGGCAGACCGGGGCGCAGCCGCGCTGTCCTCGACTGCTGTGTCTCGTCGTCCGAACGGCGTCCTCCCCGTCAGTCGGTGTCGTAGGCGAGCCGGGAAGGACCAGAAGTGCGGGAGTGGACCTGGCCCTCCCCGGTCGCCGCCCCATGGTCGGCCGTGCGGCACCCGGCCCCGATAGGGCCCAACAGTCCCTTCCCGGGCCGCCGGTAGGGCCGAACGGCCCTTCTTCGCGCCACCGTGCGGACATTCGCGACAGACGCACCCCTCAACCCGAGTCGCGGCCGCACGCTGCGGGGGAAGCCACCAGCCCGGCTTTACGAACCCATGACGAGCCCAAAAGGTTTTGCGGGCCCTCTCATCCGTATGCCTGCGTGTGCGGGATCCGAAGAACCGGATCAGGAGACACGGTGTTCGTTTCACGGAAGGCGGCGGGAACTCTCTTCGTGGGTGGTGCGCTCAGCTTCACCCTCGGCTCCCTCCTCTACCCCGCCATGCTCGGAGTCCAGAAGGTCAGCAGCGCACCCGAGCGGGTCGTCGCCACCCCGGCGACCGGACCGCTGACGGAGGCCGACCGGGATTTCGTGGTCAAGGTGCGCTCGGCCGGACTGTGGGAGTACCCCGTCGGCCAGAAGGCGTCGAAGAAGGGGACGACGAAGGCGGTCAGGAACGCCGGGGAGCATCTGGTCGACGGGGATGCCTCGTTGGACGCCGCCTGCCGCAATGTCGCCGATCAGCTGGGCATCACGCTGCCCAACCAGCCGTCGCCGCAACAGCAGGGCTTCGAGGCCCGGCTGAACGCGGAAAGCGGCAAGCAGTTCGACACGGACCTGGCCACCACCGTGCGCGCGACGGACGGCCAGCTCCTCACCACGATCGCGAGCATCCGCAGCACCACGAGGAACTCGCTGGTCCGCGCGCTGGCCGACCAGGCCAACGACACCGTCCTGGACCACATCACGGTCGTGGAGAAGACCGGCCTGGTCGACTTCGGCCAGGCCCTCGCCCAGGAAACCACCTCGCCCACCCTTCCGGCCCAGGACCTGACCCCGCCGCCCGCGGTCGTGGGCCAGCCGCAGGTCGTCCTCACTCCGCCGGCGAACGGCTCGGCGTCACCGAGTCCGACGGCGGGGTGAGCCCTCCCCGACAACTAAACACTGAGTGTATACGTCGCATGTATAGTGCCGAGGCATGGCTTCCGTAACCGCCTTCCGGCGCGACGCCCCCGTCATAGTTCTCACCGCGACCACCGCCTTCGGACTGCTGCTCGGCTGGGCGACGTACGGCCTGCACGGGATCGCGCCCCTGCTGGACCGGGCGACCAACTCGGCATCCACCTGGATCATCTGGACCGCCGCGGCCGGCGCCCTGATCCGGAGTCGGCAACTCGCCATCTGGGGCGGGGCGTTGATGATGCTCGCCACCTGCGGTGGCTACTACACGGCGTCCACGCTCGGCGGCACCTTCGGGAGCGGAGGGCTCGGAACCGCCGCCGTGTGGTCGGTGGCGGGACTTGCCGGAGGGCCCCTGCTGGGATGGGCCGGATGGACAGTACGGCGAGGGCGGGGGGACATACGGGCGGTGGCCGGGGCTGTCACCACGATGGTGGTGCTGGGCGAGGGGCTCTGGTTCGGGCTGACTCTCCATTACCGGGGAGACGCGGCCGTCTTCCTCGCCGTCGGCGCCCTGCTCACCGCTCTTCTGACCGCGTACCTGGCGCGCGCCGGGGCGCAGCGCTACTGGCTGTGCCCCGTCCTCGCCCCGGTGGGAGGTCTCGCCTTCCACCTCGCCGAGAAGGGCATCCTCGACGGCCTGCTCGGATCGGTCTGACGCCGTCGCCAGGACGGGGCGGTACAGCCCGCACATCGCCGCTCTCCAGCGGGCACGGGCGGAAGGCCCGCCGGACCTCACTCGGGACGTCGGCGGCGGCGTTCGCGCGGCGGTCTTCGGACATGTGGCCCGTACCAGTCCAGGCACAGGACGGTGGCGTCGTCCTGCGGGTGGCCGTCCCAGGCGTCGGTGACCGCGGCGGCCAGAGTACGCACGACCTCGCGCGGGTGCTCGGTGGCGGTGTCGCGGATGAGGCCGGGAAGGTCGACCTTTTTCGCCTGGCGTTCCTGCATGCCGTCGGTGTGCAGCACGAGGCGGTCACCGGGGCGCAGGTCGAGATCCTGCACCCGGTACGGTCCCTTGTTCGTGGCGACGCCGAACGGCAGGTTCACGGCCAGACGCAGTTCGCCGACCGTGCCGTCGCGCAGCCGCAGGGGCCAGGGGTGGCCGGCGTTGACGAGCTGGGCGCTGGTGCCGTCCAGGGCGATGCGCAGCAACTGGCCGGTGGCGAAGGTCTGCCGGCCGTGGGCGAGGAGGGCCTCGTGGGTCTGGCTGGCCTGCTCGGCGAGGTCGCACCCGGCACGGCGGGCGCCGCGGGAGGCGTTGACCAGGAGAGTGGCCATGAGTGCGGCGCTGACGTCGTGGCCCATGGCGTCGGTGACGGACAGGTGCAGGGTGTCGTGGTCGAGGGTGTAGTCGTAGGTGTCACCGGCGATGTCGGCGGCCGGGACCAGGGCGCCGGCGAGCGCGAACTCCGGGGCCTCGCAGGAAGGGGCGGAGGGCAGGAGCTGACGCTGGATCTCCGCGGCCAGACTGACCGAGGTCGTGCGGTTGCCCCAGTGGTAGAGGTCGGTGAAGCGGCGGTCGGTGACGACGATGTACGCCAGCGCGTGCGCGGCCTCTTCGACCTGCTCCAGCACTTCCCGGGTGGCTTCGGAGAGGAACAGCTCCAGGACACCGATGGCGTCGCCGCGGTTGGTGACAGGGGTGAGCACGCGGTGGCCGCGCTCGCCCTCCGGCACCCGCACCGTCCGCTGTACGCGCAGGACCTCGTCGTAGACGCTGTCGTCGAAGGGGATCTCCTCGGCGCGACGCTCCTGGGGCGTGGCCGCCTCCTCGCTCACCCGCAACAGACGTCGGCCGACGACGTCGCTGAACAGGAACGACACGTATCGGGCACCGAACCGCTCGCGCAGATTGCGGGCCACGACATCGAGAGAGCGCACCGGCGCGGCATCCTCCGCCGCTGCCAGCACCTCGGCCAGTGCGATCCGATCGCGTGACACATCAGCCTCCTTTCCGATGAGAACTCGTTTTCCCGCTGACGCGCCGGACACGGCCCCGCTGTGACCCATGCCTCAAAAACGTGCATGCGCATGGAGGCGGAACGCGGGTGCGGCGCCGGGGCGGTCCTACGAGTCCGACAGGGCGGGTGCACGGGGACGTTTCGGACGGGGACGTTTCGGACGGGGCCGGTCCGGGATGCCCAAGGGTGAGCCCTCCCGTGCCGCCGCAGCGGAAGGCGGTGACACCTGACCTGGTCAGCAGCCGGCGGGCGCGTCCCCCCGGAACGCCCCGGCCACCACGGGGACCAACTGCTGCTCGATCTGCTCGGCGGACATCGCGGCGAGCTCGGTGCCGATGGGCGCCAGCGCAAGCCAGTTCAGCATGCCGGCCGCGCAGCGCGTGCGGAAGATCAGGTCCTGCTCGGGGACTCCGGGAAGGTTCGCCGTCAGTACCCGCAGGGCCTCCCGGCGGCTCCGGTCGAACTTGCCGTTCAGCCTCTCCCACCCCTGCGGCGGATCGATACCGACGCGTGCCACGGTCCGCATCACGGCGAGGTCATGCCCACCGGCCGCCAGCGCGCGCATCATCGGCCGGGCGAGTGGACTTCGACTGGGCCTCGGCGGTCGACAACCACTGAGCCGTACCCCGGCGGGCTCCCGCTCCGCAGAGGGCGGTCGCGGGCCGACGCCGGCAAACGCCCCCGGGCCGCCCGATCCGTACCGGCACAGGCACGGACCGGGCGGCCCGGGGCGACGTTCGCAGTGGCCGCGAGGGAGGCCACCCACAGTTTTCGTGGGCGGCCTCCCTCGCGGCTGGGCGGGTGCCCGGGCAGGCCGGGGCGGCTGGCCGTGCCGGGAACCCGTGGCCGGTGTCACCGGTGTCAGTCGACGGTGAGAACGACGCGATCCCGCACGTCCCCGTTCTCCAGCAGGCGGTGCGCCTCTGCGGCCTCCTGCACCGGCATGGGCCTGCGGCTCTTCATGCGCAGCCGTCCCTCGGCCAGCATGGCCATGCCCTCGTCCAGAGCGCCGGGAGCGCGGTCGGCCGTGGGCGCCGAGAGCATCACTCCGAAGTCGGGCGCCGCATGGTCGGACAGGGTGATGACACGCTGCGGCCCTCCGGCGAGTTCCACGGCGTCGGCGAGTGCCCCCTTACCGGCCGCGTCGAAGACTGCATCCACGGATCCGAGGGCCCGGACGGCGGCCACGAGACCGGAGCCGTACCGGACCGGCGACGCTCCCAGTTCCGCGGCCAGGTCCTCGTCCCGCGCGCCCACGGCGCTGATGACCCGCACGCCCCGGGCGACCGCCAGCTGCGTCGCGATCACGCCCACCGAACCGCCCCCGCCGAGCAGCAGAAGCGTCTCTCCGCTCTTGACCCGCAGCTGCCGGAGAACGCCGGCCGCGGCTTCCACGGAACTCGGAAGGGCAGCGGCGTCCACCCACGACACCGACCCCGGCTTGTGCGTCCAGATCGAGGCCACCGCGTACTCGGCGTAGCCTCCGCGGCCGAAGAGCACGGCGGCCACCTCGTCACCGACGCGCGTCCCCGAGACGCCGGTACCGACGGCGTCGACGACACCGGACACCTCATAACCCAGCACGGGCTCCGGGGGCAGGGGGAACCTGAGGCGGCCGGACCGGATGTCCAGGTCGGTCGGGCCCACCCCCGCGGCACGGACCCTGATCCGGATCTCCCCGTCACCGGGCTGCGGCATGGGAACCTCCGCCCACTTCAGGACATCCGGCGGACCGTACCCGGTCATGACGACGGCTTTCGGCATGCTGACTCGCCTTCTTCCCTGCCCGGCTCGCGCCCCGTCTCACGAGAAGGCTATAGTTGATACATCATATATTTACCAGAGCGAGGCTGCCGCTGTGCGTGCTTCTCAGCGCACGAGACGGGCGTACGCCCGCAGTTCCTCCGCGAAGACCCGGGGTTGCTCGAACGCGGCGAAGTGACGCGCCGGGTCCGGAGGCCGATCAAGCAGTTCGCGCACTCGCCCATCAGAGTAAGATGGTGGAGAGGTCAACCTTCTGTAGGGTGGGGCGATGCCCATGGAGGAAGCACCCCGCTGGCTGAGCCCGGTCGAGGAACGAGCCTGGCGAGGCATGCTGCGCATGCACGACCTGCTGGTCAATCAGGCCGGACGGACCCTGCAGAGCAAGTTCGGGTTGTCCGCGACCGACTACTCCGTGCTCGCGGAGCTGACCCGCGCGCCCGGCGACCGACTGCGCGTGCTGGAGCTCGCGAAGGTGCTCGGCTGGGAGAAGAGCCGGGTGTCGCACCATCTCTCCCGCATGGCCAAGCGTGGGCTGGTCGCCCGGGAGGAGTGCCTCGACGACGGACGCGGGGCGTACATGATGGTGACCGCGGCCGGCCGCGCGGCCCTGGAGGACGCCGCGCCTCAGCATGTGGAGGACGTCCGGCGCCTGTTCCTGGACCACCTCTCGCCCGGCCAGATCACGCTGCTGGCGGAGATCACCGACTCGGTCATCCAGAAGATCGACGTCAATTAGCCCGGCCGCCGGTCGAGCCGGGGTGTGTGGCGGTCCTCCCGGACCCCACGCACCCCGTCGTTCCCGACTCCTCCTCGGGTGTCATCGTGCCGCCGGGTGGCTGAGGCAGGCCGACCCCGCACCTCCCGCGGCACGGCCCCACGGAGGCGACCCCGGCGCGCTTGTGTCTCCGACCTGCCTGCTGTCGGTGTCCGCGCCGAGCAGTCGTGGGCAGCCGGCTCGTCGGCCGCGACCGGGAACTGCGCACACTGGACGGTTTCCTGTCCCCCATGTCCGGCACGGCCGAGCTCCTCGTTCTCTCCGGCGGCCTGGGAGCGGGCCGGTCCGCCCTGCTCCAGGAGGCCGCCGGAGCGGCACGACGGGAAGGCTTCCGGGTGGTGGAGGCCCGCGGCCGCAAGGGCGAGGCCGACCTGTCCGGAGCCGGCCTCGTGCAGGTCTCTGCTGCAACTGGAAACGGTGGCGCCGCCGCCGTCGGCTGATCTGGACACGTACCTGAGCGAACTCGGTACCGCGTCCGACGCGGCGGGCTGCGCGAGCAGGGCGGCGTACACCGGGTTCGCCCCGTCCGGGCCGCCGCCCCGAACGGCGGAATGAACGCGTTCGCCGATTGTTGAAAGCGGCATGAAAAAGATCGGGTTCCTGTCCTTCGGACACTGGACGCCGTCGCCGCACTCCAAGACGCGCTCCGCGTCGGACTCCCTGCTGCAGGCGATCGACCTGGCGGTCGCCGCGGAGGAGCTGGGGGCGGACGGCGCCTACTTCCGCGTTCACCACTTCGCCCGCCAGCATGCCTCACCGTTCCCGCTGCTCGCGGCGATCGGCGCGCGCACCAGCCGGATCGAGATCGGCACCGGTGTCATCGACATGCGCTACGAGAACCCCCTGTACATGGCGGAGGACGCGGGTGCGGCCGACCTGATCTCGGGCGGCCGGCTCCAGCTCGGCCTCAGCCGGGGCTCACCGGAGCAGGTGGTCGACGGCTGGCGGCACTTCGGTTACCGGCCCGCGGAGGGCGGCACCGACGCCGACCTCGCTCGCGCACACACCGAGGAACTGCTCAAGGTGCTCAGGGGTGAGGGATTCGCAGAGCCCGACCCCAGGCCGATGTTCGCCAACCCGCCGGGCCTGCTGCGCATCGAACCGCACTCCGAGGGGCTGCGGGACCGGATCTGGTGGGGTTCCGGCTCGAACGCCACCGCGGTCTGGGCCGCCGGGCTCGGGATGAACCTGCAGAGCTCGACCCTCAAGGACGACGAGAGCGGCGAGCCGCTCCACGTCCAGCAGCGCAAGCAGATCGAGGCGTACCACGAGGCGTGGCGCGCCGCGGGACACACCCGCACCCCCAGGGTGTCGGTCAGCCGCAGCATCTTCCCGCTCGTCGACGAGCGGGACCGCGCGTACTTCGGCCGGGACCGCGACTCGACGGACCAGATCGGCTACATCGATCCCGGCACACGCAGCATCTTCGGCCGGTCCTACGCCGCCGAGCCCGACGTGCTCGTCAAGCAGCTCGCCGAGGACGAGGCCGTCACCGCCGCCGACACACTGCTGCTCACGGTGCCCAACCAGCTCGGCGTCGACTACAACGCGCATGTCCTCGACAGCATCCTGACGCACGTCGCGCCGGAACTCGGCTGGCGGTGACGGACGGGGGGCCGCGGCGGCCCCCCGTGCGGTGCGACCGTCAGCGGGCTCCGCCGGACGAGTCGCCTCCCCCCACCCACCCCACAGGCATCACGCCACCCCATCAGACATCGACATCGGCCCCGAGACCCGAGATAGATGACACTTCATCTTGATGGTTGACACGTCATCTTCCTGCTCCTAGGGTGATTGAAAGTCGAACGGACCGGCGACCGGCCGGGCCGCCGCGAACACAGGAGAGACATCATGGGACAGCTGGACGGCAAAACGGTCGTCATCACCGGCGGCACCAGCGGCATCGGGCTGGCCACAGCTCACCGCTTCGCGCAGGAGGGCGCCCACGTCTACATCACGGGCCGCCGCAAGGAGGCCCTCGACCAGGCCGCCGAGGAGATCGGCGGCAACGTCACCCCGGTACAGGCCGACAGCTCGGACCTGGCCGACCTCGACCGGCTCTACGCCACCGTCGCCGACGCCGGGCACCGGATCGACGTCCTGTTCGCCAACGCCGGCGGCGGCGGGTTCGCCCCCCTCGAACAGGTCACCGAGGAGCACTACGACACGACCTTCGACAGCAACGTGAAGGGCACCGTCTTCACCGTGCAGAAGGCGCTCCCCCACCTGGTGGACGGCGCCTCCGTCATCCTCACGGGCTCCATCGCCGGTGTCTCCGGCGACCCGGCCTTCGGTGTCTACGGCGCCTCCAAGGCCGCCATCCGCTCCTTCTCCCGCACCTGGGCCAACGAGCTCAGCGGGCGCGGCATCCGCGTCAACACCATCTCGCCCGGCCCCATCGTCACCCCCGGCCTCAACGGTCTCGCCGCGGACGAGGAAGGCGCCGCACAGCTGCGGGAGACCCTCGCCGGCACCGTCCCCCTCGGCCGCGTCGGCCAGCCGGAGGAGGTCGCCGCCCTCGCACTGTTCCTGGCGACGGACCAGTCCAGCTTCATCACCGGCACCGAGATCTTCGTGGACGGCGGCGCCAAGCAGGTGTAGCCCGGCCGGACCCCGCGAGGCAACGGGGCCGTGGCACTCCGCCCCGGCCCCGCCACCTCCGGCCGGGGCGTTCGGGCCGCCGTCCAGGCGAGCAGGTATGTGACATATCAACGTGACGTGGGGGTGCCATGGCCGCTGAACCACCCCGCTGGCTGACGGCGGACGAAGAACAGGCATGGCGGGGTCTGCTGGGCGTCCTCGAACGTCTGGTCACGCGTACCGGGCAGCCCCTGCAGAGCGAGTACGGACTGTCCGCCGCCGACTACACGATGCTCGCCGAGCTGACCCGGGTCCCCGGCGGCAGGCTCCGTGTCCTGGAACTCGCCAAGGAGCTGGGGTGGGAGAAGAGCAGGGTGTCCCACCACATGGCGCGGATGGCGAGGCGCGGTCTGGTCGCGCGCGAGACGTGCGCCTACGACCGCCGCGGGGTGTACGTGAGCGTGACACCGGCCGGCTACGAGGTCATGGCGGCGGCGGCGCCGCGCCACGTGGACGACGTCCGCCGTTTCTTCCTCGACCACCTCACCCCCGCACAGCTGGCCCAGCTGGCGGAGATCACCGAGACCGTGCTGGGCGTTCTCGCGGCGTTACCCGACCGCGACTGACGCGCCGGGCCCGGGGACCGTGCCGTGCCATCCGTGGTCCCGGCCGCGGCGCCCGCCGTCATCGTCCTGGTGCTGCTGTGGGGCGCGGCCTTCGGAGCAGTTCCCCTGATCGGGCAGACACGCGTCATGCGACTCTTTCCCGAGACCTCCGACGCCGCCCTGGCGCTGCTCGTCACCGCCTCGCAGTCGTTCCTCGCGCTGGGCTCCTTCACCGGCGGCCTGCTGACCGATCACCTGGATACTGCCGCGCGCGTTCACGGCGGGTGCGGTCGCGGTCGTGCTCGGCGCACTGATCCCGGTGGGCGTCACCCGGCGCGGCACGACGTCGCGCGCTTGAACCTGACACGGCAACACCGCCGTTTTCCCGGTCGGGACGGGGTGAGATGCGCGCCTGCGCCGCATGGGCCGGGCGAGCCGACACGACGGCCGACTCCGAGGCAGCGTAATCCCACCCGGGAATCCCACCGGGCCAAGACCTCACCAGGCTCTGCGCCCCGGTCCAGGGACTTCTCAGGGACTTTGCGGGGCAAAGCCGCAGGTGGCGGCAGACGAGTCGGGCTGTACCCCGGGGCGCAAACGTAGAGCACCGAGCGGGCGCTCTCGAAGTCGGCCAAGCGGGCCGCCCCCGTGGTTACGGCGAGTCGTTCCGGGAGAGCGGCGGAGAGCTTCAGCCCGCGTGCGGCCCGGCGGTCCGCATCGGGCAGGGCGAGGTTCTCGCCGACGTTCTCACAGGCCACCCGCCAATCGGCCAGGATGAGGTTCTCTCCCGGGCGCAGCCACCTGTCACCCGGCCACCGCGCCGGAGAGGCTCCGCGCGCTCACCGCGTCCGGGTCCAGATGCGTCGTCCCGCGCAGCGGCCGGTCGGAGATCACCACGAAGCGGACATGCGGGCTCACCCCCGACGCGAGGCGGGCGGCGACAGCCGAGCGAGCAGCGGTGCCCGTGGTGACGACGGTCGAGCAGCGAAGCCGCACGAGTGTGTTGACGTAGGCGACGGCGTCCGCACCGGCCGGCAGGCGGTAACGCTGGACGACGGTGTTCGAACCACTCGCCGCGACCATCTTCCGCATCGCCGCCCATGTGCCCGTCGGGTCCCCGTCCGTCGACGTCAGAAGGCAGTCCCGGGTCGCGGTGTCGACGTGCGACACCGGCTCCGGCGCGTGCGCACCGGCCTCCGGGGTGGCACGCAGGAACCACACCGAAACACCCGCCGCCAGGGCGGCACCCACACCCAGCAGGGCCCCAAGCCTCCGCCGTGAGACACACGATGTCATCGGTACGCTCATTCCTCGGTCTCAGAGGCGGACGCGGCCGTTCCCCTGTGAGCGGCCGCCCGCGGGTGGGGTGCCGACCTGAGCTTCGGGCGAGGCCGGTGACGACTTTCTGTGGCAGCTCCGAAGAGCGGGTGATCCTCGTACGGGCAGCCACCGAAGGACGGCGTGCGGACGCCTGCCGAGCCACTGGCAGTCCCCCTACCGTACGTCGCGACAGAGTCGCGGTAGTCGACTGGTAGCGCCCGCACGCTTCCGGCCCGCAGCACGTCACTCGTCCTCATCACGCCAGTTTCTGTACAGAGGCCGGCGCGAGGGGAAATCCGCGGCGGAGAACGGGCTCGGATGCCGGCCGGTGATGACCGCCAAGAGGAATTCCGTCATGCCTCCGTCGAACGACGACCACGACCTGGCCTGGTGGTTCTTCACAGCGACGGACCACTGATCCGGATCCTCGCTCCTGAGCACCCAGAAAGCGTCGTCGCCATCCGGATCGGACGCCCAGCGGATCAGTTTCTCAGGGCCGGGGTAGGGAGGGTACGGGTAGGGAGGCTCCGAGCCCTCCCCGGTCGGTGACTCAAGGTCGTCGAGCAGATCCCCGTAGAACGAGTCGCCCGTGGGCGGGGTGGAGATCCCCAGGTAGTCGTCAAGGGTGCCACCCCCGTAGACGGAGACGAAAGCGCGGTAGTCCTGTGGGAAACGAAGGCCGCACTGGGCGTGGACCGCGTCCCAGTCGACGATGTCACCGTGTGACGGCGGAGGCATGATCTCCCGCAGCCGTTCGACAGCCTCATGCATGGTCATGGTGTCGGGACATCCTCTCCGGTGCGACTGTCCACCACCGTGCCGAGATTCTTCCAGCCGGAACGGGTGTTCATGAGGTTGGGCACGTCGCGGCGCTGGGTGCCCAGAGGGTTTCCGTCGGCGTCCCAGGAGGTGGCGGTCATGACGAAGGCCTTGGGAACGACCCGGTCGCCGGCGTAGACGGGCACCACGCGGTACAGGACGGTGTCGCCTTCCGCCACCTCGCCTGCTACGCGGTCTTCGAACTGGACCATGTTGTCCATGGCTCCGAGGCCTCCCCGCGGCGGATAGGTGTTCGCGTCCACACCGCATGTCGCGAGATTCCTCAGGTCCGTTCCGGAGCCGCCGAGTTGCCTGCCGAGCAGGTGGCAGTTGTTGACGACGCGGGAAGGGTTCGCCTTCAGGTGCCGCGCGTAGTGCTGTGCCCAGGTGTAACCCGGCGGCCGGACGTCCGTCTGGGTGTGGGAACCGGGGTTTTCCTCCAGGAACTGACTGTTCAGGCAGGCCGTCACGCCCTGTGCTCGGTTTCCGTGCGCCGGGTCCGTGTCCATCGGGTCGTTCCAGCCTTGGCCGTCTCGTGTGCAGGTGGATTCGGAGTCGTCGTCGTGGGGCGCGCAGGCGCCGGTGACCACGCAAACGGCGGCAGTGGTGAGTCCGGCGGCGACGGCGGAAGCGGCGTTGCGCACCGAGTTGCCGATGTTGATCCTCACAGTCGGCGGCTCGGCGGCGGCTGAGATCGAGTGGACCTTCAGCGTGGACTTGCCGATGGACGCGGTGATCTTGATGGCGTGGGCACGGATCGCCGCGCGGCGCGCCGCGGCGGCGGCTGCCGCTGCCGCGGCCGCCTTGGCCGCAGCGGCCGCCTGTTCCGCGGCGCTGACGCCGCTGCCCCCGCCGCCGCAGTAGTAGCAGGTGCCGCCGCTGGAGCCGCCGCCCCCGGAGCCGGATCCCGAGGAGGAGCGGCCGCTGCTGTGCGAGGGCCTGCTGTAACGGGTCTCGCAGGCCATCGACCAGTAGTCGACGCACTCTCCGGACGCGACGTGGGTGGCGCTGGAGCTGGAGCTGGAGCTGGCGGCGTGGGAGTGGCTGTGCGTGGTGGAGCCGGAACTTCCCCAGCTGGACACTGAGTTCCACGCGTCCGAGATGCTGTTGGACAGGCTGGAGCAGTACGCGATGCAGGCGCCGATCAGGGCCGAGCCCAGGAGGTAGGCGCCCTCCGCTTCTCCGATGCACGCGTCCCAGAAGCAGTGTCCGCTCGGATCCGTCCCGGTGAGCGGTGTGTCGTTCGCGTACGCGTAGTCGTTCGCGTTGGTGCTGTCTCCGACCGCCGGATTGTCGAACGTGTCCGCGGAGTTGAAGCCGCCTGTGCTCGGGCTGTACCAGCGGGCGTGCATGTTGACGTTGCCTGTCGCCGGGTCGGTGTACTCGCTCTGGTAGCCCACGCTGCCGGTCAGGGTGGAGGCGGTGGTCGTGCCCCACGGGTCGTAGCTCGCAGAGCCGGTCAGCGTACTGCCCGTCGCCGTGAACTGGCCGATGACGTCCGTGTGCAGGTCGGTCCAGGCCAGGGTGGCACCGGCCGCCGAGGACTCGCCGGTGAGGGCGCCCGAGGGGTCGCGGCTGTAGGTGGTCGTGCCGTCGGAGGCGACCGTGTTGTCGGTGCCGGAGTAGGTGAGTGCGGTCGAGCCGTCGGTCATGGCACGGCCCAGTGCGTCGTAGGTGTAGGCCGTGGCTCCGGCGGTGGCCTGCTGGCCGTAGGCGTCGAAGGTGTATGGCGTGGAGCCCTTGGCGGCGAGGGTGCCGCGTGCCGTGTAGCTGTAGTCGAGCGTTCCGTCGGAGGTCAGCTGGTCCCGGGCGTTGTAGGTGTAGGTCTTGGCACCCGCCGTCAGGCGGTTGCCGTCGCCGTCGTAGGTGTATCCGGTGGTCGTGGCGCCGGACGTCCAGGACGTGAGGCGGTCGGCGTAGTCGTAGGTGTACGAGTTCGCCGCGGCGCCCTGGAGTCCCGTGGTGGTCTTGGACGTCAGGTTGTCGTTCTTGTCCCAGTCGTAGCCGACCGAGGCCACGGTGGTGCCGGTGGCGGTGGTGAGGGTGTCGGAGGTGAGGCGGTGCAGGGCGTCGTAGCCGTAGTTGCGGGCGTCGCCCGAGGTGCCGTAGGTCACCGACTTCGGCTGGGAGAGGGAGTTGTACTGGTAGGTGAGGGTGGTGCCGGTCGCCGCGTCCCTGTCGGTGTTCAGACGGCCGTCGGTGTCGTAGGTGTAGCTGCTCGTGCCGGAGGCGTCGGTGCGGGTGGCCGGGTTCTCGTCGGCGTTGTAGGTGAAGGACGAGTTGCCCGCCTGGCCCGATGTGGTGAGGACGTCGCCGAGCGCGTTGGTGTCGTAGTACTCCCAGGTGCCGCCGACGGCCGAGGCCACCAGGTGGCCGTTCAGTGAGTAGGCGAAGTGGCGGTCGGCGGTGCTCGCGTCGGCGCCGGTGCCGGTCTGTGCGGTCAGGTCGTCCAGGGCGTCGTAGGTGTTGGTGAGGGTGACACCGCCCGGGTCGGTCTGGGTGACGAGGCGGCCGCGTTCGTCGTAGGTGTAGGACGTGGTCCGGTCGGCGTCGCTCGTGTAGCCGGTGACCGCCGGGACCTCCTTGCTCGCCGGCAGGCTCAGCGAGTTGTACCTGTAATAGGTGGTGTCGCCGTTGCCGTCGGTGTAGGCGGTCTGGTGGCCGGCCGTGTCGTAGCCGAACCTGGTGACGATGCTGGTGCTGTCGGTGACCGGCTCCGTCTGCTTCGTCAGGTCGCCGACGGCGTCGTACTCGTAGCTCGTGGTGTGCTGACGGGCATCGGTGGCCGTCTGGAGCCGGCCGTCGTTCGTGTACGTAGCCGACGTCGACGACAGCACCGTGCCGGCCGGCGTCTGGTTCGCGGTCGCGGTCTCGCGGCCGGCCGCGTCGTAGGTCGCGGTCTGGACGCTCTGGTCCGGCAGGACGGTCTTGATGACGTCGTCACGCAGGTCGTAGCTGTACGTCGTGGTGTCGCCGGTGGTGTCGGCCGCCGTGTGGGTACGGCCCAGCGCGTCGTACGTGTACTTGGCCGTGACTCCGCTGACCGAGGCGGTCTGCGAGACCTGACCGGCCGTGTTGTAGGCGGTGTCGGTCTCCTGTTTCGTCTGGGCGGTGGTCGAGGTGTAGACGTACACCCAGTCGCTGCTCGCGCGGCCGAGGTCGTCGTAGCCGTGGTGGGTGACCGAGCCGTAGGGCGAGGTCTCGGTCAGCCGGTCGCCGGCCAGGTCGTAGGAGTAGGTGAAGGTGCCCCGGGTGGCGGTGCCGGAGATGTCGATGGCCGGGTTCGTCTGCTTGACCAGGTCACCGAGCTGGTCGTAGGCGTAGTCGGTCTCGCCCTTGGCATCGGTCTCGGTGAGGACGTCGCCGGCGGCGTCGTAGGTCCAGGCGGTGGTGGCCGAGGTGCCGTTGTACGACGGCAGGGTGGTGCCGGTCTTGCGGCCGTCCCGGTCGTAGGCGGTGGCGGTGATGTGGCCGTCCGCGTCCTCGGCCTCGGTGCGGTCGCCGAAGGTGTCGTAGCCGTCGAGGGTGACCGGGTACTCGGTGTCCGTGGCGCCGGTGCCGGGCGCGGTGACGGTGATCGCCGGGCTGGTGGTCGTGGTCAGCCGGCCGGCCTCGTCGTTGGCGTAGCGGGTGACCTGCTGCTCGGGGTCGGTCGAGGTGACCTGCAGGCCGCGCTCGTCGTAGGTGGCGCTGGTGGTGAGAGTGAGAGAGCTGGAGACGTACTGCGCGGAGGACAGGGTGTCACCGGCCGCGTCGTAGGTGTGAGTCCACTTCTGCGCCGGGTCGCCGGCCGCGTCGGTCTGGGTGGACGTCAGGACGCGCGAGTCCGCGTCGAAGGTGTACGTGGTCGACCGGTCGAGGGCGTTCGGGTCCTCGGTGGTGCCCGTGGTGCGGTCGGCGGCGTCGACGGTGTAGGTCGTGGTGAGTGTGCCGTTGGCGGTGGTCTTCGCGGTGAGGTTGCCCGCGTCGTCGTAGGAGTCCTGCTCGTCGACGTAGCTGGTGCCGGCGGAGCCGGTGCGGGTGATCTGCTTCGTCAGGCCGTTGTCGTAGTAGGCGTACGTCGTGGTGACGCCGATGCCGTCGGTGAGGGTGTGCAGGCGGCCGGCACCGTCGTACGTCCGCTGTTCCAGGAGCTTGGCGGCGGAGGTGTCAGGAGTGGCTGACGAGCCCGTGTAGTTGGTGAGGGTCGTCGTCAGCGGGTTGCCGTCGGCGTCGTAGGTGAAGGCGTAGGACTGGCCGTCGGCGTCGGTCTCCGTCTGCTTGTTGCCGTAGGAGTCGTAGGTGAAGGCGGTGGTCTGCTGTTCGGGGTCCGTGACGGTCTTCGGTTCGCCGAAGTCGTTGTAGACCGTGCTCGTGCTCCGGGCCGTGTCGCCGCCGGTGGTGTCGGAGACCGTGCTGGTGAGGGTGTTGCCGTCGGCGTCGTAGGTCCTGGTCGTCAGGGCCGTGTGGACGACGTTCGCCCGGACGGCGTTCGTGGTGCCGGGGTCGAGTTCGGTGAGGACGCGGCCCAGCGGGTCGTAGGTGTAACGGGTGACCAGGCCCGCCGGATAGGTGTCGGAGATCTCGGTCCTGGTCAGGACGCGGCCGACGGCGTCGTACGTGTACCGGGTGACCAGGCCGAGCGGCGAGGTCGCCTGGGCGAGGTCGCCGTTCGCGTAGTAGACGTACGAGGTGGTCGCGCCTCCCGGCGTGGTGGTCGAGGCGAGCAGGCCCGCCGGGGCGACCGTGCCGGAGACGTAGCCGGCCGTGGTGGACGTCGTGTACGTCTTCTTCGTCGTCAGGCCCGCGCTGTGGCCGGTGACCGCCGGTGTCGTGGTGGTGAGCAGATTGCCGTTGGTGTCATAGCTGTTGACGGTCTGGTAGGTGGTGTCCGTCGAGCCGGCCGAGCGGCCGTCGGAGGAGGTCAGCAGCTGGTCGTTGCGCGGATCCGTGTCGGAGGAGGTGTTGAGGTAGTACGTGAAGTACGACGTCGAGCACTTGGCGGCCGACTGGTCCTGGCACGTGGTCCGGGAGACCACGTCACCGCGGGAGTTGTGACCGGTGGTGGTCACGTCACCGTTGCCGTCGGTCGTGGTGTACACGAAGCCCGAGGTGTCGTAGCCGTAGGAGGTGGTGGCGCCCGTCCCGTCGGTGTCGGTGAGGATCCGGCCGCCGTCGGACAGGTCGTAGGTGCTGCTGAGGGTGTTGTTCCCGGGGTCGGTGACGGCCACGGACTCGGTGGCGACGGCGCCGCCCGCCTGCTTGTAGGCGTTCCACTGGGTGGCGACCTGGGCGGAGGTCAGGTTGTGGCCGTAGAAGGCGACCTCGGCGATGGATCCCTTGAAGTAGCTGACGTCACCGGGCGAGTCGAGCCAGCTCTTGGCGAAGCCCGCGCCGATGTAGGTGAGGGTGTTGGACTGGTCGGCGGGGGTGCCGGAGAAGGTGTCCTGCTTGGTGCCGTCCAGGAACAGCGCCTGGCTGTCTACGTCGCAGCTGAGCACCGCGTAGTGCCAGGCGTTGTCGGTGACCGTGCCGGTGGAGCCGAAGGCGGCGCCGCCGGAGCCGCTCACGCTCCACCAGTGGCCGTGCAGCTTGCCGTCGGAGCCCACGTACAGCACCGGTGTCCAGGTGCCGGAGGCCGAGGTGGCCCCGTCGATGGCGGTCGACTGGTCACCGATGAGCACGCCGGCGGTGGAGGTCTTGAACCAGATGCCGATGCTGCGCTTGGTGTCGGTGTGCAGCAGGTCGGCGGGAACGGAGACGTAGGAGTCGGTACCGTCGAAGGAGGCGGCGGTGTTCGCGGTGCTGTCCTTGGCGCTGAACGGGCCGCTCACCCCCAGGGTGACGTTGTTGAAGGTGCCGTCGCCGCCGTCGACCTCGTCGTCCGCGTAGGCCGCCGAACCGTCGTCGCTGTCGTCGCCGAGCTGCCAGTACCCGGCCGGGTCCGCGCCCAGGACCGAGCCGCGGAAGACCGCGCTGGAACCGGCCACGGTGGGGGCGCCGAGCTTCCAGGTGCCGCCGTGCTCGTCGGTGACCTGTGTCAGGCGGTCGGCATCGGTGTCGTAGGAGACGGCCGCGGTGGTGCGCCCGGCGGGGCTCACCTCCTTGGTCAGCAGGGCCGCGCTGGTCGTGCCCGCCGCGTAGAGGTCGTCCGCCTGGGAAGCGGTGAGCGGGTGGCTGTAGAAGGAGACGTCCGAGATGGAGCCGGTGAAGTAGCTGACGGCACCCGGGGAGTCGATCCAGGAGTCCGCGAACCCGGCGCCGATGTAGGTGTCGACGTTGGACTGGTCGTCGGGGGTGCCGGAGAAGGTGTCCTGCTTGGTGCCGTCCAGGTAAAGGGTCTGGGTGCTGCCGTCCGAGCTGAGCACGGCGTGGTGCCAGGTGTTGTCCGTGACGGTGCCGGTGGAGCCGAAGTCGGAGCTGCCGGAGCCGCTCACGCTCCACCAGTGGCCGCGCAGCTTGCCGTCCGAGCCCACGTACAGCACCGGCGTCCAGGTGCCGGAGGCCGCCGTGGCGCCGGCGACCGACGTGGACTGGTCGCCGATCAGGACGCCCTTCTTGGACGTCTTGAACCACAGGGACACCGCGCGGGTGGTGCTGGCGTGCAGCAGCCCGGCCGGAACCTTGACGTATCCGCTGCCCGCCAGGGTCGCGGCTGTCGCCGAGGATCCGGTGAGCGGCCCGGTGGTGCCGCCAAGCGTGGCGGTCTTGTAACTGCCCGCGTCCGTCTGTTCGTTGGCCAGGACCGAGGAAGCGGCCGTGGTGCTTCCGGACGCCTCGTCGAGGCGCCAGTAGCCGCTCGGGTTCGCGTCCAGGGCGGCGGCCGGGTAGTTGGAGCCGGACTCGTAGGTGTACGCGTAGCAGGAGGTCGACGCGGTCGACGGAGCCGAGGTGGCGGGCGGGCACACGGAGGTGAGCTGGTCGCCGGTGTAGCCGTACGTCCACAGGGCGGCGGTGCTGGTGTCACCGCTGGTCGCCGCGTCGGTCGTGACCGTGTGCACGTGGTAGTGGGCGGCGCCGGACGGCTTGGACCAGGTGAAGTAGAGAGTGCGGGCGGAGACGTTGTTCTTGATGGTGCTCAGCCGGTACGAGGTGTCGTAGGTGAGCGACTCGGTCAGCCCTGCGTGCGTCTTGATCCCCGACAGCAACCAGATGTTGGTGCCGCCCGAAGTGTCGAAGGTGTAGGTCGTTCCCGAGGTCTCCGTCAGCGAGTAGCCCGCCGAGAGCGCCTTGAAGGTGCCGTAGGTGCCGGTGGGCGGGGTGTAGCCGGACGTCGAATAGCCCCAGCGCTGCTGCTTGCCGCCGTCATCCGTGATCACCACGCTCTTGGAACCGTCGTCGTCCATCACCGCGCGCATGTCGGCGAGCGCCGACCAGCCCGCACCGAACGCCCCGGCGGTGCTGGTGTCCAGGGAGTTGTAGGAGCGGGTCACCTGCAGGTCCGGGCCGACGGTGGACACGTCGGCGTCGGTGGCGGAGGTGGTGAAGTTGCCGGCCTCCTCGTCGTAGCCGTGCCCGCCGTTCTGCGCCAGACGTGAGGCGACCAGGGGTTGGGCGACCAGGGTGGACAGGGCTCTGCTGCCGCTCGTGGTCGTCGACCAGCCGTCGTTGGCGGAGACGGTCCAGTAGTACGACGTCGACCAGTCCAGGTCTCCCGACGGAACGGTCCACTTGGCCGAGGTCTGCCAGCCGGAGGTGTCGATCTGCTTGCCCGCCGAGTTGTAGACGGCGAAGTCGTACTTGAGGGAGGAGTTGGGGAAGGTGTCCGGGTCGACGGCCTTGGCCTGCAGCTGCGGGCGCAGCGACGGCGAGACGAAGCCGGCCGCGGGGTTGGTGCGTTCGATGTCCGGCGCGGAGTTCTTGCTGTAGGTCACCGTGATGTACGGCGCGTGGGAGTCGACCTGAGAGGAGTCGAACTTCTTCCACTGGTTGGAGTTGGTCCCCGAGGAGAACACGGACAGGCCGTAGTTGCTGGTCTCGCCGAGGGCCACCTTCTGGAACCAGTCCGTGTCCAGGTCGGTGGTCTGCCACTGGCCGGTGCCGGTGGAGACGGAGGTGTTCCCGCAAACCGTGTCGGAGACGGTGCCCGACCAGGTGCCTATGGACGCGGCGGTCGCCGGCCGGTCCGACCACGACTTGCTGCCGGTCACCCACCACTGCTGCGTGATCGGCATGACGTTGTACGAGGTGGCGGAACTGCACGTGTACGCCCACACGTCGAACAGGTGCAGGGAGGCGGCGGTGATGTGGTAGCCGTCGGTGTCCGGCAGCCCCAGGAACTTCATGAACGCCTGGCCGATGTAGGCGCCGCCGTCCGGGGTGCCGACCCGCATGGTCGTGTCCGACGAGTAGTCGGCGGTGTTCGGGTAGTAGACGTACGTCGTGAGGGTCTGGCCCGCGGTCGTCACGGTCATGGTCGGGTCGACGGTCACCGGGAAGGCGATGTCGGAGCCGGACAGCCAGGAGGCGTCCAGCGACATCTTCACAGCCGGGGTGCCGTCGACGTCGGTGACGCTGTACGTCATGCCCCAGTTGTCGTGGGACTCCCCGGTGGCCGGGTCGACGTAGGAGTCCCGGGCGAACGGCTGGGGCAGCGCCGCGGCGACCGTGCCGCTGCCGTCCACCAGCTCCACCGTGCCGTCGGCTGCGGTGGTCAGCGTCAGGCCCTTCAGGGACATCGGGAAGACCCAGCTGGTCGGCGCGTTCGCCGAGGTCAGCACGAGGGACTCCTTGACACCGTCCGCGGTCGGCGCGAGCACGAGGTTCGTGTCGGTGAGGACGCCGTCGTACTCGACGGAGGAGCCGGAGGCGGTGCCGGACACGGCATTGGCACCGGCCAACGACCAGGACACCGACTCCGAGTCGGAGATGGTCAGCGTGGCCAGGTCGGCCTGGGCCGAGGTGCCGGAGCTGACGGTGGGGCTGGGGGTCGGACTGGGGGTGGCCGTCGGGTCGTCGGCCTGGACGGCGGACGTGGTCTTCCAGCTCAGGGCGGCGGGCACAACCGAGCCCGTGCCACTCCCCCGCAGTGCGGACTGCCGTACGGAACCCGCCGTTGCCGTGGCGGGCGCGAAGGACACGCCGAGGGAGTTCGCCTTCTCGTGCCAGCGGCCGTCGCCGCCCTTCGCCACCCGGGTGTCGATGGACTTCCACGTCCCCGTGTCGTCCTTGTAGTTGATCCGGGACTGCGACATCTTCCGGGTGAAGGACCCGTCGGTGTTCTGGAAGTAGTCGAACTGCGCGCCGGACTTGGCGGCGACGCGCTTGCTCGTCTTCGGGTCGAAGCCCACGGCTGCCCTGCCGGAACGTTCCTTCTCGGCTCGAGTGCTCGGCGCCTTCCAGGCGGCCAACTGCCCCTTGCCCTTGCCCGGCGCCTTCCCCGCGGGCCGTCCGCGACCGCTCTTCGCGGCACGCACGTCACGCGCCGAGCCGGTCTTCGACCCCGGGCCCGGACCGTCGGAGCCCGACAGCCACTTCCAGACCTGGTCCAGTCCGGCCCCCAGGGAGACGGACGGCCGCGTCGCCGCGTAGGCCGCGCCGCCCTCCTGAGCCCAGAAGGACACCAGCAACGGCACCACGGCCAGCCATACACGCCACCGCGACAGCGGACGCACCCCACCCACCGACCTTCACGAACGCACCGCCAGGAAACAGAGACAGCCGGGGGCATCCGGACGTGGCCGTGAACACACAGGCTGCGGCGACAAGTTGTAAGCGCCACGTGAAGGAGGGGGCAAGATCCCTTTTGCCAACCCTGGACATCCCTTTGGCGAGCCCTGAACAACCTACGCAGCCGCAGCCACCCGTTCACACGTCCGCCATCCCGACGTCACCTGCACGCCAACGGCTCTGCAGGGCTCGGTTCGAACGCGCTGCCGTGCTCGCCCTGGACGGTCCGCTCCGCCTCTGCCGGGACCTCGGCATCGAGTTCATCCAGCCAGGACCACACCGACGGCGATCCGGTGGGCGCCGTCACGTGTCCGCCGTCATCCGCCAGACGGTTGCGGCGGGTGTCACTGACCCGATCGGTACTCGTCCAGCAGCCGACGGCTCGCGACCGTGAAGGGGTGTTCGGGACCCAGCCCGCGTTCCCGCCGTGCGACGACGTCGGTCATCAGCTCGACCCCCACATCCAGGTGGCCGAGCGCGGACCGGGTCCGGGAGAAGAAATGCCGGGCCGCGAGCACGATCGGGTACTCGGGGCCGAAGCGCCGCACATAGGCGTCGGCGACCACCCGGATCTCCTCGTCGGCCTCGCCGAAACGGCCCAGGAGGTACAGCGCCCAGGCGTGGTTGTGCCCGGCGCCGAGCGTCACCGTGTGATCGGGGCCGAGGAGACCGGAACATTCCGACGGCAGCGAAAGCAGCCCACCGTCCTCTTCGCTGCCGCAGCTGACCGCCATCACGCCCGCGACCCGCAGCTGACCGCCATCACGCCCGCGACCCGCAGCGAACGCCGAAGTTGCTTCAAACTCCGTCGAGTGATGCCGACGGCGCTGCCGCCTACTGGACCGCGTTGCCGCTTCCAGAGATTCGCCAAATGCCGTTTTCGCAGGCCGACTGAGCGGAGGAAGCCCCTGTGTCATCGGGGTCGCCACGGGATGCGCCCTGCGGAGACCCGCCCGTAACTGCCAGGCAGAGGTGCGTCTGCGCCGGCCGGCCGGACTACCGACTCCCCGGCTGGGCTCGCGCGGCCTGCCCTACTTACGGGCTGCGGCCTCGTACCGGTCGACCTGATCGCGCAGAAGCTTGGTGGCAGTGTCGGCATCCGCGTCCGTGAGGCCGCCGGTGCCCACGTTGATCAGGGTGGGCCCGTCGAGGGTGAACTGCTGAAGCAACGTGGTGCCGTCGCTGTCGATGCGTACACCCAGGGACCGGTCACCTAGCTTGTCCACGCTCATCGGCGAGTACTTCAGCACCGACCCCTGGTAGGTCTCCTGGTGACAGGTCTCGAGCGCCTTCTCCATCGCGGTGAACGACTCGGCGGCGTCGCTCGCGCTCGCGTACTGCCGAATCCCGGCAGTGGCAATCGTGGCGGTGAACCCTCCGCCCTTCTGGAAGGTGCGGGAGACCTGAATCTGCGCCTTGTGCGGCTGACGGTAGTCGCAGAAGGTCTTGTCGCCTGTGCTGGTGCTGCTGTCGGTCGACCAGCCGGCAGGCATCTGGGACAGCGGCAGCAGAGCGGACGTGAGCTGGGTCTTTGTGAGGAGTGCTGCCTCGGGAGTCGGAGAAGAGGATGCCGGGCTGGACACGGCGGAGCTGTTCGACGCGGAAGGCTTCGCAGCCGTGGGCGTGGTGGTACTGCCGCAGGCAGCGAGCGCCACGGACATGGCAGCCGCGCCAAGCGCGCCGAAGTATTTCCGGTTGAGCACAGAGATCGTTCCCCCGAGAGACATGAAGAAGCAGTGGAGAGCATGGGTGCTATGTGAAGCTTATGTGTTCATGAAAGCTGCCCTACTTCGGGATGGGGGCCCTGGCCGGGCAGGGGCGCCCGGCATCGTCGTCTCACAGCGACAGTCGGTTGACCTTGCGTTCGGCTGCGACCGCGTTGCCGCTGGGGGCCGGGCCGACGGAGGACGGCCGGTACGGTCGGCAACCGACAGGAACCGAGCCATGTGGCGCTGCATCAGCCGTCGCAGACCGCAGCACCAAGACGTTGTTGACCGACGCCTCCGTCACGGAGCGACTGGGGGCCGACGCACACACTGTCACCAACTCGGCCCACCAAGCGTTGAACGCGCGCTGACCACGTTGTGGGCGTGCGCCCGGGGCGCAGTACCTATCACGAGCAGGCAGAGCGTCAACGACGCCTACGAAGGCATCTCCGTCGAAGACGGAAAGGTCAGAGCCTTGGGTCGTCAGTTGATCACGTACCCGAGGAACCGGGTCGTAAGCCCCACATACCCGAGGCGTGCCGTCCAGACGGCACGATGGGTGGGCTCCGGCCCCCGTCAGGACGTGAACAGGGCCCCGCGCACGCACACGCCTGCCCAGGGCCCTGCCCCTGTCAGAGGGCCGCGAACTCGACGAACGCGGTCCAGGCTGAGGGGTCTACGGCCAGTGCGGCACGGGTTGTGTCCTTTGAGTCGCGGACGTGGACCGTGCCGAGGCGGGCGGCGACCTCGACGCATTCGCCGCCTTCCTCGCTGCTGTAGCTGCTTCTGCGCCATGTCAACTGGTCTATGGGGTGCTGATGTACGTGCTCGTTCATGGCTCTCCCAGCAACTTCTCTACGTACGCCAATGATTCACGAGGAGTCAGGGCTTGTGCCCGGAGGATCCCGTACTTGGCCTCCAACGCACGGACCCGTTCCCGCTCCGTCTGCAGACGGCTCACGTTCTGTACCTCGGCGTACGCGATCCTCCGCCCTTCCTTCGTCTCGATCAAGGTGAAGGGACCAGCCATACCAGCGTTCTCCTCGCGGTCAAGCGGCATCACCTGGATCTCGATGTTCCGCCGCTCCCCCGTCAGAAGGATGTGCTCTAGCTGGCCACGCAGGACTTCCCGCCCTCCGATAGGACGCTTCAGCACCGCCTCATCAATGACAAAACTGGCGAGCGGTGCATCACGGCCAGACAAGATCTCCTGCCGAGCCAGGCGCGCGGACACTCGCTGTTCGATCAGGTCGTCATCCATGGGCGGCCGCATCATCATGAAGATGGCGCGCGCATACTCCTCCGTCTGTAAAAGCCCGGGCACTGCCTGGTTCGCATACAGATGCAGCTCAACGGCCTCCGCCTCCAACCGCGCCGCGTCCCGAAAGAACGACGGATACTGAGCCCGCGCCACCTCCTCCTTACTCGCGCCCAACACCCCGCCCGCTTTCAGCACTTCATCCGCCTGGTCGATGAATCTCGGCGGCGGAATACGTCTTCCCTGCTCGAACGCCGCGATCGTCGAGACCGAGTACCCGGTCAGCGACCCGAGCTTCGCACGGTCCATCTCCGCCCGCTCCCGGAACAGCTTCAACTGCCGCCCGAACACGCACAACATGCCTGTCCCGACCTCATACTCCGGCTGCTGAACCTCGTCGTCCACGCCGCAGCTCCTCCCGTACGACCGCCACAGTCACCGGACTTCACCCAACGCACGGTGCCAGGTAACCGTCACGCTCCGCGCCGCATACAAGCGCACCGCCCACGTGTACAGCAGGCACCCGTCAGCACGTCGCTCCTGGTCAACGCTACGCAGGGTCAGCGACCGTTTACCCCATGAAGTCAGCAACTCCCCCGAATAGGCATATGCCAGAGCGCCTCGCACCCGAGCGCGAGTTCACCATGCGCTTCAGCTCGACCCCACGCGGTGCCCGCCTCGCCCGCCGACTGGTCTCACACCGCCTGAACGACTGGGGCCACCCGTACACGACTCCGGCCAACGAGATGCTCACCCTCATCACGGCCGAACTCAGCGCCAACGCCGTACGCCACGGACACGTCCCCGGCCGGGACTTCCACCTCCAACTCACCCTGACCGAGGGCACCTTCCGCATCGAGGTAACCGACACCCGAGCCGAGAAGCAGCCCCCGTCCACTCCCCCGACCCCCGACTCCCTGTCCGAGTCCGGCCGCGGCCTCCACCTCGTCGCCGCGCTCGCGGATGACTGGGGCGTCACCCCTCGCCCGACCGCCCCCGGCAAGACCATCTGGGCGGTGCTGCGCGTGCCGACCGGAGGCCACCCGCACACGCACCCGGAGGCCCCTCGTCCAGCAGACTCGGCATCGGCGTGCGGGCACAACGCCGAGTCGTTTACGACTACTTCTTCAGGGCAGGGCGACGGCCTCGGGTTGCAGCCTGGGGACGCCAGTTACGGAGGTCGTCGTCGGTGAGTCCGTGCTCGCCGTTCAAAGTGGCAGTGCCGTTCCGGCGGCCAAGAAGGACCACGTGCGCTGGGGCCAGCTCGGGACCACCAAGGCGGCTGTGGTCGTAGCCGTACGGCGGGCGCTTGTCGACGCTGCCCAGCGCCAGGTCTGTGTGGGCTGGCACACTCTCGCAGCTGCCGCCGGGCTCAAGCCATCGGACCTCTCCGACAGTGCCAGAGAGGCGATCCTCATAGCCGTTGACAGCCCGCCCGCCTACGGGGTGCTGCTCTCCTCCCTCGTAGTCGCCTACGAGCACACGCCCGTACCGTACTTCGGCGCCATCCTCAAACACGTCGGCCGACCCCACGTCCTACGCCCCATCGAGCTGGGACAGGTCCGCAAGACCGAACAGGCCCGCACGTTCGCGGCATACAGCGCTACCAGCGCCTCTGACCCGAAGGAAAACGCATGAGACCGAACCACCGTCACGTAGCGATAGGCATCGCCGCCACCGCAGCCGTTGTCGCCCTCTCCGGCGCAGCGGGAGCAGTGGCCTGCGCCTACTTCGTCGGAACGGGCCCCGCCGGCGCTCGAGGCCCGGCAGGACCGGAAGGACTCCGGGGGCCTCAGGGTGAGCAAGGACCGCAAGGCGAGCGCGGCGCCAAAGGTGACCAGGGAGAGCCCGGCGCTTCCGCTGAGCCGGCCACCCAGCGACTGCCGGACGCGAGCGCACTGGGCTGAGACCTCTCCGGCGGACTGCTCCTCAGCGCCGGCAACTGCCCGGCCGGAACCTCACCCTGGGACACCGTCTACGTGGGCAGCGACTCCGTCCTCGGATCTCCGGGCGAGGTCGACAAGCGCGCGATGACGCTCTGCAAGATCTCCTGAGCGCCCTGGCACACACCGCTCGGGGCCTCCGTCACGAACTGTACGACAGCCCCACCTGACGCCCGACTGCGACGTGGGGACGTGTCCCTTACCTGCAGTCCCCCCGGGGTGATGCCGAGCCGGCCCGGATTCCGCATCTCCTCGTTCGCATGCCGTGCGACAGTCGCCGGGGGCGCCCGCCAAGCACGCTGCATCCGTGGACGACCTCAGGATGCAGGGTCGCGTGCTCGTGCTTGCTGAGGCGCTGACCGCTCTGTGTGGTCTGAGAGTTGGCCAGGTCACGTCCGCTGGAGTGGTGTATCGACGGCCACTCGGTGATCTCTTGTTTGAGGCTATGCGGTGAGTTCGGTGGGCATGACGGCGTCGTCGGTTTCTGACTCGATCGGGTGGAGGCGGGCCTTGGCCAGCAGGTCGAGTCCCATGTAACGGCGGGCCTCGGTCCACTCGTCGTTCTGCTCGGCCAGAACCGCGCCGACCAGGCGGATCAGCGCGGTGCGGTCGGGGAAGATGCCGACCACGTCGGTGCGACGCTTGATCTCCTTGTTCAGCCGTTCCTGCGGATTGTTGGACCAGATCTGCCGCCAGATCTCGCGCGGAAAGGAGGTGAAGGCCAGCACGTCGGCCTGC